>NZ_JBIWOX010000008.1:0-302972 GCF_044767975.1 Streptomyces sp. NPDC101181 | reverse complement strand
CGTGGGGTGCTGTGTTGGGTCCGGGGGCCCCAAAACAATCACCTTATCACCAACCATCGTCTAATACCAACCCCCGGGGCCCGGGCCGGGGGGGGGGGCCCCCCCGCGCGGGCCCCCCCCCACGACTGAAGTATCCACTGGGCATGTGGTGGCGAGCCGTGCCCAGCCCCACCACATCAGAGTCAAGCCTTCCTTGCCGACCCGATCACGAGTCGTAACGTTCGGTTACTACCAGCGCCGTCCCTGCGAGTATCGCTCCCACGCGCAACTCAGACCACTCGGCGAGCAGCAGCGGCTCCTCGTCCACGGACTTCAACAGATGAGCGATCTCTTCAGCGGTCGGCGCGACCGGAAGGGAACAGCCGACCATGTCCTGCCCTGTCGCGCTGGTGTGGTCCCCAGGCTCCTCCTCGGGGTCATCCGGCACCCATCGGCCGACCTCGACCTCCCACGAAGTCTCGTCGTCGCCTGGCTCCGGCGCTTCGATCGTCAGATAGAAGCCGTCGGAGTCGTACGGCTCCACGAAGAGGCGACAACTGGGGTCGTCGAGTGAAGCCCCCACGTCGCCGCCCTGGGCGTGCGCGGTGACCAGCACCCGGAGGGCGGCGACCGCCTTCTCCCGTTGCTCCGACGTGAATCCCGACTCGCGTCGATCGAGTTGCTCGCGCGTCTCGTCGCTCAGCGTGCCCAGCCCGTCGTCGTACTTCACGAAGGGCAGCCTGAACTCCCAGCAGCGCTCGGTCTCCGGCTCCTCCTCGGTGGAAGCTCCCGAGAACTCTGCGAGTCCTGTCTGCAACCCGTGCTTCTCTTCATCCAGTTCGGATCGGATCGCCCTGCTAACCGTGTTGGGGAGAGCCACCACGGCGCTTTCCAAGTCGGCGAGCGCCTGGTGAAGCCGCAGGCAAACGTACTCGTACCACAGGCTGTGGGCGCCGCCGAGAAGAGCGGTGCGGGCGGCAGGGTCAGCTAGCGCGGCAAGATGTGTGCGCGGGTAGTAGCCCACTCGCCGTTCACGGCGGTCGTGGATGCTGACAGGGACAGTGGCGAGGGCGGAGATCCTGTTGAGGGCGTCGACGACCGGACCCGCAAGGTGAGGCTCGGCAAGACTCGTCAAGGTCTTGGACACGACGCCGTCCGGACCTTAGTAGGTCGCCAGGATCTGAGTCTTTCCACGGGTGGCGTGCTGAGAGTAGATGGTCAAGGAAACGCCTTTCGGCTGTCCGGCACAAGGGCCGGACAGAACAGGTGCGCAGGAAGTGGGAGGGAGGTGGTGGCGAGGGCGCGTTCCGACGCTCCGTACCTCAAGATGACCGGGGGTGGCCCAGGTACCGTCCCAGGCTCCATTCCTGCCCGCAGACTAGCGCACTCTGTGCGGACCGCAGGCAGACATTCTCCCCAATCGGCCGCAGGGAGGGGTATTCGGTATCACAGCGGGATGTTGACCGCGCCGCATATAGTCGGCCGGTGGACCACATCTCCCATCGTGACGATTACTACTACCACGAGCAGGACCCCGACTGCCCCCGATGCTGTCTGGACGCGTTGCGCACTCGTCCTCCTATGGCCGACGAATTCGCGACGGCACGTGGCCTTGAAGGACTGGTGCACGAGCATGGCTCCTTGGTCGAGCAGCATCTGTTGCGGTTGACGATGGATAGCTGGGTCACGGCTGGCCGCATGACCCCGGGCCTGGTGAAGTGGATGGCTCGCCTCAAGAGCCCCGCTCGGGTCGCCGAGGCCATGCCGGTACCGGCTGCGATAGCCGTCGGCGTCGCTGCGGGACTGATCGACCTCAACCAGGATCTCGTAGACGGCCGGGCTGGCGAGGTGATGAGGCGGCTGGCACCGCACGCCGAACGCGCGCTGGTGGATCTGTGGCGCGACCTGATGCTGTTCAGCGTGGAGCGCCTTCTTGTGGAGGCTGCGGGACTCCGAGCCAGAGTTGAAAAATCCGCGAGTCGCCGCCCCACGCTCTGGGCCAGGTCACTCCCGTGGCTGTTCGTCCTTGCCCGCCACATGGACGGTCTCGATGTCTACCTCACACTTGCCCTAGCCGAACAGCGCCAGTCAGTGCGAGCGGCTGTCAAGGCGACGACGCCAAGCGTGGTACCGGAAGTCCGGCGCCGGGCCGAGGGAATCCAGGCCATCGCCGACGGCAGTAGCCCCATGGAGCAGAAGCTGATCGACGCGCTGGGCGGCTCCATGGACGCTCGACGCCGTGTCTTCCCGAGACCCCTCGACGCTCCCTCGTCGACGTGGCTCGCCGGCGCCGGCCTGGAGGATCTGATATGCGGAGCGGTGGCGGGCGCGGTCGAGGACTTCATGGGCTTTGTGTCCCGGTCTGGCGCGCAGGACGAGGAAGCGCTAACTGCCCGCCTGTTGGAGAAGCTCGGGCAACGGTTCGCCGCCGGATCGAGGGCTGGGCAGTGGACGGATCCGGATTCTCCAGAGGTAGCGCTAGCGAGTCGGCAGGAGACGAAGAACGCGGAGAAGGCAACCGGCGCGGACATCGGTATCGTCCTCGAGGTCACGGTCCCCGGTCAGCTGACCACGAGGATCGGTGACCTGGTCCAGGTAAAGAAGGCCAACGCCCTTATTCCCAGCGCCTCAGCTGGTGACTCCTGGAAGATCAATCGCCTGCAGCTCGACACTCTGCTAGAGGTCAGTTCGACGGCGACGTACTGGCTCATTTCCAGCAGCGGCAAAGTCTACGCCGTACCAGCGAAGTTTCTGGCTGCTGTTGGTGCTGCCCGCTCCGGTCGCAGTTCCTTGTTTACCTTCGGACACAGCGATGTACGTCATACCGCCCTGAGTCTGGAGAACTACCTGACCGACCTGACCGTAGGCATGTGGCTGGGAGGTACTAGCACCGCGACGCTCTCAGCTGCCGCAGGCGAAAATCCGGCGAACCGTCCAGAGTTCTTCCTCAATATAAAATTTTCGCTTACCCGCTTCCTCGAGGATGGGCGGAGTGCTCCGCAGTGGATCGGGGGGTGAGGCGCATGCGAATTAGAGGGTTGTGACCGGCGCGGAACTCGGCGAGCAATTACTCAACACCGGAAACGACCAGATGCCAGAAGTCTCAGCCGTCGGTGCCCTCGCTACCCATGGGGTCGGGCTGCGCAGATCGGGGTGCCCCACGGACGCCTTGAGACGCCAATGCGACTGTCCGGGAGCAGTACACCCCCGGCCGCCAGGCCAACCTGGCTATGCACACCATCGTGCTGGTGGGCATGCGTCAAAACGCGAAGAGCTCCCCTTCCAAAAGGCGACGTCATGATGCTCCACTGCCCCAGTTCGCCGACGGGGACATCAACTGGCACCTCGGCGTCGACGACTGCGCGCCCCGGCCTGGTTCGAGCTCTTCCTCAATGCCACACCACGCCCCGCCATCCGCACCTACCACCGCTGAACAACTCCCCGCTCACCGGCGTCGCAAGCTGGCGAGGGTAGCCCCTGAGTACCAGCTCCACGGGCGGCAACCCGCGACCGCTCCGAGTCGGCTCCCTGAGCCAGCACCCATAACGCGCACCTCGGTGCACCTCGTGTAGCCAGCCAACATCGACAAGCCGGTGCCACCAGCTTCGGAACATTCCAGCGATGGTGCGTTCCTAGCAAAACGTGGTGACCTGTCAGCGAGCTCCGCCTTCGGTTGGGAAGGGTCTCCTTGATCGATGGATTCTGTGACACGTATGCTGACTGCCCTCGCTGTGCGTGGCACATGGGGAACAGCCTACCGAAAGCGGATGGTTCGGTCCGCCTAGCCGACGTGGAGGTAGCCGGGTTGGAGCGTTCCCTTAGAGTGGCGGCCGGCATTCCGCCCATACATTTTGGAGTGCACGAAATCCGAACTGGCAGCACGGACGGCGCGCGTGCCGATTTCGAGAAGATGCTTGCGCAGCTCGCCAGCACAACCAATCCTAATGTCCGGATGATCGCCGCCAATCCGGGAGACTGGGGAATCGATGCTTTCGCTGGCGATCTCGAAGGCGTAGTCACCGTCTGGCAGTCCAAATACTTCATGCCGACAACCACGACCAACCATTCGCAGCAGATTCGCGAGTCACTGGCTAGCGGACTGAAAGCCGCAGCAGTCATTGGCTACACGATCGAGCGGTGGATCCTATGCATACCATCCAGCATGGACGGGCCTGCAGCCCACTGGTGGGACGGTTGGAAGAAGCGTCAGGAACAGACGCATGACATCACCGTCGAACTCTGGGACGAGACCGAGCTTATAAGAAGGCTGCAAAGCCCCACAGGGGATCAGGTACGTCGCGCCTACTATGAACCCTTCACAATGCCTGCCGCATCTGCCCACTTGAGGAAGGCTTTTCAGCAGGGCGGGCACGCACCCCCCGAGAGGACAACGGCGCTCCTCCCTCAGGCGTCTGGCCTGCCGCGGGAAGACCCGGGGCTCCAGCCAGAGGCAATCGGCCCGTACGCCACCCGGTCGGCAGCCGACAACGAGTTGGGCCCGGGAACTTTGATCGACCAGTGGTCTCCGTACGACTTGGAGGTCCACCCGGCAGGCCCCGCCATGTCACGTGCCCGGTCCGGTCCACAGCAACAGATTTTGCCCGGCTACGTCCGGCGAGAGCACGATCATGTCATCGCGGAAGCGGTCAATGCAGCCGTAGCAGGGCAGAGCCGGATGGTCGTGCTCGTCGGTTCCTCGTCGACAGGCAAAACGAGAGCGTGCTGGGAGGCCATCCAGCCCCTCGCGAAGGCAGGGTGGCGGTTGTGGCATCCCTTCAATCCCACTCGTGCCGAGGCCGCACTCGCGGAACTTGAGCATGTGCGGCCTCAGACAGTGGTTTGGCTGAACGAGGGCCAGCACTACCTCGGAGACGCGAGAGCGGGCGAACAGATTGCCGCCGCGGTCCACGACCTACTTACCAACCCTGGGCGAGGCCCAATCCTAGTGCTGGGCACCCTCTGGCCCGAGTACGCGCGCAAGTACACCGCCCTTCCGGCATTCGGCGACGCGGATCCGCACAGCCGCGCGCGGGAACTGCTGGCCGGACGCACACTGACCATGCCCGAGATCTTCGATACCCCGGCGCTGTCGGCCGCCGCGCAACTCGCAAAAGATGGCGACCGGCTGCTGGCAGAGGCTCTCACCAGGACCTCCGGCAGCGGACGGGTCGCGCAGGACCTCGCCGGCGCCCCCGAACTGCTGCGCGCCTATGAGCACGGCAGCCCAGCCGCTCAGGCTTTGTTGGAAGCCGCGATGGACGCTCGCCGCCTCGGTATCGGCCCCCACCTGCCCGTCACCTTCCTAACCGAAGCGGCTCACGGCTATCTCGATGAGAGTGACCTTCAAAGCTTTGAAGACGACAACTGGGTGGAAGCTGCGCTGGCCGAACTCGCCCAAACTGTCCATGGAAAACAGGCAGCCCTGCGTCGCGTAGAGGGTCGTTCGCTGCATTACCCACCGAAAGTAGGGTTGCGCCACGAAGTGGCGGCCCCTGTGCACCGACTGGCCGACTATCTGGAGCAACATGGGCGCTCCATCCGCCGGTACCTGTGCCCGCCCACCTCCTTCTGGCACGCCGCCTTCACTTGGCTCACCCTCCCCGGCGACCTCAGCGCCCTGTCCCAGGAGGCTGAGGTCCGCTTCCGCCTCCGATGGGCTCACCTTCTCCGCCACCGCGCAGCCCAGGCTGGCAGCACCACCGCCATCCTTGAACTGGCCTTTTTCCGAGATAAGGCCGGAGATCCCCCAGGCGCAGAAGAACTCATCCGGCAAGCATCTGCCATGGGAAGCCTTTTTGCCCTTGAGGAGCTGGCACGAAGGAGGTCGGAAGTTGGGGACTACGCGGAGACGGAATCCATCGCCGCCGAAGCGGCGAATCGAGGAAACACTCGCATCCTCATCGATCTGGGACAGCGGCTTGAGAGGGAAGGAGACTGTGCGGATGCCGAACGCATTTACAGGCGAGCCGTCGATGCCGGAGAACCTGAGGCACTTGTGAACCTATCCTGGATTCGGCACAGGGCGGGTGATCAACCGGGCGCAGCAAATCTGTGTCGTCAAGCGGACGAAGCGGGATACCCCTACGCCCTGCGCGATTTGGCCTTGATGCTGCAGGCGGCCGGAGACAACACAGAGGCTGAAGCAGTCGCCCACCGAGCAGCCAGCCGCGGGAACCGCCGTGCCCTCAATGCCCTGGCCCGGACGCACGAGAGGAACGGAGACTGTGCACGCGCCGAACGGCTGTACAAACTGGCCCTCGATGCCGGAGATTTTGAAGCACTAGGGTCCCTGGCGAGACTAGGGACGCGCCCCGGAGGCCAATCCCTTCCAGAAGAATTTGCTCGTCGAGCAGCCGATAGTGCAAGCGCTCACACTGTCAGCAACTTGGTACAGATCAGGGAACAGGACGGAGACCGGGCCGGCGCCGAAAGGCTCGCACACCAAGCAGCCATCAACGGGAAGCCCGAGGCACTCATGGCACTTAGTCGCATGCGGAGGAAGGCAGATGGCGATGTCAGCGCTCTGAAACTTGCAACCCAAGCAGCCGATTTCGGGAGCACCCGCGCCCTATACGAACTCGTGCAGGTTCGGGAACAAGCTGGAGACCGGACTGGCGCCGAGAGACTCGCGTACCAAGCAGCCGACGCCGGGGATGCACTGGCGCTTCGACAGCTGGCCGAGTTGCGACTAGAGGCCGGAGATCGTGCCAGCGCCGAAACCTTGGCTCGGCAAGCTGCCGACATCGGTCTCCGTTCTCCATGGGGAGCGTTTTCCGTAGTCGCGCACGACTCCAGACGTTTCTTCCGTGTGCTTTGGCCGCATGGTCTGGACCCAGATGGCACACCGTCATCAGAGACACCGGGCCTTCTTCCCCGGTGGAGCCGTACCGGCACAGATAATGGGGCGACATGAGATCACGATGTCGTCCCACTCGCCAGCGTGCGTACGTCACACTTGTCGGCATCGCCCCTCCGCATGACTGCTCCCACTGCTCCGGCGTCCAGCAGAAGACCTGCTAGAGGGGGCTCCGGGTGTCGAACTGCTTGTGAGGCACGACCGACGGCGGCTGCACATCTGCTTCTACCGTCAGAGATAGTTCATAGACTGAGCGGCTCCAAGGGGGCTCTGACGGTTGTGCCTGGGAAGACCCGAGCACCCGCGGCATACCGGTGCGCGTGACCGGTTGGTCGGGTCGCCTCAGCACCAGGCATAGGCGCGCTCAGCGGATCAGAATCGCCAGCGGCGAGCCGTCGGGCAGGCGATACTGAAGCGTGGCACGTATCGTCTTTACTCCCCCGCCGGTCGACAGCGAGCAGACCCGCAGCTTCCGCACCCACGCCTCATACATCCGCGCGTTCCGTGAACTTGCGCTCGGCGACAGCAGAGCGGAAGACGCTGTCGCCAGCCTTCATGACTCTGCGGCACCAGCCCTTTTCAGGGCTGATGTGCCATCGCGTTCCTGCAACCGAGAACAAGTGCTGGCATGCATGCGTCGAGCATGGGCGACCGCTCGCCTGCTGGAGCACACGCACGCACTGGCCGGAGACTCCGAGATTATCCGGCTCGCCAACAGCTGGGGAGCTGTTCAGTCCTATTACGTCCTCTACGGGGCCGCCCAGGCCCTGATCGTGGCCGAAGGTGGCGAGCGTCCGCAGATGCACGAGCCTACGAAGCGGCGCTACGTGGATCTGTGGACCACTCGCAGTCTGCAGATCGCGCCTTGGACTCTCGCGGCGACGGCTCCAGGGACCCGGCTTGCTGACGCGGACGGGATCCGCGGCGGCCCCAAGCGTTCCCTAGATTTCGATTTGCACCCGTGGGTAGCGTGGCAGGGCGAACAAGCCTGGGACATCGCAGCCAAGGCCTTGCGCTCCACCCGCCAGTTGCTTGTCGAGGACCGCCTCACCAAGAGGCGGCGTGAAAAGCTCAATGCCAAAAAGAAGCAATGGCGCCTCAACGAGGAGACCCGGGCGGCGACGGGCCGAAAGCCCACGCCTGAACCGAAGAGTGTCAGGCTGACCTCGGCGGAGCGGGACACCGTAACCAGTGGCATCCGGCCTGCGACCATGGCTGACTACCTCTACCGCCTGCGGATCAAGGCCAACTACGAAGATGTCACCGTCTTCTCCAATGGCCCCGCTTCGGACGGTGAGGCAACGGAGGTCAGCGCGGACCTAGTCGCCGTGACCTCTGCGACATTGCTTGTCCACGAGCTACGCATTGCCGCGATCATCGGCGTCGACGAACTCGTTAAGGCTATGGACTTGGTGCTCCAGCACTCCTCGGGAGAATCCTCAGGTGGCATGGCACTTCGTCGTGATCTGCATGACCGGCTCTCGTGATCTAGTGGAGGGCGTCGCCAAAGTTGCCTAAGTTGCTGACCCTCGACTCCACCAAACTCCGTTAAGACAACCCAAGCCTATCGGGTCGACCAACGCGTCTCCCGCCAGAGCTATGCTTTCCTGAGCTGACCAGTTGTTCCGCCTCAGGAAACTCAGACCACTTCACACGCCGTTGCGTGAGCACCTCATCGAGCTCTGCCCCTCACAACTTCTGCCTGTCCGGCCGCGGAATGTTGATCACCATGGGGCGAACGTGAACTCCGCCCACCTGCGAGAGGCTAGCCGCCTGATCCAGCAGATGGACGAGGAGCGTGTCCAGCTGGAGCTTCTTCGCCTGAGTCTTACGGTTGTCACCCGTGGCATCCCAAAGTTCGATCGGATACCAGCCGACGATGTAGATACCTACATCCGTTCCCGCTTCCGGCAGATACCTGTCTGCCAACTGTTCCGCTTGAGCCGTCGGAACTTCGTCGTTCCAAGAGCCCTTGACCTCAATGACCAGCTTGACGGACCCGCTCTCAGTGATGCCGGGGTCGTCACCCGGTGAGGGCATCGCCTCAACGAGGAGGTCAGTGCGGTCGCCCGCGCCGTATGGATCGGTGGGGTGGATCAGAACCTCCCGGTTGACCGCGACACGGCGGCCGGCCAGCCGAAGTAGCAGCTCGTGTGCGAGGTAGGCGCAGAGAGCCGCTTCGGGCTTGGGGCGCCAAACATCCGGGATGAGTGGGTTTTCCACGGACGGCCTTCGGGGTCTCTTGCCCGGTGTACGGTCCCAGAGCAACTCGCAGTGCGAGGGAAGCGCCCGGCCCACCTCCTCAAGGACCTCGTGCACCACATCCAAGAGATCTGTGCTGGTGCGAATGATGCGCCGCGCTGGATCCTGCAAAATCCGCACTACGTCTTCCGTACGCACCTGGCTCCAGCTCGCAACGGCATACTGCTTGGTCGCCTCGACTAGCGCTGCGGCAATGGACAGTCGGGAGGGATACAGAGTCGCAAGTTGGCGCAGTTGACGAATCGCCTCAGCGGTGCCTCGTCGACTTAGCTCAGCTAGTAGGCGGTCTCTCCATTTGCGGGCTTGCTCCTCATCGCTGATCCAGCGAACGCCGCGGAGGGGCTCGTCCCCCTCCGGGTCGTACAATCCACTGAGCCATGAGTACAAGTCAGCAACAAGAGTTTCGCTGAGGGAACCCTGGATGCGCTCCGCCTCAGTCCTGGCACATGCTTCGGCCAGCTTGCGGCCGAACTCGGGGTCGGTTCCCGCGAAAGCCTTGACTCGTGGCCAGTGGGCCTCGGCGTCCGCGGTCAATAGGGCGTGGGCAGCGAGGACGGCAGCTCGTGCTGCGAGCGGAGCTTCTCGCGGTCCGTCGATGCTGGCATCGACGATCTCGTGCACGACCCGGCTGTCAGTGGTGAGAAGAGCGGCCAGGATGCTGTGCCAGGTTCGCAGCGTGGCGTCACGCGCCTCATCATTATCGGGCAAGCATGTCAGGTGGCCTGCGTTTTCTGGTGGGCCCGCCAGGGCCCTTTCGGCCGCCTCGGACGCGAGTCCGAGACAGGTAGAAAGGTCAATGGCAAGGTCTTCCAAGCACGTACGGAGTTCAGGAGCCCAGCGCGGATCAATCGCATTGAGCTCGATGGGCTGTCGGCCTGCCGTCAGCGCCGCTCTAGCGGCTTGGCTAACGCGTAGGGCAACCGACTCAGGTGCGTGACGGGCTGCCAAGCGCAGCAAGTCCACCCGTACAGCTTCCATGTAGATCGTCGACATGCCCATGAACTCGGTGAGAATCGCGGCTGCCCACGAGCTCCAGACCCGCGCGGGAAATTCGAGCAGGGGGTTCGTCCTGTGCAGCTCGGTGAGAAGAGCGTATCCCGCCCATGAGCACTTGTTTTGACGGGTGTGTGGGAGCCAGGAATCCGCACGGTCATGTTCGGTGGTGAGGTAGCGGAGAGCCAGCTCAGCCAAGTCCGACAGATCGTCGCCCAGAGCTACGGCGGCTGGCCAGGTTGAGAGGGCACCCTGCGCGGTCTGTGTGAATTCACCCGTCTGCGGGTCAACGCGCAGACCCCACAGGAACTGCCACAGGCTGTCGTTGTCGCCCGCCCTGGCTTCAGCGAGGAGCCGCGCTTGCTGGGCCATGAACGCTGCGGCTTCCGGCCAGTTCACTCTGTCAGCGCTGTAGTTGTGGCGCAGCGCCTCAGCTAGCGGACTGTTGACAGGGATGGCCGCATAGAAGGAGCTCAGATAAGGCCAGGCTGGGTGCGTGTTGTCGTAGGCCAGTTCGAACGCATGGGGGTCGTCCGCAGGGAACGTCAAGGAGGCGAGCTCGCCGTACACCTGGGTGGCCGCACCATCGCCGTCCCCCGCCGCCTCGACAGTCTGCTCCAAGACCCAGGGGAAGTCCTCCCGATCGACGAGGTGATGACGGGTCGCCGGCTCGGGCTCCGAGGGTGCATCGAGCCGTAGCGACGGGCGTCGTTCCCAGTCACACGCGATCTGGTAGGCCGCCGTGCGCGGTTCGAAGTTTGCTCGAACAGCCTCTCTAACAAGGGCTTGGGTCAGAAGCCTGCGTCATGAGCGAGCCTCCTGCGTCTCGTCCCCGTGCTCATCGGGTTGCAAACAATCCGGCAGCTGGACCTTGTGATGGTTATGGAGGAGACTGAAAATGATTTTAGCCAAAGTGTCCGCGTGCTGAGTCGCTTCCGACGTTTTCATCGCGCGGTCGATCACCCCATTGATCAGCGAGATCTCGAAGCGATCGCGCGAGAAGACATAGCCACTGTCCGGCCGGCAAACTGCGTCGGATGCCCAAGCCAGAAGACTTGGCAGATCCTCATCCCTGCACTCACCTGGCATGGTCCTCAGGAAGTGGGCGTAGTTGCCGTACAGGTCCGGAGACGGAGGCCGAAGGGCACCGAGCATCGTCGCTGCGTCCAAATGGTGCGGCCACAGTAGGCTCAGTAGAGTGCCCAGGAGCTCATGGTCGGGGTCCACCCGCTCGGCGTCAGGCGGGTCGGACAGCGTGGCGAGCACCTCGACGAAGACTGGCACGGCACGGCCTGGGTCGCAGGCGAACGCGGCGCGCGCCGCCAAACGACGCTCCGTTTGATGCCATGTGTCGTTCTGCACCAACCTCAGCAGGGCGTCGGCCAACCTGGGGTGATCGGTGCCGGCTTCCTGAGCCAGCTGGATCGCGAGGCGGATTCGTGCTGTGGACTGCCAGCTGGCCGCACCTTCGGCGGGGGCAAGCTCCAAGTTGTCGGCGAGCTGATCAGCAAGTGCGGGATGGCGCAGGTCCCAGCGGGAGAGCTGCCATCTCGTGCCTCCCAGTTCGACCTGCGCCGCACGTTCCAGCAGCCTGCTTACCGTGAGCCGACGGACCTCGTCGGAACGCACGAGCGCGCTGTGCACCGCGAGGCTCTCGGGATCGGCACTGGCCAGCCAGTCGCCGCCAGAGGGGTTCATGGCCACCAGCCAGGCTGCTGTCTCCCGCAGCGGTGCTGGAATAGTCGCCGTCTCTCCGTCTGGTGCGCAGATCAGGAAGAGATTCTCCAGCTGCCGTTGCGTGATCTTTCGATCGGTCAGGTATCGGGCTGCGAGGTAGGCTGCTACGGAGGAATGGCGGAATGCCACCCTGTCGTCATCTGGCGCTGTGAACAGGGCGGTTGCCAAGCATTCTTCGACCACTTGGGGCGAAATCTCGAACGGTCCAGCGTCGGTCCGCTCCGCTCCCCCCGCCAGTACGTCGCCCTGCAGATCGTAGGTGCCAGCCTCAAACGAGGCACCACGCCATACCGTCCGGTGGCCGGACAACAGCATCCACGCAGCGATGCGTCCCGCCACCGTCAAGCGCTGATGAGCCGTGGTGATCAGCGGTTTCTTAAGTCGGCGAGGGTCGGGGTCTTCAGCAAGCCGCGCTACTCCGCGTGCGAACAACTCTTCTGGCCGCCCGTGCAGCTGGCCATCAGCCTGATAGGTCAGTACCAGCAATTCCAAGGTCAGTGGTACTTCAGCAAGAACAGCGGCGCCAGCCGACTCGGCCGCCACCACCAGATCTTCTCCCGGGACGCCGGCGCTGTCAGCCAATGCCACAGCCTCCGCGCGACTCAACGGAGCCAGATCGACGCATCGGCACGCACCGAAAGCCTCGGCCAACGCAGACGTCAGCGCCGCCGGATAGTCGACTGTGCGGCAGGCCATCAGAAACCGAACGCTGTTAGTGCCCCGGCCGCTCAGTGACCTTCTCAGCGACCTGGACAGACGTGGCAGAAGTGGACTCTCGTCGGCCTGATCCAGGACTACCGTCAGCACTCCGGCACCTCCGGCAGTGTCTCCTTCCGAAGGCAAGGAGAGAAGATGAGACCCTAGCTCCTCCTGATAGGAGTGCTCCGTGAGATCCCCACCTGTCACCCAAAGACACGCGTCGGAGTCTCGGTTCCAAGTGTCGAGGACATGGGGCAACCCATTGGTGAGCTGCCTCAGGACGGAAGTCTTACCCGCTCCGGGCTCTCCCAGCACGACCATGGCCCCTGCCGCTGCGACGACAGCGGGAAGCGCCAAGGCCCCCTGGCGAAGATGCTCTGCATCCATGACCACGTTTTCATCGTCCACTCGGAACGCATCGGCGGCCTGCACAATCAGATCTTCAGCGGCAAGCTGCTCACCCCGCACCCTGCACACCCGAGGAGCATGGAAGCCAAACACACAATCTGTCACACCCTCATTCTCCCAACACCCACTGACAGGCGACGGCATCACCCCTCGCAGAGCAAGCGCGAACCAAGCTCAGGGCAGCAAACTCACCCTGCACGCCGACCCGGACGAGACGCCGAGGGTGACCTGCTCGGCCAGCGAAGACTGCACGGCGCCCGCGCCGCTCGACGGCTGCGGCCAGCGCGTATGAGGGTGGGCTGACCTGCGGCCTGGTCGTCGCACTCGCCGAGGCCGTCCCCGTAACCGCGACGAGCGCCAGCGGCTCACGCACCCCAGAAGTCCTGACCGAGGAGTCACCTACGTCGAAGCGCTCGACCACCCGCCTCCGCCGCCTGATCGACGGCGACGGCATCCACGTCGCCCCCGGCGCGTACGACGGACTGAGCGCGCGTCTCGTGGAGGAGAGCGGCAGCGAACTGCTGTACGCCAGCGGGGGCGCCATCGCCCGCAGCTGCGGGATCCCCGACATCGGCCTGCTGGGCCTCACCGAGGTCGCGGCACGGATCGAGCAGATGGACGACGTGACGAGCCTCCCGGTCATCGCGGACGCCGACACCGGCTTCGGCAACGCGGTGAACGCCGTCCGCACCCTCGCGCTGTACGAGCGCATCGGCGTGGCCGGCCTACACATCGAGGACCAGACCTTCCCCAAGCGCTGCGGCCACCTGGACGACAAGTCCCTGGTGCCCACCGACGAGATGGCCCGGAAGGTCCGCGCCCTCGCCGAGGCCCGCACCGACCCGGACTTCGTCCTCATCGCCCGTACGGACGCCATCGCGACCGAGGGCCTGAACTCGTCGATCGAACCGGCCCACGCCTACGCCGAGGCCGGCGCGGACGTGATCTTCGTGGAGGCTCCGGAGATGCGGCAGACCCTGACCCGCAGGGGCGAGGCGGCCTGCCGCAGGAGGTTGGATGCACCGCTGCTCGTCGCAACTACCGGCGGATTGACCTCCCGATAGGTAACGTTCGGGGTCAGCGGTCCACGACGTCGGGGTGGTGGGGTGGGAAGGCAATTCTTCATCGCCTTGGGAAGCGGCAAGTACTGTCACCTTCCCGAGGAGGAGCGGCTGACCTCCGTGCCCGGGGACGTCCGGGCGACGACCGAGCTGTTCCAAGCGTTCGGCTACACCGCTGTGTTGCCGGGCCTCGGGGACTACGAAAGCGCCGATCAGATACGGCGGAAGCTCACCCATTGGTCGGCCGATGCCGATCTGATGGCCGACGACGTCGTCGTCGTCTACTTCGCGGGACATGGATCCGTTGAGGAACGCGACCGCCACTATCTGCTCTGCTGGGATTCGCAGGAGGACGATCTCGTCTCCAGCGCCTTGGCCACCGAAGACCTCGTACGCATCCTCTGTCGCGGCGAGTTACGTCACCTGTTGCTGATCCTCGACACCTGCTCGGCCGGAGCAGGCAGCGCGGACGCGGCCGCGGTCGCGCTTCAGACAATCGCCTTTCGGAGCACCTCCGGCCGTGCCTCAACCGGACTGTGGTTCCTGGGCTCGGCCCGGCACAAGGACATCGCGGAGGACGGCCGCTTCGTCACGGCCCTGATCGAGGCCGTCGAAACCACCGCCAGCAGGACCGGCCAGCGCCAGCAGTACCTGGATCTCACCGAACTCGTCAAAGCGGTCAATGAACAGTTCGACGCCGAAGGCCACAGCCAACGAGCCGAGTTGGCCAGTGGACTCGTGACCGGCCTCGCGCCTTTCCTGGCCAACTCGAATTATCGGGAGGAGCTTCCTCCTCTGGGCACCGATCTGCAGGTCCAACGACGTGTGGCGGAGCGGGATCTGGACGAGCACTTCGGCCCGCGGTCGCGGGGTGTGGAGTTCGAGTCCGAGCAGGGCCTGTACTTCAGCGGCCGGGTCCGGGTGCTGTCCGAACTCGTAGACTGGCTCACCTCGCCTCAGAGCGACGGTCGCGGAAGAGTGGTCACTGGTAGCCCGGGGTGCGGAAAGTCGGCGGTGCTCGGACGGATCGTCGCCCTTTCGGACCTCGGATACCGGGCTCGTCTCGACCTCTCCGGTGTCGACGCCTCAACCGTGCTTCCCGCCGGGTGCGTCTCGGCCGCGGTCCACGCGCGGCACAAGCGGCTGGAGGAGGTGGTCGAACGCATCGCCACCGCGCTGGACACCCGTACCGACGGTCCCGCCGCTCTGCTCCAGGAGCTCACCCGGCGCGGGCGTCAGGGAGCGCCCATCATCGTCGTGGTCGATGCCGTTGACGAAGCAGGTTCGGACACCGCCGCGGACGCCGGCGGCCACGGTGAGCCCCGCCGGATCACGCGCGAGCTGCTGCGCCCCATGTCGGAGATCCCCGGCGTGAGACTGCTCGTCGGGGCTCGCCATGAACTCGTGGGCCCGCTGGGACGCACGTTCACGGTGATGGACCTGGATCGGGACGACTACCGGGCCACGCAGGAGGACGTGTCCGGCTACGTCACACGGGTGCTGCTAGCCAGCGACGAACCCGAGATTCTGACGCCCTACCGAGGCCAGGCCGACCGCGCACGTATGGTCGCCGACGCAGTCGCGGCGAAGGCGGCCGGCGTCTATCTCTACGCCAGGACGACGGCCCGCACCCTGCGCTCCGACTGCTCTTCCGTCGACATCAACCGCGCCGGCTGGGCCGAGGACCTGCCCAGCGAGGTCGGTGAAGCCTTCGACGACTATCTGGCCCGATTCGGTCCGGACGAGGCCCGGGTGCGACGGATGCTGCTCGCGCTGGCCTTTTCGGAGGGCAAGGGGCTGCCCAGGGGCCACGTGTGGACCACGCTGAGTTCAGTGATCTCGGGCGTTGTCTGCACCGAAGAGGATGTCACATGGGCGCTGGACGTGGCGGAGGCGTACGTCGCCGAAGTCATCGACGACGACCAACGATCCGCGTACCGCCTCTACCACAAGGCACTCGCCGAGCATCTCCGTGCCACTACGGGCCGGGCGGCGGAGCAGGTACAGCGTTCGATCGTCCGGGCCCTGCGCTCGCTCGTCGCAAAGCCGGTCGACGGCCCACCGGACTGGTTCGGCGCTGCCGGGTACCTCCGACGTCATCTGGCCACGCACGCGGCCGCCGGTGGCGTTCTGACCGACCTGATCGAGGATCCCGGGTTCCTCCTGGCCAGTGATCCGCGAGCGCTCCTCACGGCCTTCTCCTCCATCGAGGGCGACACTGCCCGGCGCATTCGCAGCACGTACGAGCACGTGGCACATCGGCTGACCCACGATCGCCCGCTCGGAGACCGCGCTGCGGACCTACAGCTCTCGGCCCGCCGGTGCGAGGCCGATCTACTGGCCGACCACATCGAGGGCCTGTCCTTGGCGCGTCCCTGGGCCGCGCATTGGGCCTGGTGGTCGCCGAGCGGCGTCCACCGGCTACTCGCCGGTCACACCCGCACCGTAAGCTGCGTTGCGGTCGGAGCACTGGATGGCCGTCCGATCACGGTCACGGGCAGTGTGGACGGCACAGCGAGGATCTGGGACCTGACGTCCCAGCAGCAGATCGGCGACCCCCTGTCCGTGGGTATCGCCGTGAGTTCCGTTGCCATCGGTGATCTCGGTGACTACACGGTGGCTCTGACCGGTGGTGATGACGGCACGGTCAGGGTCTGGGATCTCTCGGCAGGTCAGGAATACGGCGAACCGCTGCGCGGGCACACCAACCGCGTGGCGAGCATCGCGGTGGGAGCCCTCAACGGACGCCCCGTCGTGCTGACCGCCAGCTCCGACGGCACGGCGCGGCTGTGGGACCTGCAGTACCGGTGCCAGCTGGGGAGCGAGCTGACCGAGCACCGTCGCTCCGTCCTCGCCGCATGTTTCGGTGAACTCGACGGACGGCCGATCGCCGTCACCGGCGGGGACGACAAAGCGGTGTACGTCTGGGACTTGTCCGAGGTGGTCGACGGCGGAAGCGCCCGCCTGGACGGCAGTCCCCTCATCGGCACGGCGATGGGAGTATCTGCGGTGTGCGTGACCGAAGTCGACGGCCGGACCATCGCTCTGGTCGGTGACCAGGCGGGCATGCTCAGCCGTTGGGACCTCCACGATCGCCGTCAGGTCGGGGAGCCCGTCAGCGCACACGTCTACTACAGCCGGAGCGGAGTGACCTCGGCGGCCGCTGGCTATTTCGGAGGCCGCCCCGTAGCGGTGACAAGCGGGCGCATGGAAGCCCGTGTATGGGATGTCCGCACCTTGCAGCAACTCGGCCCTCCCCTGCGCGGCCACGTCCAGGACATCACCGCAGCGGCATTGTTCGACCAGGGTGACATCGCCCTCACCGTGACGGTGAGCGAGGACCGGACGGCACGAATCTGGGACCTCGCGGCGGATCAGCCAGCGGAAGGCCATGCCCGACCCGTGCTGGCCGCGGCGTACCACTCGTACCGGAGCCGGGACCTGGCCGTCACGGGGAGCGAAGACGGATCGGCCCGCCTGTGGGACATGGCTACCGGCCAGGAATGCGCTTCGCCCCTGAAGAGCCACACCGGCCAGGTCTTGGCCGTTGCCGTCGCAGAGGTGGGCGGCTCACTGATCGTAGCCACAGGCGGATCCGACACTACCGTGCGAATGTGGGAGCCACTGCGCCCGGGTGCTTCGGCCAGTCCCCTGATTGGTCACACCAATGCCGTGCGCTGCGCCGCCTTCGGCGAAGTCGAGGGACGGCCGATTCTGCTCACCGGAAGCGATGACGGAACAGTGCGCCTCTGGGACGCACGCGACGGCACCGAGCTCTGCGCACCGCTGACCGGTCACATCGGGGATATCCGGCACCTGTCGGTCCGACGGAGCAGACGAACACTTGAGGTCGTCCTGTGTACCTCCTTGAACCACGGATACCTGTGGCGCATCGAGCCCGGCCCAAGCCACCTGACCGCAACGCTCCATTGCCATTTCGACGCGTCCACTCTCACCCCCGCCGCCCGGACCGTAGGAGTCGGGTTCCACCAGGGGCGGCCCGTCATCATCGTGATCCTCGATGGAAACGCGGTCCATGCCCGAGACATGGAGACATCCGCCGTCATAGGAGGCCCCTATTTCGGCCACACCGAATTCGTTACGGCAGCCACGCTCGGCTGCATCGGCAGCAGGACGGTCATGGCCACGACCTCGTGGGACAACACGTTTCGCGTCTGGGACCTGATGTCCGGCACCGAAGAGGGTCCGGCGCTGGCCAGCTGCAACAACTTGGCCCCAGGCTCGCAGACTCCGCCCGTCTTCGGGCGGATCGGGAACGTTCCGGTAATAATCGGCGTCGGCTCGCTCCAGGTCCGCCTGTGGAACTTGACCACCATGCAACCGCTAGGTGAGCCCCTGTATGGCCTCGAACAACACCTACTTTCGGCCGACATCGCCCGCACTGCCGACGGTCGTGCCGTGGTGGTAACAGGCAGTCTCGACGGTGCTGTGCGCGTCCACGATCTGGAGAGCGGTCGGCAGGCCGCCAGCCATCTGACCTCAGGGGCGCCCTCCATCTACCACGCTGTCACGGAGCCCATTGACAATGACGCGATCGTGGTTCGCAGCAGCTGGACCGATGTCGAGGTCTGGGGTCTCGGCGCACGTCACAGGTTGGCACGCCGGGCCGGCTATTCACAGCTCGCGTGTGCCAGCGTCCTGGAGGGGCGCCCCGTCGTGATCTCCGTTGCCGGGGACTACACCCTTCACGCCTGGGATCTCGATTCGGAAGCTCTCGTATGCCCGCCCATGTCGGGGCACACGGCCAGAATCAGCGCACTGCGGGCCGGGCAGGTGGGCAGCGTACCGATAGTGGCCAGCGCCTCGTACGACGGAACCGTGCGCGTGTGGGATCTCCGGACCGGTAGCCCTCACGGGGAGGTCAGAACCGGCTATGAGATGGGAGCGACCGCACTGGATCTGGCAGTAATCGGCGGGCGCGACCACCTACTGACCGGAGCTGGTGACGGCCGGGTCTGCATGGCGCCGTTGGACGGCTACTCGCCCTCCGACACCGAACTGGACCGGTTCCCGGCTGCGGTGCGACGCGTGCGCGTGGCGAACGTAGGCGGCACCCCTACGCTCGTAGCCGCCGACGGGTACGGCTTGGTACGCGTCTGGGACCTCGCAGCAGTCGCCCTCCAGGCGGAGATCAACGTCGGCAGCGGGATCAACGGTGTCGACGTCGACGAGGCGGGCCGGGTCTGCGTGGCGACCGACATGGGGCTGGTGGCGCTCCGCCTGACCTCCGCAGCCCATAAGGAACAGGGGGATTTCAGATGACCCGTGTCGTCCTCGTCCACGGCATCGCGCAGCAACTCAAAGGGCCGGAGACGATCGCAGAGGCATGGCTTCCGTCCCTCAACGACGGCCTCGCCCTCTCAGGTGCCGGCACACTGCCTCGCGATGACGTCTCGGCCGCCTTTTATGGTGACCTGTTCCGCCGACCTGGTCACCGCGGCCTGGGCGAGCCGCTGCTCGAAGCGTCCGACGTGGAACCCGGACTCGAACACGAGCTGCTCCTGTCTTGGTGGGAGGCAGCCGCGGATGCCGAGAGCCGCGTACCCGGACCGGATGCAGCTGGCCGGCTACGTACTCCCCGCGTCGCCCAGCGGGCGCTCAACGCACTCAGCCGCTCGACCTTCTTCACTGGCCTCGCCGAGGGCTCGATGATCGGCAGCGCGCGCCAGGTCAGACGCTACTTCACCGAGCCAGAGGTCCGTGGGGCGGCAGGAGAACGTCTGGCTCGCGCGGTGACCGGCGAGACCACGGTGATCGTCGCCCATTCCCTGGGCAGTGTCGTCGCCTACGAGACGCTGTGTGCCCACCCGCAGTGGCAGGACCTCACGCTGATCACTCTGGGGTCACCCCTAGCCGTACACGGCCTCGTTTTCGATCGACTTCGACCCACCCCTCACGGGGGAACGGCCCGGTGGCCAGTGCCCGTGAAGCGTTGGATCAACATCGCCGACCACGGCGACGCCGTGGCTCTGATCAAAGAGCTCGCCCCTTCATTCGGAACCCGCATCCAGGACCAGACCGTCAACAACGGCGCGCATGCCCACGACGTTCGCCCCTACCTGACTGCGCGCGAAACCGGATTCGCTCTGGCAGAAGCGCTCGGCTGAGCCGCTTGGCCCAGCACGCCGGGCCGGGGTAACCGGATCGATCAAGCAGCAAGTGTCAGGCCATCTCGAACGGACGAGGGCCCGCCTTCGGCGGGTCCGGCGAAGTCACCGACCTTCACCGATGCCCAGTTCGCACAGCAATCCTCGGAACCGAGGAAGTCCGCTTCGACGGAACCGTCGCCGATGCGGACAAGCGTCTCGATCAGGACGCCCTCCGTCAACTACTCGACACCTGAGAACCGACCGCCTCCGGGAGGCACCGCGCGTACGACACAGTACCGAACGGGCGCGCCATTAAGCGCTCGGAGCATGCGCTGCAATTGTCTATGTTGGTGCCCCTCGACTCAACCAATCTCCGTTAAGGCAACCGTCACGCTACCTGGTCACGTCCCCAAGGATCGATCGGCGGACCCGCTCCCAGAAGTGGCCTGGCTCCCTCCGGACACGAAGGTGACCACTACGAACTGAACCTGAACACTGCCTGGCTGCGCCCTGGTGGCGGGCTGCGCGGCAGCGCCGAGGCGCAGCCAGGCTTTGGGGAGGTAGTCAAACGCGACTGGCCGCCAGGTCATTGAGGACGGCGTTCACGGTGGACCAACACAGGTCGGCTGTGTCGAAATCCGCGCTGTGCTTCGCTCGCTTCTCGGCGAGCGGGTACACTACTCCGTCGCCTCGAAGCAGTTGACGTACCACGGCCTGATCAAGGAGATCCTTCCACGCCGCGCCCCGGCCCTTCAACGTCTGGAACCCGGACCGCGTCGAGGTGCTCTGGCGTGAGCGGGAGGCCCATCGAATGTGACGGACTTGAACGCCTCCGACGGGCCCTCAGGCATGAGGAAGCGCTCGGCGGTCTGGCTGAACTCGGCCTCACGATCGCGGACGGGTGGCAACTTGATTCCGGCAACAGGATCGTCATCCGGGTGATAAAACAGCTCTGAGCGCGAGTTCCACGCGAAGCGATGGTTCAGCTCCCTCGCTACCTTGGTGTTGGCTGGAAATAGGCCGTCTCCATCTCGGGGAGTCGTCATGATGATCGCCGCCCGGCGGTCGATGGGCACCATGATCGCGGCAGCGTTAGCTAGGCCGACACCGGTCCATGGAGGTCCGGTTTCATCCCGGAGCAGGGTCACCGGGTGGTCCGATAGCAGCAGCGCCCTGCGCTCGAATCGGCACAGTTGCCACGAGCGAGCCATGATCCATCCGTACGCAACTTCCATCGCCTCCGCCATGCTGAGCAAGTGGTCGTTTACCGGCAGCTCGATGTAGTAGCTGGAGAAGTCCGTCAGCTCGGCCCAGGCGGCATTGACTTCTTCGTCCGAGGCCGGCCTTCCCCTCGTGGCCTCCAAGCGGCAACGGACTTCGGGCTTGCCTCCAGCGGCAATCTCGATCTTCATGAGCTGATCAGTGATCTCGTTGTTGGCCTGCCGCGCGGCCGGAATGCGCGCGACCTGAGCTGCAACCCAATCCCCAAGCACCGCTCGATCGCCAGGGGACAATGGCCACACGTACTCGGTGATGATTTTCGTAAGCACCCGGGCGGCCTGGTCTTCGAGGTCGGACAACAGATTCTCGATCGTGTCGTCGCGCTGCCCTGTCTCGTCCTGCATTGAGTAAAAGTGGCTGCGGACCGTCGCGTCACCAATGCCGATGGGTTTTGGCTCGCTCCCGTCGAGTGGAACGCGCATGATCCGTTTGCCATCCGCAAACCGCCGCAGCAGCAGGCGGGGGACAGTGTGGTGATGGCGCTTCAACTTCGGCTTGCCTGGGTTCGTGCCCATAGGAAGACGATACGGACAGACCCTGACACCGTCATGGCCTTTACGGCGCGTCAGACATCCGCTGTGTCGTGTGGGCCAGCTCCGTCTTCACCCGGCGGAGCATTCGCGTCTGCGTGACGGTCCCCCTCTCCCAGCCCCTCCCCGGAAGGTCCTGGACCTGTTGTTGGTCCTGGTCACGCCAACAACGACACCAAGCTGACCGTGACCCGCCTCCCGCGCGGGGCCCGGATCATCTCGGTCCCCGACCACGAGAACCCTGCGCGGACCCACGTCAACGTCATCGGGCCGATCGAGAGCTCAACCCCATGAAGCGCCTGAAGAAGATCCTCGCCCGCCTCGCGCCCAACTACTGCGGCGAGTGCGACTGGTGGGTCGAGGGCTGTCCCTACCAGGG
Source organism: Streptomyces sp. NPDC101181 (assembly GCF_044767975.1). NCBI lineage: Bacteria > Bacillati > Actinomycetota > Actinomycetes > Kitasatosporales > Streptomycetaceae > Streptomyces > Streptomyces sp. NPDC101181. Next base: position 280,677 of record NZ_JBIWOX010000008.1, on the reverse strand, counting down.
CTGAGAACCCCGTATGTGCCGACCACTTCGGGCATACCTCCCGCAGCTCGGCCGGCAGAGCGGCACACTGATCCGATGGCATACGACCTCTCAAAGGGCGCACCTGCACCTCAGTCCGAAGCTCAGGTCTTCAAGGGCTACGTCGCGACCGTCACGCTCCACGCGGACCGAGCTGAGATCAAGCGCAAGCTCATGGGCAAGGTGACCGGAGCCCGGGACGCCGTGATCCCCCTCGCCGACGTCATCAAGGTGCAGTCCAAGGAGCCGACCCGCCTCGTGAACGGGTACGTGCAGCTCGCCACCGAGGAGGACCGGGGACAGCTCCGCATCGCGACCGCCGAGGCCCAGAAGGCCATCGCAAACAACTCCCGCACCGTCCTCTTCACGTGGAACCAGAGGGAGACCTACGCCGCCTACCTGGCAGCAGTCACCGCCGGAGTCCAGTCGCAGGGTGGCAATCCCTTCGACTGAGCCGCGGTGAGCCGGCTCAGGGGGAATTAACGGGATCAGCCCCACGCGGGCTGGTCCCGTCGGCATGATGACCGGCATGGACCCGGGGATCTCAACAGCTCTGATTGGATTTGGCGGAGCCGTCGTTGGAGGCTGTTTCGCATTCGGTGGAACATGGCTTCAGCAGCGCCAGCAGGCCAGGACCGTGAAGCAGCAACGGGCCGCCACGCTGCATGACGCGGCCTTCGAGTCGGCGGCCAGCGCTCTGTTCGCGGCCAAAGATCTCTTTCGCCGCAGGAGGTTTGGAGCGGTTGTGCCCGACTGGGAACACCTCCTTAACGCGGAGCTGGACCGTCTGCGTCTGTCCTCCTTCAGTTTCGCCACCGACGAGTTGCGGAGTCGGCTCGAAGAAGTCGCGGACATGCTCACGGACTGGGAGTTCTTGGTACCGGAGCAGTTCAACGACCCTCAACGGCTCATCGCGGTCCGAGACCTTATCGACGAGACCAGTCGCGCCCTCCGCAGTTACTGGCAGGGAGGACAGATCCCGGAGAGGTCGGTCGACTACAGGGCGACGTATGCCGTCTGGGAGGACCACCAATCCGCCAGGGACCACCACGAGCAGAACGATCGAGAGGAACTCGTCTGACGCCCGTCAGCAGTAGCGCACCATGAGACACGAGTCTGGAACAGGAGGAACAGCGTGGCCAGGTGGATGTGCGAGGCATGTGGAGCGGCACTTCCCGGACAGTTCGAGCCGGTCACGTCCCGCCACGCCCGACTGGTGACGTAGAGACGCGTATGGCACTGCCCGCACAGGGCGACCGTGGTCAACAGGTATTCGCGGTTGGATCGGCGGGTCCAGGGAGCCTTTCGGGACAAGATGGCGCTCCTGAGCGCCTCGTGTGTGGCCCGGTCCCACAGCCCCTCGCAGAGCCGTACAGGGTGACCGTCCCCCCTGCCGAGGACGGGCTTGTTGCGGTGCATCAGGTACCCGAGGGTGGCCTCTGACAGAAGGATGTTCTTCAGGCTCTAGGGAGACCACGGTCGCCCCCCTGCCGGCTTGCCGTACATCACGGCCAGGTGATCCGCAGGTGAGAGTTCCCCGGCACGATTGAGACGTGCGGCCTCGCTACTGCAGGTGACATTGTCAGGATCGGCCAGGATGCGGCGGGCGACGTTCCGCAGTACTTCCGAGGCATGCGGATGCAGTTCGACCAGGTCCATCTTCCCTCCCATCACCTTCCGGACGTACTGGAAGCCGTACGACGGCTTGCCTTTCGGGCGGCCGGCTGCGCGGGTCTTGACGGCGGCGTCACGGTTCCTGCGCTGGATCGCGCGCAGTTCCATCTGCGCGCCCCAGGCTTCCATGGTGAAACGGTTCTGGTCGGCGGGGTCGTCGAGGTTCCAGGCACCGTCGTGCCCGTACGTGACGAGCATCTTCTTTTCGTCCCGCATCTTGTAGCCGGTGTTCAGGCAGTCGACGACGTTGCGGCCGAGCCGGTCCACCGCTGCCGCGACCAGGCCGTCGTGCGGGCCCTTCTCGTCACGGAGCCACGGGCCCAGGCTGGGGCGGGTCACGGGATCCGTGGCGCCGGAGACCTCCCAGTCGTCCGCTTAGCCGATGATGTGGGCCCTGACGGAGGCGGCGGCAGTGAGCACGTTCTCGCGCTGGCGCTCAGGCGAAGACGTCGCCAGCTTCACGCGCGACAGCCGCCGCACTCCGAGCAGGCACTTGCCGCATCCGTCGTAGGGTCGTTCGGTCGTGTTGAGGTCCGTACCGCGCATTTCTTCTCTGCGTTCGAGCGCGCATCGTACGGAGAATCGGCGGCCACGCCCCGCTGAACGATCTTGGTCAGCTGAGGAAGCTCAGACGAACCTGACGGTTATCTTTAGAAACGTTGGTGTCCACCAGGCACACCGACTGCCACGTGCCCAGTGCCAGCCTCCCCCCGATCACCGGCAGCGTGGCGTGCGGCGGGACGAGTGCGGGCAGTACGTGGTCGCGTCCGTGGCCGGGGCTGCCGTGGCGGTGCTGCCAGCGGTCGTCCGCCGGGAGCAGGTGGTGGAGGGCGGCCAGCAGGTCGTCGTCGCTGCCCGCGCCGGTCTCCAGGACGGCGATCCCCGCCGTGGCGTGGGGGACGAAGACGTTCAGCAGCCCGTCCCGGCCTGCCGCCGCGCCGGTGAGGAAGCTCTCGCAGTCGCGTGTCAGGTCCGTGACGGTCTCCGCCCCGCCCGTGGTGATGTTCAGGACCGTGGTGGTGAGGGAATCCGACATGCCCCCATCATCTCTCGCCGGGCCGGAATGACGCGTCCACGCTCCGAGACACCATTGACCGTGTCCCGGTGGGATAGCTACGTTCAGCGCCATGTTCCGATCAGCTCTGCTCACCTCGCGCGGTCACATCGACCTGCTGCGGGTGGCATCCGCCGCGTGTCGTCGCGGCTGCTGACGTTCTCTCAGCGCCTCTCGCGCCTTCTCTGAACGGGTCTCCCGTCCGCTTCGCCCGTCCCGTCACTCCCGCTGCGCCGTACGCCGTCGTGCCGTCGCGGCGCCACTGCGGCATGCCGGTCCGCTGATCTCCCGAGGCTCTCCGCGGCTGCCGTCGCCCGGGGCCCCGGCTGCCGCTGTCCGGTCCCCCGGTGCCGCGCGCCCCGGCACCGGTCGGTTTCGGCGGGGCTGAGCGGGCGTCGGCCCCGCCGTGTCTCCGTCACCGACCCTCGCCGAGCGCCGCCTCCTTCGGCTTTCCCTGGAGCCCTCATGACCATCAGTCACGCACCACCCGATCTCTCCGCCGCCGCGGAGCAGGCCCCCGCGCCGGGCCGCCGTACTCCCCCGGAGCTGGAGCCGGTCGTCCCGGCGTCCGTACGACGGGCCCGGCTGCGGGCCGTGCCGCGGTGGCTGCGGCGCACGGTGGGGCCGTTGCTGCTGCTGGCGCTGTGGCAGGTGTTCAGCGCCACGGGGGTGCTGCATCCGGACGTGCTCGCCTCGCCGAGGACCATCGCCCGCGCGGGAGCCGGTCTGGTCGCCGACGGGACACTGCCCGCCGCCATGGGGGTCTCGCTCCAGCGTGTCGTCGTGGGGCTGCTGCTCGGCGGGGTGACCGGGACGGCGCTCGCGCTCGTGTCGGGGCTCTCGCGCCTCGGGGAGGACCTGGTCGACGCGACGGTCCAGATGCTGCGGACCGTGCCCTGGGTCGGGCTGATCCCGCTGTTCATCATCTGGCTCGGCATCGGCGAGGCGCCGAAGGTGGCCCTCATCGCGCTGGGGGTGGCCTTCCACCTGTACCTCAACGTGTACGCCGGGATCCGGGGTGTGGACGCTCAACTCATCGAGGCGGGTGAGTCGTTGGGGCTGGGACGCTGGGGGCTCGTACGGCATGTCGTGCTGCCGGGTGCGCTGCCCGGGGCCATGACCGGACTGCGCTACTCCCTCGCCACCGCCTGGCTCGCCCTCGTCTTCGGCGAGTCCATCAACGCCGACGCCGGCATCGGCTTCCTGATGAACCAGGCCCGGGAGTTCTTCCGGACCGACGTGATCGTGGTCTGCCTCGTCGTGTACGCCTTCCTCGGCCTCACCGCCGATGTCATCGTCCGGACCCTCGAAAGGCTGCTGCTGCAATGGCGACCGACCTTCACCGGCCAGTGAGCGCCCCGGCCCCTTCCCCCGCGACAGGGCCCGACGACGCCGTACGGGTGGAAGGGCTCACCCGCTCGTTCGACGGGCGCGCGGTCATCGACCAGCTCGATCTGACCCTGCGTACCGGCGAGTTCACCGCGCTCCTCGGGCGCAGCGGCTGCGGGAAGTCGACGCTGCTGCGGGTGCTGGCCGGGCTCGACCGGGAGATCTCCGGCACCGTCCTCGTGCCCCGGCGGCGGGCCGTCGCCTTCCAGGCACCCCGGCTGATGCCCTGGAAGCGGGTCTGGCGCAATGTGCTGCTCGGTCTGCCCGACCGGCCCGGACGGGCCGTGGCCGAGAAGGCCCTGGCGGAGGTCGGGCTCGCCGAGCGGGCCGGGGCCTGGCCCAAGACGCTGTCCGGCGGTGAGGCCCAACGTGCTTCGCTGGCGCGCGCCCTGGTGCGGGAGCCGGATCTGCTGCTGCTCGACGAGCCGTTCGGCGCGCTGGACGCGCTGACCCGGATCAAGGCCCAGCAGCTCGTCGCCGAGCTCTGGCAGCGGCGCGGCTGCGCGGTGCTCCTGGTCACCCATGACGTGGACGAGGCGCTGTTGCTCGCCGACCGGGTGCTGGTGATGCGGGACGGGGGGATCGCGTACGACACGCCGGTCGGCCTGGACCGACCGCGGGGTGTCGGTGCCCCCGGGTTCGCCGGGCTGCGCTCGCGGCTGCTCGGCGAGCTGGGGGTCGCGGACGAGGCCGCGCACACCGGGCCCGACGAGCGGCGGGAGGCGCCCGTCGGCGCCGCCCGCCCCGACGCGTGACCCACCTCCCGCCGCCCGGCACCCCTCCCCGAACACCACGGAGAACCACCATGAAACGCCGTACCCTGCCCGCCCTTCTCCTGCCCCTCGCCCTCCTCCTCACCGCCTGCGGCGGGGCCTCCTCCGCGCGATCGGGCGGCAGCACCGACGGGAAGGGCAGCCTGACCCTCGACGTCGGTGATCAGAAGGGCGGCTCCGAGGCGATCCTGCGCGCCTCCGGAGAGCTCGACGATCTCGACTACCGCGTCAAGTGGTCCACGTTCACCTCCGGGCCGCCGATGCTGGAGGCCGTCAGCGCGGGGGCCGTGGACATCGGAAGCGTCGGCAACACCCCGCCCGTCTTCGCCGCCGGGTCGGACTCCCGCATCACGGTCGTCGGCGCCACCCACGGCTCGTCGGCCGGAGAGGCCGTCGTCGTGCCCGAGGACTCGCCGCTGAAGCGGCCCGAGCAGCTCAAGGGCAGGTCCATCGCGGTCGCCCAGGGCAGTTCGGCCCACTTCCAGCTGGTCGCCTCGCTCCGGAAGGCGGGGCTGGGTATCGCGGACGTGGAGCTGAAGTACCTCCAGCCGGCCGACGCGCTGGCCGCGTTCAGCCGGGGCAAGGTCGACGCCTGGGCGATCTGGGACCCGTACACCTCGCAGATCCTGCGTACGGCCGACGCCCGGGTGCTGACCACCGGGGAAGGCGTCGTCAACGGTCTCGGATTCCAGGTCGCCTCGCCGGCCGCGCTCAAGGACCCGGAGAAGTCCCGGGCCATCGGGGACCTGCTCACGCGGCTCCAGCGAGCCCAGAAGTGGGTCTTCGAGCACCCGGAGAAGTGGGCGGAGGTCTGGGCGAAGGAGACCGGTCTCCCCTACGAGGTGGCGCTGGACGCCGTGAAGCGCTCCTACGGCACCCGCGTCCCGGTGGCGGTCGACGCCGCCGCCGTCGCCTCCGAGCAGGAGATCGCCGACACCTTCGCCGAACTGGGCCTCATTCCCCGGAGGTTCGCCTTCAAGGACTACGTGGACACCCGTTTCAACCGTGACCTGCCCCCGTCCACCACCGCCCCCCGCAGCTACGGAAAGGCTTCCTCATGAACGTCCACCTGCACTGGTTCCTGCCCACCGGCGGCGACGGCCGTACGCTGGTCGACCGGCACGCCTACACCGACGGGGGCATCAAACGCGACCGGATCACCCCGGTGAGCGGGGTGCGCGCCCCGGACATCGAGTATCTGACGCAGATCGCCAAGGCGGCCGAGCAGCTGGGCTTCGAGGCCGTGCTGACACCGACCGGCACCTGGTGCGAGGACGCCTGGCTGACCACGGTGGCGCTCGCCCAGCACACCGAGCGGCTGAAGTTCCTGGTGGCCTTCCGGCCGGGGGTGATCTCGCCCGTGCTCGCCGCGCAGATGGCGGCGACCTATCAGCGGATCACCCGGGGGCGGCTGCTGCTGAACGTCGTCACCGGGGGCGACTCGACCGAGCAGCGGCGGTTCGGGGACCATCTCGACCACGACCGGCGCTACGCGCGCACCGCGGAGTTCCTGTCGGTCGTCCGGGGCGCCTGGAGCGGTCGGCCCTACGACTTCGACGGGGAGCACTACCAGATCGAGGGCGGGCTGACCGCTCTGCCGCCGGACCCGCTGCCGGAGGTCTTCTTCGGCGGGTCGTCCGCGGCGGCCGGTCCGGTGGCCGCCGCCCATGCCGACGTCTATCTGACCTGGGGTGAGCCGCCCGCCGCCGTGAAGGAGAAGACCGACTGGATCCGGGGTCTCGCGGAGAAGCAGGGGCGTACGGTCCGGTTCGGCATCCGGCTGCACACCATCTCGCGGGACTCCTCGCGTGAGGCGTGGGCGACGGCGGACCGGCTGCTGGGCGATCTGGACCCGGACACCGTCGCGGCCGCGCAGCAGGCGCTGGGGAGGAGCGAGTCGGTCGGCCAGCAGCGGATGCTGGCGCTGCACGGCGGTTCCCGGGACAAGCTGGAGATCGCGCCGAACCTCTGGGCGGGTGTGGGCCTGGTCCGCGGCGGGGCCGGGACCGCGCTGGTGGGGAGCCATGCCGAGGTCGCGGACCGGATCGAGGAGTACCACGCGCTGGGTGTGGAGCACTTCGTGCTGTCCGGATATCCGCATCTGGAGGAGGCGTACTGGTTCGGTGAGGGCGTCACGCCCGAGCTGGCCCGGCGCGGGCTGCTGCCGACCGTACCGGCGTCGCCGCTGCTGCACGGGGCGGGCGGCCGCGAGAACCGTCCGGCCTCGGCTCCCGGCGGGGCGCCGCTGCTGGTCGCCGGGGGCCGCTGAGCCGCAGGGCGGTGCCGGTGGTGGCCGTCGGGCGTCCGGGAAGATCCCGGACGCCCGACGAGTTAGTAGAAGCGTGAACATTTCTGGGGTGCGTCAGCGGTCCGCGGCCCGCGAGCTGGACGTCGTGGTGATCGGCGCGGGTCAGGCGGGACTGTCCGCCGCCTACCATCTGCGCCGCGCCGGGCTGGAGCCGGACGAGGACTTCGTCGTGCTGGACCACGCCCCCCGGCCGGGCGGCGCGTGGCAGTTCCGCTGGCCCTCCCTGACGTACGGCAAGGTCCACGGGATGCACGCGCTGCCGGGCATGGAGCTCACCGGGGCCGACCCCGACCGGCCCTCCTCCGAGGTGATCGGGGCCTACTTCGCGGCCTACGAGGACCGCTTCGGCCTGCGGGTGCACCGCCCGGTCGAGGTCAGCGCCGTACGGGAGGGGACCGGCGGCCGGCTGCTGGTGGAGTCCTCCGAGGGGTCGTACGCCCCCCGGGCACTCATCAACGCGACCGGCACCTGGGACCGGCCGTTCTGGCCGCGCTACCCGGGCCAGGAGACCTTCCGCGGGCGGCAGTTGCACACGGCGGACTATCCGGGACCGCGGGAGTTCGCGGGGCAGCGGGTCATCGTGGTCGGGGGCGGCGCGTCGGGAACGCAGCATCTGATGGAGATCGCCGAGCACGCCGCGGCGACCTTCTGGGTGACCCGCGGCGAACCGGTCTTCCGCGAGGGGCCGTTCACCGAGGAGTGGGGTCGCTCGGCCGTGGCGATGGTGGAGGAGCGGGTACGCAACGGGCTGCCGCCGCGCAGCGTGGTCAGCGTGACCGGACTGGCCGTCACCGACGCGGTACGCAGCGCCCGGGAGCGGGGCGTGCTCGACCGGCTGCCGATGTTCGACCGGATCACCCCGGGCGGGGCGGAGTGGGACGACGGGCGGCGGGTCGAGGCGGACGTGATCCTGTGGGCGACCGGCTTCCGGCCCGCCGTCGACCATCTCGCGCCACTGCGGCTGCGCGAGCCGGGCGGCGGCATCCGGGTCGAGGACACCCGCGCCGTACGCGACCGGCGCGTCCACCTCGTCGGCTACGGGCCGTCCGCCAGCACCATCGGCGCCAACCGGGCGGGGCGCACCGCCGTGCGCTCGGTGGTCCGGCTGCTGAAGGAGACGGGTGGGGAGCAGGCGGCCCGGGAGTCCGGGGCGGCCGTACCGGCGTAGGGGTGCCCCGGCCCGACCGGGAGGACACCCCTGGCGCCGGCGCGGCCGCCGGGAGACCTCGGGCGGTGGTCAGCTGGACGCGGCGGCGCGGCGGTTGCGGTTGAACTCCTCGACGTTCGTCCGCTGCTCGTCGTAGCTCTCGGTGAACCGGGTGTCCCCGGGGCCGACCGTGACGAAGTACAGCCAGGGGCCGGGGGTGGGGCTGATCGCCGCCTTCAGGGCCGCCTCGCCCGGGTTGCCGATGGGGGACGGCGGCAGGCCCTTGCGCTCGTAGCTGTTGTAGGGGCTCTTGATCCGGGTGTCCTCGGCGCTGGTGTCCAGCGTGGAGCGCCGCAGGGCGTAGTTCAGGGTGGAGTCCATCTGCAACGGCATGTCCTTGAGCAGCCGGTTGTAGACGACCCGCGCCACCTTGCCCATGTCGGCGTCCGTGTCCGCCTCGGCCTGGACGATGCTCGCGATCGTGACGGTGTCGTAGACGGAGACATTGTTGCGCTGGGCCCCCGCGGTGACGTGGTCCGCCGCGAAGTGCTTGCGGGCGGTCTCGGCCATGTAGCGCAGCAGGCCGGACGGGGTGGTGTCGGCGTCGAGCGGATAGGTGGCCGGGAAGAGGTACCCCTCGGGGTTGCCCTCGGCCTGGCCGGGCAGGGACAGGTCCACCGTGGGGGCGGCCTTGAGCGTGCTGCCCGGCTTCAGGTCGAGCGCCTGGTCGACGGCCTCGTACACCTGGGAGGCGCGGCGCCCCTCCGGGATGACCAGGGTGTTCTGCGCCTGCTGTTTCTCCTCGTCCGGTCCGGTCAGGGCCAGCGGGATCAGCACGGCGGCCGACACGACGAGCAGGGCCCCGACGACGAGGACCACCTTGCCTCGGCGCGTCGGGCGGAGTCTGCGGCGGGGGCGGGGGCGGGCGTCCGGGGACTCGTTCACCATGCGGGCACGTTAACCCGGGCCGTGAGCTGCGGCCGGTAGCCCGAGCAGGCGTCGGCCCCGGGCGACACGAACGCCGTACGGCGCGACCAGAACGCCCGCACGACAGAACAGGCGAACAGGGGATCGGGTGTTCGCTGGAACGCGTGATCGTCAGGGGATTCGTTGCTCTTCACTCGTCCGGGGAGTGATGATTGCAGAGCGCAGTCAACGGGCTGCAGACCGCTACTGCGCAGTCCCACACATGCACCATGTACAAGGAGAAAGACCAGATGAACTTCCTGACCAACCTGCTGGCCGGTGTCGTCCACTTCGTGGGTTGGCTCGTCTGACCACAGCTCCGCCCGGCGCCGTCGCTCCCCGTCCCACGGGAGCGGCGGCGCCGCCGTGTGTGCGGGGCGGGCCGGCGTCAGCCGCCCGACGGGGCGGGGCCGGTGAACGGGGGCAGTGCGCCGAACGCGGGCGCGACCGTCACCGTCTCCACGAGGGTGTCGAGCGTCCCGCGCACCCGGGTCAGCGGATGGTCCGGGAACTCCGCGTCCCACCGGGCGTGGTCGGCCGCGTGGAAGGGCAGCCCGCCCTGGACCTCGGGTGCGTAGGGGTGGGGGCGGAAGTACTGGGCGGGGCCGAGCCTGGCCAGCACCACGGCCTCCCGCATCCCCGTCATCCCCCGCTCGGCCGCCTGGATCTTGACCACCGTGCTGCACCCGGCGCGCGGCACGGTGAAGCTGCCGAGGAACGCCTGGCCGCCTGGCTGTCCCGGGAGGGGGAGCTTGACTATCTGGCGCAGGGCGGGCAGGCCGCCCAGCCGTTTCACCGCAGCCTCCACGAGTCCGCCGCCCGCCTGGGCGGTGATGTGGGTGAGGCGATGGCGCAGGGCCGGGCCGTCGTCGAGTGCGGCGGGCAGGTCGGGCGGCAGGTCGAAGTGGTGCAGCGACAGCACGTCGCCGAAGTCGTTCAGCCAGGTGCCGGTGTCCACCGGGCGGTAGCCGGGGAGTGCCACCCCGAGGAGAGCTTCCATGCGCGGCGATCATGCCGTACGGGCGTGGCGCCGGTCTCCCCGGGGCGCCGGGGCGGGGGCCGGTCAGGAGACCGGCGCCGGGCTGAGGGGTCCGTGGGCGTCGCGGCGGACCAGGTCCGCGTAGCGCCCGTCCCGCGCCAGCAGTTCCTCGTGGGTGCCGCGCTCGGCGGCCCGGCCCTCGTCCAGGACGACGATCTGGTCCGCGTCGCGGACGGTGGAGAGGCGGTGGGCGATGGTCAGGGTGGTGCGTCCGGCGGACAGGGCGTCGATCGCCTCCTGCACGGCGTGTTCCGTACGGGTGTCGAGGGCGCTGGTCGCCTCGTCGAGGATCAGCACCGGCGGGTCGCGCAGGATGGTGCGGGCGATGGCCAGGCGCTGCTTCTCGCCGCCCGAGAAGCGGTACCCGCGCTCGCCTACGAGGGTGTCGTACCCCTCGGGCAGGGCGGCGATGTGGTCGTGGATCTGCGCGGCGCGGGCGGCGGCCACCAGCTCGTCGTCGGTGGCGTCCGGCTTGGCGAAGCGGAGGTTGTCGGCGACGGAGGCGTGGAAGAGGTACGTCTCCTGGGAGACCACGCCGACCGCGCGGGCGAGGGTGTCGAAGTCCAGGTCGCGGACATCCACCCCGTCGAGCGTGACGCGGCCGCCGGTGACGTCGTACAGCCGGGGCACCAGATAGCTCAGGGTGGACTTGCCGGAGCCGGTGGAGCCGACGACGGCGAGGCTGCCGCCCGCCGGGACGGTGACGTCGATGCCGGTGAGGGCCGGGGCGTTCTTCTCGTCGTAGCTGAAGTCGACCTGCTCGAAGGCGATCTCGCCGCGGATCTTCTCCAGGCGGACCGGCTTCTCCGGTTCGGTGATGTCGGCCGTGAGGTCGAGATACTCGAAGATCCGCTGGAAGAGTGCGAGGGAGGTCTGCATCTGCACACCGGTGGAGAGCAGGCTGACCGCCGGGCGGAACAGCCCCTGCTGGAGGGTGACGAAGGCGACGAGCGTGCCGAGGGAGACGGCGGTCGCCCCGGACTGGAGCGTGAGGCCCGCCACCCAGTAGATGACGGCGGGCATGGCGGCCATCACGATGCCGATGGTGGACATCCGCCAGCGTCCGGCCATGCTGGAGCGCACTTCGAGGTCGACCAGCCGCTCGGACTCCTGGGCGAAGCCCCGGGTGAGGGAGTCGGAGCGGCCCATGGTCCGCCCCAGGAGGATGCCGCTGACCGACAGCGACTCGGTGACCGTGGCCGCCATCGCGGCCATCTGCTTCTGGCGCTGGGTGGTGATCTTCTTGCGCTCCCGGCCGACGCGGCGGCTGATCGCGACGAAGACGGGCAGCAGGAGCAGCGAGACGACCGTGAGCCGCCAGTCGAGGGCGAGCATGGCGACGACGGTCGCGATGACGGCCGTCAGGTTGGAGACGAGCGAGGTGGCCGTGGAGGTGACCGTCGCCTGCATGCCGCCGATGTCGTTGGCGATGCGGGACTGGACCTCGCCCGTGCGGGTGCGGGTGAAGAAGGCGAGCGGCATCCGCTGGAGCTGGGTGTAGACGGCGGTGCGCAGATCGTGCATGACGCGCTGGCCGACCGTGGTGGAGATCAGGGTCTGGAGCACGCCGAAGACGCTGTTCATCACAGCGGTGAGGACCATGCCGAGCGCCAGCAGGGTCAGCAGCCCCGTACGCCCCTGCGGGATGGCGGTGTCCAGGATCTCGCGCAGCAGGAACGGGGAGGCGACCGACACCAGGGAGGAGGCGCCGACGAGCAGACCGACCACGGCGAGGCGGCCGCGGTAGGGGCGGAAGAGGCGCAGGATGCGGGGCACTTCGGCGGGCGGGCGGCCGGACCCCTCCGGCGGGGGCGTCCAGGTGGGTTCGTCGGGTTTCATGGGCTCCTTCGTCGGGCGTGGGGCGCGGCCGGGCGGACCGGAATCGCGCACATGGAGAGCCTAGCTCATTGTCACCTGTACTCACAATGAACAAGGTCCTGATATTGTTCCCGTATGGACGCCCCCGATTCCCCCGCCCCCGTCGACGCGCCCCCCGCCGCTTCCGGTACCCCCGGCTCCGCCAGCTCCCCCGGCGCCCCTGGCTCCGCCACATCCTCCAGCTCCTCGGGCTCCTCCGACACCGACGGCATGCTCGCCGAGCAGCTGCTGCGGCTGACCCGGCGGCTGCACCGCATCCAGAGCCGCCAGCTGGAGCCGATCGGGATCACCCCGGCCCAGTTCCGGCTGCTGCGCACGGTCGCGCAGTACGACGCGGCCCCCAGGATGGCGGATCTCGCCCAGCGTCTGGAGGTGGTCCCGCGCGCCGTGACGACGCTGGTCGACGCCCTGGAGACGAGCGGCCGGGTCCGCCGCGCCCCCGACCCCGACAGCCGCCGGGTGGTCCGCGTCGAGATCACCGACGAGGGGCGCGCCACGCTGCGGTCCCTGCGCAGCGCGCGCCGGGCGGCCGCGGAGGAGATCCTGGCTCCATTGACCGCCGATCAGCGCGAGGTGCTCGGCGGGCTGCTGTCCGCTCTGGTCGACGGAATGCCGGAGCGGCACTGCTGAGCACCGAGCCGAGGAGACCGCCGCCATGCCGCTGCTGGAACCCGACCCGAAAGCCCTGCGAGCCGGTACGGCACGGGCCCCCGCCCCCGACCGGGTCACCGACCGCAGTGCGGGCGGCACCCCGGAGCCGCTGCGCTCCGAGCTGATCGCCCTGCTCGGCGCGGACAAGGTGCTGTGGAAGGTGTCCGACCTCGTGCGGTACGCCTCCGACGCCAGCCCCTACCGCTTCCTCCCCCGGGTCGTCCTGGTCCCGAAGGACCTCGCCGACGTCTCCGCGATCCTCTCCTACGCCCACGACAACGGCCGCGCCGTGGTGTTCCGGGCCGCGGGCACCAGCCTCAACGGCCAGGCGCAGGGCGAGGACATCCTCGTCGACGTACGCCGTCACTGGACCGGGACCGAGGTGCTGGACGACGGCGCGCGGGCCCGGATCCGGCCGGGGACGACGGTGCTGCGGGCCAACGCCGCGCTCGCCCGGTACGGCAGGCTGCTGGGGCCCGACCCGGCGAGCGCCATCGCCTGCACCCTCGGCGGGGTCGTCGCCAACAACGCCTCGGGGATGACCGCGGGCACCACCCGCAACTCCTACCGCACGCTGGCCTCGCTCACCTTCGTCCTGCCGAGCGGGACCGTGGTCGACACCGCCGGTCCGGCCGCCGACGAGGAGCTGGCCCGCGCCGAACCGGAGCTGTGCGCCGGGCTGCTGGGGCTGAAGGCGGAGATCGAGGCGGACGCGGAGCTGAGCGCCCGCATCCGCGCCAAGTACACGATCAAGAACACCAACGGCTACCGCCTGGACGCCTTCCTGGACGGGGCGACGCCGGTGGGCATCCTGCGCGGGCTGATGGTGGGCTCCGAGGGGACGTTCGGCTTCATCGCCGAGACCGTCTTCGACACCCTGCCGCTGGAGCGGCGCGTCTCCAGCGCCTTGCTGTTCTTCCCCTCCCTCGCCGCCGCCGCGACCGCCGTGCCCCGGTTCAACGAGGCGGGGGCCATCGCGGTGGAGCTGATGGACGGCAACACCCTGCGGGCCTCGGTGAGCGTGCCGGGCGTTCCGGCGGACTGGGCGGCGCTGCCCCGGGAGACGACGGCGCTGCTGGTGGAGTTCCGGGCGGCCGACGAGGCGGGGCAGGAGGCGTTCGAGAGCGCGGCCCAGGCGGTCGTGGCCGGTCTGGACCTGGTCCGTCCGGCGGCGTCGGTGACCAACACGTTCACCCGGGACGCCGCCGCGATCGCCGGGTACTGGAAAGCCCGCAAGGCGTTCGTCACGGCGGTCGGCGGCTCCCGGCCCTCGGGCACCACGCTGATCACCGAGGACTTCGCGGTGCCGCCCGCCCGGCTGGCCGACGCCTGCCGGGCGCTGCTGGAGCTCCAGTCGCGGCACGGGTTCGACGCCGCGGTGGCCGGTCACGCCGCCCATGGCAACCTGCACTTCCTGCTGGCCTTCGACGCGGCGGAGCCGGCGGACGTCGAGCGGTACGACGCGTTCATGCAGGAGTTCTGCGCGCTCGTCGTGGACCGGTTCGACGGGTCGCTGAAGGCGGAGCACGCCACCGGCCGCAACATCGCCCCGTTCCTGGAGCGGGAGTGGGGACCGCGCGCCACGGAGCTGATGTGGCGCACCAAGCAGGTCATCGACCCGGCGGGGGTGCTCGCCCCGCGGATCGTGCTGGACCGGGACCCACGAGCCCATCTGCGGGGGCTGAAGACCATCCCGAAGGTGGAGGCGGTCGCCGACCCGTGCATCGAGTGCGGGTTCTGCGAACCCACCTGCCCCAGCCAGGACCTGACGACCACGCCGCGTCAGCGCATCGTGCTGCGCCGGGAGATGATGCGCCAGGCCGACGGCTCGCCGGTGGAGACGGGGCTGCTGGACGCCTACGGCTACGACGCGGTGGACACCTGCGCCGGGGACTCCACATGCAAGCTCGCCTGCCCGGTCGGCATCGACACCGGGGCGATGATGAAGGACTTCCGGCACCGCGGGCACACGCCGCGCGAGGAGCGGGTCGCCGCCCTCGCCGCGAAGAACTTCCGGGTGGTGGAGGCCTCTGCCCGGCTCGCCGTGGCGGCCGCCGACGCGCTCGGGGAGCGGGTGGGCGACCGGCCGCTGCAAGCGCTGACACGTCTCGCCCGCAAGGCCGTGCGCCCCGGTCTCGTACCGGAGTGGCTGCCGCAGATCCCCGGCGCGGCGGCCCGGCGGCTGCCGCCCACGACCCGGGCCGGGGCAAGTGCCGTCTACTACCCGGCGTGCGTCAACCGGATCTTCGGCGGGCCCGACGACGGGCCGGGGCTCTCGCTGGCCGAGGCGGTGGTGGCGGTGTCCGGGCGGGCCGGGAAGCCGGTGTGGATTCCCGGGGACGTGGCGGGCACCTGCTGTGCGACGATCTGGCACTCCAAGGGGTACGCCGAGGGCAACGAGGTCATGGCGAACCGGATCGTGGAGGCCGCCTGGGGCTGGACGGCGGGCGGGACGCTGCCGCTGGTCGTCGACGCCTCCTCCTGCACGCTCGGCATCGCCGAGGAGGTGGTGCCCCACCTCACTGCGGACAACCGGGAGCTGCACGAGGAGCTGACGGTCGTGGACTCGCTGGTGTGGGCGGCCGAGGAGCTGCTGCCGGAGCTGACGGTCACCGAGCGGACCGGCGCGGCCGTCGTGCACCCGACGTGCTCGATGCAGCACCTCGGCGACGAGCGGCAGTTGGGCGTGCTGGCCGCCGCCTGCGCCGAGGAGGTCACCGTGCCGGACGACGCGGGGTGCTGCGCCTTCGCGGGCGACCGGGGCATGCTGCACAAGGAGCTGACCGACTCGGCGACGGCCAAGGAGGCGGCGGAGGTCGGCAGCCGCTCCTACGACCTCTACCTGTCGGCGAACAGGATGTGCGAGATCGGGATGGAACGGGCCACCGGACACCCCTACCGATCGGCCCTGATCGCGTTGGAGCGCGCCACCCGGCCACCCGTCCGCCGAGCGCCCCGAAGGCGCTGAGAAAGGCTCACAACTGAGCGCTCGAAGGCCCCAACTGGTTGCACCAGTCGGGGTTTTCGCGTAGGAGAACAAAAGTCCAAGGTTTGGTGACGAGAGTCCACATAGTTCTCTTGCGCAACGTCAACCTCACCCTCCAGGGTCCTTACCGAGACCCGCTCCCCGCAGGCGTTCCTGCCCGGGGACCGGTGCTGCTCGCGCACGTCTGGACCGCCAACCCCACCTGGAGGCTCGATGAACGACGACGCCCGGCCCGCACCGGAACCGCGGGATCTCTCCCCGCACGACGGCAGCGCCGACGAGGCCGGACGACAGGACCCGAGCCGCCGTTCGGTGCTGTGGACCACGGCGGGCGTGGCCGGAGCCGGACTGGGGCTCGGTGCTCTGGGCGGCGGCACCGCGTCGGCCTCCGGCCCGGTCGCACCCGAAGCCGTGGCGGCCGCGCCCGCCCGGCAGGGCCGCACCATGGTGGGCGTGCCCTTCGAGCGGCGCTCGACGGTACGGGTCGGGATCATCGGGCTCGGCAACCGCGGCGACAGCATGATCGACCTCTTCCTCGCCCTCCCCGGCGTCCAGGTCAAGGCGGTGTGCGACACGGTCCGGGACAAGGCGGAGAAGGCCGCCAAGAAGGTGACGGCCGCCGGTCAGCCCGCCCCCGCGATCTACGCCAAGGACGAGCACGACTACGAGAACCTCTGCAAGCGCGGGGACATCGAC
The DNA here is from genome assembly GCF_044767975.1 of Streptomyces sp. NPDC101181. Lineage (NCBI taxonomy): Bacteria > Bacillati > Actinomycetota > Actinomycetes > Kitasatosporales > Streptomycetaceae > Streptomyces > Streptomyces sp. NPDC101181. The sequence goes on along the minus strand of NZ_JBIWOX010000008.1, from coordinate 264,098 downwards.
TTCGTCTACGTGGTGACGCCGTGGGAGCTGCACTTCCCGATGGCGAGGACGGCGATGCTGAACGGCAAGCACGTCGGGGTGGAGTGCCCGATCGCGATGCGCCTGGACGAGCTGTGGCAGCTCGTGGATCTCTCCGAGCGCACCCGGCGGCACTGCATGCAACTGGAGAACTGCTGCTACGGCAAGAACGAGATGCGGGTGCTGCGCATGGCGCACGCGGGTCTCTTCGGCGAACTGCAGCACGGCGCGGGGGCCTACAACCACGATCTGCGTGAGCTGATGTTCGACCCCGACTACTACGAGGGCCCGTGGCGGCGGCTGTGGCACACCCGGCTGCGCGGTGACCTCTACCCCAACCACGGATTCGGTCCGGTCGCCAACTACATGGACGTCAACCGGGGTGACCGGGTCGTCAGCATCAGCAGTGTCGGCACCACCCCCCTGGGTCTCGCCGCCTACCGCGAGGAGCACATGCCCGCGGGCGACCCGAGCTGGAAGGAGTCGTACATCGGGGCCGACCGGACCATCAGCCTCGTGCAGACCGCCAAGGGCCGGGTGATCCGGCTGGAGCACGATGTGTCGTCGCCGCACCCGTACTCGCGGATCAACAGCCTCGGCGGGACCAAGGGCGTGTTCGAGGACTACCCGGAGCGGATCTATCTGGAGCCCACGAACACCGACCACCAGTGGGACGACTTCGCGAAGTACGCCGAGTGGGACCACTGGCTGTGGAAGGAGCACGCCAATCCGCCGGGCGGCCACGGCGGGATGGACTACATCATGGTGTTCCGCCTGATGCAGTGCATGCGGCTCGGGCTGGTGCCCGACTTCGACGTGTACGACGCGGCGGTCTGGACGGCGCCGGTGCCGCTGAGCCATCTGTCCATCAAGGCCAAGGGCGCGCCTCTGCCGATCCCGGACTTCACCCGGGGCGAGTGGAAAAAGGCCCGGCCGGGGACGGACTCGGAGAAGCCCGCCGGATGACGCCGGGCCCCGCGGGGTCCCGGGCCTGCCTGCCCGGGACCCCGCGGGGCGGGAAAACCGGTTGCCCAGGAATGGGACGAACAGGGAACCTTGCACGTCGCCCCGGAGCGGAGTCCGCGGGGGCGCCGTTTCGTCAGCCCCGTTCACCAGCCCTGGGACGTCATGCAGATTCGCGACCTTCCGTACTCGGATCCCGGCGACCCCGATGTCCGCTCCGGTCCCCGCTTCCTGCTCTGGCTCGGGCGCAACCAGCTCGCCGGACAGCTCACGTCGCTCTCCTGGGGGCTGCTGCACCAGCTGGGCATCGCCGGACTTCCGCTCGCCGTGGGGCTGGCCGTGCAGGCCGTCGTCGACCGCTCCGGCGGCCGCCTCGCCCTGGTGGGCGCGCTGATCGTGGCGCTCGGCGTGGTCATCGCCGTCGGCGACACCATGCTCCACCGCGCCGCCGTGACCAACTGGATCACCGCGGCGGCCCGGGTGCAGCAGCTGCTCGCCCGCAAGACCGCCGAGCTGGGCGCGGCGCTGACGCGCCGGGTCGCGGCCGGTGAGGTCGTCGCCGTCTCGACGGGCGACGTGGAGAAGATCGGCTGGTTCGTCGAGGCGCTGTCCCGCTTCGTCGCCGCGACCGCCGCGCTCGTGATCGTCTGTGTGGGTCTGGTCCTCTACCTCCCCTCCCTCGGTGTGCTGGTGGCCCTGGCCGTGCCGGTGCTGGCCCTGGCCGTCCTGCCGCTGCTGCCGCCCGCCACCCGGCGCGCGGACGAGCAGCGCGACAAGGCCGGAAAGGCCACCGAGCTGGCCTCGGACACGGTGGCCGGACTGCGGGTGCTGCGCGGCATCGGCGGCGAGAGCCTGTTCCTCGGCCGCTACCGCCGCGCCTCCCAGGAGGTCCGCCGGGCCGCGGTCCGTTCGGCCCGGATGTGGGCGCTGATCTCGGCGGTGCAGGTGCTGCTGCCGGGCATCCTGCTGATCTCGCTGGTCTGGTACGGGGCGACGCTCGCCCGGGACGGCCGCGTCGACGTCGGCCAGCTGGTCACGGTCTACAGCGCGGCCACCCTGATGCTGTTCCCGCTGCGTCACTTCGAGGAGATCGCGATGGCGTACTCCTTCTCCCGGCCGTCCGCGCAGCGCGCGGTCCGGGTGCTGTCGCTGCGCCGCGCCGCGCGGGAGGCCACCGTCGAGGGCGTGGCACCGTCCGGCGATCTGTACGACCCGGCTACCGGGCTGATGGCCCCGGCCGGCCGGTTCACCGCCGTCGTCTGCGGCGACCCGGACGAGGCGGGACGGCTGGCCGAGCGGCTCGGCGGCCACGCCCAGACCGAGGACACCCGGACCGGCCCCGCGCGAACCGGGAACGAGCGGAACGGTCAGGCGCGGACCGGCCAGACCCAGAACGGCCAGGCGAACGGCCAGGCCCAGAACGGCGACGCGGAGCCGGAGACCCCGGCGGCCCCCTCGGTGCTGCTCGGCGGGGTGGCCCTGGACGAGCTCCCGCTGGACGCCGCCCGGACCGCGGTGCTGGTCCAGGACAAGGACCCGGTGCTGCTCTCCGGCACCCTCGGGGAGCTGCTGGACGTCCCGTCGTCCGGACTGGTCACCGCCGCGGCCGCGTTGGAGGCCGCCCAGTGCGAGGACGTGCTGAGCGCCCTGGCGCAGGCCTCCCCCGACGACGACGGCGACCCGGCGCGGACCCGGATCACCGAGCGCGGCCGGTCCCTCTCCGGCGGCCAGCGCCAACGCCTGGCACTGGCCCGGTCGCTGGTCACCGACCCACCGGTGCTGGTGCTGGACGAGCCGACCTCCGCGGTCGACTCGCACACCGAGGCACGGGTCGCCGCCGGGATCGCGCGGCTGCGCCGGGGCCGTACGACGGTCGCCTTCGCCTCGTCGCCGCTGCTGCTGGACGCCGCCGACCGGGTGGTCCTTGTCCACGAGGGCAGCGTCGTGGCCGTCGGGAACCACCGCGACCTGCTGCGCGCCGAACCCCGCTACCGGGCGGTCGTCACCCGGGAGACCGACGAGGAGGCGGCCGCCGCGAACGGCCTCGGAGGCGTCCCCGCCATGAAGGACGCCCAGGAAGTCACCGTCCAGGAAGTCGAGGAGAGGGCATGATCGGCGTCGCACCTCCGGCGTACGACCCCGCGGCCCCGGAGTCGGCCACCACGCTGCCCGTGGGCACGCCGACGACCGTACGGAGTTACGTACGGGGTCTGCTGCGGCGCCACCGCGGAGCGTTCACCGTCCTGATCGCGGTCAACGCGGTGGCGGTGATCGCGTCGATCACCGGGCCGTATCTGCTGGGCGCCCTGGTGGAGGACCTGTCCGCCGGGGTGAGCGACCTGCATCTGGAGCGCACGGTCGCGGTCTTCGCGCTCGCGCTGGTGGTGCAGACGGTGTTCACCCGCTCCATGCGGCTGCGGGGGGCGATGCTGGGCGAGGAGATGCTCGCCGACCTGCGCGAGGACTTCCTCGTACGGTCGGTGGGGCTGCCGCCGGGCGTTCTGGAGCGGGCCGGGACCGGTGACCTGCTGTCGCGGATCACCACGGACATCGACCGGCTGGCGAACGCGATGCGCGAGGCCGTGCCGCAGCTGGCGATCGGCGTCGTCTGGGCGGGACTGCTGCTCGGCGCGCTCACGGTGACCGCTCCCCCGCTGGCGGCGGCCGTGCTGATCGCGCTGCCGGTGCTGGTCGTGGGCTGCCGCTGGTACTTCCGCCGGGCCCCCTCGGGGTACCGCTCGGAGGCCGCCGGTTACGCGGCCGTCGCCGCGGTGCTCGCGGAGACCGTGGACGCCGGGCGGACCGTGGAGGCGCACCGCCTCGGTGGCCGCCGGGTGGCGCTGTCGGACCGGCGGATCAAGGAGTGGACGGCGTGGGAGCGGTACACGCTGTTCCTGCGCTCGGTGCTGTTCCCGGTCGTCAACGCGACGTACGTGACGATCCTCGGCGCGGTCCTGCTGCTCGGCGGCTGGTTCGTGCTGGAGGGGTGGCTGACGGTCGGGCAGCTGACGACGGGGGCGCTGCTGGCGCAGATGATGGTCGACCCGATCGGGCTGATCCTGCGCTGGTACGACGAGTTGCAGGTGGCCCAGGTGTCGCTGGCCCGGCTGGTCGGCGTCCGGGAGATCGAGCCGGACGCGGGCGAGGCCGGGGTGGACCCGGACGGCCGGACGGTACGGGCGGACGACGTCCGCTTCGGCTACCGCGAGGGCGTCGACGTGCTGCACCGGGTGTCGCTCGACGTGGCGCCGGGCACCCGGCTCGCCCTGGTCGGCCCGTCCGGCGCGGGCAAGTCGACGCTGGGGCGGCTGCTGGCGGGGATCTACGCCCCGCGCACGGGTGAGGTGACGCTCGGCGGGGCGGAGCTGTCGCGGATGACGGCGGAGCGGGTCCGGGAGCAGGTGGCGCTGGTCAACCAGGAGCACCATGTCTTCGTCGGGTCGCTCCGGGACAATCTGCGCCTCGCGCGGGAGGGGGCGGGGGACGCGAAGCTGTGGGTGGCGCTGGCCGCCGTCGACGCGGACGGCTGGGCGCGGGCCCTGGCGGAGGGGCTGGACACCGAGGTCGGGTCGGGCGGCTTCGCGCTGACCCCGGCGCAGGCCCAGCAGATCGCCCTGGCCCGGCTGGTGCTGGCCGATCCGCACACGCTGGTGCTGGACGAGGCGACCTCCCTGCTGGACCCGCGGGCGGCCCGTCATCTGGAACGCTCACTGGCCCGGGTCCTGGAGGGCCGGACGGTGATCGCGATCGCGCACCGGCTGCACACCGCGCACGACGCCGATGTGATCGCGGTGGTGGAGGACGGCCGGATCAGCGAGCTGGGCAGCCATGACGAACTGGTCGCGGCGGACGGCGCGTACGCGTCGCTGTGGCGGTCCTGGCACGGCTGAGCGGGGCGCGGTCCCGCGCGGGTCCGCCGCGGGTCCGCCGCGGGCCGGGTCAGCTGACCGTGCGGGTGCGGTGCGGCTGGAGGAGCTGGTCGACGGGGGCGTAGTCGTCGGTGAGCACTTGGGCGTCGCCGGTCCAGGCGGCGACGGCCGCGCCGGTGGCGATCCGCCAGTCGGTCTCCCGGGTGTCCAGGGCAGCCTGGACCGCGGGGGCGTCGAGCGGCCGGTCGGAGGCGACCACCACGAGGTTGCCGCCCTCGACGCCCGCGGCGGGGTCCAGGCCGATGTCCCCGGGCCTGCCGACGAGGGCGACGTGCTCGAAGACGGAGGCGAGGGTGGCGGCCTGGGCGCGGGCGAAGGCCAGCGGGCCGTGGTCGATGAGGTTGGCGGCGTACACCCCGTCGTCCTTGAGCACCCGGCGTACGTCCCTGAGCGCCTCGGAGGTGGTGAGGTGCCAGGGCACGCTGACGCCGCCGAAGGCGTCGCCGACGACGAGATCACGGCTGTCGGCGGCCTGCCGCTTCAGGCCCAGCCGTCCGTCCTCGACGCGTACCTCGATCCCGGTGGTCTCCCCCAGGGCGAGCCGTTCGCGGTCGATGCGGACGACCCCGCCGTCGATCTCGGAGACGAGGCTGCGGGTGCCGGGGCGGGTGCTCGCGAGGTAGCGGGGGAAGGTGAGGCCGCCGCCCCCGAGGTGGTGCGCGGCCAGTGGCGTGCCGGTGGGGAAGGCGGTGTCGACCACGGCCGCGAGGGCGCGGATGTACCCGAACCGGAGGTACGTGGGGTCCTCGACGTCGACGTAGGAGTGGCGCAGACCGTCCAGGACCAGGGTGCGGCCGCTCGCCCGGTCGGGGTCCGCGACGATCCGGGCGCAGTGGTAGCGGGTCTCCGCGTCGCAGCCGCCCGGGGCGAACGCGGTGGCGAGGGAGCCAACGACGACGGTGGCCAGCGCCACCGCGGAGGCCCGCCGCCACCGGCGCGCCTGCCATCCGGCGAGCGCCGCGCCGATCACGAGCAGCACCCCCAGGCCGATCAGGATGGCGCTCACCGGCAGCCGCGAGACGAGGACGAACCCGGTGAGGACGGTGCCGACGATGGCGCCGAAGGTCCCGACCCCCGACAGGCGTCCCACGACCGTCCCGGTCTCCGCGAGGCTGGTCAGCCGCAGCTTCGTCACCAGCGGGGTCACCGCGGAGAGCAGGGCGCCGGGCACCAGGAGCGTCGCCGCCGCGACCAGCAGGAGCAGCGGCGGGGCCCACTCCGCGGTGGTGCGCAGCAGCAGCGGGGTGAGCGCGACGACGACACCGGAGACGCCGAGCGCGGGGCTGATCAGCGGGTGCGGGTCGACCTGGTCGGCGAGCCGCCCGCCGAGCCAGGAGCCGAGGGCGATCGCGGAGAGGGCGATGCCGATGACCAGGGTGCTGGTCTCCAGCGTGAGGCCGAGGTAGGGGGCGAGCAGCCGCAGCGCGACGATCTCGACGACGAGGACCGCGGCGGAGGACGCGAAGACGAGGACCGCCGCGGCGCGGGGGCCCAGGCCGCGGCCGGGAGCGGGGAGGTCCGCCACGGGCGGTGAGGACGGTGGGGTCACGGCAGCATCCTCGCACGGGGCGGAACGGGTGGTCCCGGCCCCAACGGGCCGTGCGGGCAGGCCGATCCGCAGGGCGCCGCCGGGAGCTTCGGGCCGCCGCGCGCCCGGTGGGCGGGCCCCGTTTCACCCCCGCCGGGAGGCGGATGACGAGACGTCCGGTGAGGATGAGGGGTGAATCACCCGGGATACGGGGCAGGCGAGCGCAGAACCACGCAAGCCCGAGAAGGGACGCAGACCGTGGCACCACCCAGGATTCTCGTTGTCGGCGCCGGTTTCGCAGGCGTCGAATGCGTACGGCGCCTGGAGCGCAGGCTGGCTCCGGGCGAGGCTCAGATCACGCTCGTCACACCGTTCTCGTACCAGCTCTACCTGCCGCTGCTCCCCCAGGTGGCCTCCGGGGTGCTGACGCCCCAGTCGGTCGCGGTGTCGCTGCGCCGCAGCCGCCGTCACCGGACCCGGATCGTGCCGGGCGGGGCGATCGGCGTGGACACGAAGGCGAAGGTCTGCGTGATCAGGAAGATCACGGACGAGATCGTGAACGAGCCCTACGACTTCATCGTGCTGGCGGCGGGCAGCGTCACCCGGACCTTCGACATCCCCGGGCTGCTGGACCACGCGCGCGGGATGAAGACACTGGCCGAGGCCGCGTACGTCCGGGACCACGTCATCGCGCAGCTGGATCTGGCGGACGCCAGCCGGGACGAGGCCGAGCGGGCCTCCCGGCTGCGGTTCGTGGTGGTCGGCGGCGGATACGCGGGCACGGAGACCGCCGCCTGTCTGGAGCGGCTCACCACCAACGCGGTGAAGCACTATCCGCGGCTGGACCCGAAGCTGATCAAGTGGCACCTGATCGACATCGCTCCCAAGCTGATGCCGGAGCTGGGCGACAAGCTGGGGCAGGCCGCCCTGGAGGTGCTCCGCAAGCGGAACATCGAGGTGTCGCTCGGGGTCTCGATCGCCAAGGCCGACGCGGAGGAGGTCACGTTCACCGACGGGCGGGTGCTGCCCTGCCGGACGCTGATCTGGACCGCGGGGGTCGCGGCGAGCCCGCTGATCGCCACGCTCGGCGCGGAGACGGTACGCGGACGGCTCGCCGTGACGCCGCAGCTGCGGCTGCCCGGCGCGGACGGGGTGTTCTCGCTCGGAGACGCGGCGGCGGTGCCCGATCTGGCGAAGGGCGACGGGGCGGTCTGCCCGCCGACCGCCCAGCACGCGATGCGCCAGGGGCGGGTGATGGCGGACAACCTGATCGCCTCGCTGCGGGCGCAGCCGCTGAAGGACTACGTCCACCGGGACCTGGGTCTGGTCGTGGACCTGGGCGGCCGGGACGCGGTGTCCAAGCCGCTGGGCGTCGAGCTGCGCGGGGCGCCCGCGCAGGCGGTGGCGCGCGGCTACCACTGGTCGGCGCTGCGGACGAACGTCGCCAAGACCCGGGTCATGACGAACTGGCTGCTGAACGCGGTCGCCGGGGACGACTTCGTCCGGACCGGGTTCCAGTCCCGCAAGCCGGCGACGCTGCGGGACTTCGAGTACACGGACGGCTATCTGACGCCCGAGCAGGTCAGGAAGTACACCGAGTCGGCGGTCATCCAGCACTGACCGCCGTCCGCTGAGCGCGCCCCGCCGGCCCGGTGGGGCGCGCTCAGCGCTGCCGGGACAGCACGGTCTCCACGGTGTCGGCCTCCTCGGCCCTCTTGTCCTCGCGGTAGCGCAGGACGCGGGCGAAGCGGAGGGTCACCCCGGCGGGGTAGCGGGTGGAGCGCTGGAGTCCGTCGTAGGCGATCTCGACGACGAGTTCCGGGCGTACGGTCACGACGTGCCCGTCGTCGCCGGTGGCCAGGGCGCCCAGCTTCTCGGTCTGCCACTCCAGCAGGGCGTCGGTGAGCCCCTTGAAGGTCTTGCCGAGCATCGCGAACGTACCGTCGGGGCGGCGGGCGCCCAGGTGCAGGTTGGAGAGCTTGCCCGTGCGCCGGCCGCTGCCCCACTCGACGGCCAGCACCACCAGGTCCAGGGTGTGCACGGGCTTCACCTTGAGCCAGGACGCGCCCCGCCGCCCCGCGCTGTAGGCGGCGGCCAGGTCCTTGACGACGACGCCTTCGTGGCCGCGCTCCAGGGTGTCGGCGAGGAACGTTCCGGCGGCCTCGCGGGCCCCCGGGTCCGCCGGGTCGGGGACGAGGACGCGCCGGACCCGCAGGTGTTCGGGGACCAGCCGGGCGAGGGCGCTGTGACGTTCGGCGAAGGGCAGGTCGAGCAGGTCCTCGCCGTCCACCGAGAGGGCGTCGAAGAAGACCGGGACGACGGGCACGTGCGCCGCGGCACCGGCCACGTCCCGCCGGGAGCCCACCCGGGAGGCGGTCTCCTGGAAGGGGCGCGGCCTGCCGTCCTCCCCCAGGGCGATGACCTCGCCGTCCAGGATGAAGCGGTCCGCCGGGAGCGCGGCGACGGCGGCGACTAGTTCGGGCAGCCGGTCGGTGATGTCGTCGAGGGTCCGGGTGTAGGCGCGGACCCGGTCGCCGTCCCGGTGCACCTGCACCCGCACGCCGTCCAGCTTCTCCTCCACCGCGCAGGGCCCCAGCCGGTCGACGGCCTCGCCGACCGAGGCGGCGGTCTGCGCGAGCATCGGCTGGACGGGCCGCCCCACGGTCAGCCGGAAGGCGGCGAGCGCCGGGGGTCCGTCCGCGAGGAGGACCGTGGCCACCTCCTGGAGCGACCCGGCGAGCATCACGGCCCGCCGGACGTCGGCGGGCGGGGCCTGTGCGGCCTGGGCCAGGGCGTCGGCGGCGAGCGCGTCCAGGGCGCCCTGCCGGACCTCGCCGGTGAGCAGGGCCCGCAGGAACCGCTGCTCGTCCTCGGTGGCGGCGGCGAACAGGGCGCGCAGGTGCTCCTTGCGCCGGGCCTGGGAGCCGGGGCCGGAGACGGCGGCGAGGGCGGTCAGTCCGGCATCGACGCCGGTGACGGTGAGGGTGGGTTCGGACGCGGGCTCCACCGGGTCGCCGAAGGACCGCCACCCCACCCCGATGCGGCCCTGGGGCAGCCGTCCGGCGAGGTAGGGGATGACCACGGGCACGTCCTCGGGTCCGGCGTCCTGGAAGAGACCGGCGAGGAGCGCCACCTTCCTGGAGCGGGCGGAGGTGGCGGCGACTTCCAGGGAGACCTGGGCGAGCTCGGCGAGCAGCATGCGGCCATGGTGCTACGCGCCGGGGCGCACCGCCCGCCGGCGGGGTTGCGGGCGCGTCGCCCGCCGGGGCCCGGGGCGGCGCTCGCGCCGGGTCATATGTAGTTGAGCGCGGCCGCCCCGCCCACTCCCCCGGCCAGCATGAACACGGGCATCAGGATCTTGTTCTCCACCCAGCTCCCGGCCCGGAAGCGCATGAACTTCGGGGGGCCGAGCGGATACCACCGCTTGCCGGCGATCGGGAGCGGCCACAGGATCGGGCAGCCCGAGACGGTCAGGGCGTCGCCGATGTCGTGGACCAGCGCTCCCAGCACGATGGGCAGGCCGAGCCACATGTACTCCTGCCCCGGGGCGTCGAAGAGCCAGTCGGCGCCGTGGCCCGGCTGGTCCAGGACTCCGGCCAGGATCCAGGCGCTGGTCGCCCCCAGCAGCCAGACGAGGACGTCGCTGGAGACCCGGGCGGCCCGCCACAGCAGCCCCTCGACGGCGAGCACCAGGTGGACGAAGAGGATCGCCAGGACCGCCCAGCGTCCGCCGGAGACGGCGGCGAAGGAGCAGGCCGCCCCCATCAGGACGGCGAAGAACCAGGTGTGGGTGAGGGTGCGGTGGCCGCCGGTGCGGCGGGGGTCGGCCGTGCTCCTGGTGGCCTTGTAGACGGCGTACGAGAGCTTGTCGGTGATCTCGCAGAGCGCCTTGGAGACGGGGCCGAAGGCGCGCGAGATGGTCGCGGCCTTGTGGTCGAGGTCGGGGGCGAGCGCGGCTCCGGCGCTGATCAGCGCCCCGACGACCAGGACGGGCCAGGGCATCGTGTACCCCGTGGCGGCGGCCGCCGCGCCCACCCCCAGCCAGGCCGCCGCCCCTGACAGCGAGTGTGCCGGTCCCATCATGGTCGCCTCAGCCCCCAGTGCGTCACGGGCCCATCGCCGGTGCGGCGCGGGCTGGTTGAGAGCGCAGCGTATCGCCCATGATCTTGGTCGCGTCGGCCGGTTCCCTGATCCGGTCGCACGGCAGGCAAGATGGGGGCGTGACCCTCATCGACCAGCTGCCGCAGACCGCCGACCCGGACGCCCTCTTCGAGGCCTTCTCGTCATGGACCGAGAGCCAGGGCATCACGATGTACCCGGCACAGGAGGAGGCGCTGATCGAGGTGGTCTCCGGGGCGAACGTGATCCTGTCCACCCCGACCGGGTCGGGCAAGAGCCTGGTGGCGGCGGGCGCGCACTTCACCGCGCTGGCCCAGGACAAGGTCACCTTCTACACCGCTCCGATCAAGGCGCTGGTCTCGGAGAAGTTCTTCGACCTGTGCAAGCTCTTCGGCACCGAGAACGTCGGGATGCTCACCGGTGACGCCTCGGTCAACGCGGACGCCCCGGTGATCTGCTGCACGGCCGAGGTCCTGGCCTCGATCGCGCTGCGCGACGGGAAGTACGCCGACATCGGCCAGGTCGTGATGGACGAGTTCCACTTCTACGCCGAACCGGACCGGGGGTGGGCCTGGCAGATCCCGATCCTGGAGCTGCCGCAGGCGCAGTTCGTGCTGATGTCCGCGACGCTCGGCGACGTCTCGATGTTCGAGAAGGACCTGACCCGCCGCACGGGCCGCCCGACCTCCGTGGTGCGCTCGGCGACCCGCCCGGTGCCGCTGAGCTACGAGTACCGCTTCACGCCGATCACCGAGACGCTGACCGAACTGCTGGACACCCGGCAGTCGCCGGTCTACATCGTGCACTTCACGCAGGCGGCGGCCGTGGAGCGGGCGCAGTCGCTGATGAGCATCAACATGTGCACGAAGGAGGAGAAGGAGAAGATCGCCGATCTGATCGGCAGCTTCCGCTTCACCACCAAGTTCGGCCAGAACCTCTCCCGTTACGTACGCCACGGGATCGGGGTGCACCACGCGGGGATGCTGCCCAAGTACCGCCGTCTGGTGGAGAAGCTGGCGCAGGCGGGCCTGCTGAAGGTGATCTGCGGGACGGACACGCTCGGCGTCGGCGTCAACGTGCCGATCCGCACGGTGCTGTTCACCGCGCTCACCAAGTACGACGGGACCCGGGTGCGGACCCTGCGCGCGCGGGAGTTCCACCAGATCGCGGGGCGCGCGGGGCGGGCCGGGTTCGACACGGCCGGGTTCGTCGTGGCGCAGGCCCCCGAGCACGTCATCGAGAACGAGAAGGCGCTGAAGAAGGCGGGCGACGACCCGAAGAAGAAGCGCAAGGTGGTCCGCAAGAAGGCCCCCGAGGGCTTCGTCGCCTGGTCGGAGACGACGTTCGACAAGCTGATCCAGTCCGAGCCGGAGCCGCTCACCTCCCGTTTCCGGGTCACCCACACGATGCTGCTCGCGGTGATCGCCCGCCCCGGCAACGCCTTCGAGGCGATGCGGAGTCTGCTGGAGGACAACCACGAGCCGCGCCGGGCGCAGCTGCGGCACATCCGCCGGGCCATCGCCATCTACCGCTCGCTGCTGGACGGCGGGGTGGTGGAGCGGCTTGAGACGCCGGACGCCGAGGGCCGGATCGTCCGGCTGACGGTCGACCTCCAGCAGGACTTCGCGCTCAACCAGCCGCTCTCCACGTTCGCGCTGGCCGCGTTCGACCTGCTGGACGCCGAGTCCCCGTCGTACGCGCTGGACATGGTCTCGGTCGTGGAGTCGACGCTGGACGACCCCCGGCAGATCCTGGCGGCCCAGCAGAACAAGGCGCGCGGCGAGGCCGTGGGGCAGATGAAGGCGGACGGGGTCGAGTACGAGGAGCGGATGGAGCGGCTCCAGGAGGTCACCTACCCCAAGCCGCTGAGCGAGCTGCTGTGGCACGCCTACGACGTGTACCGCCGGAGCCACCCGTGGGTGAGCGACCACCCGGTGTCGCCGAAGTCGGTGATCCGGGACATGTTCGAGCGGGCCATGACGTTCACGGAGTTCACCTCGCACTACGAGCTGGCCCGCACCGAGGGCATCGTGCTGCGGTATCTGGCGAGCGCGTACAAGGCGCTGGAGCACACGGTCCCGGACGACCTGAAGTCCGAGGACCTCCTGGACCTGATCTCCTGGCTGGGTGAGATGGTGCGGCAGGTGGACTCCAGTCTGCTGGACGAGTGGGAGCAGCTGGCCAACCCGGAGGTGGAGACCGCCGAGGAGGCCCAGGAGAAGGCCGACGAGGTCAAGCCGGTCACCGCGAACGCCCGCGCCTTCCGGGTGCTGGTGCGCAACGCGATGTTCCGCCGGGTGGAGCTGGCCGCGCTGGACCGGGCCGGTGACCTGGGCGAGCTGGACGGCGAGGCCGGGTGGGACGAGGACGCGTGGGGCGAGGCGCTGGACGCGTACTGGGACGCCCACGAGGAGATCGGCACCGGCCCCGACGCGCGCGGCCCGAAGCTGCTGAAGATCGACGAGGACCCGGCGCACGGTCTGTGGCGGGTCTGGCAGGCGTTCGCCGACCCGGCGGGCGACCATGACTGGGGCATCCGGGCCGAGGTGGACCTGGCCGCCTCCGACGAGGAGGGCCGGGCGGTCGTCCGGGTCACCGAGGTCGGCCAGCTGTGAACAACCCCCTGGCACTGGAGCGGAGAGACACGGCATGACGAATCCGGCCGAGCACCTGGTCGACCTTCTCGATCTGGAGCGCATCGAGGTCAACATCTTCCGGGGCCGCAGCCCCGAGGAGTCCCTGCAACGGGTCTTCGGCGGGCAGGTGGCGGGCCAGGCACTGGTCGCGGCGGGCCGGACCACCGACGGGGAGCGGCCGGTGCACTCGCTGCACGCCTACTTCCTGCGGCCGGGCCACCCCGGGGTGCCGATCGTCTACCAGGTGGAGCGGGTGCGCGACGGCCGCTCCTTCACCACCCGCCGGGTCACGGCCGTCCAGGAGGGCCGGACGATCTTCAACCTGACGGCGTCCTTCCACCGCCCCGAGGAGGCGGGCTTCGAGCACCAGCTGCCGCCCGCCCGGATCGTCCCGGACCCGGAGGAGCTGCCGACGGTCGCGGAGGAGGTGCGTGAGCACCTGGGCGCGCTGCCCGAGGCGCTGGAGCGGATGGCCCGGCGCCAGCCCTTCGACATCCGGTACGCGGACCGGCTGCGCTGGACGAGCGAGGAGATCAGGGAGGCCGATCCGCGCAGCGCGGTGTGGATGCGCGCGGTGGGCCCGCTGGGCGACGACCCGCTGGTGCACACCTGCGCGCTGACGTACGCGAGCGACATGACGCTGCTGGACGCGGTGCGGATCCCGGTGGAGCCGCTGTGGGGGCCGCGCGGCTTCGACATGGCGTCCCTGGACCACGCGATGTGGTTCCACCGGCCGTTCCGGGCGGACGAGTGGTTCCTGTACGACCAGGAGTCGCCGATCGCGACGGGCGGCCGGGGGCTGGCGCGCGGCCGGATCTACGACCGTTCGGGTCAGCTGCTGGTGTCGGTGGTGCAGGAGGGTCTGTTCCGGCGGCTGGAGCGGCCGTAGGTCTCAGGTGCCCGGCAGCGGGTCCTGTTCCACCTCGTGGCGGCGGGTGCGGATGTCCGGCGGCGCGGGGTGCAGCTTGGCGTCGCAGGTCGGGCCGAGGCCGGTGCGGCGCGAGTCGGTGCCGGTGAGCGGGCGGCCGCAGAGGCGGCAGCGGACGACGCGGTCGGCCGCGTCACCGGAATGCCCCTCCTGATCGACTGCGGGCAGCGGTTCGGGGAAGGGTTCGGGAGACCGCACGGCAAGATCCTTCCTCATCGCGGACAGCGCAGGGGTCCATGATCCACCCTGGCCGGTGTCCGCGCCTCCCCCGACCCGTGACCGTTCCGCTCGAAAGGACCCCGTCGCCCATGACCGAGATCGTCCATGTCTCCGCTCCCGAACTGGTCACCTACGCCGACGAGATGGCCGAGCTGCTGGTGGAGACCGTCGAGGAGGGGTCGTCGGTGGGTTTCCTGGCCCCGTTGGACCGGGAGACGGCCGCCGACTGGTGGCGGGAGCGGGCCGGGGACACCGGAGCGGGGCGGATCGACACCTGGATCGCCCGCGAGGGCGCCCGGGTGCTGGGGACGATCGCGCTGGTCCGCGCGCCGCTGCCGAACGCCCGGCACCGCGCGGAGGTCGCCAAGCTGATGGTCCGCTCCTCCGCCCGGGGCCGGGGCGTCGGGCGGACGCTGCTGGACGCGGTGGAGGCGTACGCGGCGAGCGAGGGCATCACGCTGCTGATCCTGGACACGGAGTCCGGCAGCCTCGCGGAGCAGGTCTACTGCAAGGCGGGCTGGACGCGGGTCGGCTCGGTGCCGGGATACGCGGCGGACCCCTCGGGCAGTCTCCGGCCGACCACCTTCTACTACAAGCAGCTCGCCGCACCGTGAGCGGCGGGCGGCACGATGGTCACACGCCGGAACACGGGCAACAGGCAACAGGCAACAAGGAGAGATTCATGACGCTGCACGACATTCCGCTGCGCACCCTTGCGGGCGAGCCGACGACGCTGGGCGCGTACAGCGGCCGGGCCGTCCTGCTGGTGAACGTGGCCTCCAAGTGCGGGCTCACCCCGCAGTACGAGGGGCTGGAGCGGTTGCAGCAGACGTACGGGGACCGGGGGCTGACCGTGCTCGGCGTGCCGTGCAACCAGTTCGCGGGTCAGGAGCCGGGCAGCGCGGAGGAGATCCAGACCTTCTGCTCGACGACGTACGGGGTCAGCTTCCCGCTGCTGGAGAAGGTGGACGTCAACGGGGCGGACCGGCACCCGCTGTACGCGGAGCTGACGAAGGTGGCGGACGCGGACGGCGAGGCCGGGGACGTCCAGTGGAACTTCGAGAAGTTCGTGATCTCGCCCGCCGGTGAGCCGGTGGCCCGGATCCGCCCGCGCACCGAGCCGGAGGCGGCGGAGGTCGTCACGGCGATCGAGGCGCAGCTGCCGGGCTGAGCCGCGCGGCGGGGAGGGGGCCGTCGGTGACGGCCCCCTCCCCCGTCTCCGCTAGCGGATCGGCATGCCCGACAGGGTGCGGGCGATGACCAGGCGCTGGATCTCGCTGGTGCCCTCGAAGATGGTGTAGATGGCCGCGTCGCGGTGCATGCGCTCGACGGGATACTCCCGGGTGAAGCCGTTGCCGCCGAGGATCTGGACGGCCTGCGCGGTGACGTCCCGGGCGGTCTCGCTCGCGTACAGCTTCGACATGGAGCCCTCGGCCGAGGTGAACGGCTTGCCTGTGGTGGCCATCCAGGAGGCGCGCCAGACCAGCAGCCGGGCGGCGTCGATACGGGTGCGCATGTCGGCGAGCTGGAAGGCGATGCCCTGGTTGTCGATGATCGGGCGGCCGAACTGGCTGCGGGTCTTCGCGTAGTCCAGGGCGACCTCGTAGGCGGCGCGGGCGGTGCCCACGGCCATCGCGCCGACGGCCGGGCGGGATGCCTCGAAGGTCGCCATCGCGGCGTTCTTGACCCGCTCGCCGCCCGCCTTGGCGCGCTCCCGGGCGCGGGCGAGGCGCTCGTCGAGCTTCTCCTTGCCGCCGAGGAGGCAGTGGCCGGGGACGCGGACGTCCTCCAGGACCACCTCGGCGGTGTGCGAGGCGCGGATGCCGTGCTTCTTGAACTTCTGGCCCTGGGAGAGGCCGGGGGTGCCGGGCGGCACGATGAAGGAGGCGTGGCCCTTGGAGCCGAGACCGGGGTCGACGACGGCGACGACCACGTGGACGCCGGCTATGCCGCCGTTGGTCGCCCAGGTCTTGGTCCCGTTGAGCACCCACTCGTCCTTGGCCTCGTCGTAGACGGCCCGGGTGCGCATGGCGGCGACGTCGGATCCGGCGTCGGGCTCCGATGAGCAGAAGGCGGCCACCTTCACGTCGTCGGCGTCGCCGTACATCTGCGGGATCCAGGTGCCGATCTGCTCCTCGGTGCCGTTGGCGAGGACGCCGACGGCCGCCAGGCCCGTACCGACGATCGACAGCGCGATTCCGGCGTCGCCCCAGAACAGCTCTTCCATAGCCACGGGGATGCCCAGCCCCGTAGGGTCGAAGAACTGCTGGGCGTAGAAGTCCAGGGAGTAGATGCCGACCTTGGCCGCCTCCTGGATGACGGGCCAGGGCGTCTCCTCACGCTCGTCCCATTCCGCGGCGGCGGGGCGGATGACATCCGCCGCGAAGCCGTGGAGCCAGTCGCGGACCTGCTTCTGGTCGTCATTGAGGTCAAGCGTGAACTCGGCCATGTTTCCCCTCCAGGCACTGCGGCGAAAACCCGTGCGTTACTTGCGGTAACACCAGTGTGTTACCGGCAAGTAGCAACTGTCAACAGCCCCGGTGACGCCCGGCCTCCCCGTCCGGCGGGGTGTTACGTTGCCAGGCGTGCAGGAGCGGTGCGACGGCATCGCGCGGCCAGGGGTGGGAGAAACGACATGGAGACCGCACGAGGCGCGGAGCGACAGCGGAGTACGGCCGAGCGCCGACGCCGCGAGTTGCTCGAAGCCGCGGACCGGGTGGTGCTCAGGGACGGCCCGCAGGCCTCGATGAACGCGATCGCCGCCGAGGCCGGGATCACCAAACCGATCCTCTACCGGCACTTCGGGGACAAGGGCGGTCTCTACCGCGCGCTGGCCAAGCGCCACACCGACGCACTCCTCAGCGCCCTGCGGGCGGCCCTCGACGCCCCCGCGGAGCGCCGCGCGCGGGTGGAGGCCACGCTCGACACCTATCTCGCGGCGATCGAGGCCCGCCCCCAGGTCTACCGCTTCCTGATGCACCCCTCCGACGGATCGGCCGACGGCTCCGACGCCGCCCCCGTCCCGGAGCAGGGCTTCGACGTCGGCCGGCACTCCGCCCCGCTGCTGCGCCGCCTGGGCGAGGAGCTGGGCCAGGTGATCGCCGAGCGGGTGGACCTCGGCCCGGACGACGCACAGACGGCCCGCATCTGGGGGCACGGCATCGTGGGCATGATGCACGCGGCGGGCGACTGGTGGCTCGGCGACCGGCCCTGCTCCCGCGAGCAACTGGTGCGCAGCCTCGCCGACCTGCTGTGGGGGCGGCTCGCGGAGGTGGGCGACCGCGACGGCCACGGCGGCCCGGGGTTCTAGGGTCCGCCCTCACCCGGCCGCCGCCGGTTCACGGGACCTTCGGGGTGCCCTGACCCTCCCGCCGGGCCCACGGCGCCCGGCGGGCCGCGCGCAGCGCCCGGGTGCGTCGCAGCCCGGTCAGCCGATCGGTGTAGACCCGGCCCCCGAGGTGGTCGCACTCGTGCTGGAGGCACCGGGCGAACCACCCGGTGCCCGCGATCCGCACCGGTTCGCCGGTCAGGGTCAGCCCCTCGACGACCGCGTGGTCGAAGCGTTCGGTGCCCGCTTCCAGGCCCGGCAGCGACAGACAGCCCTCCGGTCCGCGTACGGTGACTCCGTCCGCCTCGACCAGTTCGGGATTGACCACGTGTCCCAGATGGCGGACATCGTCGTCGTCCGGACAGTCGTAGACGAACACCCTCAGCGGGACGCCGATCTGGTTGGCGGCGAGCCCGACACCCCGCGCGGCGTACATCGTGGCGAACATGTCCTCGACCAGCTCCGCCAGCGCCGGGCCGAAGTCGGTGACCTCGTCGCAGGCCCGGTGGAGCAACGGATCGCCGAGCAGCGTCATCGTACGGACGCGTCCGGAACTGCCGGGGATCGGGCGGTTTCGCATGCGGGCAAGCGTACGTTCCGCCGGACCCGGCAGTTCCCGTGGTGCCGCGGTGCGGCCGCCGCGCCGGACATCGATAGGCTGGGCGCGGACCGATGCAAGGAGGATCTAGGACGATGGCAGGCAACACGGAGCCGTTGTCGCCGCGGGCCAAACTGGCCGTGACGGCGGGCAAGGCCGCGGCGGCGGTGTCACGCGCCGCGGGGCGGGGCAGCGGATCGGTGATCGGCGGCCGGGTGGCGCTCAAACTCGACCCCGACCTGCTGGGGCGGCTGGCGCAGCACCTGGACGTGATCCTCGTGTCGGCGACGAACGGCAAGACGACCACCACCCGGCTGATCGCCGAGGCGCTGCGGGCCGCGGGGCCCGTGGTCTCCAACGCGCTCGGCGCGAACATGCCGGCGGGCATCACCTCGGCGCTGGCCGGCGGCTCGGACGCGAAGTTCGGCGTGATCGAGGTGGACGAGAAGTACCTGGCCGGGGTCGCCCGCGACACCACCCCCAAGGCGATCGCGCTGCTCAACCTCTCCCGCGACCAGCTGGACCGCGCGGCCGAGACCCGGATGATGGCCGAGCACTGGCGCGAGGGCCTGTCCGGCTCGAAGGCCGTGGTCATCGCCAACGCGGACGACCCGCTGGTCGTCTGGGCGGCCTCCTCCTCGCCCAACGTGGTGTGGGTGGCGGCCGGTCAGGCGTGGAAGGACGACGCCTGGTCCTGCCCGTCCTGCGGCGGCGTGATGCAGCGCCCCGGCGACGACTGGTTCTGCGGGCAGTGCGGCTTCCGCCGCCCCGCCCCGAGCTGGGCGCTCAACGGCGACTACGTCCTGGACCCGCACGGTTCGGCCTGGCCGATCCACCTCCAGCTGCCGGGCCGCGCCAACAAGGCGAACGCCACCAGCTCGGCCGCCGTGGCCGCCGTCTTCGGTGTGCCGCCGCAGGTCGCGCTGGAGCGCATGTACCAGGTGCAGGCGGTCGCCGGACGCTACGACGTGGTGGGCTTCAACAACCGTGAGCTGCGGCTGCTGCTGGCGAAGAACCCGGCGGGCTGGCTGGAGACGTTCTCGCTGATCGACCCGCCGCCGACCCCGGTGGTCCTCTCGGTCAACGCCCGCGGCGCGGACGGCACGGACACCTCCTGGCTGTGGGACGTGGACTACACCCAGCTGGCCGGTCACCCGATCCTCGTGCTCGGCGACCGC
Source organism: Streptomyces sp. NPDC101181 (assembly GCF_044767975.1). Classification (NCBI taxonomy): domain Bacteria; kingdom Bacillati; phylum Actinomycetota; class Actinomycetes; order Kitasatosporales; family Streptomycetaceae; genus Streptomyces; species Streptomyces sp. NPDC101181. The sequence continues at coordinate 244,654 of NZ_JBIWOX010000008.1, read as the reverse complement.
AAGCTGGACCTCGCGGTCCGCCTCGAAGTGGCCGGTCTCGACTTCCGGGTCTGCGAGAACCTCGACGAGGCCGTGCAGTACGCCCCGCCCGGCCGCATCGAGGTCATCGCCAACTACACCGCCTTCCAGGATCTGCGCCGTCGTGTCGGCAACTGACCCCGGCCACGGCCACCTCCGGAGAGGACGAAGCATGAGCAACAACGGTCTGCGTCTGGTCTGGGTCTACCCCGACCTGCTCAGCACCTACGGCGACCAGGGCAACGCCCTGGTCGTGGAGCGGCGGGCCCGGCAGCGCGGGCTGGACGTGCAGCGCGTCGACGTGCGCAGCGACCAGCCGGTGCCGACATCCGGCGACATCTACCTGATCGGCGGCGGCGAGGACCGGCCGCAGCGCCTCGCGGCGGAGCGGCTGCGCCGTGACGGCGGGCTGTCCCGCGCCGCGTCCAACGGCGCGATCATCTTCTCGGTCTGCGCGGGTTACCAGATCCTCGGCCACGAGTTCATCAACGACCTCGGGCAGCGCGAGCCGGGCCTCGGTCTGCTCGACGTGATCTCGACCCGCGGCGAGGGTGCGCGGTGCGTGGGCGACGTACTGGGCGACATCGACCCGCAGCTCGGCCTGGAGCCGCTGACCGGGTTCGAGAACCACCAGGGCGTCACCCATCTCGGCCCGACGGCACGGCCGTTGGCCCGGGTGCGGTTCGGCAACGGCAACGGCACCGGGGACGGCACCGAGGGCGCGTTCAACGACACGGTCTTCGGGACGTACATGCACGGTCCGGTGCTGGCGCGCAATCCGCAGATCGCCGACCACCTGCTGAAGCTGGCGCTCGACGTGAACGCGCTGCCTCCCACCGACGACCGCTGGTACGAGGCGCTGCGCACGGAACGGATCGCGGCGGCGACGCAGCCCGCCTGATGAGACAATTCCCGCTCGGTTGAGCGCAGTCCAGCAGGCGGACGTCCGGTTCGGTCCCGCCACCCCGCGCCGGTAGGGTGGCGGGGATCCAGCCGGACGACGGGGTCCGGCCGTCGACCTCACATTGCAAAGGTTTTCGGGCCATGCGCATTGGCGTACTCACTTCCGGCGGCGACTGCCCCGGCCTCAACGCCGTCATCCGCTCCGTCGTGCACCGCGCGGCAGTGGACCACGGCGACGAGGTCATCGGCTTCCACGACGGCTGGAAGGGCCTGCTGGAGGCCGACTACCGCAAGCTCGACCTCGACGCGGTGGCCGGCATCCTGGCCCGCGGCGGCACGATCCTCGGCTCCTCCCGTGTCCAGCCCGCGCATCTGCGCGACGGTGTGGAGCGCGCCCGCGGCCATGTCGCGGACCTCGGTCTGGACGCGATCATCCCGATCGGCGGCGAGGGCACGCTGAAGGCGGCCCACCTCCTCTCCGAGGCCGGGCTGCCCATCGTCGGTGTCCCGAAGACCATCGACAACGACATCGCATCCACCGACGTCACCTTCGGCTTCGACACCGCCGTCGGCGTAGCCACCGAGGCGCTGGACCGGCTGAAGACCACCGCCGAATCGCACCAGCGGGTGCTGATCGTGGAGGTGATGGGGCGGCACACCGGCTGGATCGCACTCCACTCCGGGATGGCCGCCGGTGCCCACGCCATCGTGGTGCCCGAGCGCCCCTTCGACATCGACGAGCTGACCGAGCTGGTCGGCAAGCGGTTCTCGGCGGGCAAGAAGTTCGCCATCGTGGTGGTCGCCGAGGGCGCCAAGCCCCGTGCGGGTTCGATGCAGTTCGAGCAGGGCGTCAAGGACATCTACGGCCACGAGCGGTTCGCCGGTGTCGCCACGCAGCTCTCGGGCGAGCTGGAGCACCGGCTCGGCAAGGAGGCCCGCCCGGTCATCCTCGGCCACGTCCAGCGCGGCGGCACCCCCACCGCGTACGACCGGGTCCTCGCGACCCGGTTCGGCTGGCACGCGGTGGAGGCGGCGCACCGGGGCGAGTTCGGGATGCTGACCGCGCTGCGCGGCACCGAGATCACCATGGTGCCCCTCGCGGAGGCGGTGCGGACGCTGAAGACGGTGCCCGCCGAGCGGTACGCCGAGGCGGAGTGCGTGCTCTGAGCCACCCGGTCCCCGAGAGCTGCCCCCGGCCGTGAGCGCGGCCGGGGGCAGTTCTACGCTGTACCGGACAACCTGGCACGAAACGGGGAGCTGTCCCCAGCGGGAGTGAGCAGATGGATCACAGCGGGCACGGCATGAACATGGATCTGCCGCCGTTCACGCTGGGACGGGGGCTGGAGCTCTCCGTCGAGCCGTTCTTCCTGACCGGCTGTCTTCTGGCGCTCGCCCTGTACGGCTGGGGCGTGGCACGGCTGCGCCGGCGCGGGGACGGCTGGCCGGTGAACCGGATCGTGTTCTTCACCGTGGGCGTGCTGAGCATCGCGCTGGTGATGTGCACCAAGCTGAACGACTACGGCATGGTCATGTTCAGCGTGCACATGGTGCAGCACATGGTGATCAGCATGCTGTCGCCGATCCTGCTCCTGCTCGGCGCCCCGGTGACGCTGGCGCTGCGGGCGCTGCCCCCGGCGGGACGGGGCCGGACCGGCCCGCGCGAGCTGCTGCTGAAGCTGCTGCACAGCCGCTACATCAAGATCGTCACGCATCCGGCGTTCACGATCCCGGTCTTCATCGCCAGCCTCTACGCGCTGTACTTCACGCCGCTCTTCGACTTCCTGATGGGTTCCAGGCCCGGCCACATCGGCATGATGGTCCACTTCCTCGCCGTCGGCCTGGTGTTCTTCTGGCCGATCATGGGCGTCGACCCGGGCCCGCACCGCCCCGGCTACGTGATGCGGATGCTGGAGCTGTTCGCCGGGATGCCGTTCCACGCGTTCTTCGGGATCGCGCTGATGATGGCGTCGACGCCGATGGTGAAGACCTACGAGAACCCGCCCGCCTCGCTGGGCATCGACGCGCTGAGCGACCAGAACTGGGCGGGCGGCATCGCGTGGGCGTTCAGCGAGATCCCCTCCGTGCTGGTGCTGATCGCACTGGTCTACCAGTGGTACCACTCCGAGCAGCGCGCCGCCCGGCGCTCGGACCGGGCCGCCGACCGCGACGGCGACAAGGAGCTGGCGGCGTACAACGCCTATCTCGCGTCATTGCAGGCGCGACAGTAGCGCCGGAGGTGTATCCGGGGTGACCATGGGGTGAACGGCCGCGCGGCCGACGAGGAGGGTACGCGCATGTCCGGATCGACGAAGACCATGGGATACCTGACCGCCGGGGCCCTGGTGGTGACCACCGCCTACACGGTGGCCCTCGGCAGCAGCGGCTGGCTCTGGTTCGGCTGGGTGGTGCTGGGGCTGTGCACCCTCGGCATGCTGGCCACCCAGGACACCTGACCGCCCGGTCCACGACGGACGGTGCCTGCTCGCGCCGGGTGCGGGGTACGAGCCGGAAGATCGGTCCGCTACGGTCGCACGGTGGCGCCGGGGATCTACGCTGTGGGTCCCCGGCACGACGGTGACCGGCGGTAAGCCCTGACGCCGACCCGGCAGAGCGAGGAGCACCCACAAGGTGTTTTATTACGTCCTGAAGTATGTCGTGCTGGGGCCCCTGCTGCGGGTGCTGTTCCGTCCCCGGATCGAGGGGCTGGAGAACATCCCCGAGGAGGGCGCGGCGATCGTCGCGGGCAACCACCTCTCCTTCTCCGACCACTTCCTCATGCCCGCCATCCTCAAGCGGCGCATCACCTTCCTGGCGAAGGCCGAGTACTTCACGGGCCCGGGGCTCAAGGGGCGGCTGACGGCCGCGTTCTTCCACAGCGCGGGGCAGATCCCGGTGGACCGGTCGGGCAAGGACGCCGGACAGGCGGCGATCCGCGAGGGGCTGGGGGTGCTCGGCAAGGGCGAGCTGCTGGGGATCTACCCGGAGGGCACCCGCTCGCACGACGGACGGCTCTACAAGGGCAAGGTCGGGGTGGCGGTGATGGCGATCACCGCGGGCGTTCCGGTGATCCCCTGCGCGATGGTCGGCACCTTCGAGATCCAGCCGCCGGGCCAGGTCCTGCCGAAGATCAAGCGGGTGGCGATCCGCTTCGGGGAGCCCCTGGACTTCTCGCGCTACGCGGGCCTGGAGAACCAGAAGGCCGCGATCCGGGCGGTCACGGACGAGATCATGTACGCGATCCTCGCCCTGTCCGGTCAGGAGTACGTGGACGAGTACGCGGCGAAGGTGAAGGCGGCCGAGCAGGAGGCCGCACCGCCGCGGAAGTTCCCGAAGCTGCGGCGCTGAGCGCGGACCGGCCCGCGGCAGAGCCCGGCTGGTCCGGGCGGGCGGCGGAGCTCCGACGCGGCGCGGGACGCCCGGCCGGCGGCGTACGGCCGGGACCGCCGCTGAGCGGTCCCGGCCCTGCGGACACTCCCTACGGCTTCGGCGTGGCGTGCGGGGAGCACGTCACGTCGCGCCGTCCGGTCTTCCCGGTGAGCAGATAGGTGTCCACCCGCTCGTTGACGCACGGGTTGACCAGTCCGGTGACGCCGTGGGACCCGGCGTCCTTCTCGGTGATGAGCCGCGACCCCTTGAACCGCCGCTGGAGCTCGGCGGCGCCCTCGTAGGGGGTGGCGGCGTCGCGCTCGGCCTGCACGATGAGGACCGGCGGCAGTCCCTTGCCGCTCCTGACCTCCACCGGGGTCCGCTGCTTGGCGGGCCAGGTGGCGCAGGGCAGGTTCATCCAGGCGTTGGACCAGGTGATGAACGGGTGGTCGCGGTGGAGCCGGGTGTGGTCACGGTCCCAGGTGCGCCAGTCCGTGGGCCAGGTGGCGTCCGCGCACTCGACGGCGGTGTAGACGGCGTTGCCGTTCTCGGCGGCGGCGTTGCCCGCGCGGTCGTCCGGGTCGGGGGCGGCGGCGTCGACGAGCGCCTGGGTGTCACCGGCCCGGTAGGCGCTCCACGTCTTCGCGGTGGAGGCCCAGGCGGAGTCGTAGTACGGCGCGTTTTGGAAGAAGCCGGTCAGCTCGGCGGGTCCCACGAGCCCGCCGATCGGCTCCCTCTTGGCCGCCGCGCGCAGCTCGCGCCACGCCTTCTCCACCTTCCGCGGGGTGTCGCCGATCCCGTAGACGGAGTCGTGCCGCGCCACCCAGGCCTTCCAGTCCTCCCAGCGCGTCTGGAAGGCGACGTTCTGTCCGAGGTTCGCCCGGTACCAGATGCTGTCCTGCGAGGGGTCCACCACGCTGTCGACGACCAGGCGCCGTACGTGGGCGGGGAAGAGGGTGGCGTAGACGGCGCCGAGGTAGGTGCCGTAGGAGACGCCGAGGAAGTTGAGCTTCTTCTCGCCGAGCGCGGCCCGGATGACGTCCAGGTCGCGGGCGGTGTCGGGGGTGGTCATGTGCGGCAGCATCCAGCCGCTGCGCTCCGCGCACCCCTCGGCGTACTCGCGGGCCAGCTTGCGCTGCGCCCTCTTGTCGGCCTCGTCGTCGGGCACCGGGTCGGCCTTGGGCGCCTTCACGAACTCCTGCGGGTCGGCACAGGAGATGGGCGTGGAACGGCCCACCCCGCGCGGGTCGAAGCCGACGAAGTCGTACGCCTTCGCGGTCTTGGTCCAGAGCGGGTTCTTGGTGGTGACCCGGGTCGGGAACCGCATCCCGGAACCGCCGGGGCCGCCCGGGTTGTAGAGCAGCGCGCCCTGGCGCTCGCCCTGGGTGCCGGTGCTGACGTGCCGGTCGACGGCGAGCTTGATCTTCCGTCCGTCCGGCTTGGCGTAGTCGAGCGGGACGGTGACCCAGCCGCACTGGATGGGGGCGGTCAGTCCCCAGTCCGGCGGGCAGTCCTGCCAGTCGATCCCGGCCCGCTCCGCCCGCTGCGCGGCGAGGGCGACCCCGCGCGCCTCGGGGCCGCCCCTGTCGTGGTGGCGGGTCTGGGCTCCGGCCGCGGGCGCGGCCAGCGCTCCGGCTATGAGCGTGCCCGCGACGAGTGCCCCGGCCGAGCCGAGCACAGTGGTACGTCGCACGTGGAACTTCCCCCTTCGTCCGATCGTCGCCGTCGGCGACGTGGTCATCGGTGTGTCCGGGGAATCCTCGCGGCACCGGGGTCGCGGAGGCCAGGGCGTACATCTGTTTCTTTACCGAACCCATAACCGGTGAAGAACGTCCGCTGAACGGACTCAGCCTCCGCGCTGGACGGCCTTCAGGCCGTCCAGCAGTTCGTGCGCCGCCTCGTCCAGGATCCCGCGCAGCAGCCGGGCGTCGGCCGCCACGGCGGTCACCAGGACGGCGGGGCCGGCGAGCGGGGTGAGGGCGGCGGTGGGCCCGAGCAGCCGGGCGGGCAGCGGGGTTTCCTCGAACGACGGGTCGGCCAGGAGCAGTTGGCCCACCGCCCGGTGGCCTGCGAGCACCGCGGGGCCGTCCCAGCCGTCGGGGGCGCCCGGCCCGTACGCCAGCTGCTGGTCGAGCAGGGGGCGGCCCGCACGGTGGACGGTGAGCCGGGTGGTGAGCGCGCCGGTGGGTTCGCCGTGGCGGCCGAGTACCTGTTCCTCGCGCAGCAGCAGGCGTCCGGTGGCGGCGAGTTCCACCCGGGTGAGCTGGCGGAGGTCGCTGCCGTGGGCGGAGACCAGCTGTTCGGGCAGCCAGTGCAGGGCGGCCCCCTCCCCCACGCTCAGGTCCACGGTGTACGTGGCGCTCTCGCCGTCCGCCCGGGGGCCGGGCAGCGCGACGGTGGCGGCCGCCGCGTCGACGGTCAGCCGGGCGCCGTCGGTAACGCGCCCCTCGACGGCCAGGTGGTCGCCGTTCAGGGGCGCGCTCATCGCGCCGACGACGGTGACGCGGGCGCGGCCGGGGCAGCGGGAGCGGGTGCGGCGCAGCGCGAGCGGTCCGGCGCTCTCCAGGACGGGCAGGGCGGTGCCGCCCCGCCCGTCGGGCCCGGCGGCGATCCGCGCCGTGGCGCGGACGCTCACGCCGTCCAGGCGGCGAGCTGGGCTCGGACCCAGCCGGCGACCGGTCCGACACCCTCCGCCGAGGTCAACGAGGTGAGGACGACCGGGAGTTCACCGCGCTGCCGTTTGGCGTCCAGGGCCATCCGCTCCAGGTCGGAGCCGACGTACGGGGCGAGGTCGGTCTTGTTGACGACCAGCAGGTCGGCGGTGGTGACGCCGGGGCCGCCCTTGCGGGGGATGTCGTCGCCGCCCGCGACGTCGATGACGAAGATCTGGGCGTCGACGAGTCCCTTGGAGAAGGTGGCGGTGAGGTTGTCCCCGCCGGACTCGACGAGGATCAGGTCGAGCGGTCCGACCGCGTCCTCCAGGTCCTCGACGGCTTCGAGGTTGGCGGAGATGTCGTCGCGGATCGCGGTGTGCGGGCAGGCGCCGGTCTCGACGGCCTGGATGCGCTCGGGCGGCAGGACGGCGTTGTTCAGCAGGAAGTCGGCGTCCTCGCGGGTGTAGATGTCGTTGGTGACGACGGCGATGGAGAACCGGTCGCGCAGGGCGCGGCAGAGGGCGGCGACGGTGGCGGTCTTGCCGGAGCCGACGGGTCCGCCGAGGCCGATGCGCAGGGCGCGCCGGGTGCCGTCGGGGCGGGTGGCGTCGGCGCCGACGGCCGCGGGGCCGTCGTGGGTGTGGCCGAGGTGCATGGGGACTCCAGTGGGTGCGGGTTACGAGGCGAAGAGGCGGACGGGCCAGGCGGCGTGGGCCTCGGCGGTGATGTCGAGCAGCGGGGCGGAGGCGGCGGGCAGGGCGTCGATGCCCTGCCGGGCGGCCTCGGCGGCCCGTGCGGCGACCTGGTCCAGTTCGGGGGTGAGCCGGGCGAGTACGGCGGTGGCGTGGAAGGGGTCCAGGGAGAGCAGCCGGACGACGGCGGTGGCCGGGCCGCTGACGGTCTCGTAGGCGACGCAGTGCGCGGCGTCCTCGGGCCCGAGTCCCGCCGCCCGCGCCGCGAGCCCGAGGACGACGGGCTGGTGGGCGCCGCGCGGCCGGGCCGCGGCGAGCTCGGCGAGCGCGGGGCTGGGCCAGGTGGCGCGGGCGGCCCGCATCATCTGGCGGCCCAGCTTGCGGGCGGTGGCCCGCAGGGCGGGTGAGGGTGTCCGGGCGTCGGCGGCCTCGTCCAGGGCGAGCGGGTCGAGACCGCGGGCGGCCGCCGCGGCGAGGGCGGCGGAGGTGAGCCCGGTGGTGTGCAGACGGCCCCGGCAGAAGGCGGCGAGGGTGTCGGCGTCGTGGACGCGCCCCTCGCCGACGGCCGGTTCGGCGCCACCGGAGTGGGCGTGGCCGCCGGCGGGGAACCGGCCGTCGGCGAGGACGAGGAGGGCTGCGCGGGACATGGGTGGTGGTCCGCTCCGGCTCAGAAGAGGAAGTAGCGCTGGGCCATGGGCAGTTCCGCCGCGGGCGCGGGCTCGACCGGTTCGCCGTCGATGGTGACGGCGAAGCTGTCGGGGTCGACGTGGACGCGGGTCAGGGCGTCGTTCTCCCGCATGTCCGCCTTGGTGACCCTCCGGGTGCTGGTGATCGGCGTGAACCGCTTGTGCAGGGCGAGGCGTTCGGGCAGGCCGTCCTCGATCGCGGCCGTGGAGACGAAGTTGACGGAGCCCTGGGAGGCCGCCCGGCCCAGCGCGCCGAACATCGGCCGGGGCAGGACCGGCTGGGGCGTGGGGATGGAGGCGTTGGCGTCGCCCATCTGCGCGTAGGCGATCTGGCCGCCCTTGATGACGGTCTGCGGTTTGACGCCGAAGAAGGCGGGGTCCCAGAGCACGAGGTCGGCCAGCTTGCCGGTCTCCACCGAACCGATCTCCCGGTCCATGCCCTGGGCCACGGCCGGATTGATGGTGTATTTGGCGACATAGCGACGGACCCGGTGGTTGTCGGCCCGTCCGTCGCCGGGCAGGGCGCCCCGCCGCTTCTTCATCACGTGGGCGGTCTGCCAGGTCCGCAGGATCACCTCGCCGATCCGGCCCATGGCCTGCGAGTCCGAGGAGATGATCGAGATGGCCCCGAGGTCGTGGAGGATGTCCTCGGCCGCGATGGTGGAGGGCCGGATACGGGACTCCGCGAACGCGAGGTCCTCGGGCACGGCGGGGTTGAGGTGGTGGCAGACCATCAGCATGTCGAGGTGTTCCTCGATGGTGTTGACGGTGTGCGGGCGGGTCGGGTTGGTGGAGCTGGGCAGGACGTGGGGCTCGGAGACGACGGTGATGATGTCGGGCGCGTGTCCGCCGCCCGCCCCCTCGGTGTGGTAGGCGTGGATGGTGCGCCCGGCGATGGCGGCGAGGGTGTCGGCGACGAACCCGGCCTCGTTGAGGGTGTCGGTGTGGATGGCGAGCTGGGCGCCGGTCTCCTCGCAGACGGTGAGGCAGGCGTCGATGGCCGCCGGGGTGGCCCCCCAGTCCTCGTGGATCTTGAACCCCAGGGCTCCGCCGCGCAGTTGGGAGTACATGGCGTCGCGGGACATGGTGTTCCCCTTGCCCAGCAGCCCGATGTTGACGGGGAGGCCGTCCAGGGCCTCGAACATCCGGGCCAGGTGCCAGGGGCCGGGGGTGATGGTGGTGGCCTTGGAGCCCTCGGCGGGTCCGGTGCCGCCGCCGACGAGCGTGGTGATGCCGCTGGAGAGCGCCTGGTCGATGAGGGTGGGCGAGATGAAGTGGACGTGGGCGTCGACCGCTCCGGCGGTGAGCAGTTTCCCGTTGCCCGCGATGATCTCGGTCTCCGGTCCGATCACCAGGTCGGGGTGGACCCCGTCCATGGTGTCGGGGTTGCCGGCCTTGCCGATGCCGGTGATCCGGCCGTCGCGGATGCCGATGTCGGCCTTGACGATGCCCCAGTGGTCGATGACGACGGCCCCGGTGACGACGGTGTCGGGAGCACCCTCGGCCCGGGTGGTGCGGGCCTGTCCCATGGACTCGCGGATCACCTTGCCGCCGCCGAAGACCGCCTCGTCGCCCGCGTGTCCGGGGCCGCCGGAGCGGTCCTCCTCGATCTCGACCAGCAGGTCGGTGTCGGCGAGCCGGATGCGGTCGCCGGTGGTGGGGCCGAAGAGGTCCGCGTACACGGCCCTGCTGAGGTCAGGCATCGAGGGAACCTCCGGTTTCGCCGCGCAGGCCGGGGACGACCCGGCGGCCGGTGAGGGGGACGAGTTCGACGTCGACGGGGATGCCGGGTTCGAAGCGGACCGCCGTACCGGCCGCGATGTGCAGGCGCCGTCCGTGCGCGGCCGCCCGGTCGAAGCGCAGCCCGGGGTTGGCCTCGGCGAAGTGGTAGTGGGAGCCGACCTGGACGGGCCGGTCGGCGGCGTTGAGGACGGTGAGGCGGGTGACGCTCCGGCCCTCGTTGAGGGGGATGTCCCCGTCCCCGTACAGGATCTCTCCGGGAATCATCGGCGGCCGCCCGTCAGACGATCGGGTCGTGGACGGTGACCAGCTTGGTGCCGTCCGGGAAGGTGGCCTCGACCTGGACGTCGTGGAGCATCTCGGGGATGCCGTCCATGACCTCGTCCCGGGTGAGCACGGCGCGGCCGGACACCATGAGTTCGGCCACCGTACGACCGTCCCGGGCGCCTTCCAGGAGGTGGGCGGTGATGAGGGCGACGGCCTCGGGGTGGTTGAGCCGCAGCCCGCGTGCCCGGCGCTTCTCGGCCACGTCGGCGGCCACATGGATGAGCAGGCGTTCCTGCTCGTGCGGGGTCAGTTGCACGCTTCCACCTCATCGTCCACCGCCCGGTTCCTGGCTCCGGGCGCAGCGGGACCCTATCCGCCTTCAACAGTTCGTTGAACGGGGAATCCGGACCTCGCGACCAGGTATTGCACGTTAGGGCGGAAGTTTTTCCGTTGCGTTAACTGATCTTTTGCGCGGCCGTGGGACACGGACGGCTTCACCCGTTCTCCGCCGTCCCGGCCGCGCGTCGTATACGGACCCGCGCGGCGGCCGGGTATCAGGCGTCCCGGTCCCCGGGGCCGGGGTGCTCGGCGGCGATGCCGAACCGCCCGGGATCACCCCCGGCCGGGCCCCTACGGGACGGCCGCCGCCGTCGCACCGCGTGACACGCCCGGTGTGGCGATCGAATTTCCTCGCTCGTTCGGCGTACGGGATCACTCGCGCGAGCGACGGCCCGACTTGCGCCCGGCGTCCGCGCCGTACTCGGAATGTCCGCCTTCTTCGCTGGTGCGGGGCGCCGCGGAGGGCTCGTCGGCGGTGTCCGAATCGCCCTGTCCACCCGAATGGATCAGTGGTGAGGAGACTCACAAATCACCGTTTCAGCTCGGAAATCCGGCGGTGAGTAGGTCAAGATCCCTGGGACGACAAGCCCCCGCCGCCGCGGCGGGGCGGTCCGGGCGGACGCCGAGTCCTGCCGCCGCGCGGATGACTGGTCGACAGAAGTGGATCGGCAGGAGTGGAGGACCCGAGCACAACGGGCCGACCGGGAGACCGGAAAGCCCTCGGGGTGAAGCCGCGTAGCGGCCGGGCGACTTCGCCAGCCCGAACCCGACAGGTCATCCTTCACAGGCGGCTGACGAAGGGTTGCGCATGCCTGCGCAGGTTCATGTCCCGTCTCTGTTCGCCCGGGTCGGTACGGCCTCGGTGCTCACCCTCGCGGTGACGTCCACGATGCTGGCGCCCGGCCTGGTGCACGAGGCCGAGGCCGCCACCCACTCGACGAAGGCGCTCAAGGTCGCCGCGTCGAAGAAGGGGGCTCCGTACAAGTACGGAGCGGCCGGTCCGAGCCGTTTCGACTGTTCCGGGCTGACGGCCTACTCGTTCAAGAAGGCCGGGAAGAAGCTCCCCCGCACGGCCCAGCAGCAGTACAACAAGACCCGCCACATCCCGAAGTCGGACCGCAAGCGCGGCGACCTCGTCTTCTTCCACTCGCGGCGGGGCGTCTACCACGTGGGCATCTACGCCGGGGCCGGGAAGATCTGGCACTCCCCGAAGTCGGGGGACGTGGTGCGACTGGCGAAGATCTGGTCCAAGAGCGTCTGGTACGGACGGGTCCGCTGACCCACCGGCCGGAGAGTCTTCCCGTGCGGAGGACGCGGGCGGCACGGGCGGTGCGCGCACCTTCGCGGGCCGCCCGCCGCTCACCCGGCGGCCTCGCCGCTCCCCGGCGATCTCGGCGCGGCGGCGGCCCCGGGTCAGCTCTGGACCGTGACCGCCCAGGGCAGCACGATCCAGACCGTCTTCCCGCCCTCGGCGGTCGGCGTGACCTGGAGGCGCCCGCCGCGCTCCTTGGCCAGGCTCCGGATGATGACCATGCCGCGGCCGTTGTCCTGGCGCACGGCGGCGGGCAGTCGCTGAGGCCAGCGGGGGTGACTGTCCGTCACGCCGAGGTGCAGCTCCTCGTCCCGTTCGAGGAGGAGGTCCACGGTGAAGGTGGGCGACTGGCCGAAGGTGTGCTGGACGGCGTTGGTGGCGAGCTCCGAGACGATCAGCCGGATGGTGTCGGCGAAATCGGTGTCGTCGGGCAGTCCCCACTCGGCCAGGGTCCTGGCCACGTATCTGCGGGCCGAGGAGACCGACGCCGGATCGCTCGGCAGAGTGAGGGTTGCTTCCTGATGGTCCGCCATGGCGACGCCGTCCCTTTCCCGTCCCGGTCGGCCCTCGGCCGACCGGGATCGTGCTTCGCGCCAGACTGCCATTGATGCAGCTCCCTGTAACGGTGTTCGGCCAAGATGTGCATATATCTGTCGCCCGAAGCGGTGAATTCGGAACCCGTACGCCGTGGGCGCGCGGCACACTGACCTCCCTGCGGGGCCGGTTCCGGCACGGGCCGGTCCGGCGACAGGGCCGGGTCCTCCCGCCAGGCGGAAGGAGACCGGTATGCCGCACGGCCCCGTCGTACGGAGGCGCAGACTCGGTGAGGAGCTGCGGAGCCTGCGCCACGCCTCCGGGCTGACCAGCCGGGACGCGGCGCGCCTGCTGGGCTGGCACCAGTCGAAGGTGAGCCGGATCGAGACCGGTGCCAGCGGGGTCTCCTCGGGCGACGTGGCGCGGCTGCTGGACGTCTACGGGGTGCGTGACGCCCCGTCACGGGCTCTGCTGGAAGTCCTCGCCGGGTCGGCGGGCCGCGGCGGCCCGGGGTGGTGGCACGCCTACCGGGGGCTGATCCCGCCGCACCTCGGCGACTTCATCAGTCTGGAGTCGCAGGCCGACGCGGTCCGGACGCTGGAGACCTCGGTGGTTCCGGGACTGCTCCAGACCGCGGGGTACGCGAGGGCCGTGATCCGGGCCTCGCTGGACGGGGCCCCACCGGACGGGACTGAGCCGGACGGGACTTCGCCGGATAGGACGGCAGACCACCGGGCGGCGGCCCTGGACTCCCTCGACTCCCTGGTGGAGGTGCGGCTGACCCGGCAGCGGGTGCTGCGCGCGACGCGGCCGCCCCGGTTCACCGCCGTGCTGGACGAGGCGGTGCTGCGGCGCGAGGTGGGCGGCCCGGCGGTGATGCGGGACCAGGTGGGGCATCTTCAGGAGATGTCCCGGCTGCCGCACGTCACGGTCCGCTTACTGCCCTTCTCGTCGGGCGGCTACCCGGGGCTGACGACGTCCTTCGCCATCTTCTCCTTCCCGGCCACCGCCGATCTGGACGTGATCGTCCTCGATCACCTCACCAGCGGCCTCTACCTGGAGCGGCGGGAGGATCTGCGGACGTACGGGGCGGCCTTCCGCGCTCTCCAGGAGCGGGCGCTGTCGCCCGAGCGCTCCCGGGACCTCATGGCCGGTATCCGCCGCGACCATGCCCGCTCCTCACCCTGACGCCTCCCGGGGAGCGGTGGCGGCGACCGTGGTCACCGCGGCCGTGATCTGCTCCTCGGTCAGGTCGGCGCGCGCCGTCAGCCGCAGCCGGGAGACCCCGTCGGGAACCGACGGCGGGCGGAAGCAGCCCACGGCCGTCCCGGCCGTACGGCAGTCGGCCGCCCAGCGCACCGCCGCGTCCGCCGAGGGCGCCCGCACCGAGACGACGGCCGCGTCGGGGCGGGCGGCGGTCAGCCCGGCGGCGGTGAGCCGGGTGTACAGCGCGGCCGCGACCTCCCGTGCCCTGGCCGCCCGTTCGGGCTCCCGGCGCAGCACCCCGAGCGCGCCGAGCGCGCCGCCCACCGCCGCCGGGGCGAGGCCGGTGTCGAAGATGAACGTACGGGCGGTGTTGACCAGGTGCTCGATGACCCGGGCCGGTCCGAGGACGGCTCCGCCCTGGCTGCCCAGCGACTTGGAGAGGGTGAGGGTGGCGACGACCCCGTCGCCGCCCGCCAGGCCCGCCGCGGCGAGCGCGCCCCGGCCGCCGTCGCCGAGGACGCCGAGGCCGTGGGCGTCGTCCACGACCAGAGCGGCGTTCGCGGAGCGGCACACGGCGGCGAGCGCGGGCAGCGGCGCGGCGTCGCCGTCGACGGAGAACACCGAATCGGTGACGGCGAGCGCCCGGCCCTCATGGCCGTGGAGCGCCTTGGCGACGGCGTCCGGGTCGGCGTGCGGGACGACGGCGGTCGCGGCGCGGGAGAGCCGGCAGCCGTCCACGATCGAGGCGTGGTTGGCCGCGTCGGAGACGATGAGCGAGCCGTGCCCGCCGAGCGCGGTCAGGGCGGCGAGGTTGGCGGCGTATCCGGAGGAGAGCACGAGGGCGGCCTCGAAACCGCAGAAGTCGGCGAGCCCGCCTTCCAGTTCGGCGTGGAGCGCGGTGGAGCCGGTGACCAGCCGGGACCCCGTCGCCCCGGCCCCCCAGCGGTGGGCGGCCGCGGCAGCGGCGGCGGTGACCTCCGGGTGCCGGGTCAGCCCGAGGTAGTCGTTGCTCGCGAGGTCCAGCGGCTGGGGTCCGGCGCCGCGCGGGCGCAGGGTGCGGACGAGTCCGGCGGCGGCCCGGCGGCGGGCCTCCTCGTCGATCCAGTCGAACGGGGCGAAGGGCATGGGGCGGTCCCTGGGGTAGACGGGCGCTCGGCGGACGGCGGCGCGGCCCGGCCCGGCGAGGGGGCGGGCGGCGCGGCACACGGTCCGTTTGTAGGCAGCCAACAGACCCTAGCGGGGTGCGCAGCAGGTCAGGGTGTGGCAATACACACACCCGCGCCCGGCTCTGCTGTCTGGTTCCTCCTTGGCTGGAGGCGGTGCGGTAAGCCAGGATCATCTCTCATGGACCTGCTGAACACGCTGGTGGACAAGGGGCTGCGGCGCGAACTGCCGACCCGCGAAGAAGCGCTCGCCGTGCTGGCGACCTCCGACGACGAGCTGCTCGACGTGGTGGCCGCCGCAGGGAAGGTGCGCCGTCAGTGGTTCGGGCGACGCGTCAAGCTCAACTATCTGGTCAATCTGAAGTCCGGGCTCTGCCCGGAGGACTGCTCCTACTGTTCGCAGCGGCTCGGCTCGAAGGCGGGCATCCTCAAGTACACCTGGCTGAAGCCGGAGGAGGCGTCCAAGGCGGCGGCCGCCGGGGTCGCGGGCGGCGCGAAGCGGGTCTGTCTGGTGGCGAGCGGGCGCGGCCCCACGGACCGGGACGTGGACCGGGTCACCCGGACCATCGAGGCCATCAAGGAGGAGAACGAGGGCGTCGAGGTGTGCGCCTGCCTCGGGCTGCTCTCCGA
Organism: Streptomyces sp. NPDC101181; assembly: GCF_044767975.1. NCBI lineage: Bacteria > Bacillati > Actinomycetota > Actinomycetes > Kitasatosporales > Streptomycetaceae > Streptomyces > Streptomyces sp. NPDC101181. The sequence goes on along the minus strand of NZ_JBIWOX010000008.1, from coordinate 229,144 downwards.
CGGGCAGGCCGGGCGGCTGCGTTCGGCGGGCGCCGACGCGTACAACCACAACCTCAACACGTCCGAGGAGACGTACGGGGCGATCACCACCACCCACACCTACGCGGACCGGGTGGAGACCGTGCAGCAGGCCCAGGCGGCGGGGCTGTCGGCGTGTTCCGGGCTGATCGCCGGGATGGGCGAGAGCGACAAGGACCTGGTGGACGTGGTGTTCGCGCTGCGGGACCTGGACCCGGACTCGGTGCCGGTGAACTTCCTGATCCCGTTCGAGGGCACCCCGCTGGCCAAGGAGTGGAACCTCACCCCGCAGCGCTGCCTGCGCATTCTGGCGATGGTCCGCTTCGTCTGCCCGGACGTCGAGGTGCGGCTCGCGGGTGGCCGCGAGGTGCACCTGCGCTCGATGCAGCCGCTGGCGCTCCACCTGGTCAACTCCATCTTCCTGGGCGACTACCTGACGAGTGAGGGCCAGGCCGGTCAGGCCGACCTGGACATGATCGCGGACGCCGGGTTCGAGGTGGAGGGCGCGGGCACCACCACCCTGCCCCGCCACCGGGCGGACGCGGTGGCCGGCGGAGGCTGCGGTTCGCGGGGTGCGGCGGAGCAGTCCGGGTGCGGTTCGCACGACGGCGGCTGCGGCCCCTGCGGCGGGCACGGGGCGCAGGCGGCTCCGGTCGCGGACGACGGCGAGCCGGTGGCGGCGGAGGTCCCGGCCGCGCGGACGGGCGCGGGCGGCCAGGCGCGTACGGATCTGGTGGCCGTGCGCCGTCGCGGTGCGGGGACGGATCTCGCGCCCAATGCCTGATCCGCACGCCCCCGCACGCCCGGTGTCCGGCGCCGGACGGCCGTACGCCCCCGACGAGCTGCGGGCGTTGGACCGCGCCCACGTCTGGCACCCCTACGGTCCGATGCCGGGCCGCCAGGAGCCGCTGGTCGTGGAGTCGGCAGCCGGAGTGCGGCTGCGGCTCGCCGAACCCGTCGAGGGCCGGGACGAGCTGGTGGACGGCATGTCGTCCTGGTGGTCGGCGGTGCACGGCTACAACCACCCGGTCCTCAACGAGGCCGCCCGCGGGCAGCTGGACCGGATGAGCCATGTGATGTTCGGCGGGCTCACCCATGAGCCCGCCGTCCGGCTGGCGGCCAAGCTGGTGGAGATCACGCCCGCGCCGCTCCAGCACGTGTTCCTGGCCGACTCGGGGTCCGTGTCGGTCGAGGTCGCGGTCAAGATGTGCCTCCAGTACTGGCGTTCGGCCGGGCGTCCGGAGAAGCGGCGGCTGCTGACCTGGCGCGGCGGCTACCACGGCGACACCTGGCAGCCGATGTCGGTGTGCGACCCGGAGGGCGGGATGCACGAGCTGTGGTCGGGTTCGCTGCCCCGCCAGGTCTTCGCCGACGCCCCGCCGGACGGTTTCGACGCGGAGCCGGATCCCGGCTACGTGACCCATCTGCGGGAGCTGGTCGCCGCGCACGCCGACGAGGTGGCAGGGGTCGTCGTGGAGCCGGTGGTGCAGGGGGCCGGGGGGATGCGGTTCCACTCCCCCCGCTATCTGCGGGTGCTGCGTGAGGTCTGCGACGAGCAGGACGTCCTGCTGGTGTTCGACGAGATCGCGACCGGTTTCGGGCGGACGGGCCGGCTGTTCGCCGCCGGGCACGCCGGGGTCTCGCCCGACGTCATGTGCGTGGGCAAGGCGCTGACCGGCGGCTATCTGACGATGGCGGCGACACTGTGCACCTCGCGGGTGGCCGAGGGCATCTCGCGCGGCGAGGTGCCGGTGCTGGCGCACGGCCCGACGTTCATGGGCAACCCGCTGGCCGCCGCCGTCGCCTCGGCCTCCGTGGACCTGCTGCTCGGGCAGGACTGGGCGGCCGAGGTGGCGCGGATCGGCGCGGGCCTGCGCGCCGGGCTCGCGCCCGCCGCGGAGCTGCCGGGGGTCGTGGACGTACGCGTCCTGGGCGCGATCGGGGTCGTCCAGCTGGATCACGAGGTGGACCTGGCGGCGGCGACCCGCGCGGCGGTGCGCGAGGGCGTGTGGCTGCGGCCGTTCCGGGACCTCGTCTACACGATGCCGCCTTACGTCACCGGGGACGAGGATGTCCGCCGGATCTGCCGGGCCGTCTGCGCCGCGGCACGGGAGGGCTGAGATGACCGAGCCGGTGCGGTACGGGAACGGTCACGGAAGGGCTGACAGGACCTGGCCGGTGCGGTACGGGAACGGTCACGAAAGGGCTGACAGGACCTGGCCGGTGAGGTCCGGTACGGAAAAGGTCGCGAAAGGGCTGGCATGACCATCCTCGTGGTGTCCGGCACGGGCACGGAGATCGGCAAGACCGTGGTGACCGCCGCTGTCGCGGCCGCCGCCCGGGGCCGCCGGGTCGCGGTGCTCAAGCCCGCGCAGACCGGGCTCGCCCCCGGGGAGCCGGGCGACGCGGCGGAGGTGGCGCGGCTGGCGGGCGGGCAGGTGACCGCGGTGGAGCTGGCCCGGTTCCCCGAGCCCCTGGCCCCGGCCACGGCCGCACGCCGGGCGGGGCTGCCCCCGGTGCGGCCGTCCGAGGTCGCCGAGGCCGCGGAGAAGCTGGCCGCCGAGCACGATCTGGTGCTGGTGGAGGGCGCGGGCGGGCTGCTGGTGCGGTTCGACGACGACGGCGGCACCCTCGCGGACGCGGCCCGGCTGCTGTCCGCGCCGGTGCTGGTGGTGGCCCCCGCGGGTCTGGGCACACTGAACGCCACCGCTCTGACGGCCGAGGCGCTGCGCAACCGGGGGCTGGGCTGCCGGGGCGTGGTGATCGGCAGCATGCCCGGGGAGCCCGACCTGGCCTCCCGGTGCAACGTCGAGGACCTGCCGGTGGCGGCCGGTGCGCCGTTGCTGGGCGCGGTACCGGCCGGTGCGGGGTCGCTGACGGCCGCCGACTTCGCCACCCGGTCGGCGTCGTGGCTCGCTCCGGAGCTGGGCGGGACCTGGGCCCCGCCCCGGTACTGAGGCCCCCGGAGAAACCTGGCAGGTCAGGCAGGTCCGGGGGGCCCGGGAGGTCTGCGGGGGCTGTCGGAGGGCATCGCGGGGGAGAATCGTCGAGGAGCCGTACGTCCACTCCTCACCGGAGGTCGTCATGCAGCTGCGCGGCAGGAAGCCCCCCAAGGACGCCGTGCACCACCCGGTGTTCGCCCGCTTCTACGCCCGGATGAGCGTGACCGCCGACCTGAAGGGCGGTGTCGCCGCGTACCGCGAGGAGCTGCTGGCGGGGCTGTCCGGCCGGGTCGTCGAGATCGGCGCGGGCAACGGCCTGAACTTCGCCCATTACCCGGGGGCCGTCTCGGAGGTCGTGGCGCTGGAGCCGGAACGCTCGCTGCGGCAGCTCGCCGTGCGCGCCGCGCTGCGCGCCGAGGTGCCGGTGGACGTGGTGCCGGGCGCGGCGGAGGCGCTTCCGGTGAAGAACGAGGGCTTCGACGCGGCCGTCGCGTCCCTGGTGCTGTGCACTGTACGGGATCTGCCCCGGGCGCTCCGCGAGATCCGGCGGGTCCTGCGCCCCGGTGGCGAACTGCGGTTCTTCGAGCACGGTCTCGCCCCGGGCCGGGCCCTGGCGACGGCCCAGCGCGCCGCGGACCGCACCGTGTGGCCGCTGCTCTTCGGCGGCTGTCACACCGCCCGGGATCCGCTGGCCGCGATCGAGGCGGCGGGCTTCGAGCTGGGGACGTACCGCAGGCTGCGGATTCCGGAGAAGGGGCTCCAGGCCCCCAGCTCCCCCTGCGTCCTGGGGGTGGCCCGCAAGCCGTTCACGGTGGAGTGAACGCACCGTGCCGCTTCGCGGAACGGCCGCTCATACGCTCCACTGGCGCAGCTCGTCCGCGATGGCCCGCACGTCCGCCTTGCCCTGCTTCACCAGCAGCGCCAGGTCGCGGACCTGCTCGGGCGAGGTGATGACCTTGAGGCCGGAGGCGATGAGGTAGCCGTACGCGACGGCCGAGGCGAACATCGCGTTGGAGTGTTCGAGCGCGGGGACGTGCAGCAGCAGTTGCAGCAGGGCGGCCGCCCGCGCGTGCGGGTCGCTGTAGACGGGGCTGCCGAAGATCTCCGCCTCGTGCCGGGCGACGGCGGCGACGAGGGCTCCCCAGTCCACGACCTCGGGATCTCCGGGCGTCTTGTGCTCGGCCACCATGAGCAGCCAGGAAAGGTCGATCCGCAGGTTCAACGGGTGCCTTCGCGCTCCGGGCCGAACTCCTCGGCGAACACCGCTTCGTACTGCTTCATGAAGTCGGCGGCGGCCTCGACGAAGGTGTGTCCCACTTCGCCCGTGTCCTGCTTGACGAGCTCCTCGATATAGCGGTTCACACTCATCCCCCTTTGCAGCGCGCGCTGTCGCGCGGCCTCGGCGGTGGCCTCGTCCACTCGGACGTTCAGCTGAGTTTTCGGCACCCTCCCACGCTAGCGCGTTCGTGCTAGCACCGGCAAGGGGGCGGCGGCGAGCCGGGGCACCGGGGGCCGGCGGCCCCGGGGGACGTCTCCTGGGGGGGTCCGAGCAGCGGTGCAGCCGCCGGGTGAGGCATCTGACGGCCCGACCCGGGTACGGGAGGCGGGAGGCAGCATGTCGGATCACGGGCCGGACGCCCGCCGATGAGCTGTTCCTTCCGTCACCCCCTGCCGAAAGGTGTGAGCGTCCGCCCATGGGCGAGCCTCCCGAGACCCGGCCGCTCCGGTTCCGCGGCCGACTGCTCCGAACAAGCCGACGCCGCGCGGTCCCGCCGCCCCTGACTGATCATGGGACGGAGGTGAGCCGATGACCGAAGTACTCCTGCTGCTCGTCGCCCTGCTGCTCTGCTTCGCCTGCGGCGCCTTCGTCGCGGCGGAGTTCTCTCTGACCACGGTGGAGCGGAGCGAACTCGAACGGGCCGTCGAGCGGGGTGAGCGGGGCGCGACGAGCGCCCTGAAGGCCGTGCGCGGCCTGACCTTCCAGCTCTCGGGCGCGCAGCTCGGGATCACCGTCACCAACCTGGTGATCGGGATGCTGTCCGAACCCTCGATCGCGAAGCTCATCCGCGGTCCGGTCGAGGCGGTGGGGGCGCCCGCGGCGGCCGCGTCCACGCTGGCACTGGTGATCGGCACCGCGCTGTCCACGGTGGTGCTGATGGTGGTCGGCGAGCTGGTCCCGAAGAACTGGGCGATCTCCTCGCCGCTGGTCGTGGCGAGGGCCGTGGCCACCCCGCAGCGGGTGTTCACCGCGGTGTTCCGGCCCTTCATCAGCCACCTCAACAACACCGCCAACCGGATCGTGCGCCGCGTCGGGCTGGAACCCACCGAGGAACTGGCCTCCGCGCGCAGCCCACAGGAGCTGGTGGCCCTGGCCCGGCACTCCGCGAAGGAGGGGGCGCTGGAGGCGGACACCGCCGAACTGTTCGTCCGCACCCTGAACCTGTCGGAGCTGACCGCCGAGAACGTGATGACGCCCCGGGTCCAGGTCACCGCCCTGGACGTGCAGGCCACCGCCGAGGACGTCGCCAACGCCACCCGGGCCACCGGTCTCTCCCGCTTCCCCGTCTACCGGGGCAGCCTGGACACCGTGGTCGGTGTGGCCCTCGTCAAGGACGTCCTGGCCATCCCCGCCGACGAGCGGCCCCGCACCGGCGTGTCGGAGCTGCTGCGGGAGCCTCTGCTCGTACCGGAGACGCTCACCGTGGACCGGCTGCTGGACCGGCTGTCCGGGAAGCTGGCCATGGCCGTGGTGATCGACGAGTACGGCGGCACGGCCGGGGTCGTGACGGTGGAGGACATCGTGGAGGAGGTCGTCGGCGAGGTGCGCGACGAGCACGACCCGCACGAGACCCCCGACCTGGCCGCCGCCGGGGACGACGCCGACGGCCGGACCCTGTGGTCGGCCGACGGGGCCGCCCGCACCGACCAGCTCGGCAGGATCGGGCTGAAGGTGCCGGAGGGGCCCTACGAGACCCTGGCCGGGCTGGTCGCCACCGAGCTGGGCCGGATTCCGGCGACGGGCGACACGTTCGACCTGGCGGGGTGGCGGATCGACGTGATCGACGCCTCCGGCCGCCGGGCCGCACGGGCCCTGCTGCACGCGCCCCTGCCCGGGGCGAAGGACCGGACGGAGGAGGAACGGTGATCGCCCTCCAGCTCTTCATCGGCCTGCTGACCCTGGTGGCCAACGCCTTCTTCGTCGGCGCCGAGTTCGCCCTGATCTCGGTGCGCCGCAGCCAGATCGAGCCGGAGGCCGAGGCCGGGAACCGGCGGGCCCGCAGCGTCATCTGGGGCCTGGAACACGTCTCCCAGCTGCTCGCCGCCGCCCAGCTGGGCATCACGCTCTGCACCCTGGTGCTGGGCATCGTGGCCGAGCCCGCCATCGCCCATCTGCTGGAGCCGGTCTTCGACGCCGTGGGCGTGCCGCACGGCCTGGTGCACCCGCTCTCGTTCGCCATCGCGCTGAGCGCGGCGACGTATCTGCACATGCTGCTCGGCGAGATGGTGCCGAAGAACATCGCGCTGGCCGAACCGACGCGCAGCGCCCTGGCGCTGGGCCCGCCGCTGGTGGCGATGGCCCGCGCGCTGCGCCCGGTGATCTTCGCGATCAACGCGTTCGCCAACGCCCTGCTCAAGCTGTTGCGGGTGGAGGCCAAGGACGAGGTGTCCGCGACGTTCTCCGACGACGAATTGGCCAGGATGGTGCAGGACGCGGGGGACGCCGGGCTGGTCGACGACCGCTCGGCCGAGCGGCTGCGTCACGCCCTGGAGCTGGGCCGCCGCCCGGTGCGGGACGTGGTGATGCCGGTCGAACGGGTGCAGTTCGCCCAGGTCGGGACCACCCCGGAGGAGCTGGAGCGGCTCTCCGCCGACTCCGGGTTCTCTCGGTTCCCGGTGATGGACGGGGAACGGCGCATCCTCGGCTACCTCCATGTGAAGGACGCCCTGGACGCCGCGCCCCGCGACGTGCCGTTCCCGGTGTCGGCGATGCGTCCGATCGCCCGGGTGCGGGGCGCGACCCCGCTGGACGACGTGCTGACCGCCCTGCGGCGCAGCCGGACCCATCTGGCCGCCGTCCTGGACGAGGACGGCGGGCTCGCCGGTGTGGTCACGATGGAGGACGTGCTCCGCGAGCTCGTCGGCCGGGCGCGGTCGCGTTAAAATCGCCGGGCCATGGAACTGAATGCCTCATACACCAGTCTCGTCGCGGTCGGCGACTCGTTCACCGAGGGCATGTCGGACCGGCTGCCCGACGGCTCCTACCGGGGCTGGGCCGATCTGCTCGCCTCCCGGCTGGCCGTACGGTCCCCCGGGTTCCGCTACGCCAACCTCGCCGTACGCGGGAAGCTCATCCGCCAGATCGTGGACGAGCAGGTGACGGCGGCGGCCGCGCTCCAGGCGGACGTGGTCACCCTGGTGGGCGGGCTCAACGACACCCTCCGGCCGAAGTGCGACATGGGGATGGTCCGGGGGCGGCTGGAGGAGGCCGTGGAGCGTCTCGCTCCCTCCTGCAAGCAGCTGGTGCTGATGCGCAGCCCGGGGCGCAGCGGGCCGGTGTTCGACCGGTTCCGGCCCCGGGTCGAGGCGCTGTTCGCCCTGATCGACGATCTGGCCGGCCGGCACGGCGCCGCGGTGGTCGACCTCTACTCCGCGCCCTCGCTCGGCGACCCCCGGATGTGGGACGTGGACCGGCTGCACCTCAGCGCGGACGGGCATCTGCGGGTGGCCGAGGCCGTCTGGCAGAGGCTGGGGCTCCCGGCCGAGAGCGACTGGCGGACCCCGATGGACGCGACCCTGCCGCCGGGCTGGGCGGCCCGGCGGATCGCGGACGTCCGCTTCACCCGGCAGCACCTGGCCCCCTGGATCGGCCGGCGGCTGACCGGCCGGTCCTCCGGTGACGGCAGGTCGGGCGCCCAGTTCGACACCGCGACGGGCCGGGCCTTCTGGATCACCCCCGCCGACGCGGCGGCCCCCGGCCCGGTGGCCGAGTGGCACCGGGCCGACGCCGTCTGAACCTCCCCGCCCCGCGCCCGGGGCGGGCTCCCGCTCGTAGCGATCCACCAACCGGGGCCGCGGCGCTGGCCTGCGGAAACCACAAGTAGAATCCGTTGGCGTGACTGCTGTGACTGCGAAGCCCCGCATCCCCAATGTCCTGGCCGGCCGCTACGCCTCCGCGGAGCTGGCCGTGCTCTGGTCCCCCGAGCAGAAGGTGAGGCTGGAGCGTCAGCTGTGGCTGGCGGTGCTGCGCGCTCAGAAGGACCTCGGGATCGAGGTGCCGGACGCCGCACTGGCCGACTACGAGCGGGTGCTCGACCAGGTCGACCTGGCGTCCATCGCCGAGCGCGAGAAGGTCACCCGGCACGACGTGAAGGCCCGGATCGAGGAGTTCAACGCCCTCGCGGGCCACGAGCAGGTCCACAAGGGCATGACCTCCCGGGACCTGACGGAGAACGTCGAGCAGTTGCAGGTCCGTCTCTCGCTGGAGCTGATGCGCGACCGCACCGTGGCGGTGCTGGCCCGGCTCGGGAAGCTCGCCGCGGAGTACGGCGAGCTGGTCATCGCCGGGCGCTCGCACAACGTGGCCGCGCAGGCGACGACGCTCGGCAAGCGCTTCGCGACCGCCGCCGACGAGCTGCTGGTGGCGTACGGCCGCCTGGAGGACCTGCTGTCGCGCTACCCGCTGCGCGGGATCAAGGGCCCGGTCGGCACGGCCCAGGACATGCTGGACCTGCTCGGCGGGGACGCGGACAAGCTCGCCGACCTGGAGCGGCGCGTCGCCGGGCACCTCGGCTTCGCCCAGGCCTTCACCTCGGTCGGGCAGGTCTACCCGCGCTCGCTCGACTACGACGTGGTGACCGCTCTGGTGCAGCTCGCCGCGGCGCCCTCCTCGGTGGCGAAGACCATCCGGCTGATGGCGGGCCACGAGCTGGTGACGGAGGGCTTCAAGCCCGGCCAGGTCGGCTCGTCCGCGATGCCGCACAAGATGAACACGCGCTCCTGCGAGCGGGTCAACGGCCTGATGGTGATCCTGCGGGGCTACGCCTCGATGACGGGCGAGCTGGCGGGCGACCAGTGGAACGAGGGCGATGTGTCCTGTTCCGTGGTACGACGGGTGGCGTTGCCGGACGCCTTCTTCGCGTTCGACGGTCTGCTGGAGACCTTCCTGACGGTGCTGGACGAGTTCGGCGCCTTCCCCGCGGTCGTGGCGCGCGAGCTGGACCGCTACCTCCCGTTCCTGGCGACCACCAAGGTCCTGATGGGCGCGGTACGGGCCGGGGTGGGCCGCGAGGTGGCCCACGAGGCGATCAAGGAGAACGCGGTGGCCTCGGCGCTCGCGATGCGGGAGCGGGGCGCCGAGCGCAACGAACTGCTCGACAAGCTCGCCGCCGACGAGCGCATCCCCCTGGACCGGGCCCAGTTGGACGATCTGATGGCCGACAAGCTGTCGTTCACGGGCGCCGCCGGGGACCAGGTCGCGTCGGTGGTGGCCCGGATCGAGAAGATCACCGAGCAGTACCCCGAGGCCGCGGGCTACACCCCCGGCTCGATCCTCTGACCGGCTCCGCCCGTAGCGGCTCCGGGACCCCCGAGTGACGCCCGTATGACCCCCGAAGAGCTCCACGCCGCCCGCGACCGCACCGTGCCCGACGTGGTCGCGGGCGGTCTGCGCGTGCTGTTCTGCGGCATCAACCCGAGCCTGACGACGGCCGTGACGGGCCATCACTTCGCCCACCCCGGGAACCGGTTCTGGCCGGTCCTGCACCGCTCGGGGTTCACGCCCCGGCGGCTGCGGCCCGCGGAGCAGTCCGAGCTGCTGGGCCTCGGACTGGGCATCACCAACGTGGTCGCCAGGGCCACCGCCCGCGCCGACGAACTCGGCAAGGAGGAGTTTCGGGAGGGCGGGGCCGCCCTGGCCGCGAAGGTCGAACGCCTCGCCCCGGCGTGGCTCGCCGTCGTCGGCATCACCGCCTACCGCACGGCCTTCGACGCGCCGCGGGCCCGCATCGGCCCGCAGGACCGGACCGTCGGGGGCGCCCGGGTGTGGGCCCTGCCCAACCCCAGCGGCCTGAACGCCCACTGGACGGTCCAGAGCATGGCCGAGGAGTACGCCCGGCTCCGGGAGGCCGAGCGGTTTTCGTAGAACGCGCGGCCCGGGGAGGCCGAGCAACCCTCGTGGCGGTGCCCTCGCGGGCCTGAGGCCCCCGGGGCGGACGGTCGCGGTGACCTGGGCCGTCCGGTCCTCCGTGGGGCTCCCGGGTGACCCAGGTTGCGGCTCGGTACCGGCTTTCCGCCCTGCTCGCAGGGGTACCGGGCAGCGAGTACGATCCGGCAGACATGCGCACGAGCTGGGAGGACACACCGTGAGCCGGCTGACCGGAGGGGACCCGTCACTGCTGCGGCGGATCAATTCCGCGGTGGTGCTGCACGCCCTGCGGGGGTCCGGCGCCCCGACCCTGACGGACCTGACGCGGACCACGGGACTGTCCCGGCCGACCGTCGAAGGGGTCGTCGAGGGGCTGATCGAACACGGTCTGGTGGCCGAGGCCCTGCCCGACGAGAGTGAGGCCCGGCGCCAGGGGCGGCCCGCGCGGAGGTTCCGCTTCCGTACCGAGGCGGGCCACCTCCTCGGGGTGGAGATCGGACCGCACCGGGTGTCGGTGCTGATCTCGGGGCTCGACGGCCGCGTCATCGGCGCGAGTTCCCGCCCGGTGTCGGAGACCGCCTCCGCGGACGACCGGCTCGACCAGGTGCGGGCCGTCGTGGCGGAGGTGCTGCGGCGGACCGGGGTGGCCCGCAACAGTCTGCGCGCGGTCGGGGTGGGCAGCCCCGGGATCGTGGAGGCGGACGGGACCGTACGGCTGGGCACGGCGCTGCCGGACTGGACCGGCCTCGCCCTCGGGGAGCGGCTGCGCCGTTCGTTCCGCTGTCCCGTCCTCGTGGAGAACGACGCCAACGCCGCCGCGGTGGCCGAACACTGGAAGGGCGCCGCCATCGGGACCGACGACATCGTCTTCGTCCTGGCGGGGCTGAGCCCCGGGGCGGGGTCCTTGATCGGCGGGCGGCTGCACCGGGGGTTCGGCGGGGCGGCGGGAGAGATCGGCGCCCTGCATCTGCTGGGCCGGGAGGTGACCCCGGAGCATCTGCTGTCGACCACGGACACCCCGCTGGACCCGCTGGACGAACAGGCGGTGGCCGCGGTGTTCGCCAAAGCCCGGCGGGGGGACGCGGAGGCGCAGGCGGCGGTCGAACGGTTCCTGCGGCGGCTGGTGCACGACGTGGCGGCCCTGGTGCTGGCTCTCGACCCGGAGCTGGTCGTGGTCGGCGGCTGGGCGGCCGGGCTGGACGGGGTGCTGGATCCGCTGCGCGAGGAGCTGGCCCGCTACTGTCTGCGCCCGCCGCGCGTGACCCTGTCGCTGCTGGGCGAGGCTGTCGTGGCGACGGGGGCGCTGCGGATCGCCCTGGACCACGTGGAGGAGCAGCTGTTCGCCGTGGAGGGGGCGGTCGCGGCCCGCCCCTGAGCCGGGGAGGCCGGTCCTCAGCGGGGGCCCGGTCCTGGAGGCCGGTGCGAAGCGGCACTTCGTGGCCGGTGACGCCGGGGCCCGGCCGGGGCCGTTCTTCGGCCTTCGATACGGGTGGACGACGCGGCCCGCCGCCTCCGGAGGGTGGAGTTCTCCGGAGGCGGCGGGCCGTGGTCGGGCCGGGGTGCGGCGCGGGCTGTGGCGGCCGGGCGGTCAGGAGGCCTGGCGCTCCTGCTCGTCGTGGCTGATCTCCAGCGCGCCGGAGTCCCCGAAGGTGAGCCGGCAGGTGTCCGCCCGGTAGGTGGCGACGGAGACGGCTGCCGTGCCGCCATCGGTGAAGTAGCGGGTGGTGACGACCAGGACGGGTGCGCCAGGGAGCCGGTCCAGCTCCTTGGCGTCGTCCGCGCGCGCGGACCCCAGCTCGACGGACCGGTCCTGGCCCTCCAGTCCGAGGCGGTGCAGCTCGCGCAGCACGCTCCGGGCGCGGACGGCTCCGGACGGGGCGTCGATCGCGGACAGGTCGGGCACCGAGGAGGCGGGGACGTACAGCAGTTCGGCGGCGACCGCCTGGCCGTGGGTGTCCCGGATGCGGCGCACCACGTGCACCGGCTCGGCCGGGTCCGTGCCCAGCAGGGCGGCGACCGCCGCGGGGGCCGTGTCCCGGACGCAGTCGACCGGCTGCCAGGCCTCGCCGCCCACGCCTCCGGCCCAGCCCTGCTGGCCGGTGGAGACGGCGACGCCGACGCGCGGCGGGGCCACGGTCGTCCCGACACCGCGTCGGCGCTGGAGCCTGCCTTCGAGTTCGAGCTGCTCCAGCGCCTGCCGGAGGGTGGCTCGGGCGACACCGAACCGTGCGGCGAGATCCCGCTCGTTGGGCAGGATCTCCCCCACCGCGAAGTCCGAGTCGAGTGCCTCACTGAGCACGGTCTTGAGGTGCCAGTACTTCGGCTCCTGCACCGATTCCAGCTGCGTGGTCCCCACCCTGTCCTCCGCAATCGCCCAGCGGCTTTTTTCCGCGACGTTATTTATTAAAGGTTCTTGTCTTAACTGAAGACCTTAGAGCTGCTACCCCCCTTGGTCAAGACCAATCCTTATTCCGAGACGGAACGAACCGGAACTCTTGCGTGCAGCGTTCACACGACGTTCGCGATGCCGTGAGGCGCGCGCAGCACGAGGCCCCGCCATCGCCGTAACGGGCGCCGTCAGGGCGGCGTCCCGGGGGCACCGAACCCGTCCGACGGGAGCCGTTCACCCGGGGTTGGGGCCCCGGTTTCCGCCGGGCACTAGGCATGGGCGCAGACCGGTGCCGATCCGGGTCGGGCCTCGGCCTCCCGGGCGCGGCGCACCGCCCGCCAACGTTCCCGGAGGCGCTCCGATGCCCTACCGTCCGCGTGTCCCCTCGCCCGCCCGCCGCGCTGTGCTGCGCGGCTCGCTGCTGGCCCCGGCGGCCGTCGCCCTCTCCCCCGCGACCGCGAACGCCACGGCCGCGCCCGCCCTGGCGCTGGCGGGGCGGCCCGAGGCGTCCTGGGGCGTGCAGGTGGGCAGCGTCACCTCCTCCTCGGCGCTGGTGTGGGTGCGGTCGGACCGGCCCGCCCGGATGCTGGTGGAGACCTCGGCGACCCCCTCGTTCCGGCGCTGCCGCCGCTGGCACGGACCGCTGATCGGCCCCGGGACGGACCACACCGGGACGACGCCCCTCTACGGCCTGCCGGCGGGCGAGCAGATCCACTACCGGGTCACGCTCACCGACCCGGGCGATCCGCGCCGGACCGGCCGCCCGGTGCACGGCACCTTCCGTACCGCTCCGGCCCGCCGCCGGGACGGGGTGCGGTTCCTGTGGTCCGGGGACATCGCGGGGCAGGGCTGGGGGATCAACCCGGACATCGGCGGCTACCGGGTGTACGAGGAGATGCGCCGCCTCGACCCCGACTTCTTCCTGTGCAGCGGTGACAGCGTGTACGCCGACGGGCCGCTGGAGGCGAGCGTCACGCTGCCGGACGGGCGGGTCTGGCGCAACGTCATGACCGAGGAGAAGGCGAAGGTCGCCGAGACGCTGGACGAGTACCGGGGCAACTTCCGCTACAACCTGCTCGACGCGAACGTCCGCCGCTTCAACGCGCAGGTGCCCTCCGTCGTGCAGTGGGACGACCACGAGGTGCGCAACAACTGGTATCCCGGCCAGATCCTCGATGACGCCCGCTACACGGAGAAGAACGTCGACATCCTCGCGGCGCGGTCCCTGCGGGCCTTCCACGAGTACGTCCCGCTGTCGCCGTCCTACGGTTCGGCGCGGCCGTCCCGGCTCTACCGGGTGGTCCACCACGGGCCGCTGCTGGACGTGTTCGTGCTCGACATGCGTTCGTACCGCAACGCCAACTCGCCCAACCGGCAGCCCGACGACGCGACCGGCATCCTCGGCGCGGAGCAGTTGCGGTGGCTGAAACGTTCGCTCGCCGCGTCCCGGGCGGTGTGGAAGGTGATCGCCTCGGACATGCCGCTCGGTCTGGTGGTCCCGGACGGGGCGACGGACTTCGAGGCGGTCGCGCAGGGTGACCCCGGCGCCCCGCTCGGGCGGGAGCTCCAGATCGCCGAACTGCTGCGGTTCGTCAAGCACCGCGGCATCACCGGCACGGTGTGGCTGACGGCGGACGTGCACTACACCTCGGCGCAGCACTACGCGCCGGAGCGGGCCGCGTTCACGGACTTCGCGCCGTTCTGGGAGTTCGTGTCGGGCCCGCTCGCGGCGGGCGGTTTCCCGGCCAACGCGCTGGACGGCACGTTCGGACCCGACCGGGTCTTCGTCCGGGCCCCGGACCGCGCCAACGTGTCGCCGATGGAGTCTCCCCAGTATTTCGGTGAGGCCGAGATCGACGGTGACAGCGCGGAGCTGACGGTACGCCTGCGGGCGGAGGGCGGCGGGGTGCTCTTCACCAAGACGCTGCGTCCGGGCCGCGTCGGGCAGTGAGGGGCCGGATCCCGCCCGGTGCACGATGCGCGAACCGCGAACCGCGAACCGCGAACCGCCGACGGTTCGCGAACCGCAGAATATGGCCGAAATCGTGCGACAGGGCACCAGATCCACGCTTAACCCATCAGTCACAAGGCGTTCGTGACCAGGCAACACCACGCGTTCACAGTGAGGATATGACTGATGTGACATCCGCGAAGAGCGCCCGCCGTCCGCACCACTGGCGGCGGGACCTGATCGAGCTGGCCGCCCTGTTCACCGCCGTCGCCGTCGCCGACGCGATCGCCAACCTGATCGGGCACCAGCCGGACGGGCCCTACCTGCTCGTGGCGTCGGCGGTGGCACTCGTGGCGACCGCGGCGTTCCACACCTGGTGGGCCCGGAAGCACAGTCACGCACCCCCACCGGCCGAGGGGGACTCCGATCCGGATCCTGCCGCCTCCGTCGGGGCGCCCGCCACCGCGGCAGCGGGGGGCGGGGTCTCCGGCGCCGAGGAGAGGACGCTGTGGCGGATGCGGACGACGGTGCGCGACGCCCCCGGGAGCCTGGCCGCCCTGTGCCTGGCTCTCGCCGGGCTCCGGGTCGACATCCTCACCCTGCAGACGCACCCGCTCTCGGACGGAACGGTCGACGAGTTCCTGTTGCGGGCACCCGCCTCGCTCCAGGCGCGGCAGCTGACTACCGCGGTCTCGGCCGCGGGCGGCTCCGCCACCTGGATCGAGCGGGCGGACGCCCACGACCTGGTCGACACCCCGACACGGGTGCTGTCGCTGGCGACTCGGACGGCCCTGGACGCGGCCGAACTGCCGCTGGCCCTGCGTCAGCTGCTCGGCCGGTGCACCATCCACTCGCTGCCCGCCGTCTCCGTGACCGGCCGCCCGACCGGGGAGAGCACCCCGGTCGAGGGTGTGCTGGAGGACACGGTGATGCGGTTGCGGGACCCGTCCGGCGGGGTCATCTCCGTCGAGCGCCCCTATCTGCCGTTCACCCCGACCGAGTTCGCCCGTGCGCGGGCCCTGGTCGAGCTGGACGCCCGCCTCGGCCCCCGGGTCCCGCGCGTCGAGGACGTCCTGACGCTGCCCGAGGGCAACGAGATCACCGTGCGCCGTGCGGACCGCGGCGATCTGGTCGCGGCCCGCGCCATGCACGACCGTTGCTCGCAGCGCACCCTGGGGCTGCGCTACCACGGCCCGGTCGCGGACGCGGACCGCTATCTGGACCACCTGCTCAGCCCCCGTTTCGGGCGGACCCTGACCGTGCAGACCGCGTCGGGGAAGCTGGTGGCGCTGGGCCACCTGCTGTGGGACGGCGACGAGACCGAGGTGGCCCTGCTGGTCGAGGACGAGTGGCAGCGCCGGGGCATCGGCTCGGAGCTGCTGCGGCGGCTGGTCGTCCTCGCCGGTGAGGCGGGCTGCGACAGCGTGTACGCGGTGACGCAGGCCCGCAACACCGGCATGGTCGCGGCGATGCGCGGCCTGGAGCTGCCCCTCGACTACCAGATCGAGGAGGGCACGCTGGTGATCACCGCCCGGCTGGGCGGCGGTGACGGGTGCTCCGCCGAGGAGCGGCTCAGCGGTGAACAGCCCGCCCGGCCGACGGACGCGTCGGCGGAACGGAGCCGTCGCTGAGGGCCTGGCACAGATCGGCCCACAGGTCCTCGACGTCCTCCAGGCCGACCGACATCCGCAGCAGCCGGTCGCCCACGCCCGCCGCCCTCCGGTCTCCCTCGTCCACGATGCGGTGGCTGATGGAGGCCGGGTGCTGGATGAGCGAGTCCACGCTGCCCAGGCTGACGGCGGGCGTGATGAGGCGCACCCCGGCGATCACCCGGTGCGGGTCCCCGTACACCTCGAAGGAGACCATCGCGCCGCCGGTCCGTGGGTAGTGCACCCGGGCGACGCGGGGGTCGGCGGTGAGCCTGCGGACCAGTTCGGCGGCCGTGGCCGAGGCGGCCCGGACGCGTACGGGGAGGGTGGACAGGCCGCGCAGCAGCAGGTAGCCGGCCAGCGGGTGCAGGACGCCGCCGGTGGCGAACCGGACCTGGCGCAGGGTGGCGGCGAACGCCTCGTCGCAGGCCACGACCCCGCCCATGACGTCGCCGTGTCCGCCGAGGTACTTCGTGGCGCTGTGCAGGACGATCCGCGCACCGTGCTCGACGGGGCGCTGGAGGACGGGGGTGGCGAAGGTGTTGTCGACGAGCAGCGGTACGGCGCCGCAGGAGTGGGCGACGGCCCGGATGTCGATCTCGGCCAGCGTCGGATTGGCCGGGGTCTCCACCATGACGAGACCGGTGTCCGGGCGGATCGCGTCGGCGATGCCCGCCGGGTCGGTCCAGGTGACCTCGGTGCCGAGCAGTCCGGCGCCCAGGAGGTGGTCGCTGCAGCCGTAGAGCGGGCGGACGGCGACGACGTGGCGCAGCCCCAGGCTCGCCCGTGCCAGCAGGACCGCCGTGAGGGCGGCCATCCCGCTGGCGAAGGCGACCGCGCTCTCGGTGCCCTCCAGCCGGGCGAGCGCCGTCTCGAAGCGGCCGGTGGTGGGGTTGTCCAGCCGGGCGTAGACCGGGGGCCCGTCGGGGCGGGCTCCGGTGGTGGCGAAGGCGTCGATGCGCATCGCCTCGGCGCGGGAGTCGTAGGAGGGGTAGGTGGTGGACAGGTCGAGCGGCGGGGCGTGCAGACCGAGGGAGGCGAGGTCGTCGCGTCCGGCGTGCACGGCTTCGGTGGCGAGAGCCCTGGTAGGGGTGGCGGCAGGGGGCGTCATCGAGACTTCGTCGTCCATGCCGACCACTCTGAACAGTCACCGGTTCTTCGGGGTGAACTCCCGTGCTACGTTCGCCGCATGGCCGATTCTGTCGCTCTGGATCCGGTGGATCTGCACATTCTGCGGTTGTTGCAGAACGACGCACGGATGACGTACCGGGAGCTGGCGGCCGAGGTGGGCGTGGCCGCGTCGACCTGCCTGGACCGGGTGGCGCGGCTACGCCGTTCCGGGGTGATCCTCGGCGACCAGCTCCGGCTGGACCCGGCGAAGCTGGGCCGGGGGCTCCAGGCGCTGCTGCTGGTGCAGGTCCGGCCGCACCGCAGGGAGTTGATCGGGCCGTTCGTCGACCGGGTCAGGGCTCTGCCGGAGTCGCGGGCGCTGTTCCACCTGACCGGCCCCGACGACTATCTCGTGCAGGTGGCGGTGGCCGGTACGGCCGATCTCCAGCGGCTGGTGCTGGACGAGTTCACCTCGCGCCGGGAGGTGGCGCGGGTGGAGACGCGGCTGATCTTCCAGCAGTGGGACTGCGGGCCCCTGCTGCCGCCCCGGCAGGGCCCTGAGGGATGATCGTCTTTCGGACGTCCCGTGCCCGGCGAAGGTGACGGGGAGGCCGCCGCCGTACGAGGATGTCCGCATGTCAGACACTTCGAGCAGCCCGCTGCCCCGCCAGGTCGCCGACGCCTACGTCGACGCCGTCATCGAACTCGACCCCGTCACGGGCACCTATCTGGGTGTGGCCGAGAGCTCGCGCCGCCTCCCCGACTTCTCGCCGGCCGGTCAGGCGGCGGTCGCCGACCTGATCCGCGGGACGCTGCGGGACCTGGACGCCGCGGAGCGGCGGCCCGGCGCGGACAGTGACGACGAACGGCGGTGCGGCAGGCTCCTGCGCGAGCGTCTGACGGCGGAACTGGCCGTGCACGAGGCGGAGGAGGGGCTGCGGACCGTCTCCAACCTGCACTCCCCCGCGCACAGCGTCACCGAGGTGTTCACGCTCACCCCGACCGGGACGGACGAGGAGTGGGCCGCGGTGGCCGAGCGGCTGCGCGCCGTGCCCGCGGCCTACGAGGGCTACCGGGCCTCGCTCGCGCTCGGTCTGGAGCGCAAGCTGTACGGCGGGCCGCGGGCGACGGCCACGTTCATCGGGCAGCTGACGGAGTGGGGCGGCGAGAGCGGCGGCCCCGGGTTCTTCGCGGACTTCGTCGCGCCCGCGCCCGAGGCCCTGCGGGCGGAGCTGGGCGAGGCGGCCCGGGTCGCGACGGCGTCGGTGCTCTCGCTGCGTGACTGGATGCGCGACGTGTACGCCCCGGCCGTGGACGGGGCGCCGGACACGGTCGGCCGGGAGCGTTACGCCCGCTGGTCGCGGCTGTACAACGGCACCGACCTGGAGCTCGACGAGGCGTACGCGTACGGCTGGTCCGAGTACCACCGGCTGCTCGCCGAGATGAGGACCGAGGCCGCCAAGGTCCTGCCCGGGGCCGGTCCCTGGGAGGCCCTTGCCCATCTCGACGTGCACGGCAAGCACATCGAGGGGGTGGACGAGGTCCGCGACTGGCTCCAGTCCCTGATGGACGAGGCGATCGAGGCGCTGGACGGCACCCACTTC
This sequence comes from Streptomyces sp. NPDC101181, assembly GCF_044767975.1. NCBI lineage: Bacteria > Bacillati > Actinomycetota > Actinomycetes > Kitasatosporales > Streptomycetaceae > Streptomyces > Streptomyces sp. NPDC101181. Next base: position 210,337 of record NZ_JBIWOX010000008.1, on the reverse strand, counting down.
GACCTGGCCGAACGGGTCCGGAGGGTGGAGTCGCGCATCGCCCCGCCCGGTGGCGCGGCCGCGCCGTACTACACCAGCCCCTCCGAGGACTTCTCCCGCCCCGGGCGCACCTGGCTGCCCACCATGGGCGAGACCCGCTTCCCGGTGTACGACCTGGTCTCCACCTGGTACCACGAGGGCGTTCCCGGCCACCACCTCCAGCTCGCGCAGTGGACGCACGTCGCCGACAGCCTCTCCCGCTACCAGGCCTCGGTCGGCATGGTCAGCGCCAACGCCGAGGGCTGGGCGCTGTACGCGGAGCGGCTGATGGACGAGCTGGGCTTCCTGCCCGACCCGGAGCGGCGGCTGGGCTATCTCGACGCCCAGATGATGCGGGCCTGCCGGGTGATCGTCGACATCGGTATGCACCTGGAGCTGGAGATCCCGGCGGACTCGCCGTTCCACCCGGGCGAGCGGTGGACGCCGGAGCTGGCGCAGGAGTTCTTCGGCAGCCACAGCGGCCGCCCGGCCGACTTCGTGGAGAGCGAGCTGACCCGCTACCTGTCCATGCCGGGCCAGGCCATCGGCTACAAGCTGGGGGAACGCGCCTGGCTGCTCGGCCGGGAGAACGCGCGCGCCGCGCACGGCGACGCGTTCGACCTGAAGGCCTGGCACATGGCGGCGCTGTCCCAGGGGTCGCTGGGGCTGGACGACCTGGTGGACGAGCTGTCGCGGCTCTGATCCCGGCGACGTCGGGCAAGAGGCGGCCGGGGCACGTTCGCGGTGTCCCGGCCGCCGCCGTGCCCGGACGCCGGGCGGGGCCGTGCGGGGGCCCGGCGGGAGGTCACAGCCGGTGGCGTACCGACGAGCCGTGCCGCTCCTTCACGACTTCGAGGCGGACCGGGATACGGCGGCGCAGGTCGGCCACGTGGCTGACGATGCCGACGCTCCGGTCCCGCTCGCGCAGGGAGTCCAGGACGTCGAGCACCTCGTCCAGGGTCTGGTCGTCCAGGCTGCCGAAGCCCTCGTCGATGAAGAGGGTGTCCAGGCGTACGCCGCCCGCCTCCTCGGTCACCACGTCGGCGAGGCCGAGCGCGAGGGCGAGGGAGGCGAAGAACGTCTCGCCGCCGGAGAGCGTCGCGGTGTCCCTCTCGCCGCCGGTCCAGGCGTCCACCACGTGCAGTCCGAGGCCCGCCCGGCGGCCACCGCTCCGGGCGTCGGAGTGGACGAGGGTGTAGCGGCCGGAGGACATCCGCCGCAGCCGGGCGGTGGCGGCGGCCGCGACCTGTTCCAGGCGGGCGGCCAGCACGTAGGACTCCAGGCGCATCTTGCGTTCGTTGTCGGCGGAGGTGCCCGCGGCGAGACCCGCGAGCCGGGCGACGCGCTCGTACTCCTCGCGCACCGGGCCCAGTCCCCGGACCTCGTCGGCGCTCTGCCGGGAGAGCCGGGACAGTTCGGCGCAGCGCTCCTGGGCGGCGGCGAGCGCGGAGGCGGCCTCGCGCAGCAGCCGATCGGCGCTCGCGTGGGCGCGCTCGGCCTGCTCCGGCCGGGCGGGCGGGCGTTCGGCGGCCTGGCGGGCGCCGGGTTCGCCGCGCCGGTCGGCGACCGCCGCGGCCTCCGCCTGCCAGGCGTCGACACGGTGCTGGAGCTCGCGCTGGGCGGCGGCGTCCAGCAGGGTCGCGGCGGCGGCCTCCGGGGTGTCGAACCCGGCCTTGAAGGCGGCGTCGGCGAGCCGGTCGTCGGCCTCCTTGCGCCGCCGGGCCGCGTCCTGTTCGGCGCGTACGGCCTCGGCCGCCCCGGTGAGCCGGGTGACCCGGCGGGCGAGACGTTCGGCGTGGGCGGCCACGGACTCCGACTCGCCCCGGGCGGCGGCGATCTGCTCCGTCAGGCGCGCCTGTTCGCGGTCGAGCGTCTCGCGCTCCGAGGTGCGGGCGGCGGTCCGGCTGGTGGCCGCCTGCCGCTGCTCCAGCCGTCCGGTGTGCTCGCGTTCGGCGGCGGCGAGCGCTTCGCGGGCCGGGTGCGTCGCGGCGGCGAGGCGGTGCGCCGCCGTGTGCTCGTCGGTCAACCGCTCGACGAGGGAGAGCAGTTCGGCCACCTCGGGGGACCGTGCCTCCTCGCCGCGGGCGTCGTTCTCCGCCGCCGTGTGCCGTTCGCGCAGGAGACCGATGGCCTGCTCCGCGTGGGCGCGGGTCTCCTCGGCCTCCCGGTGGGCGTCGAGTGCCCTCTCCTCCGTGGCCCGGTCGACATGGCCGTCACCGGGGCTGGCGGGCCGGGGGTGTTCGGGTGAGCCGCAGACCGCGCAGGGCTCGCCGGTGACGAGGCCCGCGGCCAGCTCCGCCGCGATGCCCCGCAGCCGCCGCTCGCGCAGGTCCAGCCAGTGGGTCCGGGCCGCCAGCTCCCGGTCGCGGACCTCGGCGAACCGCTCCCGGGCGTCCGCCACCTCGGCGGCCAGGCTGTCCCGGCGGCGGCCCGCCGCCAGCCGGTGGCGGGCCGGGGCGAGGAGTCCGGCGAGCCGCTCGGCGCGGGTGGCGGCCTCCTGCGAGGCGTCGACGCGCTCCTTGAGCGCCGCGCGGGTGGCCTCCCAGTCGGCCAGCCAGGCGTCCGTCTCCCGGATCAGCTCCTCGTCGGCCCGCGCCTGACGGTTCAGCCGGGACCGCTCCTCGTCGATCCGCGCGCTGCGCGCCTCGGCCGCGCGGGCGGCTTCGAGCGCGCCCAGCTCCAGCCGGAACCGCCGCTCCAGGTCGGCCAGTTGCTCGGCGCCCGCGTCACGGAGGGCGGGCGCCAGCAGGGTCCTGGCCCGGTCGAGGGTGTCGCTCGCGGCCCGGTGGGCCCGCTCGCTCTCCTCCCGCAGTTCCAGCGCGGGGGCGACCCGGTCGGCCTTGCGGGCGCGGTCCAGCCGCTGAAGGCAGCGGTCGTGATCGGGACGGCGCTCCTCAAGGGCGGCGGACCGCCGCTCGGTCTCGGCGTGCCGCTGCTGGAGGCGGGCCAGTTCGCGTTCGGCGTCCAGGGTGCGGCGGGCGGCGGTCTGCCGGTCCTCCGCCCCGGCGAGGACGGTCCGGGCGATGTCCAGGTGTTCGCGGGCGGCGCTGCGGGCGAGGGCGGCCCAGCCGAGGGCGGCGTCGGCCAGACCGGGTTCGCCGGGCCGGGCGGCGGGCGGCGCGGTCTCGGTCCCGGCGGGTCCGGCGGCCTGGGCGATGCGCTGGAGGAGGGCCAGGATCTTCTCGTCGCCCGCCGTGACCCGGGCCTCGGCGCCCCGGCGCAGCTCGGCGAGCCGTTCCTCGACGGCGGCGAAGCGGCGGGTGTCGAAGAGCCGCCCGAGGAGCCTGCCGCGGGCCTCCGCGTCGGCCCGCAGGAAGCGGGCGAAGTCGCCCTGGGGCAACAGGACGACCTGGCAGAACTGCTCCCGGCTCATGCCGAGGAGCTGGGTCAGCTCCTCACCGATCTCCTGGTGCGACTTGCTCAGCGCCTGCCAGCCGCGCTCCGGGTCGTGTTCGCGCAGCCGGCTCTGCGCCTTCTCCACGGTGAAGCCGCCGCCGCGCTTCTTCGGGCGCGGCTGGGCCGGGCTGCGGGTCACTTCGAGCCGTCGGCCGCCGACGGTCAGCTCCAGGAGCACCTCCGTGACCAGGCCGGGCGGCGCGTGGTCGCTGCGGAGCGTGGCCCCCGGGCTCTGCCGGGCCCCGGGGACGGCCCCGTAGAGGGCGTAGCAGACGGCGTCCAGGACGGAGGTCTTGCCCGCGCCGGTGGGGCCGTGGAGCAGGAAGAGCCCGCCGGTGGAGAGCGCGTCGAAGTCGACTTCCTGGGTGGCGCCGAACGGGCCGAAGGCGGTGACGGTGAGGCGGTGCAGTCTCACGGGGACACCTCACGCACGCTCGTGTCCACCCGTACGTCGTCGAACGCGGCGCGCAGGAGGGCGCGTTCGCTGTCGCTGGGGCCGCTGCCGCCGCGTACGTGGGCGACGAAGTCCTCGGCGATCTGGTGGTCGTCGCGGCCCCGGAGGCGCTGGGCGTAGGAGGAGAGAGGGTCCTCGGGGGGCCGCTCGGGGTCGAAGACCAGGTTCAGCACGTGCGGGAAGCGGGCGGCGAGGCGGGCCATGGGGTCGGCGGGGCGGACCGGGTCGGTGAGGGTGGCCTCGACCCAGGCGGACGCGTGCCGGCCGAGGGCCGGGTCCTCCAGCAGGGTGTCGAGGCGGCCGCGGAGCCGGGCGAGGGGCCGTTCGACCGGGCAGTCCACGCGTTCCTCGGCGGCGACGTTCCCCTCGGCGTCCAGGTCGATCAGCCACATGGTCTTGCGGTGGTCGGCCTCGGAGAAGGAGTAGGCGAGCGGCGAGCCGCTGTAGCGGACGCGCTCGGTGAGGCGCTGGGAGCCGTGGAGGTGGCCGAGGGCGACGTAGTCGACGCCGTCGAAGACTCCGGCGGGGACGGCGGCGACCCCGCCGACGGTGATGTCGCGTTCGCTGTCGCTGGGTGCGCCGCCCGCGACGAACGCGTGGGCGAGGACGACGGAGCGGGTGCCCTCGGGGCGGGCGGCGAGGTCCGCGCGCACCTGGTCCATCGCGGCGGTCAGGACCGACTCGTGGCTGGTCTTCGCGGCGCGGAGGGCGTCCTTGACCAGGGCCGGTTCCAGGTAGGGCAGCCCGTAGAAGGCGACGTCGCCGTCGTCGTCGGCGAGCACCACGGGCGTCCCGCAGTCCTCGGGACCGGTCCGCAGATGGATACCGGACCGTTCGAAGAGCCCGGCGCCGACGCCCAGCCTGCGGGCCGAGTCGTGGTTGCCGGAGATCATGACCGTGGGCACGCCCACCTCGGCGAGCCGGTGCAGCGCGCGGTCGAACAACTCGACGGCGCTCAGCGGCGGTACGGCCCGGTCGTAGACGTCACCCGCCACCAGGACGGCGTCCACCGCGCGTTCCCGGACGGTCGCCACCAGGCGGTCGAGGAAGGCGGCCTGCGCTCCGAGGAGGGAGACGCGGTGGAAGGACCGGCCCAGGTGCCAGTCCGAGGTGTGCAGGAGCCTCACGCCGTCGCACCGCCGTATCCCGCCCGCATCGTCCTCGTCCTCCGCCTCGTGGCCCGCGTCCTGGAGGACGCCCCGCCGGTCATGATCGCGCCGACGGCACGGACCACGCTAACGCCGCCGGGCCGCCGGGCCCGCATCGATGGGGTTTTCCGCGTACGCGACCGCCCTCGCCGCTCACACGTCGCCGTACGCCTCGCCGCCCAGCTCCAGCGTGGCGCTCCCGGCGGTCGCATCGGCCAGCCAGCCGGTGAACGCCTCCACATCGGCGTCCGGCAGCCCGATCTCGATGGTCACGGCCTCCGCGTACCGCACCTCGCGGACGTCCCGTCCGGTGGCCCGCAGGTCGTTCTCCAGCTTTCCCGCCCGCTGGTGGTCGACGCGGACGGTCGCGAGGCGGAAGCGCCGGCGGGTGCGGGTGCCGAGCGCGTCGAGCGTCTCGCCGACCACTCCCCCGTACGCCCGGATCAGCCCGCCGGCGCCGAGCTTCACGCCACCGTAGTAGCGGGTGACGACCGCCACGACGTAGCGCATCTCCCGCCGCAGCAGCATCTGGAGCATCGGAACGCCCGCGGTTCCGCCCGGTTCGCCGTCGTCGGAGGCCTTCTGCACGGCGGCGTCGGCGCCGATCACGTAGGCGAAGCAGTGGTGGCCGGCGGCCGGATGCTCCTTGCGGACGCGTGCGACGAACTCCTGCGCCTCCTGTTCGGTGGCTGCGGGGGCGAGGGAGCAGAGGAAACGCGATCGGTTGATCTCGCTCTCGTGCGCACCCGCGCGGGCGACGGTCCGGTACTGCTCCTGCATCCGCCCACCCTATGCGGCCGGGACCGGGCGGGAATGGCGGGCGGGGACCGTCCGTTGTCCCGGCATGGACACACAGGAGCGGACGATCCGGCGGATTCTTCAGGACACGGGCGACACCTGGGCGGTGGTCGGGCTGTCCGACAACCCGTCCCGGGCGGCGTGGGGGGTGGCGCAGGTCCTCCAGCGGTTCGGGAAGCGGGTGGTGCCGGTGCATCCGAAGGCCGCGACGGTGCACGGGGAGCAGGGGTACGCCTCGCTGGCGGACATCCCCTTCCCCGTCGACGTGGTGGACGTCTTCGTCAACAGCGAACTGGCGGGCGCGGTCGCGGACGAGGCGGTGGCCGCGGGCGCGAAGGCCGTCTGGTTCCAGCTGGGGGTGGTGGACCCGGCGGCGTACGAGCGGACGCGGGCCGCGGGCCTGGACATGGTGATGGACCGGTGCCCGGCGATCGAGATCCCGCGGCTGGCGGACCACGTCTGAGTGTGGGACCCGTCGGCGGGCGGGAAGGATTCCCGCCGTGGACGACGCACCCGACGCGGCCCGGCCGTCGACGGCCCTCACCGCCCTGGGCGTACGGCCCGGCGAGGTGCTGCTGGTGCACGCCTCGCTGCGGGCGGTGGGGCCGGTCCGGGGCGGCGCCCACGGGGTGCTCGACGCGGTGCGCCGGGCGGTGGGGCCCACGGGGACGGTGGTCGTCCCGGCCTTCACCCCGGAGAACTCCGACACCTCGCCGCACTACCGCGAGCGGGTGCGCGGCCTCGACGCCGCCGCGCGGGCGGCGGTGCGCGCGGCGATGCCGCCGTTCGACCCCGCGCTGACGCCCGCGCCGTCGACGGGCGCGCTGGCCGAGGCCGTACGGACGGCGCCGGGGGCACGGCGCAGCACTCATCCGCAGACCTCCTTCGCCGCGCTCGGCCCCGGTGCCGGGGCGCTCCTCGCCGGGCACCGGGCCGACTGCCACCTCGGGGAGGAGTCCCCGCTGGCCCGGCTGTACGAGGCGGACGCCAGGATTCTGCTGCTGGGCACCGGCTACGCCACCTGCACGGCGTTCCACCTGGGCGAGTACCGGATGCCCCGACCGCCGCGCCGCGCCTACCGCTGCGTGGTGGCTCCGAGGGGCGTGCGGCAGTGGTGGGAGTACGAGGACGTGGCTCTGGACGACGGCGACTTCGCGGCCCTGGGCGCGGCGTTCGAGGCGGCGGCCGCCGAGGAGGAGGTACGGACGGCCCGGCTGGGGGCGGCCACGTGCCGGCTCGTCGGGCTGCGGTCGGCGGTGGACTTCGCGACGGGCTGGCTCACGGAGCACCGGCGTCCGCCCGGCTGAGACCGTGCGCGTTCAGCCGACGGGCGGGATGGCCACGGCCAGGGTGAAGACGACCGGTCCGGCGGTCTCGTTGCGGTAGCCGTGGGGGACGTGCGCCTGGAAGGTCGCGGAGGTGCCCGCGGGGACCGGGTACGTCCGGTCCTCGACCAGGAGGGTCAGTTCGCCCTCGGTCACGTGGAGCAGTTCGACGGTGCCCTCGGGGTGCGGGTCGGAGACGCTGCCCTCGCCGGGCGTCAGCCGCCAGGTCCACAGTTCGAGCGGGCCCCGGGCCTCGGTGCCGACGAGCAGGGTCGACGAACTGCCCGCGTCCGTGGACCACATGCGGACGGCCTGGCTCTCCGGCACCAGCCGCACCCGGGTGTCCTGCTCGTGGTCGAGAAGGGTGGTGATGCTGACCCCGAGGGCGTCGGCCAGCTTGACCGTCGTACCGACGCTCGGGTTCGTCCGGGCCTGCTCGATCTGGATGATCATGCCGCGGCTGACTCCGGCGCGGGCGGCGAGGACGTCGAGGGTGAAGCCGCGCTCCCCGCGCCAGCGCTTGAGGTTGCGGGCGAGCGACCGGGTGAGCTGGTCGAGGTCGGACACGTTCCGTCCCTGCGGTGGATGGCGGAGTGCGGGGAGACCGGGCGGGTCCGGCACGGTCGTGGCGAGCACCTGCCGGGTGCGGCAGGCCGGGTCAAGAATATGGCACGGCCTCCCGGTGAACGCCGCCGGTCAGCGGTGCGCGCGCCGGTTTACGGGGCGGGGCGCTCCGGCGTCTCGTCCCGTTCGGCGAGGGCCAGCAGCTGTTCGGGGGTGACGCCCTCGGGGATCGGCACGGGGGCGGGGGTGCGCAGGGGTGGCTGCCAGCCGCGCTCCGGGTGCCAGCTGCGTACGACGCGGGCCGGGGCCCCCGCGACCACCGCCCGGTCCGGGACCTCGCCCCGGACGACCGCGCCCGCCGCGACCACGACGTTCCGGCCGAGCCGGGCGCCGGGCAGGATCACCGCGCCGGTGCCGATCCAGCAGCCGGGGCCGATGCTCACGGGCTCCATCCGGGGCCACTGCTTGCCCACCGGCTCGTCCGGGTCGTCGTAACTGTGGTTGGTCGAGGTGATGTAGACGTACGGACCGCAGTACGTGTCCGGGCCTATGGACACCGTGGTGTCGGCGATGACGTGGCTGCCGCGCCCCAGCACGACGCCGTCGCCCAGCGTGAGGATGGGGTCGTGCCCCAGGTCCAGGTCCGGCATCATCCCGGCGGTGAGGGTCACCTGCTCGCCGATGACGCAGTGGGCGCCCAGTTCGATCCACCGCTCCCCGAAGACCGTGCCCTGCGGGAAGGCGAGCCGGGTGCCCGCGCCGATCGCGCCGAACCGCAGCCGCCCGGGGTGTTCCACGGTGACCGCGCCCGTCTCCCGCACCCACGCCCAGCCCCGGTGGAGCGCGCGGGACGCGGCCCGGCGCGGCCAGCGGGCGAGGAAGGAGGACGTGTCGCGGTTCTTCGGCACGCGCTCACGGTAGTCGGCGGCGCGGGCGGCCATCCGCGCGGTGACCTGTGATGTTCGCCCCACTGACCGGCGGGCCTGGGGAGCGGTCCCCTACGGTGTTGAGTCGGCCCGGCCCCGCGGGGAGGGCCGGGAGACCACACCGGCGCGAAGGAGCAGGCGATGGCGGAGCAGGCGTTGATCATGGGCATGGGCGGCAAGGAGCCGGACATCTCCGTGGACGCGTTCGTGGCCCCGACGTCCGTGGTGATCGGCGAGGTGACGCTCGCGCCCGGTTCCAGCGTCTGGTACCAGGCGGTGCTGCGCGCCGACTGCGGTCCCATCACGCTCGGCCCCGGAAGCAACATCCAGGACAACGTCAGCGTGCACACCGACCCCGGCTTCCCGCTGACCGTGGGGGCACGGGTGTCGGTCGGACACAACGCGGTGCTGCACGGCTGTGTGATCGAGGACGACGTACTGGTCGGGATGGGCGCCACGGTGCTCAACGGCGCCCACATCGGCGCGGGCTCCCTGATCGCGGCGCAGGCCCTGGTGCCGCAGGGGATGCGGGTCCCGCCGGGGTCGCTCGTGGCGGGGGTGCCCGCCAAGGTCAAGCGGGAACTGTCGGCGGAGGAGCTGGAGGGCATCCGTCTCAACGCCGCCGGATACGTGGAACTGGCGAAGGCCCACCGCGCAGCCCACGAGGGCTGACCCGGCCGGGCCCGGCCGTTCTCGGCGGGGCAGGTGGCGAGGGGGCGCGAGGCCGCCGCGCGCCCCCATGGGGATGGCGGTCCCGCGCTCCGTGCGGCCGGTCAGCTGTTGGGGCGCAGGGTCCAGACGACGGTCATCTCGCCGGTCACCGCGCCGTCGGCCCGGGTGATCTCGATGGCGACGGGGAATTCCGGCCGGCCGCCCGCGTCGAGTTCGGCGACGACGTCGGCGATGGGACGGCCGAGGGTGGCGGTGGCCGTGACCTCGCCCTTGGCGAGCTTCTTGTAGCCGATCTCGGCCTTCACGGCGAGCGGCACGGCGCGCGACATCTGGTCGCCGAAGGCGGCGATGACGATGGCGCCGCTGGCGGACTCGGCGAGCGTGAACATCGCTCCGGCGTGCGGGCCGCCCACGTGGTTGTGGAAGTCGGCCTGGTCGGGCAGCCGGACGACGGCACGCTCCGGGGTGGTCTCCAGGAAGTCGAGGTTGAGGGTCCGGGCCATCGGGACCGTCGCGACGAGCATCTCGCCCACGGTCATCTGTTCAGCGCTCATGCCCGAAGGTTACTCACCAGTAGAACCGTTTGGCCATCCCCTTGTGACGGCTCTGGGACAGGGCGGCCGTAGAAGTGGGCGCACCGCCCCTCTATGGTTACTGGCCATGTGGCCAGGAACGCAGCCGCCCGGGGGCGAGCAGAACCCGCAGGACCAGAACCAGAACCCGTACCAGCAGCCGGGGTACCAGCAGCCGAATCCCTATCAGCAACCGGGATATCAGCAGCAGGGCGCGCCGGGTCAGCCCGGAGAGCCGGGGTACGGATACCCGCAGGGCCAGCCCGGCGGGCAGCCGGGTTACCCACAGCCCAACCCCTACCAGCAGCCGACCGCGCCGCAGTACGCGGTGCCGGGTCCGCCCGGCGGGCCGAAGCCCGGCGACGACAAGAAGAAGACGACGGTCGTGGCGATCGTCGCCGCACTGGCCGTCGTGGTGGCCGCGGGCGTGACCGGTTTCCTGGTGCTCGGCGGCAAGGACGACGACGGCGGCAAGACCGTCGCCGACGACAAGAAGTCCGCCTCGCCGAGCGCGAAGCCGAGCGAGTCGGCCACCGGGTCCGCGCCCGCGGAGAACCCGCGGGGCGCGGACGGTGATCCCAAGCCGCTGGTGCCGGGCTGGAAGGTCGTCACCAATCCCAAGTGGGGCACCCAGTTCGACGTTCCCGGTGACTGGGAGGTCGCGGGCACGGGCGTCTTCTCCGGCTTCGAGGACGCGAAGGACCCCACGGGCCCGCCGGTCGTGGGCTTCTCCTCCCCGGCGTTCCTCAAGAGCAAGTGGTGCGTCGACGACTCCGACGGGGACGGCAACGAGGAGAGCACCGGCCTCGCGGGCGTCGGCACGAAGGGTGCCCAGGGCGCCAAGAGCGCGGACGAGGCCGCCCGGAACGAGGCCGCCAACTGGGTGTGGGGCGCCTACGCCCAGGAGGACCCCAAGAGCAAGGTCAAGACCGGCAAGCCCAAGGCGTACACGACCAAGTCCGGTCTGTCGGGCAGCGTCGTCGAGGCGACCGCCCTGGGGCTGGGCAAGAAGGGGAAGTGCGACACCGACGGGAAGTCGATCGCCTTCACCTTCAAGAACTCCAAGAACGAGTTCTCGACCTGGGTCCTCTACGCCAACGCGGGCGTCAAGGACGAGCTTCCGGACACCACGATCCAGCAGATCCTGAGCACCGTGCGCCTCGGGGGCACACCCACCGGCTGACCCGTCGCCCCGGTCCGGGCCCTCCCCCGCCGGGCCGGGGCGCTCAGCCCACGCTGAAGGCCCCGTCGGGCGGCCGGGGCGAGGCCACCGCATCGGCGTCGCCCACCGGCCGGGCCGCGCCGAGGAACCGGGTGACCGCCTCACCGTGGCTGACCCGGGCCGGGAAGGCGTCGGCCGCGCAGCGCCGGGTGAGCGGGGCCGGATCGATCGGGGCGTGCGAGGCGAGCAGCACCACGTTCCCGAAGCGCCGCCCGCGCAGCACCGCCGGTTCCGCGATCAGCGCGAGGTCCGCGAAAACGGCGGCCGCGTTGGCCAGTTGGGACCGGAGGAAGGCGAACGGGGTGCCGTCGGCCAGGTTGGCCGCGTAGATGCCGTGGGGCCGCAGCGCGCGCCCGGCCGCCCGCGCGTACTCCAGGGAAGTCAGGTGCGCGGGCACCCGGGAGCCGCCGAAGACGTCCCCGATCAGCAGGTCCGCGGAAGCCGGGGCCGACGCCTCCAGCCGCTCCCGGGCGTCCGCCGCGTGCACCGTGACACCGCCGCCCCCGGGCAGCGGCAGGTGTTCCCGGACCAGCCGAAGCAGCCCCCGGTCCACCTCCACGACGTCCTGCCGCGAGCCAGGCCGGGTCACCGCCACATAGCGCGGCAGGGTCATCGCCCCGCCGCCGAGGTGCAGGACATCCAGCGGTGCGCCCGGCTCCGCCGCGCCGTCCACGACATGGGCGAGCCGCCGCACGTACTCGAACTCCAGGTGCGCCGGGTCGTCCAGGTCGACGTAGGACTGGGGCGCGCCGTCGACGGTGAGCAGCCAGGCCCGCGCGCGGTCCACGTCGGGCAGCAGCCGGGCGGTGCCGTGGTCGGTGTCGCGGATGACGGGTATCGGCTCGTTCACGCCCCCATTGTCGCCGCCGCGGCCCGCCGTCCCTCGCGGGGTCCGCCGGACTGCCGGGGACGGGTCAGCTTCGGGCGCCGCCGACGGGTGCCGCGGCAACGGCGAACGCCGCCGCGTGGAGTGCCGCGGCCGGGCTCGCGGGGTCCGGTGCCGCATCCGGCCTGATCGCCAAGGCACCCCCCTAGGGATGAGAGGGCGCGGAGCGAGACGGGGCCGGGCATGGCCGGGCTGCGCGGCTTCCCGGTCTTGGCGGTGCCGGCAGTCGGCCCGACGCAGCGAGCAGACAGGACCTGAGCGTTGCGTCGCGTTGCGCCATAAAGAGACGAACATGGCCTGAAATAAGCAAAGTTGACGAGTCGATCACTGCCAACTAGCGTTGATGATAGATCAACTAAACGGTTGGGGACTGCCGGACGGTTGACAGCCCTCGGGCCGAGTCGACCAGTCGGGGTGCTGTGACCGGTACCCGCTGACCGCGCGCCTGCGGTCCGTTCAGCCCGTCACGGGCGCAGCCCATGGGCACCCGAGCGAGCGAGTCGGGGGCCACCGCCGCCGAACCGAACCGAGCGGTGGGCGCGGCCGTCCAAAGACATGTGGAGTGAAGATGTACGAAGCCTCTGACGCAGCTACCGCGACGAACCCGGCTGATCCGTTCCCGGTGCGCCGCCTGATGGTGGAGGTGAACGGCGCCCCCTTTCATGTGGTCGAACAGGGCGAGGGGCCGGCGGTTCTCTTCTGCCACGGCTTCCCCGACACCTCCGAAACCTGGCTGCACCAGATGGGCGCCGTCGCGAAAGCGGGTTACCGGGCGATAGCCCCCGACATGCGGGGCTTCGGACGGAGCCACGCGCCGACCGAGGCGGAGCTCTACAGCACCTTGCACATAGCCGGCGATCTGGTGGGGCTGCTCGCCGCTCTCGACGTCGACTCCGCGGTCGTCGTCGGACACGACTGGGGCGCGGACCACGCCCAGCGCGCGGTCGTGCTGCGCCCGGACCTCTTCCGGGCTCTGGTCACCCTGAGCATCCCCATCCAGCCCCGAGGCGAGCTCAGCCACTGGGACATGCTCCGCGAGCAGGGCCTGGAGAAGCGGTACTACGCTTTCGAGATGAAGGAGCCAGGCGCCGAGGCCTCTTTCGAGCCGGCCGAGAAGTCCATCCCGAGCATCTTCCACTGGCTCTCGGGAAGTCCTTCGCCGGACGCCGCATGGGACCCGCTCGACTCCAGCCGGCACATGCTCCGGCCGTCTCCCGTACCCATCCCGGACTGGGCCGACCCCGCCTACATCGAGCACACCATCCGCTCGTTCGAGGAGACCGGGTTCCGCGGCGGGCTCAATCACTACCGCGGTTCCCAGGCAACGTTCGATCTCATGTCCGCCTTCGAGGGCGTACGCATCCAGCATCCGTCGCTCTACATCTGGGGCGCCTCGGACGGCCTGTGCAACTTCTTCCATCCGACGCCCCCGACGCGTGACGACCTCCTCCCCCTGGTGCCCGGACTCGTCGATGTGATCGCACTGGAGAACGTGGGCCACTGGCCCCAGCACGAGGCGGCCGACCGCGTCAGCTCCGAACTGGTCAAGTTCCTGCGGGGCCTCGACCAACCGCAGCAGGGCTGACGCGCCCCGCCGCCGGGCGCGGAGTTCCGATGTCGACGCGGCGCACGTCTTCCGGGGGCGCCGAACGGTGGAGAACGGCGCGCACCGGCATGTCCGGCACTTCACGACGGCGCAGAGCCCCGGGCGGCCGCTCCCGTGCCACCGGTGACCGAGCCGATGCGGCGGCAGTGCGCAACGGGGGGTCCAGGTGCGGCTGGAGCCGGGACCTGGTAGCCAGGAACGTGCCGCCAAGGGGTGCTCGCGAATTTTCAGAACCCACTGTTTGACATCCCGCGGAAAATCGTGCGCCCGCTTTCACCTGAAATCCTTCTCTTATGACGCGCCCCAAATCTTGATCGAATGAGGATGAAATGACTGGAGAGAAAATTTCCGCCGTTCCGGAGCGCTCGACGCAGATTCCCCCCGGAGCGGATTTGATCGTCATCAATGCGAAGATTTTCACCAATAATCGCGGACAAACTGAAGCTTCCGCTCTGGCCGTCAAGAACGGACGAATTTACTCGGTCGGTTCCGATGCGGACATCGTGAGCCTGAAGAATTCCGATACACAGGTCATCGACGCCCGGGGCCGCACCCTTATTCCGGGCATTATCGATGCACACACTCACGTGCTCAATGAAAGTGGCTACAACTACAACGTGAGGTGGGACGGGGTACCCACCCTGAAGATCGCGCTGGCGATGCTGCGCGAACAGGCGGAGCGGACGCCTGATGGACACTGGGTCAAGGCGATCGGGGGCTGGTCCCCCTACCAGTTCGAGGAGAACCGGTTTCCCACGATGGACGAGCTGCGTGAGGCAGTGCCCGACCGCCCGCTGATCGTGCAGTACGCCTACAACCGCGCCTTCCTGAACGAGAAGGCCATGGAAGAACTTGGTGTGGGCACCGAACGGTTCCCTTCTTTGCCGGAGACCGAGTTCGAGAAGGACGACCGGGGCAACTACACCGGTGTGGTTCACGGATACACCTTCACCTTCATCGCTCTGGAGACCATGGTCCCGCAGCTTTCACCCGATGAAGAAGTCAGTTCGCTGGTCCATACCGTCCACGCTCTGAACCGCTTCGGCGTCACCTCGGCCGTCGACGCCGGCAACAGGGGGTACCCCGGCCCTCAGGCCACCGTGGACGTGCTCGCCCGCGACAACCGCCTCAACGTGCGGATGCCCTTCGTCGACATGCAGTTCGGCGACGGTACCCCGATGAACATGGTGGACGCGCAGATCGAGGCGATCACCCGGACAGCGCCCATCAGTCCCGGTCAGAACCTGCATCCGACCCTGGATCACGGTCATGTGTACCGTGGAGCCGGCGAAGTGCTGCAGCTGGAAGTGCACGACCACGAGAATTTCGATCGCCCGCCAGTCATCATCGATCCCGACCAGATGCGGCGGCACGTCAAGGAAAACGTCGTCAAGCTGGTCCGACGTCGCATTCCCTTCCGAATGCACATCAGCTACAACGAAAACATCACGCCGTTCCTCGACGCCTTGGAAGAGATGAACGATGAAACGCCGCTCGATGGTCTGCGGTGGAGCATCGAGCACGCCGAGACCATCAGTCCCGCGAACATCGCCAGGGTGAAGAACCTTGGTGGTGGAATCGCCTTGGACTCGAAGATGGCGCTGCACGGCGACGGGTTCATCAAGACGCACGGCCTCCAGAAGGCCCTGGAAACTCCGCGACTGCGCCAGTTGGTCGACAGTGGAATCGCCCTCGCCATGACCACCGACGCATTTCGGGCCGCGACCTTCAATCCCTGGGTCGGCGTCAGCTGGATGGTATCCGGAAAGTCGGTCTCGGGTTCCGAAGTACTCTCTCAGGACAACCGCCTGTCCCGCATCGAAGCGCTGAAACTTTTCACCAGCGGGCCGGCGTGGTTCATGAACACGGAATCCGAAATGGGCAAGATCGCCCCAGGGAATCTGGCGGATTTCGCGCTGTTGGACAGGGACTATTTCACTGTTCCCGAAGAGCAGATCAAGGACATTTCCGCTGTTCTGACAGTCATGGACGGGAGGGTGGTTTTCGGGGCGCAGGAGTACAGTTCTCTCACGCCGCCGCTGCCCGATATCCTGCCTGCCTGGTCACCCGTCAAGCACTTCGGCGGTTACTACTGGGCCGAGTAGGTCAGCGACGCGAGTGGCGGCCTCATCGGCCGCCACTCACATCCTGATCCCCGTGGACGCCGGCCAGCACGTTCCACGCCTGGCCTCCCTCCTGAAGGAACTTCCGGTGCAGGTGCTGGGCCGCATCGCGCTCGCTCCGCGTCCTGCGACGCGCGGTCCCACCCCGCGAGCCCGGTGTCCGGGGCCGCCCATCACGCCACGGCGGGGAGTTCGTCCTCGGTGATCCGTCCACCTGGAACACTCCGGACGCACATACGGTGACCGCGACACGTCCCTACGGGCACCGCCGTCGCGCGGGCACGGGACCGGCTCGACCCGCCGCCGGAGGGCGGCGACGCGGCGAGCGTGCGCCCCAGGCGTCGCGCGGCAGACGGCAGTTTGCCGACAGACCGCAGGTCCCGTCGGTAGTCCTTGGGGCCCGTGAGCCCGGCCCGACCGGCACGTCGCGACCCCGGGGGCTGCCGTCCGGTTCAGGGGCCGGGCACCTCCTGGGCGGCCTCCGCCCGGGGCCCGGTCCGGTCCCGGGCGGGGCGGCGGAGCAGCAGGGCCGACGGCAGCAGCAGGCACTGGAGGCACACCACCGCCCAGAACCCCCGCGCCGAACCAGCCGCCTCCGCCGCCCCGTACAGCTGACCGCCCACCACCCCGGCGGCGAACGCCCCGATGCCCGCCGCCAGCCGCTGGCGCCCGAACACCGCGGCCGGGGCGGAGGCCGAACGGGCCAGCGCCTCCAGGTCGTTCTTCAGGAAGAGCACGATCTCCCCGCAGCAGATCAGCGCCCCGCCCACCGCGATCCCCGCGTGCCCCCCAGCCCCGATCGCCGCCATCCCGGCCGCCATCGCGCCGAACCCCCACCGCAGCGCCGCCGGGTAGCTCATCGCGGCGACCCGCTCCGCCAGCAGCGGCTGACCCACCACGAGGAGGGCCGCGTACCCGGTCAGCACCGCCCCGTAGAAGGCCGCCGACGTCCGGGGCACCGCGTACAGGGCCAGATAGTGCTGGAAGAACATGAACGCGTACACGCTCACCACGGTCACCAGGAACGGCGAGAGCCCGGCGGCCCGCCCGCCGGGGCCCTGTGTCCCGGCGGCGGGCGCGGCGTCCGGAGGCCGGGCGGCCGCTTCGGGGGGCAGCAGCGCGTGTCCGGCCCCCACGAGTGCGAACAGCCCGGCCACGCAGGCGAACAGCGCCCCGGGGGAGCCGAGGACGAGCGGCGCCGCGGCGGGCGGGCCCAGCGCCATGCCCGCGTTGAACGCCGAACCGCTCGCCGACAGCAGCCGGGCACGGCCCGCCTCGGGTACCCCCGCCACCAGGTACGCCTTGTTCGCCGGGAGATACAGCGCCGCACCCGCCGACACCAGCAGCAGCGCCCCCACGGCGAGCACCGGACTGGTCAGCCCGGGGACGAACGCGGCGAACCCCGCGGTGCGCAGCGCCAGCGCCAGCAGCATCGCGCGCCGCAGTCCGACGCGCGCCGCCACCGGCCCCGCGACCACACCCCCGGCGAACTGGATCAGCGAGGCCACGGCCAGCACGAAACCGACGGCACCCAGCCCCATGCCGAGCCGCTGGTGCAGCAGCACCGACATGTAGGGCAGCACGGCGAAACTGCCGAGCGTGATCAGGAAGGAACCAGCCAGCAGGAAGCGCTGCGCCCCGGTGAACGGCGGCCGCACCCGGTCTCCCGGAAGCGCCCGAGCCCGCCGCCGCCTCACCGCCCCGGGCTCACGGCGCGGCGGCCAGGACCGGGCGGACCCGGACGGCCGCGCTCCACGCCCGGTGCTGGGCCAGCTCCGCCGTCGCGGCCTCGGCCAGCACCATGCCCGTACAGCCGCGCTGGTCGTTCACGTGGGCCACGGTCTCCCCGGGCTCACGCACCGGATACCACTCCACCGACCCGGGGAAGGCGGCGAGTTCACCGAGGCCGTGCCAGCCCTTCAGCACCCCGGGCCGGTCCGCGTAGACGAGGACGAAGCCGTACGCGGGCCCCCCGCCGTCCAGGGGCGCGTCCAGCAGCGCCGGGCGGCGGCCGAGCACCTCGTCCATCATCGCCGAGTACACGTTGGTGCCCAGCGTCCGGCACAGCACCTCGCCGACCAGCGCACCCCCGATCCTGCGGTTGATCTCCACCAGCTCGGGGCCGTCCGCCGTCAGGATGAACTCCACATGGGCGAAGCCCCGTTCGTGTCCGGCCGCCGCCAGGACCCGCCCCGCCCACGCCTCGATCCCGGCCCGGTCCGGCTCCGGCAGGGCCACCGGGAACGCCGCCGCCTCCTCCCGGACCACCACCTCCCGGGAGGTCTGGCGGCTCAGCACCCCGAGCAGCCGGGTGGTCCCGTCCCAGCTGAGCGTCTCCGCGCTGTACAGCGGACCGGCGAGGAACGCCTCGGCGAACAGCCCGCCCATCAGCGGCTGCCGGGCCGCCTCCGCGAGCGCCCGGTGCAGCGCCTCCTCGTCGTGCGCGATCCACACATGGCGGGACGACGTGCCCGCCGAGTCCTTCAGGACCGCGGGCAGCCCCACTGCCCGCAGCACCTCCCCGGCGCCCTCGGGACCCGGCGGGACGGCCACGGCCGGGCTGCGGCTCAGCCCGTGGGCGTGCAGCGCCGCCCGCACCCGGCGCTTGTCACGCAACAGCCGGACCGCGTCGGGCTCGGGCCCCGGCAGGCCGAGCCCGGCGGCCAGTTCGGCGGCGGGCAGACCCCAGGTGTCCGTCGTGTTGATCAGCCCGGCCAGGTCCGGCACGGCCGCCAGCGCCCGGCGGACGGCGTCCTGGTCCCAGGTGTCCACGTCGACGACGTCCAGCGCCCCGGGCGGCAGGGTCGCCAGCTCGTGCCGGTAGACCGAGCGGTCCCCGGTCAGCAGGCACAGCCGGTGGCCCGCCTCCGCGGCGGCCACGGCCATCCGGCCCAGACCGAAGGAGAGGGACTCCAGTGCGGCGATCGTCATGGCAGCAGCTCCACGGTCGGTACGGAGGAGGGCGGGGAAGCCTCGCCCTCGGTGGTCCTGGCAGCCTCGGGGGCGGGCCGCCCGCCCCACTCCATCACCGACCACGGGGGCCGCAGTGACTCCAGCGAGGTGATCTGCCGGGGGCGCAGCCCGGCCGGGTCCAGGGCCTCGGCGTGCCGGGCGAACACCCGCTCCGCGTAACGGTGACCGGTGTCCGCGCCCAGCACCAGATGCAGCCGCCCCGGGTCCCGGGCCGACTCCCAGGCGGCCGTGAGGTGGGCCGCCCCGGTGGACAGGCCCGCGAACACCGCGTGGTCCCGCAGCAGTCCGACCGCACCGGCCATCGCATGGCGGAAGTCCATCCAGTGCACGGTGTCGTACAGGGCGTGCCGGACGTTCCCGAACGGGATGGAGCTGCCGATGCCCGCGATGATGGCGTCCGGGTCGCTGAACCGCTCGCTGCCGAAGGTCACACTGCCGAACGGCTGGATGCCCACCAGCCGCACCGGCCGCCCCGACTCCCGCAGCGCGCGGGCCAGTCCGCCCGTGGACGCCCCGGTGCCCACCGCCCCCACCAGGGTCAGCGGGCCCTCGGGGAGCGCGGCGGTCAGCAGCTCCGCGAACTCCCGGTAGCCCTCGTGGTGGACCGCGTCGTGGTACTGCCGCATCCAGTGGAAGCCGGGCCGCTCGGCCAGCAGCCGGCGCACGTGGCGCACCCGCAGCTCCTGGTCCAGGCGCAGGCTCGTCGACGGCGGCATCGCGTCCACCGTCGCACCGAGGATCTCCAACTGCGCGCGCATGGTGGCGTCGACGGTGGTCGAGGCGACGATGTGGCAGCGCAGCCCGTAGCGGTGGCAGGCCATCGCGAGCGCCAGGGCGTAGATCCCGCTGGAGCTGTCGACCAGGGTCTGCCCGGGGACCACCCGGCCCCGGCGCAGCAGCGAACGGACCGCGCCGAGCGCCGCGTACACCTTCATCGTCTCGAACCGGGCGAGGACCACGTCCGGCGTCAGCCGGATCAGGTCCGGCGTCTTCACGGCATCGGTGATGTGCTCGTGGACCGTCGCGGCGGGGGTGGTGGCGCGCCGGGCGGCGTCCGCCCCGGCCCTCACTTGCGCCGCCCGCGGACGATCAGCCGGTCCGAGCGCTGGTCGTAGCCGGACGCGTCGAACCCGCCGAAGCACTCCACGTCGGTGAAGCCCGCCTGTTCGAAGAGGGCGTGCAGTTCGGCCGCCGAGTACAGCCAGGAGGTGATCGACGCCGTACGGGCCGAGGTGCCGCGCACCAGGGTCCAGTCGGTGCGCAGCCGCCGCCAGCTGTCGAGGACGGTGTCGCGCTGGACGACGTAGGAGCCGTCCGGCAGGTCCACCGCCTTCGGCCGCCCGATCCACCCCGCCAGCACCTCCTTGCCCATCACGTCCACCAGCAGCTGTCCGCCCGGTGCGAGGCTCTCGTAGGCGTTGCGCAGCACCTGGAGGTTGTCCCCGGCCTCGTCGAAGTAGCCGAAGGAGGTGAAGACGTTCAGCACCACGTCGAAGGCCCCGGCCTCGCTGTAGGTGAGCATGTCGGCCCGCTCCAGCCGGACCTCGGCGCCCGCTTCGGCGCACGCCGTGCGCGCGGCGGCCAGCATCGAGGGCGACAGGTCGACGCCCGTCACGTCGTACCCGCGCGCCGCCAGGGGGACGACGAACAGCCCCGGTCCGCAGCACAGGTCCAGCACCCGGGTCCCCGGCGGGAAGTCGAGCAGCGGTGAGGAGGCGACCAGGGCGGCGGCGGACTCGGCCCGCGCCGGCGGGAACATCGTCGGGGCGAAATCGGACCAGAGCGCGTCGTCCTCGTACCAGTGCATACCTCGCGGTCTCCTCCCGGAACCGGGGGCCCGAGGGCCCGGGGTCTGTCCTGCCGTGTCCGGCACCGGGCGGCTCTCCCGCACCCGGCGTCTCTCCAGTAGTCGGCCGCCCCGGCCGGGAAGTTCCCGAGGCCGCCCGGGGCCCGCGCGGCGGAGGGCCGACGGGAGCCCGGGGGAAACGGCTAGCCTCGGACCACGGACACATACGCGACGTGAGGAGCACGGGCCGTGGGCTGGGCCGAAGTACCGGTGGACACCGCGGAGCCGGCCGCCGGGGCGATCCTGCTGAGCGGCATCCCCGGCAGCGGCAAGAGCACGGTGGCCGCAGCGCTCGCCGCCCGGTTCGCCGCGTCGGCCCACATCGAGGTCGACGCCCTCCAGGACCTCATCGTCTCCGGCGGACGTCTGCCCACGCCCGAACGGGACGAGGAGGCGGACCGGCAGATCTTCCTCCGGGCCCGGGGCGCCTGCCTGCTGGCGGGGAGCTTCGTCGCGGCGGGCTTCCTCCCGGTCGTCGACGACGTGGTCGTGCGCCGCGCCCACCTCGACTTCTACCGCCGGTGGATGACCCCCAGCCCACCGCACTTCGTGGTGCTCGCCCCCGGCGCGGCGAAGGCGGCCGAGCGCAACCGCGCCCGGGACAGGACGCTCACCACGGACTGGTCGTTCCTGGAGACGGCGATGCGCGACGAACTGGCCGACGAGGGCATCTGGATCGACAACGCCGGGCTGACGGTGGACCGGACGGTGGACGCCGTCCTCGCGGCGACGGGCCTCACCCCGCCCTGAGCCGCCCCCGGGGGCCGTCGCCGCGGCCGTGTGGTCGGACCCCCGCCGTACGGTGAGGGCATCTGTCCGCGCTGCCGGCGGCCGGGCCGCGAGGACGGTGCCCGAGCCGCGGCCCGCCGCCCGGGTACGTAGGATGGCGGATCCTTCCCCTCCGCTCTCCGGGCGAGGGGTCTTCCCGGACGCGGATGCAGAGGAGTTCTCCCGGTGCGTGTGCTGCTGGTGGAGGACGACGACGATCTGCGGGAGGTGATCGCGGCCGGGCTGCGCGACGGGGGCTTCGCCGTGGACTGCGCCGCCGACTGGCCGGAGGCGGACGTCGCTCTGCACCTCACCGCGTACGACTGTGTGGTGCTGGACCGGATGATGCCCTCCGGCGACTCCCTCGCCCCGCTGGAGGGCAGGCGCCGGGCCGGCTGGTCGGTGCCCGTGCTGTGCCTGAGCGCCCTGGATTCGCTGGACGAGCGGGTGCGGGGGCTGGAGAGCGGGGCGGACGACTACCTCGCCAAGCCGTTCGCGATGCGCGAGCTCGTCCTGCGCGTGCGGGGCCTGAGCCGACGGGCCCCGGTCCGGCTTCCCGCCTTTCTGACCTTCGCGGACGTGGTCATGGATGTCTCACGCCACGAGGTGCGGCGCGGTGGCGTCCTGCTGTCGCTGAGCCCGAAGGAGTACGCCGTCCTCCAGCAGCTCCTCGTGCACCGGGACGCCGTGGTCACGCGTACCGGCCTGCTGGAGCACTGCTGGGACGAGATGGCCGACCCCGTCTCCAACGTGGTGGACGCCGTCGTCGCGGGCCTGCGGCGCAAGCTGGGCTCCCCGGGGCTGGTGCACACCGTGCGCGGCCAGGGCTTCCTGCTGTCGGCGCGGCAGGAGCCCCGCTGATGGCGGGATCAGCGCGGCGGCGCTCCCCGGCCAGGAGACGGCTGCGGCGGCTGCAACTGCGGCTGACCACGGCGTACACGCTGATCACCGTCGTCGGACTGGCGTGCCTGTCCTGGGTGGTGATCCGTACCGACGACCGGGCGCGGGAGGACGCCGAGTACGACGAGATGCGCCGCCGGGCCTCGGTCGCCGCCTCGCTCGTCTATTACGAGGACGACCGGATCCGGCTGGACGGCCTCCAGGACGACGAGGCGACCACGGGAACTCCGCAGATCCTGGTGCTGGAGGGGAGGCCCGGCGGTGATCCGGTCACCGTGTTCCGGGGCCGTACCGTCCAGTTCGCCGTGGCGGCCGGTGCGATCGACGCGGTGACCCGCTCGGCGATGGACGCGGAGGGGCCGGTGCGGGCCGACGCGCACGACCGCTCGGGAGGACCGGTGCGGCTGCTGGCCGTGCCCTTCTACCACGACGCCACCGACGAGGTGGCGGGCGCCGCCGTCGCGGTGGGCGATCCGGCGCACGGCGCGGCCGAGCACCGCAGTCTGGTCGTCTCCCTCGTCGTCGGGGCCGGTGCGCTGACGGCCCTGGCAGCGGTGACGGGGCACGTGCTCTCGGGGCGCAGCATGCGCCCTGCCTGGCAGGCGCTGGAGCAGCAGGAACGGCTGCTGGCGTACGCCGCGCACGAGTTGCGGACCCCGGTCGCCGTGATGCGCGGGTCGGTGGAGGTGGCCGCGGGCGCCCCGGGCGGTGCTCTCGACGTACATCTGCCCCGGATCCGGCGGGCGGCGGACCGGATGGCCGACCTCGTGGAGAACCTGCTGGCGCGGGGCCGGCTGGAGGCCGCCGTGGACACCGTACGGGCGGAGCCGCTGCGGCTGGACCAGCTCGTCGAAGAGGTCTGCGCGGAGCTGCCGGGGAGCGGGCCCCGCCCTCGGTTGCGGCTGGAGGAGTCGGTCATCGAGGCCGACGCCGCCCTGGTGCGGATCGCGGTGCGCAATCTTCTGGACAACGCGGTGCGGCACGGACGGGCTTCGGCCGCCCCGGACGGCGCCGGTCTGCTGGTGACCGTGCGCGGGCCGGAGGTGTGGGTCGCCGACCGGGGCCCCGGGGTCGATCCGGACCGGCTGCCGGAGCTGACGGAGCGCTTCAGCTCACCGGGCGGGGGCACGGGGATCGGGCTCTCGCTGGTGCGGCGCATCGCGGAGGCGCACCGGGGGAAGCTCACCGTCCGGGCCCGCCCCGGCGGCGGTGCCGAGTTCGTGCTGCGGCTCGCCCCCGACCGGTCGCGGCCGGGCCGTCGGCGCGGCAGGGGGCCCGGCCCTCACGATTCGCTCATGACCGGCCGTCCATGATGCGGGGGAACGTTCGAAGCCCACGCACGGGAGTACGTATGCCCCAGCACGCCGTCCGTCCTCTGCTCCGCCGCAAGCGGACCCTCGCCGCCCTGGCCGGCGGTGCCGCCCTGGCGACCGGAGCGGGGCTGCTCCTGTCCCACGCCTTTGCCGCGGACTCCGCGGCCGAGGCCGCGCCGAACGTCGTGCCGCCCACCGCGAACGTGGCCTTCGACTACCAGATCGGCGGCGCGTACACCCCTCCCGCCGGAGTCCAGGCGCTCTCCCGGGACCGCGGTGACAAGCCCGCCAAGGGCCTCTACAACGTCTGTTACGTCAACGCCTTCCAGACCCAGCCCGACGCCCTGGACTGGTGGGAGAAGAACAACCCCGATCTGCTGCTGCGCGACGCCGACGGCGAACTGGTGAACGACGAGGCCTGGGGCGAGGCGCTGCTCGACACCTCGACCGCGGCCAAGCGCACCCGCCTGGCGGAGATCGTCGGCGGCTGGATCAGCGGCTGCGCCACGTCCGGGTTCCAGGCGGTGGAGCCCGACAACCTCGACTCCTACGAGCGTTCCGACGGCCTGCTGACCCGCGCGCACAACGCGGCGTTCGCGAAGCTCCTGGCCGGCCGCGCGCACACGGCGGGCCTGGCGATCGGCCAGAAGAACACCACGGACCTGCTCGGGCAGCGCGAGGAGATCGGGTTCGACTTCGCCGTCG
This sequence comes from Streptomyces sp. NPDC101181, assembly GCF_044767975.1. Classification (NCBI taxonomy): domain Bacteria; kingdom Bacillati; phylum Actinomycetota; class Actinomycetes; order Kitasatosporales; family Streptomycetaceae; genus Streptomyces; species Streptomyces sp. NPDC101181. The sequence continues at coordinate 186,122 of NZ_JBIWOX010000008.1, read as the reverse complement.
CCGAGGAGTGCGGCCGCTACGACGAATGCGAGGATTACGCCTCCGCGTACGACAACAAGGTCTTCGTGGTGGAGTACACGGACGACGACTTCGCCACGGCCTGTTCGTCCGTGGGCTCGCAGGTCTCCGTGGTACGCCGGGATCTCGACGTCGTCCCGGCAGGAAAGCCCGGATACGCGTTCCGCACCTGCTGACGCGGCTCGACGGCTACGCCCCGCGAATGCCGCAAGAGGCCTGAGCCGGGGGCGGCGGTGGCCGGTGCTCCTCCGCACGGAAGGGCCCGCACGAACGTGCGGGCCCTTTCCCGTCGTCCCCGGCCGGTGGCAGATGAGGCGGAGACAAGTGGCGGATGTTCATGGCGTGGTGCCGCAATCAGGCGCCGGGACATGCCGGACAGCGCCACCTGCCCCGCCCTGGTTCAGCCGCCGGACTCGCCCGCGTGCGGGCTCAGCGCCCCCGTCGAGACGAGCACCAGGATCACGATGCCGAGCAGGATGCGGTAGACCACGAACGGCATGAAGCTCTTGGTCGTGATGAACTTCATGAACCAGGCGATGACGGCGTATCCGACCGCGAAGGCCACCAGCGTCGCGAAGATCGTCGGCCCCCAGGAGACATGCCCCTGGCCGACGTCCTTCAGTTCGTAGGCGCCCGAGGCGAGCACGGCGGGGATCGCCAGCAGGAAGGAGTAACGGGCCGCCGCCTCGCGGGTGTAGCCCATCAGCAGACCGCCGCTGATCGTCGCGCCGGACCGGGAGACGCCGGGGACCAGCGCCATCGCCTGGCAGAAGCCGTAGATCAGGCCGTCCCGGACGCCGAGGTCCTTGAGGGTCTTGCGCTCCTTCACCACGCGGTGCTTGCCGCCCGACTCGTCGCGCGCGGCCAGCCGGTCGGCGACGCCGAGGACGATGCCCATGACGATCAGGGTCGTCGCGATCAGCCGCAGATCGCGGAACGGGCCCTCGATCTGGTCCTTGAGCGTGATGCCCAGGACACCGATGGGGATCGACCCCACGATGACCAGCCAGCCCACCTGGGCGTCGTGGTCCGAGCGCATCGCCTTGTCGGTCAGGGAGCGGAACCACGCCGACAGGATGCGCGCGATGTCCTTGCGGAAGTAGATGAGCACCGCCGCCTCCGTGCCGATCTGCGAGATCGCGGTGAACGCCGCACCCGGGTCGTGCCACCCGGCGAACGCGGCCGTCAGCCGCAGATGGGCGCTGGAGGAGATCGGCAGGAACTCGGTCAGTCCCTGAACGAGACCCAGGACGAATGATTCGAACCAGCTCATGGGGCTTTGGCCATCCCGGAGGTGATCGTGCATCGGCCACGGACAACGGGCCCGTCGGCTACGTGCGGCGTACAGTCGAGGACATCACGAAAAAAGGGGCCCCAGGCCCCGGGAGATCCTTCGTCGGTCGCGGGCAGCGTATCGCCTGAAGGTGAACGCCCGGCCGACCGGCCCCGGCACAGCGGAGCGCGGTCAGTCGTTCGGCGCGCCCTGGCCGAGCCGGTGGCGTTTGCGCCAGGCCACCACGGCCCCGCCGAGCGCGGAGACCACGATGAACCCCATGGCGGCCAGGAAGACGGGCGAGGTCGGCGAGGCGGCCTGGCTGCCCGCTATCACGTACGCCGCCGTGTTCGGGATCGAGCCGAGGCCGGTGGCCAGCAGGAACGGCGGGTAGCCCATGCGGGAGGTCGCCGCACAGTAGTTGGCGGCGGCGAACGGGACGCCCGGGAACAGCCGCAGCGCCAGCACCGATCGGAAGCCGTGCCGGCTCAGCACCCCGTCGGCCGCGGTGAGGACCTTCCCGCGCAGCAGCGTGCGCAGCGCGTCCTGGCCCAGCACCCGGCCGAGCATGAACGAGACGCCCGCGCCCAGCACCGTGCCCGCCAGCGCCGCCGCCAGGCCCGTCTGCGCACCGAACAGCGCCCCGGCAGCGAGGTTCAGCAGCGGGCGCGGCACGAACGCCACCGTCAACGTCCCGTACGCCAGCCCGAAGACCATCGCCGCCGTACCGCCGGTCAGCTGGGGCGGCCACCCTTCGGCGATCAGCCGCTGCGGTTCGAACAGCAGCATCGTCGAGGCGGCCCCGAGCAGGACCACGACGAGCAACGAGAACCGGGACCACGGCGAGAGCAGCACTCTGGAGAGCCGCGGGGCCGGTTCCTCGGTGGGCCGGGGAGCGGGCAGGAGGTCGAACATCCGGGGAGAGTAACCGAAAGGGGTGTGTGATCGCCGTAATGTGCGTCGCGTGACCGCCGCAGCCCGCCCCGCTCCCGTGCCGCCGGACAGCCCGCTCGCCGACACCGTGCTCGAACGGCTGACCGCCGCGTACGCCCCGGCCGCCGACCCCGTCAGGGCCGAGGCCGCCGCCGCTTACATGAGGCACGTCGCTCCGTTCCTGGGCATCCCCGCTCCGCGGCGCCGGGCCCTGTCGCGGACCGTGCAGACGGGCGCCGGGCGGCCGGACGAGCGGGACTGCGCGGCGATCGCGCTGCGCTGCTGGCGGCTGCCCGAGCGCGAATACCACTACTTCGCCGTCGACTTCCTGCGCCGGCACGTCGGCCGCTGTTCCTCCGGCTTCCTGCCCGTCCTGCGCCACCTCGTCTCCACCGTCCCCTGGTGGGACACGGTGGACCTGCTCGCCGCGCATGTCGCGGGCCCGCTGGTCGCCGCCGACCCGGCGCTCGGCCGGGAGATGGACCGCTGGATCGACGACGAGAACCTCTGGGTGGCCAGGACCGCCCTGCTGCACCAACTGCGCTACCGGGAGTCCACCGACGCCGAACGGCTCTTCGGCTACTGCCTGCGCCGCGCCGGTCACCCCGACTTCTTCGTCCGCAAGGCCATCGGCTGGGCCCTGCGCGAGTACGCCAGGACCGACCCGGCAGCCGTACGGGACTTCGTCGACGGTGCCCGGGACCGCCTCTCCCCGCTCTCCGTCCGCGAGGCGCTCAAGCATCTGTGAGGCGGTCCGCGGGCGGCGCGGCCGCCGCTCCACGGCGAACCGGTCGACACGGGGGCCGGGCCCCGACATGACCGGCGGCCTGTTCCGTCACGCCTCCTCACAGCGCCGCCCGCGGTCGCGGACGCGCCGAAGGCCGTCCCGGACACCGCGGCCGGATGCGGCACCGGACCCCGCGAGCCCGGCCTGATCAGCAAGGCACCCCCTAGCCCGCCCGTACGAGGCCGCCCGGGTCGGCCGGTTCGGTGCGCCACTGCACGGCCAGTTCGCGGCGGGCGCGCGCCACGCGGGAGCGGACCGTACCGATGGGGCATCCTGCGGCGGTCGCGGCGTCCTCGTAGGAGACGCCCAGCAACTGGGTGAGGACGAAGGCCTGGCGGCGCGCCGGGTCCAGCCGCCGCAGGGCGTCCAGCACCGCGACGGACTCCTCGAACCCCGGCTGGTGGCGGGGCTGGGCCCGTTCCGCGGCGGTCTGCCAGTCCGCGGTGTCGGCGGTGCGGGGGCGGACGGCGGCGGTGCGGTGCCGGTCGATGACGACGCGTCGCGCGATGGACAGCAGCCAGGTCCTGGCGCAGGAGCGGCCCGCGAACCGGGCCAGCCCGCTCATGGCCCGCAGATACGTCTCCTGGGCGAGGTCGTCGGCGCCCGGGACGTCGGCGCTGAGGTAGGCGACGAATCTGCGGACGTCCTCGTAGGTCGCCCGGACGAAGCGGTCGGCGGCGTCCTGGTCACCGCCCCCCGCCGCCAGCGCCCAGTCGGTGATCTGGCCGTCGTTCTGCCGGGCGGCGGGGACCCGGGGCGGCCGGGCCGCGGCCACCCGCAGGACGGGTGGGCGGCCGACGGGCACGCGGGCGGGCGGTACGGGGGCGGGTGGTGCGGTGCCGGGCCGTGTGGGGGCAGGAGGTGTCACAGCAGTCCTTCGCGTCCTTGCGGAGCCGTGGCGTCAGCGCCGGTCCGGCTCCGCTGACCGGTCGCCGTACGCCGCGGGGGCGCTCGGGAAACCGGCATGCCTGTCACAGGTGGCGCGGTGCGCGCACCTGTACCGACCCCGGGCCCGCGGGGGCGGCCGGGAGACGGGTGGGAGAGGTCAGAGGGGACGGAGGCGCCGGGGCGGCCCGCGCCGGGAGACGGCGTGCCGGGCGAGGAGGTCCCGGGGGCGGCGGCCGGGCCGGCGGCGGGTGCGCCGCGGGACGGGGACCGCCGGCGCGGGCGGCGCCGCGGACCACAGAAGCCGGGCCCTGCGCAGCGGGGCCCGGAGGAACAGCACCAGGCACCGGCCGAGCCGGGCGGCGGCGACCTCGCCGCGCCACAACCACCAGCCGCAGAACAGCCCGGCCACCGCGTGGGCGGCGGCCATGCCGCCGGTGAACACCGAACCGTCGAAGGCCGCCAGAACCCCCATCAGGTCCGACGGCCCGCCGAGCGCCATGTCATGGGCCGAGTGGCTCGTCGCTCCCGGCGGATGGTGGGCACCGCCCCCGTGGTGCGTAGCGGAGCCGGTTGGCAGCCAGGGGCCCGCGAGGCTGAACAGGCCGTGCAGCGCCAACTGGCCGAGTCCGTGGGCCGCGACGGTCACCGGAGCGGCGCGCTCCCGCGCCGCGAGCCACCAGCCCGCGCCCCAGGCGGGCAGGAGCGCGGCGGCCTGCGCGGAGAGGGGCAGGGGCGCGCCGGACATCAGCGCGTGGCCGAGTCCGGACACGGCGACGCACACGACCGCGAACAACGCGGCGCGCCCGAGTCGGAGTGCGGTTCCGGCTCCCATGGCCGCCATCGTGCCAGCAGCCCCCACCCCGGGGAGAAGAGTGCCGCAGGCCGGAACAGTCGGAGTTGGCCTCGTTTGCCCCAGGAGATCAGGTGTGATTCACGTCACATGGAGAGGCCGGGAACTTTCCGCCGCTCGCGCCCGACTGCTCCAACAACGCGTCTGCGTACGCCTCGTGCCCGGGGCCCGCCGCATCCGCCCCGCCAGCCGCCGCCCTCCCCCGCACCGAAGAGGCCGCATGACGAACCCGCCCTCCACCCCCGAACCGGCGGCGGCCCCCGCCGGAACACCCGGCGCTCCCCGCACCCCCGGTGGCCGCGGAACACCGGCGGCGGAACCGGAACCGCCCGCGCCCGAGCGGAGTTCCGCTCCCCCGGACCCCGCCGCCCCGGAGGTTCCCGGCCCCCGCGCCCCGGGGCGTCCCGCGCGCCCGACCCTCCGCTCCGACCTGCGGGCGTCCTGGCCGGACGGGCTGGTGGCGCTCCTGATCACCGCGGCGGTCTTCGTCCTCCTCTACATACGCATCCGCGACCAGACCTCCTCCACGGTGACCGTGATGCCGTTCATGGCCGACGCGGGCGCCTTCTGGATGTACTTTCTCAGCCAGGCGTTCGGCTGGTCCGCGCTGCTGTGGGCCTGGGGAACGGTCGTCCTCGGGCTGCTGCTGTCCGGGGCGCGCCCCGCCCGGCTGCCGCTCTCGGGACCCCGCCTGGAGCGGCTGCACCGCACCACCAGCCTCAACACCATCGCGCTGATCGCCGCCCACGCCCTGCTGTTCGCCGCCGAACTGGTCCGGCACGACACCGTGGCCTGGAACTCGGCCGTGGCCACCGCTTTCGTCGAGGCGTTCGTCCCCGGCGGCTACGACTCCGGCACCGGGCGGGTCGCCATCCCCGTCGGGCAGGCGGCGCTGTACCTCGCGATCCCGCTCGGCCTGCTCTTCTACGTACGCCACCGGATCGGCGCCAAGACCTGGCGGATCCTGCACCGGTGCGTCATCGTCGTGTACGTCCTGAGCGTCTGGCACACCCTGCTGTACGGGACGAACGTCTGGTACGACGGCTGGTTCCGGACCTCGGTGTGGCTGCTCCAGATCCCGATCGCCGTCCTGCTCCTCGCACGACTGCTGCGGCCCGCCCGCCGGTCCGAGAAACTCTCCGCCCGCCCCGGGTCCACCGCCCGGACCCGCACCGGCTGGGCCCTGCGGCTGGGCGGCAGGCTCGCGGTGGCGGGGGTCCTGGTGGCGCTGGTCGTGGTCGTGGTGAGCGGCAACGACGGCGGGCGCAGCGTTCCCCCGGACGACACCTCCTCCACCCACAACCACGACTGAGCGGCCGGTCCGTACCCGCCGCCGGGGTGCCTGGCCCGCCGACGCCCGCCTGGCCTGCGCGGACGTAGGCTCGGGGCCATGACCACCACCGATTCCGACCGTCCCGTCATCGCGGCCGTCGACGGTTCCCCGCACAGTCAGCAGGCCCTCGACTGGGCCACGCACGAGGCGGAGCGGCGCGGGCTGCCGCTGCTGATCGTCCACGTCCGCCCGCTCGCCCGGCAGGCCGACGAGGAGACCGCGCGACGCGAGGCGGACGAACTGCTGGCCGCCTCCGTACGCCGCAGCGCGCTCATCGCGCCGCGGCTGCGGCCCTCGACGCTGGCCCCGCGGGACTTCCCCTCGGCCGCGCTGGTCTCGCTCGGCCGGGACGCCTCGATGGTCGTGGTCGGCTCGCGGGGGCTCGGCGGATTCCGCTCGCTGATGGTCGGCTCCGACAGTCTGGCCACCGCCTCGATGGCGAGCTGCCCGGTCGTCGTCGTGCAGGACGGCCGCCCCGAGGGGGAGGACCGGCCGGGGGACGTGGAGGTCTTCACCGACATCGTGGCGGGGGTGGCCGCCGACGAGAGCAGCGATGCGGTCCTGGGGTTCGCCTTCGCCACCGCGGGCGCCCGGCCGGGCGCCCGGCTGCGGATCGTGCACGGCTGGACGATGTTCTCCTCGATGCTCGCGGGCGGTCCCGCTCTGGACCGGGAGGCGGCCGCCGGCTCGGCGGAGCGGACCCTGGCGGAGCTGACGTCAGGGTGGCGCGAGAGGTATCCGCAGGTGGAGACCGTCCGGGAGCCGGTGAACGGGTCCGCGGCGCGCACCCTGGTGACCGCGTCGGCGACCGCGGCCCTGACGGTCGTCGGCCGCCGCAGGGGCGGCGAGTCGCTGGGTCTCGGGCTGTCCCCGGTGGCCCAGACGACGGTCACCCACGCGCTCGGTCCGGTCGCTGTAGTGCCCTGCTGAGCCGGAGCGCCCGGGCAGTCGTCCGCCCCGGGAAACCGTCTTCCCGCCGCTGCGGCACTCTTGGCCCGGCGGGCGGCGTGGCCCAGACTTGACCGATGACACAGCGTGTGGCGCTCGCGACCGTACTGGACCGGCTTGCCATCGATGAGGTGATCACCGGATACGCGGTGGCCGTGGACGACGGGGCCTGGTCCGACTACGGGGCCCTGTTCGCCGAGGACGGCCGCGCGGACTACCGGGGCGCGGGCGGCATCGAGGGCACGGCCCAGGAGTTGGCCCGGTGGCTCGCGGAGACGATGCGCCTCTTCCCCGTCCGCCAGCACCTGATCGTCAACCGCCGCGTCGAGCTGGAGGACCTGGGCGGCTACCCGGGCGACCGGGCGCACGTCCGGGCCGACTACCTCAACCCGATGCGCCTGGCCCGGCAGGACGACACGGGGGCGCCGAGCGCACCGGACTTCGTGACCGGCGGCCGCTACACCTTCGAGATGCTGCGCGCCGACCCGGGCTGGCTGATCCGTACGGTCACCGTCCACGAGAAGTGGCGGCGCGCGCCGAGCGTCTGACCGGCCCTCGGGAACACGCACCGGGGTTCTTCCGGCTAGCTTCCGCCGCCGCCCGGATGCCTCCACCTGGCCGCCTCCCGTGTCCTCGCGGGGCCGTCGGCCCCAGACTGGGTGCACCGGGGTGGACCGGAGTCCGAGTCCGTCCGCCCGCGTACCACCGAGGAGGGCACGGTATGGGAATCCCGGGCGGCGGGCCCCCGGCCCGTGAACGGCTGCTCGCCTCCCGCTGGGGCCGTGCGGCGGCGCTGCTGGTCGCCGGGGCGCTGCCCGTCCTCGCCTTCCCCGCGCCCGGACTCTGGTGGTTCGCCTATGTCTCCCTCGTCCCCTGGCTGCTCCTGATCCGAACCGCGGGCACCCCCCGCCGGGCGGCGCTGGACGGCTGGATCGGCGGAACCGGGTTCGTCATCGCGATGCACCACTGGCTGGTGCCGAGCCTCCATGTCTTCATCGTGCTGCTGGCCGCCCTGCTCGGGCTGCTCTGGATTCCGTGGGGCGTGCTGGTCTCCCGGCTGCTCGGCGGTACGCCCTCCGCGCGGCGGGCGCTCGCCGCGGTGGTCGTGGTGCCCTCCGGGTGGCTGATGATCGAGCTGGTCCGTTCCTGGGAGGGGCTCGGCGGCCCATGGGGGCTGCTGGGGGCCAGTCAGTGGGAGGTCGCCCCGGCGCTGCGGGTGGCCTCGGTCGGCGGGGTGTGGCTGGTGAGTCTGCTGGTCCTCGCGGTGAACACCGGGGTCGCTCTGCTGGTGGCCGCGCCGCCCGCCCGGCGGACGGTGTCGGTGGCGCTGGTGGTGTGCGCCCTGTCCGTCGCGGCGACGGCGGCCTGGGCGCCCCGGCCGGAGACCACCGGTGCGGTCAGGATCGCCGTCGTGCAGCCGGGCGTCGTCGAGGGGCCGGGCAGCGTCGGGCGCCGCCTGGACCGGGGTGTGGAGCTGACCCGCTCGCTGGAAGGGCGGGGGGTGGACCTGGTGGTGTGGGGCGAGAGCAGCATCGGGGCGGGCGCCTGGAGCAGCGCGGAGACGGCCCGGCGGCTGGCGGATCTCTCCCGGGGGCTCGGCGCGGACCTGCTGGTCAACGTGGACGCCCGGCAGAGCGACGGCTCGGGGCGGTCGGGGATCTTCAAGTCGGCGGTGCTGGTGGGGGCGCGGGGTCCGACCGGGGAGCGCTACGACAAGATGCGCCTGGTGCCGTTCGGCGAGTACGTCCCGGCCCGTTCGCTGCTGGGGTGGGCGACCTCGGTGGGCCGGGCCGCGGGTGAGGACCGGCTGCGCGGCGACCGGCAGACGGTGATGACCCTCCCGGACGGCGCTCCCGGGCTGCGGATCGGTCCGCTGGTCTGTTTCGAGACGGCGTTCCCCGACATGAGCCGGAACCTGGTCCGCGACGGCGCCCAGGTGATCGTCGCCCAGTCCGCCACCTCGACGTTCCAGGAGAGCTGGGCCCCGGCCCAGCACGCCTCGCTCGGCGCGCTGCGGGCCGCGGAGAACGGCCGCCCGATGGTGCACGCCACGCTGACCGGCACCAGCGCGGCGTACGGGCCCCGGGGCGAGGCGCTGAGCCGCCCGCTGGGGACGGACGCGCGGGCGGCGGAGGTGTACGACGTCCCGCTGGCGAGCGGGACGACGCTGTACGGCCGCCTCGGCGACTGGCCGGTGTACGGGGCCCTGGCGGCGCTGGCCGTGCTCCTCGCCGCCGAGGGACTACGGGCCCTCAGGCGGCCTGGTCCGCAGTCTCCCGGACCACCCGCTCGCACAGCTCATGGGTCGCCAGAGCGTCCCGGGCGCTGAGCACCTCGCCCTGGCGCACCGCGTCGAGGAAGGCGTGCACGCAGGCCTCGATGCCGCGCTGGCGGGCCACCGGCACCCAGTCCCCGCGCCGCCGCACCGAGGGCTGGCCCTTGTGGTCGACGATGTCCGCGAGGTTGAGGACCTGGCGCTTGGTGTCCTGGCCGGAGACTTCCAGGATCTCCTCGGTCGAACCGTTCAGCCGGTTCATCATGCCGATCGCGGTGAACCCGTCGCCGGACAGCTGGAGCACCACGTGGTGCATCAGCCCGTCCACCGTCCGGGCCCGGACGGTGGTGTGGTCGACGGGGCCGGGGAGCAGGAAGCGCAGCGTGTCGACGACGTGGATGAAGTCGTCGAGGATCATGGAGCGCGGGTCCTCGGGGAGCCCGACCCGGTTCTTCTGGAGCAGGATCAGTTCGCGCGGGTGCTCGGCACACTGTGCGTAGGCGGGGGCGAAGCGGCGGTTGAAGCCGACGGCCAGGCTGACGCCGCGTTCCTCGGCGAGCTTCACGAGCCGTTCGGACTCGGCGTACTCGTAGGCGATCGGCTTGTCGACATAGGTGGCGACCCCCGCGTCGAGGAGCCGCTCCACGATCTGCGGGTGGACGGCGGTCGGCGCGTGCACGAAGGCCGCGTCCAGCCCCTGGTCGAGCAGGGAGTCCAGAGTCGTGTGGCGTGCCGCCGCGGGGATGCGGTGTACGTCGCCGACCCGGTCGAGCGTGGCGGGCGTACGGGTCTGCACATGCGTCTCGACCCCCGGGACGGTGGTGAGGACCGGCAGGTACGCCTTCTGCGCGATGTCGCCGAGCCCGATGCAACCGATCTTCACGAAGGTCTCCCTGTTCGCGGTGGCGCACGGGTGTCCGCGCCTGTTCCGAGACGGCAGCATACGTCCGGGCGACCGTCGCACCTCGCGCCGGTTCCCCGGAAATCCCCTGGTCGGGGACGCGGCCGGGGGTGAGGATGACCACCATGACCTCTTCCGAGAACGCGCGTCCTCATGCGGGACCCGAACGTTTCAAGCCCGCCCTGGACGCCGGTGAGCGCCCCATGCTGGAGGGCTGGCTCGACTTCCACCGGGAGAAGCTCGCCGAGAAGTGCGCCGGCCTCACGGACGCGCAGCTGCGCGAGGCGTCCGTACCGCCGTCCCCGCTGACCCTCCTCGGGCTGGTCCGGCACCTGGCCGAGGTGGAGCGCTTCTGGTTCCGGGAGGTCCTGACGGGCGCCGAGCTGCCGGACCTCTACGCGACCGAGGAGGACCCGGACGGGGACTTCGCGGTGAGCGGGTCCGACACCTGGGCCGGGACGGAGGCCGTGTGGCGGGCGGAGACGGCGGCGGCCCGCGAGAGCGCCGCCGCGTTCGGACTGGACGACCTGTCCCGGGGGCTCGGCCGGTCGGGCAAGCCGTTCAGCCTCCGCTGGATCTACACGCACATGATCGAGGAGTACGCCCAGCACAACGGTCACGCCGACCTGCTGCGGGAGCGCGTCGACGGCGTCACCGGATAGCGTCGTGCCCCGCCTCGGGGCGGGTCCGGGTGCGCGCCGCTGACCGGGTCACTCGTGCGGGGCCATTCCGCTCCGACGGCTCCCCCGGGCGCGCGCGGGGCCGCAGAGTGGGCCGGGTGCAGCGAACCAGAATCACCGCTCGGCTCCTGGTCGGGCTGGCGGTCACGGCCGCCTCCGGCTGCGTCTCGGTGACGCCCCCGGCCGGTCCTCCCGGCGCTCCCCGGCCGCCCGGCACCGCCGCCCCGGTCCAGGACGTCGCCCCGCAGATCGTGCAGCCGCCCGCCCGCGAGGCGCTGGAGGTCATGGAGGACGCGGCTCCGCCTGCCGCTCTCCCGCCCGCCCCGGCGCCTCCGGCCGCGTCGGGGACCCGCTCGGGCCCCGGCCGGGCGGGGCCGCCCCCGGCGCGGGACCGGGGGGACCCGCCGCGGCGGGCGCCTGCCCGGGTGCCGGTGGCGCCGCCCGTGGTGGTGCCGCCGCCCCCCGCGCTCCGGTTGCCGGGCGGGGGTGGGGCGGATGTCTGCGCGCTCGGCCGGGCCTTCGGCGACTGGTCCCCCGGAAGCCGGCAGGCCCGCATCTGCGAGCAGGCGTACGGCCGTTGAGCCGGACCGCCCCGGAGCGGGTCGGCCGCTGGGCCGGACTCCCCCGGGGCCGAGCCGTCAGGGAGTCCTCACTGCTGCCGCAGACGGAGCTCCAGCCGCTCGATGGCGGCCCGCACCCCGCCCCCGTACCCGTCGTCCACGAGCGCGTCGGCGGCGGCGCGGGCCCGCCGGAGGTGGACGCGCGCGGGGTCGGGGCGCTGGAGCTTGAGGTAGTCCGCCGCGAGATTGAGGTGGAGCGAGGGGGAGAACGCCCGGACGGCCAGGGCGTCGGGGTGCTCCGCGGGCCGCTCGTCGCTCAGCGCCTCCGCGGCCGTCAGCGCGCGGAGATCCCAGGCCAGCTCGTCGCCGGGGTCGTCCTGGGTGTCGGCCAGATAGTGCGCGAGGGTGCAGCGGTGCAGGGCGTCGCCCTCCACGCCCAACTCCGACCAGAGGGCGCCGAAGCGGTTGCGGGCCTCCTCCCGGTCACCAGCGTGGAGCAGCATGACCGCCTGGCCGATTCTCGTCGTCAGGCGGTCCCCGGACGCCTCCTGCTGCTCCACCACTGCGGTCTCCTCGTGCCGTACTGCCCGGTCGCGGTCCGTTCCGACGCTAGCGCCGGGCTCCCGCATTACCGGTCAGACACGGGCGTACCGCGCCGAGAGCCCTCAAGGGGCCGTCAGCCGAGGTCGGGGATGCGCCAGTCGATCGGCTGGTGCCCCTGGGCGGCCACGGCCTCGTTGATCCGGGTGAACGGGCGGGAGCCGAAGAACCGCTTCGCGGAGAGCGGCGAGGGGTGGGCGCCCTTCACCACCACGTGGCGCTCCTCGTCGATCAGGGGCAGCTTCTTCTGCGCGTAGTTGCCCCAGAGCACGAAGACCGCGGGGTCGGGCCGGTCGGCGACGGCCCGGATCACCGCGTCGGTGATCTTCTCCCAGCCCTTGCCCTTGTGGGAGTTGGCCTCGCCGCCCCGCACGGTGAGCACCGCGTTGAGCAGCAGGACGCCCTGCTCGGCCCACGGCATCAGATAGCCGTTGTCCGGGACGGGCAGGCCCAGCTCCTCGTGCATCTCCTTGTAGATGTTGCGCAGGGACGGCGGGGTCTTGACACCGGGCCGCACGGAGAAGCAGAGCCCGTGCCCCTGCCCCTCGCCGTGATACGGGTCCTGGCCGAGGACGAGGACCTTCACCTGGTCGTAGGGCGTGGCGTCCAGCGCGGCGAAGACCTGCTCGCGCGGCGGATACACCGGCCCCCTGGCCCGCTCCTCCTCGACGAAGTCCGCCAGCTCCTTGACGTACGGCTTCTGCAGTTCTTCGCCGAGGACGCCGCGCCAGGACGCGGGCAGCAGGTCGATATCGGTCACGTCCACAACCTCCGGTGAGCAACAGGTTCTTGATCCCCGAACCTACCGCCCGCCACTGACAGCGGTCCCCCGAAGCCGGTCCGTACCGCCGCTACCAGCTGGCCTTGCGGTACAGCTCCCACATCTGCATGACGGTCTGCGGGTCGAGCGCGCGCTCGCCGCCGCCGATGTCCTCGCCCGCGGCGACGTAGAGCTTGCCCTGCCACAGCGGGAGGAGCCGGACGTCGTCGACGAGGATCTCCTGGGCCCGCTCGAACTGCTGGCTGACCGCGCCCCGGTCGCTCTGCCGGCGCGCGGACGGGAGCAGCTGCTGGGTGATCTCCTTGTTGATGTACGGGGTGCCGGTGACGGGCTCCTTGCCCACGAAGGGCGCGACGAAGTTGTCGGGGTCCGGGAAGTCCGGGAACCAGCCGCGGCCGAAGACCGGGTACTGGCCCTTGGTGAAGCCCTCCTGGAAGGTCTTCCAGGGCTTGCTCTTCAGCGTGACCTCGAACAGCCCCGAGTCCTCCAGCTGCCGCTTGAGCTCTTCGAACTCGGGCTCCGTCGAGGAGCCGTAGCGGTCGGTGGTGTACCAGAAGGTCAGCTTGACGGGTTCGGTGACGCCGGCCGCGGCGAGGATGCTCTCCGCCTTCTCCACGTCCGGATCGCCATAGGTGTCGAAGAAGCTCGTGGTGTGCCCGGCGATGCCCTTGGGGATCATCGAGTAGAGGGGTTCGGCGGTCCCCCGGTAGACCTTGGCGACCAGCGCGCCGCGGTCCACCACGTGGGCGACGGCCTTGCGGACGGCCGGGTTCCCGGCGGCCGGGTCCTTCGGGTTGAAGACGAGGAAGCGGATGTCCGCACCCGTGGACTCGACGATCTGGAGACCGGCGTTGTCGTCCTTGTTGTCCTCCAGGCTGACGACCTCCTCGGCGGTCAGACCGCGATAGGTCGCGTCGATCTTCTTCGCCTTGAGGGCGCTCACCATCTCGGCGGAGTCCTCGAAGTAGCGGATGGTGACCGAGTCGTTCTTGCGGTTGGCGAACCCCTTGTACGCGGGGTTCTTCTTCAGCTCGGCGGTGGCCTGGGGCTCGTAGGAGTCCAGGAGGTAGGGGCCGGAGCCGGTGACCTTGCCGTCGTCGCGGATCCTGTCCTTGGGGTAGTCGCCGGGGGCGACGAGCGACATGGCGGGCGTGGCCAGGATGAACGGGAACGTGGCGTCGGACTTGTTCAGGTGGAAGACGACGGTGTCGTCGCCCTCGGTCTCCACCCGGTCCAGGGAGCCGAGCAGCCCGGACGGGCCGCCCGTGAAGTGGATCTCCACAATGCGTTCGATCGAGTGCTTGACGGCCGCGGCGTCGACCTTCTCCCCGTTGGAGAACGTGAGGTTCTTCTTGAGCGTGCACCGGTAGGCCATGCTCGTGGTGTCGGTGAACTCGCACGACTCGGCCGCGTCCGGTTCGGGGCTCGTGCTGCCCGTGGGAAAGCTGACCAGGGTCTGGTAGACGTTCCGCATCAGCTCCCAGGAACCGTCCCAGGCCGCTGCCGGATCGAGAGTGGACGGGGAGCTGGTCGTCCCGACGGTTATCTTCTGCTCCGTTTTCGATCCGCTGTCGGCAAGGAGGCCGCAGCCGGACAGCAGGGCGAAGGTAGTCAGGGCTGCGACAGCCCGCGGTATGGCCCGGTAGAACACGCGCACGCTCCTCGATCAGCCATGGGTCGGCAGACCATACCGCAACGCCCCACCGGGTCAATCCTGGGGCCCGGCGGGGCACTTGAGTCAATCAGGGCCAAACCGGCCGAGGCTTTTGTCAGCCCACTCCCGCGTTCAGGAAGATGCCGCCGTCGACGACCAGGGTCTGTCCGGTGATCCAGTCCGACTGTGCCGAGGTCAGGAAGGCCGCGGCCCCGCCGATGTCCTCGGGCAGGCCGAGCCGTCCCAGCGGATAGACGGCGGCCGCCTCCGCCTCCCGGCCCTCGTAGAGGGCTTCGGCGAACTTCGTCCTGACCACGGCGGGGGCGATCGCGTTGACCCGGACGACCGGGGCGAACTCGTGCGCCAGCTGGGCGGTCAGGTTGATCATCGCCGCCTTGGACATCCCGTACGCGCCGATGAACGGCGACGGGGCGACGCCCGCGACGGAGGAGATGTTGACGATGGCCCCGCCGTTCTCCCGCTGCCAGGCCTTCCAGGTCCGCTGGGCGAACCCGAGCGCCGAGATCACGTTGGTCTCGTAGACCTTGCGGGCCACGTCGAGGTCGAGGTCGGCCATGGGGCCGAAGACCGGGTTGGTCCCGGCGTTGTTGACCAGGTGGTCGACCCGGCCGAACGCCGCCATGACTTGCTCCACGGCCGTCGCCTGGTGCGCCTCGTCGTGCGCCTTGCCCGCGATGCCGATCGCCCGGTCGGAGCCGAGCCGCTCGACGGCCTCCCTCAGGGCGTCCTCGTTCCGTCCGGTGATGGCCACCCGGTCGCCGCGGGCGACGAACGCCTCGGCGATCCCGTAGCCGATACCCCGGCTGGCGCCCGTGATGAGGGCGACCTTCCCGCTGTCCTGCACCGTCATGATGTGCGCTGCCCTTCGGGTCAGTTGAGGGGGCCGCCGGCCACGTACAGGACCTGGCCGGAGACGAAGCCCGCGTCGTCCCCGGCGAAGAAGGCGATGGCGCCCGCGACGTCCTCGGGACGGCCGACGCGCTGGACCGGGATCTGGGTGGCGGCCGCCGCCTGGAACTCCTCGAAGCCCATGCCGACGCGCTCGGCGGTCTGCGCGGTCATCTCGGTGACGATGAAGCCGGGCGCGACGGCGTTGGCCGTCACTCCGAACTTCCCCAGCTCCTTGGCGAGCGTCTTGGTGAGGCCCTGGAGTCCCGCCTTGACCGCGGAGTAATTGGCCTGGCCGCGGTTGCCGAGGGCCGAGGAGGAGGAGAGCGAGACGATCCGGCCGAACTTCGCCTCGACCATGTGGGCCTGCACGGCCTTCGTCATCAGGAACGCGCCCTTGAGGTGCACGTTCATCACGACGTCCCAGTCGGACTCGCTCATCTTGAACAGCAGGTTGTCGCGGAGGACGCCCGCGTTGTTCACCAGGATCGTCGGCGCGCCCAGTTCGGCGGCGACCCGGGCGACGGCTGCCTCCACCTGACCGGCGTCCGACACGTCGCAGCCGACGGCGAGCGCGGTGCCCCCGGCGGCGGTGATCTTCTCGACCGTGTCCTTGCAGGCCGCCTCGTCGAGATCGAGTACGGCGACGGCGCGACCCTCGGCCGCCAGGCGTACGGCGGTGGCGGCGCCGATGCCCCGCGCCGCTCCCGTCACGATGGCCACGCGCTGCTCGGTGGTGGACATGCTTGGTTCTCCTCGCCCTTGGATAGCGGCTCAGCGGACACCGGGACGGCTCGCCGGGCCTTACCCGGCCGGGAGCGCCCCGATGACTGAGCAACCGCTTAGTACCTTCAGCATCCGAGACGCTAGAAGCCCTGGCACCCGGTGTCAACGGCGTGCGGCTCCACCGGGCCGCACATCACACCCGCCGCCCGCCACCCACGGGACGCCGGACGCGGGTCAGCGCACGAGCAGGTCGAGCAGCCGCTCGACCTCACCGGCCGGATCGGTGGTGAGCCCGCTGTGCACGGCACCGGGCTGGACGACGGTGGAGCGCGGGGCGATCAGCCAGCGGAACCGCCGCCCGGCGTCATCCTCCGCCGCCTGACCGGCCCCCTGACCGCCGCCGCAGACCCTCTCGACGGCGCGCAGGGCGGCCCGCACCCCGACGACGTCGGCGTGCGGGTCCAGGGCCGTCAGCTTCCGCTCGTCGAGGTGCGTACGGGCGGCGACGAAGGACCGCGCCCGGCAGTACACGAGCACGCCCGCGTTGAAGCACTCCCCGCGCTCGACCCGGGGTACGACGCGCAGCAGCGCGTACTCGAAGACGTCGCGCCGCGTCATCGGGCACCGCCCTCTCCGGCGCGGGCGGAGGGCGTGTCATGGTCGCCCCCGGCCGGTTTCGGCCTCGGCGGGAGGCGGTCCGTGAGCCACCCCGGCGCCCGGGAGGGCCGGGTGGCGGTCGGTGCGTCCAGGGTGATCCGCTCGTGGATGGTGGCGGCCCTGGCCCGCAGCGGGGCGACGTAGGCCCGGCGCAGTTCGTCGGTGGAGCCGAAGCCGGGCTCGTCGGCCAGCCAGACCTCCGGCACCAGGGCGGTGATCTCGGTGAGCAGGTCGTCGGTGACCAGCGGGGCCAGCTCCGCGGCCGCGGCGGCGATGTCCGGGGCGAAGGGGGCGAGGACGTGGTCCGAGGCGTTGTACGGCTTCGCGGCGGAGGCCGCGGCACCCGGCCAGTTGTGGTGCCAGATCATGGTCGCGCCGTGGTCGATCAGCCAGAGATCGCCGTGCCAGACGAGCATGTTGGGATTGCGCCAGGACCGGTCCACGTTGTTGATGAGCGCGTCGAACCAGACGATCCGTCCGGCCTCGGCCGCCCCGACCTCGTAGGCGAGCGGGTCGAAGCCGAGCGAGCCCGGGAGGTAGTCCATCCCGAGGTTCAGTCCGCCGCTCGCCCTGAGCAGCTCCTGCACCTCCTCGTCGGGCTCGGCGAGTCCGATGACCGGGTCCAGCTCGATGCTCACGAGCCGGGGCACCCGCAGCCCCAGCCGACGGCCCAGCTCCCCGCAGACGACCTCGGCGACGAGCGTCTTGCGGCCCTGCCCCGCCCCGGTGAACTTCATGACGTACGTACCGAGGTCGTCGGCCTCGACGATCCCCGGGAGCGAACCGCCCTCACGCAGCGGCGTGACATAGCGGGTCGCTACGACCTCTTCCAGCACTTCTCCGGGCCACCCATCTCTCTCGCCTCGCGTTTCACGGAGGGCTTTCACCGGGGCAGCGGCCGGGGTCCCCGGTCATCGGCACCAGGGGGAATCCGAGAAGCTCCGGCCGGCGCACCGGGCTCACCACTCCCCCGGCGGACCGCCGATGACGCGGCGCCCCTTGCTGCTGGCCCCCGGCATGAAGTGAGCATAGTAACCGAGGGTGATGGTCGGCGAGAATGTCCGAGCCATCGGGCCAAAGTCACTGCGGACTCTCCGGCTTCCGACGCCGACCGCCGCACCCTCAGCCGCGTCGTCGCCCGTCGCATCGTGCGCACCGTATTCACCTTGATCACGCCCCGCTGGGGCGGCTGGACCAGCGACCTCAACGCGTCCGCCGAACTCTTCGGCCGCTACTACCCCCAGCACGCAGACCAGATGCGTACCGCCGCGACCATCGCCCGCGTCCCCTCGACCGATCCAGAAGTGCTCAGCACACTCATCGACGACCTGGGCCCCTGGCTCGCATCCGAATACGCGGCCGCGCACGGCGAGAAGACACCCCGCCCCGCCCACTGACCCTCCGGTTCTACCGGCCGCCCGCCACAGCCAGCGCCCCTTCGACGTTCTCCCGCACGAGCCGGGCCTTCTCAGCCCCCGTGACGTGCTTCGTACAGCAGCTGGATGCGTGCCAGCGGCTGTCATCCGAGGTGTTCTGGGAAGTGCCGCGATGCGGGCGATCGCCGACCGGATCTGTGACGATCAGTAGGTCAAGCGCTTGTGGGATCAGGAATCCGACCTGCGCCGCCACACCGACGGCACCACCCGGCCTATGTACCTGCCGGGGTGGCGGCCGCAGCCCGCCTGGGTACGGATCATGGGCTGGCAGCCCCCGCACCACCCCAGCCTCCGTGTCATCACCGGCGAACCCGCTCCCAACACCCACCAGCCCCACCACCGCACCGACGACTGACACCACCCCAACCGGGCAGTCACGGTCCGGTGCAGCCTTGCAGCCCCGCAGCCCGCCGCCTGGGACATCCGTGAGAGATTTTGCGACCCGGGCGGATCTCTGAATCCCCGCAGGCTCATACCCCCGCTCCCCCTCGCTCGACGCTGGGGCGCGGTCGGCGGCGCGGCCGGGACCGCCTGGAGGCCGGTTAGCATCGGTGACCGCGCAGCACCTGTGTCCCATCCCGTAGGACCCGCCCGGTAGTGCCGCTGGTCTGCGGAGGGGCGAGAGACCGGCCCATCCTTCACTCAGTCCTCGGAGTGTCCTCGGAGTCTGAGGACGGTTCCGCCGGGCCCCCAACGGGGTCGGCCACCTTCTCCCCGTTGCGCCAGACCACGGCACCGTCAGCACGGCACAGAACTACTTCGCCCTGACGGACGCGGAGTTCGTCCGCGGGTCCGCCCAGTGGCGGCCCCGCGTCTCCCAGCACGCGCAACATGCCGTCCTCGCCCAGGTGCAGCCCCGGCTCCGCAGCCTCACCCAGGTGTCTGTACCAGAGCCAGGTGTGATCTGCCGAGAACAGGACCAGACGCCGGTCGTCGTAGTGCCCCAGCACCGTTCCTCCGTCAGCAGAAGTCAGGGAGTGCGGCCCCAGCGTCTGCCCTCGGCGCATCACCGCTCCTCGTGGCGTGTCGATGGCGGAGGCGTCGCACGAGGGGTGGGGGCCCGTCGACCACACCGCCCGGCCGCTGGAGTCGAGGAGTTCAGCCCGACCGTCGTCGCGGACAATGAGCTGACATGCTCCGGAATCCTCCGTGCCGGAGCTCCACACCCGGGCGCCGTGGATATTGCGGATCAACAGATCACCGTTCACGCCGAGTTCGGCCCATCCGCCGTTCACCCAGTCGGTCGCCGTCCTCCACACGATGCGATGCGCGGTGTGGCAGTGCAGCGCCAGGTCGCCATTGCACTGATGCACCAGGGTGTGTGTCCCGTCAGGTGACGTCAGGGACTGGTTGCGCAGGCGCCCGCCCACTTCGAGAAAGGATCCGCCGTACGGATAGGGAGTTCCGACATCGACCGGCCCGTCCGGCATCGGGTTGCGCTCGTTACGCCATAGGACGGCGCCGCCGGAATCGATCAGGCACAGCGTCCAGAGCTTCCTCTTCCCCGACCCTCGCCCATGCCAGGTGAGCTGGGTGTTCTCCTGAGCGAGCCAGTCGACCAGCGGGCCGGCCATGCCCCCACTGAGGCCGGGGCCCTTGCCGTACTCGTGCCATCGGAGCAACCCGTCCTGCTCGCGGACAAGGGTCCGGAACTTCGTGCCGTCCTGGTGATACATGTACGCGTCCCCGGTAATGGCGCTCGCAGGCGCCGCATCGCCGAGAGCAACGGAATGGATGGGACCGGTGCGTATATTGCTCAAACGGATGTGACGGTGGTCAAGGAGTTCCAGATCCCCCTCGTCCGTAAGAATCAGATATTGCGCGCCGGGCGAGGAGAATTCCGACCGCCAGAGCGTTGCGCCGCTCTCGACATCACTGACCAGGACCTCGTCCCCGCTTCCCAGATGGAGGTGACCGGCGGCCCCGGCCCGCCAGACAACCTCACCGGCGTTGGTGTCCGTGATCACAGCGACACCAGCCGCATCACAGCGCATCACGAACCGCCCGGACGGGGAGTCAAGTTGGTCATCTGGGTAAAGGCGAGTGAACTGAGACATTTCGCGCATGGTTTTCCCTCCATAATGCACCGCGGAGACGATATCGACGACGAGCGTCGCTTTCCCGGGATCCGGGGCTCCGCGTCGTCGAGATCATCGCAGCGGCACGTGGTCTCTTCCACCGGCCGATCTGCCGGATTGCCTTGCTCTGAGCAGGGCTTGACGTCCACCCACCCGCATCCCGACGTCCGGCCAAGGATGCTGCCTGGTCGTTAAGGCTCCACGTCTCATGGGTGGGGTCCCGAAATGGCTTGTCAGCCGTAGGGGTGAGAAGCAGCTTGAACGTGAGGTCGGCAGGTACTGGTGTCAGGAGGTCCGCGGACGGCGGCGGTGGCCTTCCGGTGTGAACGTGAATCGCTCGGCGAAGGGGCCCTCGCCGCAGCGCACCGCGAGAAGGATCGGCGCTTTTCGGTTCGGAGGCCAGGTCGAGCCGGATCCAGGTTCGGTGCCGTTCCACAGGTGGAAGAAGATCATTGGCTCTGCGATATCCGTGGTGAGGTAGCCGAGCACCTTTCCCTAGTGCGGATTGGTTCCGCCGAACAGCACTGACGGAGGACCGAACGCAGTGGTGACGTCCACCCACTCCCGGTCGTGCTGGGCCCACGCGCCGGCGGTGATCCGCATGGATGCGTACGTCCCGGCATCCACCACGCGGTCGGCCTTCAGCCACCCTTGTCGCCGTGCGAACTCCGCGTACACCGAGGCCACGCTGAGTTGGTGGTCGGGTGGGAGCAGGCGGCTGATGGCTCCTCTGACTCCGTCGGCCGGCCAGAGCCCTGCTTCACCCCAGGCGTGCTTCTGCTCGCCCGTGGCGTCGGGACGTTGCTCGAGGAAGAGCAGATGGTCGATGGTCATCCAGGCGCAGACCTCCACATCACCGTAGGTTCCCGGCCTGCGCAGAACAGAGTTGAGCTGATCGACAAGGAAGTTGCGCATGTCCTGCGCTGAGGCGAGTTCCATTTCCACGTCCATCCCCACAGTCTCGACCACCGCACCGGCACGCGGGCCAGTAGGGGGCAGGCAGCAGAACTCACCCCGAGCGCTGGTGGACCCGCCTCTGCACAGACCGGCACAGCCCTAGGGGCCCGTCCCGGCTGATACGGAAGCGCAGGCTCATCTCGGCCCCGGCTGCCAGGCGAGGACTCCAGGGTGGGACGCAGCCGCACAGCGCCGGACCGGCGTCCGGCGGTGACGCCACCGCACCTCGCGGCACCGTGCCTCGCTGCCGTGACGGATACGGCGGCCGATCCGCGTGCGCGGGCGGCCGACGTAGGTTCGGAACCGCTGAAGGGTTCCTGAGGCCCACCCCTCTATCAGGGAGTCGTTGACGACGTCAGTCCCCCCGTCACCATGGCCCTCGGGGCGCTTCGCGGCAGGCTCACGGCGTGTGACCACCTCCGCGCGCGCCGCCTGCGGGCGAGAATCCTCCGGTTTTGTAGACCTGACACCGCTCTGAACGGTGCGAGCAAACGACCCTTGTACACGAGAAGGATCATCATGAAAGCCGTCGTCATCACCTCGTTCGGCGAACCCTCCGTGTTGCGGGTTGCGGCGGCTCCGCGACCGGTGCCGGGTCCGGGTCAAGTACTGGTTCGGGTTCACGTCGCGGGGGTGAATCCGGCGGAGATCCAGGCCCGCGCCGGAGCGTTCGGCCTGCGTGCTCCCGCCATCATCGGATTCGAGTTCGCCGGCGTCGTCGAGGCGGTCGGCCCGGGCGTCGACGTGGGCGTGGTCGGCGACCGCGTCGCCGGGTGGCCGGATTCCGCCACCCAGGGCTCCTACGCCGAGTACACGGTCAGCAGCAACTTCGCGATGATCCCCGACGGCGTTTCCTTCGAGGAGGCCGCGGCTACTGTCATCGGCGCCGACAACGCGGCGAGGGCTCTCGGGCTTCTGAACATTCGCCCGGGTGAAACGCTCGTGGTCACCGGGGCGAGCGGTGCTCTGGGCGGTGCCGCCGTGCAGTTCGCGCGACAGCGCGGTGTGAGGGTGATCGGCGTCGCCGGGACTGCCAACGCCGACTTCGTCAGGGGTCTCGGAGCCACCCCTGTCGCCCACGGCCCGGGCCTGGTCGATCGCATCCGCGCCGCCGCTCCGGGCGGGGTCGACGCCGCGCTCGACACCACCGGTATGGGGCTCCTCCCCGCCCTCGTCGATCTTCTTGGCGGCCCCGACCGGATCGTGACGCTCGCCGACGGTGATGCCGCACAACACGGCGTCGCATTCAGCCCCGGGGGCAGCGGTAACCGCAACCACCGCCCTGTCCAGGAAGCCCTGGATCTGATCGCCACCGGCGCATGGACCGCACGCATCGGCCGGAGCTTCCCACTCGACGAGGCCGCAGACGCTCATCGCCTCGTCGCCACGGGCCACACCTACGGCAAAGTCATCCTCCTGCCCTGACTCGGCCGACCGGCCATTCAACCACGACACCAATCAATTGGAGAATCCGAGATGCCTGCAGTCCTCATCCATGGTGTACCTGACACTCACCGGATCTGGGACACCGTCCGTTCCCATATTCAACGCGAAGATATCGTGACGATCGATCTCCCCGGGTTTGGCGTACCCCTGCCAGAGGGATTCACGTCGACGAAGGAAGAGTATCTCGATTGGCTTATTAAGAAGATCGAAGAAATCGGCGAACCTGTCGACCTGGTCGGTCATGACTGGGGGTCTCTGCTCACGGGTCGTCTCGCGTCTGTCCGGCCAGATCTGGTGCGCACATGGACAGGCATCAGCGGACCAATCGATCCGGAGTATCCGTGGCACTATCTTGCCAAGATCTGGCA
Source organism: Streptomyces sp. NPDC101181 (assembly GCF_044767975.1). Lineage (NCBI taxonomy): Bacteria > Bacillati > Actinomycetota > Actinomycetes > Kitasatosporales > Streptomycetaceae > Streptomyces > Streptomyces sp. NPDC101181. The sequence continues at coordinate 163,064 of NZ_JBIWOX010000008.1, read as the reverse complement.
AACGCCGGGCGAGGGTGAGAAATGGATGGCGGACCTCGACCTTGAGGAGTTCGCGGCAAGTCTCAACGAGGCGCAGATGCCGCGCGACGCGGCAGACGAAGCGGTCCGGCATATCGATGCCATCATGAGGGCAAGCATTCTCGCCCTTTACCGTTCGGCGATCGAGGTCGGGGCGGAGTGGAAGCCAGGTCTGAGCAAGGTGACCGCACCAGCGCTGGTGATATGGGGCCTGGACGATCCGTTTCTTCCGCACCGCTTCGCCGACGAGCTCGGTAATGCCACACGCGCGCGTGCCGTCTTCAAACTGCGCAGCTCACACTGGCCGATGATCGAGCGTGCGGCCGATGTAGCGCGCGAACTCGAGGCCCACTGGGCTCACGTATAAAACCTGCGCCTGGGTCACTCGGGCTCACCATGGCGAACGCCAATAATTACTCTCTCGTCACGGTGAGCCCGAGTGCCCACGCATGTGTCCGGAAACGAAGCATCGTGACGCAGCACGGAGAGCATTTCCGGGCTGCACATGGCAGGAGCATCCTTATGACGAGTTCAGCACATACCCAGATCGGCGTCGGTATTATCGGGGCTAGTTCCGATCGGGGTTGGGGCAGAATTGCTCATGTCCCGGCGCTGCAGGCGCTCGACGCGTTCCAGATCCGCGCCGTCAGCACGACTCGTATGGAGAGCGCGAACGCGACCGCTCGCCAACTGGGCGCCGATCTCGCCTTCGACACACATAAGGCTCTGGTCGGGCGAGCGGAGGTCGACCTGGTGGTGGTCGCGGTCAAGGTGCCGGATCACGAGCAGATCGTGTCCGACGCACTGGCCGCGGGCAAGATGGTTTATTGCGAATGGCCGCTCGCGAGAAACCTGTCCGAGGCCGAAGCGCTGGAGGGGTTTGCCCGCGAGCGGCGGCTGCGCACGGTTGTCGGGTTGCAGGGTGGCCTGCACCCACCGATCCTCTTCCTTCGCGACCTCATCGCGCAAGGCGCGATCGGCAAGCCGCTCAGCACGAGCATCCGAGCGCACCTGGCCGACGACATGTGGGTCGGCCGATACGACCCGCCGGTCGAGTACATGGCCCACGCAAAGCATGGCGCCACGCTTCTGAGCATCATGCTCGGCCACGGGCTCGAACCGCTTGCGCGCGTACTCGGCACGTTCGAGAGTCTGTCCGCCGTCGTCGCCAATCAACGCGGTGACGGCGTCCGCCTATCCGATGACGCGTCGCTGCCGAAGGACGCTCCGGACGAGATCGTCGTCGCCGGCGTTCTCGAAGGCGGGATCGTCACCTCGCTGCACTACAGTGCCGGGCAGTCGGCCGGCTCGGCGACGGTATGGGAGATCCAGGGCACCGAAGGCAGTGTGCGTGTGGAGTCCGCGTCGGGCTACCTTCACTTCACCGATTTCACCATCACGCTGCGCCGCGACAGCGAGCCTGTCCAAGTACTACAGGTGCCCCCCGCTTATGCGGCCCCTGACCTGCAACTCGACGCACCCGCAGCGGGGGTCGCCCGCCTCTACGCCCAGTTCGCAGCCGACCTCCGCGACGGAACCGCCGACGCGCCGGATTTCGCAGTCGCACTCGATCGCCACCGCACACTCGATGCGATCACACGGGCCGCCGAAACAGGTCATCGGCAGCATCTCTCCCGCCCCGACCGAATGAAATCCGATCTCTGAACGCGGAGAGGCACTGGGCCTCTTCCAAGCTGAAGGCGCTGACCGGGGGTTGGACCAGCCTGCGCATGACGAAGCTCCTGGCAGACGGGTTCTCGACCAAGATCATCCGTGGCTGCCAGGAGCTTCGCGTGCTTGCCTACCCAGCACCAGCCTGGTCGGCCCCCTGATCGGCGCGGGCCTGTTCACTGTTCTGGGCGGCCCGACCGTCGCTCTGCTGAATGCGCTGTCCTTCCTGCTGGGCGCGGCCGCCTTCAGCCTGATCCGCGTGCGTGAAGCCGCGCCCGCACGTCGGCCACGGCGGAACTGGACCGCCGAAACCGCCGAAGGCATCCGCTACCTGTGGCGGCACAGGACGCTGCGAGCCCTGGTCATCGCAGGCGGTTGTGCCATGGCGGCGTCAAGCCTCAGCAGTACGGCGACCTACGCGCTCCTCGATACCGGGCTGCGGCAGCCTGCGGCATTCGCCGGCGTTCTCAGCTCGGCCCAGGGGCTCGGGTCGGTCATCGGTGGTCTTGCGGCCGGGGCGCTCATGCGCCGCGTTCCGGCCCGCCTCCTGTCAGTGCTCGGCCTCACGCTCTTCGCCCTCGGGGCGCCGGCCCGGATCACCGGCTTCCTCCCCATGGTGGTGGCCGGCGGCCTGCTCATCGGTGCCGGCCTGCCCTGGCCGCTCATCAGCGCCCTGACCACGGTCCAGAAGGAGACACCGGACGAACTGCTCGGCCGGGTAGCGGCCACTGCGAACACGCTGGTATTCGCACCGACCGGGCTCGCCATCCTCGCGGGCACGGCACTGGTGGCCACCCTGGACTACAGGGTTCAACTCCTCGCAGCCGGTGTGCTCGGCCTGACGACAGCCGTACTGCTTGCGGTCACCGGCCGCCCCCACGCCGAATCACCTACCGGGCCAAGCACACATCACCGGCCCCCCGAAGCCAACGCTACGAAAAGGGGACGAACGATGCAGGACGTCCCGAGGAGGGACCGGGGCGGATCGGGGGGGGCGGGCGGCCCCGCTGTCAGCGGACCGCGGGGCGGTGCGGTCGCTCGCGCGGGGGCGGCGCCGTGGTGCCAGGTGCCGGGACGGAGGCTCTACCAGGTGACGGGCAGTGCGTGGAGGCCGTAGATGACGGCGTCGTACTTGAAGGGAATGCTGTCGAGGCCGTCGGCGGTCCGCAGGGTGGGGATGCGGCGGAAGAGGGTGGGGTAGATCACCTGGAGTTCCATGCGTGCCAGGGGCTGGCCGACGCAGTGGTGGGTTCCGGCGCCGAACGCCTGGTGCTGGCGGGCGTTGCGGGTGATGTCGAGGCGGTCGGGGTCGGTGAAGACGGCGGGGTCCCGGTTGGCGAGTTCGCCGAGGAGGATGACGCCTTCACCGGCTCGGATGGTGTGGCCGGCGATGTCGATGTCCTCCACGGCGGTGCGGCGGCGGCCGAGGTGGACGATGGAGAGGTAGCGCAGGAGCTCCTCGACGGCGTCGCGGATGACGGCAGGGTTGTCCGTGTCGCGGATGACGGCGAGCTGGTCGGGGTGCTGGAGAAGCAGGAGGGTGCCCAGGCTGATCATGTTGGCGGTGGTTTCGTGGCCGCCCAGGAGCAGGAGTACGCCCATCGCGGCGGCTTCTCGGCGGGTGAGTTCGCCTGCCTCGATCTGGGTGCAGAGGCTGGAGAGGAGATCGTCGCCGGGGTCGGTGAGTTTACGGCCGACGAGGTCGTCCAGGTAGGTGGCGAGGTTGCCGTGGGCCTCGGCACGCTGCTGGGGGGTGGCGATGGCGGAGACGATGGTCTTGCTGTTGGTCTGGAAGAACTCGTGGTCCTCGTAGGGGACGCCGAGGAGTTCGGAGATGACCAGGGAGGGGATCGGCAGGGCGAGGTCCCGTACGAGGTCGGCGGGTGTGGGGCCGTTGAGCATCGCGTCGATGAAGTCGTCGGTCATCTGCTGCACGCGGGGTCGCATCGCTTCGATGCGTTTGATGGTGAAGGCTCCGCTGATCATGCGGCGCAGCCGGGCGTGTTCGGGGTCGTCCATGCCGACGAAGCTCAGGTCGGCGGCTCCGGCGTGGGCGTGCGCGGGGTCGACGGGGCTGGGGAAGCCGGGCTGGGTGAACTGTGCGCTCAGGCGGGGATCGGACAGGAGTGCTTTTTGTTCCGCGTGGCCGGTCACTGCCCAGGGGGTGCTGTCTCCCCAGGACCGGACGCGGGTGAGCGGCCCGTGGTCGGACAGGGCCCGCATGTCGGGTGAGGGGGCGAAGGGGCAGGCGGCGGAGCGGGGTTCGGGGAAGTCGGGCAGAGCCAGGCCCTCGGCTTCGGTCGCGGCGGGTGTGTGCGTCATGTGTCTCTCCAGTGGTCGCGGTTGTCGACAGAGGGGTCTGGTTACTCGGAGGTCGCCGTACCCGAAGTCCGTGTGCCGGCGGGCTTGGTGGCTGAAGCGACGGCCTCGGTGGGGGTGTTCGAAACCGGCTCGGCGGCGGACGGGGTGCTGGAGCCTTCGGCGGAGCCGGGGCGGCTCGCGCTGTTTTTACGGTGGGGGATGGCCAAAGTGATGGCCGCGGCGGCGAGGGCGACAAGGCAGCCGAGAAGCAGTCCGGTACGGAACCCGTTCTCGCTCGGGAGCGCCTGGGACCCGGTTCCCACGGTCATCTGGGCCAGGATGATGCCGACGACAGCGGCGGCGACGGAGGTACCCACCGAGCGCAGGAGGGTGTTGAAGCTGTTCGCGGACGCTGTCTCGGACTGTGGGACGCCGCCCATGATGAGGGCGGGCATGGCCCCGTAGGCGAGGGCGACACCGGTGTTGCAGACGCAGGTGACGATGAGCAGCCCCCAGGTCGAGCCCATCAGCAGCAGCGAGGAGCCGTAGCCGAGGGCGATGACCAGGCTTCCCACGAAGAGGGTCGTCTTCGGGGACCGGGCGGCCGACAGCTTCGCGCCGAGGGGAGAGATGAGCATCATCATCAGCCCCGAGGGGGCCATCCACAGACCGGCGGCCAGCATGGACTGGCCCAGGCCGTAGCCGGTCTCCTTGGGCAGTTGCAGCAGTTGGGGCACCAGCAGGGCCGCGGCGTACATGGAGAAGGCGACCACGACGGACGCGGCGTTGGTCACCAGGACCAGCGGGCGGGCGGTGACGCGGAGGTCGACCAGCGGCGAGGGGGTGCGCAGCTCCCACCATCCCCAGGCCAGCAGGATCACCGGCGAGGCGATCAGGAGGATGAGCGTGGTGGCACTGCCCCACCCCCAGTCGGCGCCCTTGGAGACGCCCAGCAGGAGACAGATCAGTCCGGCGCCGAGCCCCAGGGCGCCGGGCACGTCGAACGTGGCCGTCCGCTCCCTCTCTACGGGGGTGGCGGGGATGACGAGGTAGACGAGCACGGCGACTGCGGCGCTGAGCACCGCGGAGACCCAGAACAGGATGCGCCAGTCGGCGCTCTGGGCGACCGCGGCGGCGAAGGGCAGGCCGAGTGCGCCGCCGATGCCGAGCGAGGAGCTGATCAACGCGATCGAGGAGCCCAGTCGTTCCGGGGGCATGATGTCGCGCAGGGCGCTGATACCGAGAGCGACGATGCCCATGCCCATCCCCTGCATGGCGCGGCCCATGACCATCCAGATCAGCGAGTCGGCCAGCGCGCAGACGACTGACCCCGCGACCAGCGAAACACAGCAGGCCAGCAGAACGGGGCGCTTGCCGTAGAGGTCTCCGAGCCGCCCGCTGACGGGTGTGGTCACGGCACCGGCCAGAAGCGTGGCGGTGACCGCCCAGGACGCGTTGGAGGCGGTGGTGTTCAGCAGTGCGGGCAGGCTGCCGATGAGCGGTACGACGAGGGTCTGCATGAGGGCGGCGACGATGCCCGCGGCAGCCAGGACGGCGACGCATCTGCCCGGGTGGACAACAGGTCTGGGGATGGTCATGGTGCTGTTTTCCGTTGCTGTGGAGGTGAGCCGCACGCACCGTCGGGTGATCCTCTCGGGCGCACGGCGGGGTGTGCGGTTACCGCGTGGCGCCGGCGGGTTGGGGGTGCGGCGCGGCGGTGTACAGGGGGAGGAGGTGCTGGCGCTGAAGGCGGGCCTGCTTGGGCATGTTCCAGCCCAGGACCGCGACCGGGCGGCCTCGCTCCTCGTAGCGGGCGACGAACCGGCCCTCCTGCACGTCGCCTTCGGCGATGTGCAGGGTGGCGGTGGGGGTGGGCAGCCCGTACACCTGGATCTTGACGCCGAGCTGGTCGGTCCAGAAGTAGGGGACGGGCGCGTAGGCGCGGCCCTCCCCCAGGATGTTCGCCGCGACGGTCTGCGCCTGCTCGGTGGCGTTCGTGCGGTTCTCCAGTCGCAGCGACCGGCCCAGGCCCGGGTGGTGGAATCGGGCGACGTCTCCGACCGCGTAGACGCCTTCGGCGGCGCGGCAGTGGGAGTCGCACACGACGCCGTCGTCCAGGACCAGACCGCTGTCGGCCAGCCAGTCGGTCGCGGGGATGCCGCCGACCGCCTCGACGACGAGGTCGGCCGGAAGGACCCCGCCCTCGGCCGTGCGGACGCCGCTGACACGCCCTCGGGAGGTCGTGGCTCCCCCGACCAGGGTGTCCGGTCGCAGCCGCACACCCTGGTCGGTGTGCAGAGCGGCGAGCCGCTCGGCGATATCGGGGCCCAACTGTGTCTGCATGACAGCGGCCTGCGGTCCGGCGAGGGTCACCTCCCGCCCCAGCTGGCGGGCGGTCGCGGCGATCTCGGCGCCGAGGACCCCGTCTCCGATGACCACGGTCTGCTCGGCGTGCAGCAGCTCGTCGCGCAGGCGTACGGAGTCTTCGAGGGTCCGCAGGACGTGCACGCCCTCGGTGCCGGCCAGATCCGGCAGTCGCCGTGCGCACAGTCCGGTGGCCAGGACGACGGCGTCGGCGCCCAGCTCACGTCCGCTTACGGTCCGCACCGTACGGGCTGCCGTGTCGAGGGACACCGCTCGCTCACCCAGGATGAACGCGGCGTTCAGGGCGTCGAGGACCTCGCGCGTGCGCAGGTGGGTGCGTTCGGCGTCCCAGGTGCCCGCGAGGACCTGCTTGGACAGCGGCGGACGGTCGTAGGGCGCCCCTTCCTCCTCGCCGATCAGGGTGATCTGTCCTTGGTAGCCCTTGCGGCGGAGGCTCTCCACGGTGGCGAGCCCGGCGGCGCTCGCTCCGACCACCAGGACGCTGTCCGGCATGCTCACGCGTCCTCGCTGATCATGATGGCCGCGGCGGGGCAGACACTGGCGGACTCGCGGACCACGTCGTACTGGTCGGCCGGGGGCGCGGCGTCCAGAAGGATGACGATGCCGTCATCGTCGCGCTGGTCGAACACGTCCGGCGCGATCAGCACGCACTGGCCGGCGCCGCAGCACTTTTCCTCGTCCACGGTGATCTTCACAGGGTCTCCCTTGATGCATTCGGTCTTGGGTGGGGGTGTTCAGCGGGGAGTGGCGGGTGCGGTGAGGAGGCCCACCAGAGCGTCCTCCAGCGCGTGGGCCGTGCGTTCCCAGGACTCCCCCGGGTCGCAGGTGCCCTCGGCCACGGCACGCTCCCGCTCCGCGCAGGTATGGGTGATGAGATGGCGTGCCATTTCGCCCCGCTCGCGGCGGACGTCGTCGGGGATGACATCGCGCAGGCAACGGCCGAGCCCCTGCAGGGTGCGGCGGAGGCTGTCGCGGGTGAGGGACTCGTCGGTGACCAGCGCCCGCATCAGGGGGTCGGTCATCACCTGCACCGCGAACCGGGCCTGCCAGGAAGGCACACCGCAGGTGGCGAGGTGTTCGGGGACGGGGCGTACCAGGCAGCGCACCCAGTCCCGTACGTCCTCGCTGTCGCCGACCGCTTCCACATGCCGCTGGCGGACGGCGTCGACGAGCGTGCCGTGCTTGGTCATGATGGCCCGCACGAGAGACATCTTGCTGCCGAAGTGGTAACTGACAGCGGTGTTGTTGCCCTGCCCGGCGGCTTCGCTGATCTGCCGGTTCGACACGTTGGCCAGCCCGTGTTCGGCATAGAGCCGCTCGGCCGCCGCCATGATCGCCTCACGGGTACCGGCGCCGCGGCCGGTGCGTGGTTCGGTTCTGCTCACCATGTCACCGGCACCTCCGTCAGATGAGAGGTCAGCATGCCCTCGTGACGCTGAAGTTCGCGGGCGTCCACGGCGAGACGGAGGTCTGGCAGGCGGCGCAGCATGACTCCGAGGACGGCTTGCAGCTCGGTGCGCGCCAGGGGTTGCCCCAGGCAGGAGTGCGCTCCGGCTCCGAAGGTGAGGTGCGGGTTGGGGCTGCGCCCCAGGTCCATGGCGTCGGGGCCGTCCCAGGCGCGCTCGTCCCGGTTGGCGGCGGCCATGCTGCACACCACCGTCGTGCCCCGGGGGATCGTGCCCTCGGACAGCTCGACGTCGTCGTGGGCGTAGCGCAGCATCCCGAAACCGCTTCCGTTCGGGTCGAACCGCAGCACCTCCTCCACCGCGGAGCGGATCAGGGAGGGATCGGCGAGCAGACGCTCCCAGCGGCTGCGCTCCGACAGAAGGTGTGCGGTCATCATGGCGATGAACCCGGCGGTCGTCTCGTGCCCGGCCAGCAGCAGAGCCTGACCGGTGGCGACCAGGCCCTCCTCGGACATCGGTTCGCCCTCGGCGTCCGTCCCGTCCATCAGCTGGCTGAGCAGGTCCTCACCAGGAGCTTGCCGTTTCGCCTCGATGAGCCCCGCCATGTAGGAGGCGAAATCCCGGTGCGCCGCGTCGGTCTCCTCCTTCGTGTACTTCGTCATGTTGAGGAAGGTGTCCGACCACCCCTTGAACAGCTCCCGGTCGCTCTCGGGGACCCCGAGCATGGTGCAGATGACGTAGACGGGCAGCGGGAAGGCCAGGTGGCTGATCACATCGGCCGGGGAACCGTGCTCGATCATGGTGTCGATGAGCCGGTCGGCTGTCTCCTCCATACGCGGCTTGAGGGCCGCCATACGCTTCGCGGTGAACCACTTCCCCACCATCCGGCGCCAGCGCTCGTGCCCCTCGGCGTTGAGTGTCCTGGCCATCGGGCTGCTGAAGATGCCTTCCGCGTCCCCCGCCGTGATCCGCGCGGCATCGGGCCGGGCCAGGCCCTCCCGGGTGAGCCGGGAATCCGACAGCGCCAGGCGCACGTCCTCGTACCGGGTCAGCAGCACAGCCGCGTCGCCGCTCGGGAATCTCACCCCGGCGACCGGGCACTTCTGCCGCAGCTCGGCCCACTGGGCGGGCGGGTCCAGAACCTCCGGAGCAGGGATCGGGTAGTCGACCGGCTCCATCTCACGCATATCGCTCACGCCTTCCTCCTCGGGATTGGGCTCAGCGGAAGCAGTCAATCCGACGCTCACGATTAAATCAATCGACTGACTTAATAGTAGGACGTACGTGGCCGGAAACGCGCGCCGAGCTCCGTGGGCTCCGCCGCGAGGTGCGCTCGCGCTGCAGGCCGAGGTAGGCGCCCAGAGCGACGGCACCCATGCCGATGGCTGTTGCGACGCCCTGCGGGCCGTTCACCAGGAAGGGCGCGGCGAAAGCGACCGCGGTGTTGAAGACGAAGAGGAACCAGAGCACCGGGCGGGTGGAAAGGAAAGTTTTCACCGGTTCGCGCCGCCCCAGGAGGAGCCCGGTCAGCAGGGAGAGGACTACGCCTCCCCCGGTGCTCCAGTTCTTCGCGGGGCCGTCCAGCACCAGGCCGGACCCCAGCGCCGCGGCCGGTCCCACCGCGAAGAGCAGAGCAGGGACGGTCCCGGAGAGCGCAGTCTTCATGGCGGTCTTTCTTGTCGAGCGTTTTCTGTTGTCTCCCACCCTCCCGGGGCGCGAAGGCGGGAACGAGAGGGCGGACTCCCCAGTCGGAGGTCTACCGGCCGTTGAACGGCGGGCGTCCGCGACCGGGTGCGCGCAGCCGCCTTCGATCCGGCGACGCGCCGCGATCTGCGCTGGATCGCGGCAGCGTGGGTCTACCCGATCGCCCTTCTCCTCGCGGCACTACTGCTCTGGCCGCTCGCCCTGGTGATCGACACCATCGCCGCAGGAGCACGCAGTCGCGGCCCCGTCCTGTCGCTCATCATCCGGCTCGCCGACACCGAAGCCTCCTGGTCCCGGCGTCTCCTGCGGCCCTCCAGGGCCGCTCTGCTCTCGGCCCGCGTCGACGAACTCGCCACCACACGGGCGGACGCCATCGCCGCGCATGGCGCCGAACTCCGCCGTATCGAAAGAGACTTGCACGACGGCACCCAGGCCCGCTGCCGGACCCGCCGATTCACCCTCTCCGACCGCCAACACCGAGGTCCTGGGCCTAGTCGAGTACATCGACGAGGGCGTCACCACCTGGCGCGGACATACCAGCCGAGAAGATCCGGACTGACGGCGCGTGGGGTCGGTCAGGCAAGGCGCTGTCGCGCTTTGCGACGTACGGGTACTGAGCCCGGCGGCGGAGCGTAGGAGGTGCCGGCATGCCGAGTCCGGGTGGGCGGTGACTGCGCCGGTGCCGGGCGCAGGCAGCTTCTTACTTCCGGACAGCGCTCCAACGCCGCGGCCCGGGAGGCTTTTTGCATGCTGGCAACGGGGAGCTAGATGTCAAGGTCGTGTCAAAATTGCGGTTGGGTGTCCCGTGCAGCCAGTCCGGAGGCGAGGACGTGGAGCGCCCCGGAGCCCTCTCCGGCGCCGCGGAACCACAAGACCGCCTGCCGGTCGCCGCCCAGATCCCCAGGGGCTCGACCCCGTTCGGCGCGCATCGCGACCGGCCCGGCCCCCACTCCCGCGGACCGGTCGCCGAGGGGAAAGCGGCTCAGCCTCCGGCGGCCAGGGCCGTGAGGAGTCCGGCGGGGGCGTCCATGAAGTCGTAGTGGCCACCTTCGACGACGCGGATCTCGACCGAGTCGGCGTAGTGGTACCAGCCTTGGAGGTCCGCCAGGCTCACATCGGCGTCCTCGCTCCAGTGCAGGACGGTGATCGGGCAGTCGATACGGGCGGGTTCGGTGCGCCGGTAAGCTCCGGCCGCGGCGTGGTCGCGGAGCAGCACGGACATGCCCATGTCGAGCAGGTCGGGGCGGGGATCGATGCCCCGGCCGCGCAGGAACACGACCAGTTCGGCGCGTAGTTCGTCCTCGCCCAAGGTGATCATGCGGTCTCTCGTCGCCTCGTGCGGGGCGGGTTGGCCGGAGACGAAGAGGCGTCGGGGAACGGGCAGGCCGGCGGCGGCCAGCCTCAGCACGCTCTCGTAGGCGGGCAGGGCTCCCGCGCAGTGCCCGAAGAACGCGAACGGTGTGTCCAGCAGCGGGGTGAGGGCTTCGACCAGCTGATCGGCGAGGTTCTCGTAACTGCCGTAGTGGGGGTGGGCGAGGCGGTTCTCGCGGCCGGGAAACTGCACGGGGCAGATCTCGGCGTCTCCGGCCGTGGCGGGCCAGGCGCCGAACGCGGAGGCGCCGGAGCCGGAGAAGGGGAAGCAGAACAGGCGCGCGGACGCACCGGCGACGGGCGGCCGGACGAACCACGGTGGGGCCAGGGCGGGTCCGGACGTCATGGGGTGTGCCGTTTCTGAGCGGTGATGGGCAGATGGGTCATGCCGGCGATGAAGTAGGAGCGCAGGTGGTCCGGTTCGCCGGCCAGGTCCAGGGAGTCGCATCGGCTGAGGAGTTCCTCGAAGAAGACGCGCAGGGTCAGCCGGGCCAGCGGGGCGCCGATGCAGAAGTGCGGGCCGAATCCGAAGGCGATCTGCCGCTTGGCGTTGGGGCGGGTGATGTCGAAGGTGTGCGGGGCGGTGAACAGGGCGGCGTCCCGGTTGGCCGAACCGATCCACGCGACGACCGCGGCGCCGGCCGGGACGACGCCGCCCGCGACGGGGACGTCGGTCGCGGCGTAACGCATGAAGTTGCAGGCTGCCGAGGTCCAGCGCAGCCCCTCCTCGACCAGGTTGGGGACCAGGTCCGGATCGGCCCTGGCCTTCTCGTACTGTTCGGGCCGCTCGATGAGGGCCTGCACCGTGCCGGAGACGGTGTGCGGGGTCGTCACGTTGGCGCCCAGCAGGATGCTGTAGCCGTCAAGGGCGATCTCCTGGTCGCTCAGCGGTTCCCCGCCGGGGCGCACGCTCATCAGATGATGGAGCAGGCTGTCGTCCGCGGCGCCGGAGCGGCGGCGGTCCTTGACCCACTCGGTGACGTATCCGACGAGTTCGTGGTGGGAGATCGCGAGGGTGGCGGCTTCGCTGCCGAGCTGGAAGTGCGGATCGGAGGGGGCCGCCACCATGGCGGTGAGCTGGACGAGCTCCTCCCAGTCCCGCTCGGGGATGCCCAGCAGTGGACCGGTGACGATCGCCGGGAGGAGCAGGGCCTTCTCGGCCAGGTCGAACACCTCACCGTCCAGAGCCGGCTGGAGGAAGCGGGTCACCGACCGGCGGATGGAGTCCTCCCAGGATCTCACCGCGCGGGCGGTGAGCCTGGAGCCCAGCGGCCTGCGGACCTCGGTGTGCCGGGGCGGGTCGGTGGAGGTGAGGAGCACACCGGAGGCTATGTCGTCCTGTCCGAGGTGGGTGGGGACGGTGCCGCGTTCGGAGGTGAACGCCCGGTGGTCGCCCAGGACGCGGCACACGTCCTCGTAACGGGTGACCGACCAGAAATCGCGTCCGTCGGCCAGGACCTGGTGGTGCAGGGGCGCCTCGGCGCGCATGACGTCCCAGACGGAGTGAGGGTCCCCCGTGCCGTAGAGATCGAGGTCGAAGAGGTCGACGGTGCCGAGGTCGATGGCGCGCGGGGGACCCGGCGTCAGTCTCATGTGCTGGGCCTTCCCCGTTCGATCAACGCGGCGACGCGGGCCGGGGTCTTCGCCAGGTAGAAGTCGCGGACGGAGAGCCGCACCGCGTGGTCGCGCGCCACCCGTTCGATGATTTCCATACCGGTCAGGGAGTTGCCGCCGAGGGCGAAGAAGTCGTCTTCCGGCCCGATCCCGGGGCGGCCGAGGAGTTCCCCCCACAACGCGGTGATCTCGTCCACCAACGGCCCCGGGCCGCCCTGCGGCGCGTCGTGCTGTGCAGCGCTCTCGTCCCGTCCACCTCGCGGGTGGATCACCTGCGGAGCCGATTCCATGTTCTGTGTTTCCCTCCTGCGTCGAATGCGTCGAATGCGTCGAACGGGGATTCCCGTTCGCCGCGTGCGAATGGAACTGCCGGCGTCATATCCGCCGGGGGCGCCTGGTATCACCGAACGGGCGAAACCGCGACGTCTGCTCGGACGCCCCGGCCGCGGGGAGGCCGACCTGCCGGAGACGTCGGGGACCCCGGTTCTCGATCCCCTCGGTTCACCGGTCATTGCTTTTCGGCCGGCTCCCCGTCGCCCGACCTTCATCTTTGTGCGATACGACCCCATCCGCTGTCACCGTCGGGCCGGCCGGAAGCCGTCACCGGAATGCCGGCACCTCCGGACTCGTCGGCACCGGAAACGGCACCGGAAACGGTTCCGATCATCAGCGCGAAGAGAACCGTGGCCAGGAACACACCGGCAGACTTCATCATTTCTCCCAGAATTCGGAGTGAGGGTTTCCGCAAAGGTTCCGGCCGCTACGATCCGGCGTTTCCCTCCGCTGTTCCAGGATGGCGGGGGCCTCTTCCGGAATCCACGGGATCACCCATTCACCAAGTTCCCTGACACCAAGGCGGGGGGTGAACGAAACGCCCACGACACCGCAAAGATGGCGATACGGCTCGTCAGGACCGCCCAAAGCCCTGCCTCAGACCCGGCTCACCGACAGCTCCTGGAACATCTCCCGGAGCTTGGGCCGGTCGATCTTCCCGTTCCGCGTCGACGGGAGCTCCGCCACTTCGACGAAGTGCCGTGGGACCATGAACCGGGGCAGACCGGAGGCACAGGACCGGATCAGGTCGTCCCGATCGACCTCCGCGCCGGACACGCGCGTGTAGTACGCCGCCAATTGCGTGGACGCGGCGACCTTGACCCCGACGACCGCCGCCCGGCGGACCCCGGCGACCTGGGCGATCACGGACTCCACCTCCCCCGGCTCCACCCGGTATCCGTTCACCTTCAGCTGGTCGTCCAGCCGTGAGACGAAATGGAAGCCGACGCCGTCGAACGTGACCAGGTCGCCACTGAAATAGCAGCGCCGCACGCGGCCGTCCAGGTGTTCGACCTCCCTGAACTTCTTGGCGGTGAGCACGTCGTCACCGGCGTACCCGACCCCGACGCAGTTCCCGGCGATGACCAGCTCCCGGGTCTCACCGGCGGTGAACGGGCGCAGCCGTCCGTCCACGAGGCACAGGAGTTCGGCGTCCACGACGGCGGTACCGATGGGCGGCCGGTCGGGCCATCGCGCGACGTCGCCCGTCAGGCGGTGCTGGGTGACCACATGCGTTTCACTGGGCCCGTACTGGTTCACCAGCGTCAGCCCGCCCTCGGCGCAGAACGTCCGTACCTCCTCGTTGATGACGAGCTGTTCACCCGCCACGGAGATCTCCCGCAGACTCGGGGTGGCCACGCCGGCGGCGCACGCCGCCGCGGCCAGTCCGTGCAGCCCGACCACCGGCTGGAAGAGCCTGGCCACGTCGTGCTCGCGGATGATGTCGACCAGGGTGAAGGGATCCAGCCTGTCCTGGTCGTTCACCACGACCAGGGTCGCACCGGCCAGCCAGGTCGCCACCGTGTCCTCGTAGACCATGTCGAACCCGATGGACGACATGTGAAGGGTGTTCGGCGGCCGGTCGTGGCTCCACCGCTCCACGTGCCAGCTGCCCAGGTCCGCGAGGACGACCGGCGGCACCGCGACGGCCTTGGGGTCGCCTGTCGAGCCGCTGGTGGGGATGATGTAGCAGAGCGGCCCGGTCGCGATCTCCTCCCGCCGCGGCCCCCGAATCGATCGGAAGGTGTGCTCCGCGACACCCGCGCCGACCGGTGCGCACTCATCGGCCCGAAGGACCATGGCGCAGCCGGCCGCGCTCACCAGCTTGCCGGTCCAGGCGGGCGGCATGGCCGGATCGATGGACAGCACGCCGGCGCCGACGCGCCAGACGCCCAGCACCGCCGCGCACCGGGTCCACGAACGCGTCGCATGCACGTCGACGACGTCTCCGGGGCCGATGCCGTGCGCGGTGAGGCCGCCGGCGATCTCGGCCGACACCTCGTCGAGTTCGGCGTAGGTATGGGGGACGCCGTCGTCGACGACCGCGACCGCGTCCCGGTGGCGGGCGATGGCGTCGGTCAGCATCCGGATCAGGGAGGTACCGAGGTCGCTCATGCGATCAGGCCCCCGTCCACGAGCTCCAGCGGCCGGTAGTCGCGCGAGGCGACGAACTCCGGTCGTGGGCGGGGCACGTCTCGCAACTCGTTGTCGACGCTGTTGTAGCTGACGAAAGCCATGGTCCGGTCCGTCGGCGCCATGTTCGCTCCGGAGCCGTGGGCGATGCAGGGGTGGAAGAACAGCAGGCTCCCGGCGCGTCCGACGACGGACCGGATCTCCGACTCCGCCGTCACCTTGGCCATGTGCTCGGGGCCCAGGGCGAACTCCAGCTTCGCCGAGAGGTCGGCCTCCCATGGCGACGTCCCCTCGGGCCCGGGACTCCAAGGGGCTATCGCGTCGTTCCGGTGCGAACCGGGGACGACCAGCAGCGGGCCGTTGTGCTCGGTCGCGTCGTCCAGCAGCAGCGCGACGTTGACCGCCCGCGGCTGCGGCATGCCGTCCTTGGGGCCCCAGACGCTGTAGTCCTGATGCCACTGCCACACTTCTCCGCGCAGCGCCTTCTTCGCGTTGACCTTGCACTGGAACACGTGCACCTTGCTGTCCAGCAGCTGCTCCGCCGCGGTCAGCAGTGCCGGGAGCCGCACCAGCCTGGAGAACAGGGCTCCCGTGGTGTGGCAGCCGTGGATGCCCCGCACCGTGGTCCCGTCCTCCTCGAAGATCCGCCCGGGGTGTTCGGTCCCGCAGAGATCGGCCACCTCACGTCGCAGAGCGGCGATGTCGCCGGTGTCGAAGACGTCTTCGAGGAGCAGGAATCCCTCGGAACGGTATTCCGCTATCTGGCTTTCGGTGAGCATGATGTGATGACCTTTCTCCCTGATTCTCCGGGATGACGCACATGATGGGGCAGACCCGGCCGGACGAGGGATTCGCGTACGGGCGCGGAACCCTCCCGGCCGTCGCCTGCGGCGGTGTTACGGGGTGAGGGCGGCCCGGGAGTCGATGTAGGCGGCGATCGATTCCACGGTCGGATGGAGGAAGAGCTGGTCCATGGTGATCTCGGCGCCCAGTTCCTCGATGAACGCGCCCTGAATCCTGACCATGACCACGGAATCGCCGCCCAGGGCGAAGAAGTCGTCGTCCGGCAGGATGGGGTCGCGGTGGAGTTCCCGGCGCCAGATGGCGCGGACGCGGTCGGTGGTCATCGCGGTCCTCTCGTTCATCGTCACGGTTGGTTCGTCGTCGTCGGCGGAGGGCCCGGCCGTGCGGCGGATTCGCCTCCGCTTCTCCGGGTGCGGCAGATGTCCGCGAGGGCCGCGCGGTCCACTTTTCCGTGCGGGCTCAGCGGAATGCGCAGGAGGTTCGTGAACCGGGACGGCAGCATGGTCCGCGGCAGGCTCCACAGCAGCCGGGTGCGCAGGTCGTCCTCGGCGAGGTCCTTGCCGGAGGGGACGACGAACGCGTTCAGTTCGACTTCGCCCCGGTCGTCGGGGACGGCGACCACGGCCGCCTCGCGGATGCCGGCCAGCCTGCCCAGAGCGCGTTCGACGTCGGTGGGATCGATCCGCATGCCCCGCACCTTGACCTGCGCGTCCATCCGTCCGGCGACGACGAGCTGGCCGTCGGCGTCGATCCGGCCGCGGTCCCCCGTGCGGTACAGGCGCACCGGCGTGCCGTCCAGGTCGATGGTGGTGAACTTGGCGTTCTCGGGGCCGTCGGCGCCCAGGTAGCCCGCGCCGACGCCCGCCCCGGAGACGCAGATCTCCCCGTAGTGGCCCGCTTCGACCTCGCGGAGTTCGGCGTCCAGGACGTGGACGGCGGTGTTGTGGGCGGGCCGGCCGACCGGGACGACGTCGTGCTCACGGGGCCGGTAGCGGGCCAGGTCGTAGGAGGTGGCGACGTCCGTGCACTCGGCGACGCCGTACTGGTGCAGCAGGGTGCAGGTGGTGTCCTGGCGGCGCGCGAAGTGGACGAGGCGTTCCATCTTCAGCGCCTCGCCGCCGAACAGGATGTAGTCGAGCCGGGCGAGGGCGTCGCCGCCGCGCGCACTCTCCCAGTCGACCAGCAGGTACAGGGTGCTGGAGGCGCAGTGCACGACGCGGATGTCGTACCGGGTGAGCATGCGGTGGGCGAGCATGGCGTCGAAGTTGCGGCTGGCCATGAGGTGCTGGGTGGCGCCGCAGAACAGGGGTGTCATCAGGGCGCGCTGGGAGAGGTCGAAGCCGAAGGCGGAGACCACCAGGTGGTGGGAACCGCTGTGCATGCCGTACTCCAGCCGCAGCCAGTTCATCAGGTTGAACCAGCCCTCGTGGCGGACCGCGGTCAGCTTGGGGGTGCCGGTCGAGCCGGAGGTGAACACCGCGTAGCAGAGGTCGTCACCGGTGACGTGGACGTCCGGGGCGGTCGCCGGGAAGGTGGCGAGGTGGTCCGCGAGCTGTTCCAGGTCGATGACCTCGGCTCCCCCGTCCTCGACCATCGAGGCCGTCGTCGGGGAGGCCACGATCAGGGCCAGACCCGGCACCTGTGCGAGCAGCAGCCGCAGGCGGGTTTCCGGGTAGGCGGGGTCCAGGGGTACGTAGGCCGCTCCGGCCTTCAGCGTGCCGAGGATGGCGACGACCATGTCGATCGAGTAGTCGAGGCAGACGCCGACCTTCGCCCCCCTGCCCTGGCCGCGTGCGATGAGCAGGTGCGCGAACCGGTTGGCGCGCACGTCGAGTTCGGCGTAGGTCACCTGCCGCCCGGACCACACGACGGCGACGGCGTCGGGCGTGGCCCGCACATGCTCCTCGAAGCGGCGGTGGACGACGGGCGAGGGTGGAAGGGCCACCCGTTCTCCCTGAAGGATCATCACATGACTCCGTTGGACGAGGT
The DNA here is from genome assembly GCF_044767975.1 of Streptomyces sp. NPDC101181. Taxonomy (NCBI): domain Bacteria; kingdom Bacillati; phylum Actinomycetota; class Actinomycetes; order Kitasatosporales; family Streptomycetaceae; genus Streptomyces; species Streptomyces sp. NPDC101181. The sequence continues at coordinate 145,335 of NZ_JBIWOX010000008.1, read as the reverse complement.
GTTCGATGGGGCGGAGGGGGCCGGCCGGGCGGAGGAGGACACCGGGCTCCGCTCGCGCCCCCGAGCCCGGCGGGTTCCGGGGGCCGGGCGGTCTCGCGGACGCTCCGTGGCGGGGGCCGGGCGCGGCGGCCGGGCGGAGGGGGCGCCGGGCTCCCGGCCGTTTCAGATGTACTGCCGCATCGGGGTGAAGTCGACCAGGACCACCGCACGCTCGCCGGTCTCGGGACCGTCCCCCCGCCTGATGGGGGACACGTAGTGACTGACCTTCTCGTCGGTGACGCCGTAGGACTCCAGCGGCCTGGTCAGTTCGAACTCGGCCAGCGCCTCGCCCCGGGGGACGTCCTCGGGCAGCTTGCCGCGGTACTTCGGCGGCGCGATCACGTTCGAGCCGCCGACGACGTTGGTGCGGTAGACCAGGTGCGCGAAGACGAACGGCTCACCGTCCTGATGGAGCTCGTTGGGCGAGGAGATGGCCTCGCGCCCGGAGTCGTCGACGGCCAGCTTGATCAGGTGCACCCCGACGTGCAGCGGGAACGCCGCGTCGCTCGGCGACCACCGCGTCTGGGCGAAGTCGAAGGAGAGTATGTCGTGGATGATCGGGTTGTCGCGGGCCGTCTCGCTCATGGCGGGCAGCTTGCGGAGCACGCCGACGTAGTCGGGGTTGTGGTCCGCCTGCCAGTAGCCGTTCATCCAGCCGTTCTCACCGAGGTGCGTGTCCGGGATCCAGCTGAACTCCTGCGACCAGGGGAGGAAGATTCCCCGGGCGTAGCGGCGGTTGCGCCCCTCCTCCGTCGCGTAGGGGTCCGGTGGCAGGTCGGCGAACTCGGCGCGGAGGCTCTGGAAGGAGGCGTCGGTCTCGGCTATGCCGAACTCCTCGGCGAGGTCCCAGCGGGCGTATCCGTTCTCGACGAGGGCGGGCGTCCCGGTCAGTGTCTGCATGGCTGTCCCCAAGTGGTGGGCGTGATGGGTGGGTGGTGGTGACCGACGGTCCGGACCGTCAGACGGCGGCGGGCCGGCGCGCCGGGCGGCGGACGACCTGGCGCCGGCGTCCGCGGCGGGTGGAGAGCTCCACGCGCGGGTCGTCGTCGAAGAGATCGAGGCGCAGGAGGCGTTCCTCGCTCCAGCCGAGCAGCCGGAACTCGCCGGCGCCCAGGTGCAGCAGTTCCACGGGTGCGCGGCCCTCGACGCGCAGGACCAGGCCGCCGCCCTCGGCGCTCACTTCGGCGGCGAGGTCGCTCCCGTGGTCCTCGACGACGGGCTCCCCCCACTCCATGAAGGAGAACGGCACCGCGAAGCGGCAGCCGAACTCGGCGAGTTCACCCGCCGTGAGCGGCAGGACGGGGCGGTAGTAGGCGATGTCGCTGGTGGGCAGGTCCGCTCGGAAGCTGTCCGGGAACAGCGCCAGCAGCCTGTCGTTGGTGGCGCAGTCCGCGACCAGGTGGATGCGCGTGCGGTCCCCGGCGTTCCGCAGGGCGTGCGGCCGTTCGAAGTCGGCGTACCAGAGCGTGCCCGGCTGCCACCGCTGCTCCACCCCGTCCAGCACCATGACCGCCTCGGGGTTGGTGACCAGCGGGATGTGCAGTCGTACGTAGCCGTAGGGGAGCCCGAGCGGGGTGTCGGAGTGCTCCTCGACGGACACCCCGGGGGCCAGGGCCATCAGGCGGACGCTGCGCAGTTCGGTGCCGAGTTCGGACAGGATCCGGCTGAGGTAGGGCGCCTTGGCCATGAGGGGCGTGTCGGCGAACTGGTCCCGTCCCGGGCCTCCGGGGTCGGTCCGCTGGAGGTCTCCGCCCGGAGCTCGCAGGGAGAGGACCTTCCAGTCCACATCGGACTCCTCCCCTACGGCGCCGTCCTCGAAGGACCGCTGGAGGGCCCAGAATTCGGAACCGCTGAGCGCGGCGAGATCCTCCTTCAGCCGAACGATATCGAGGTCGTCCCTGAGCATCACCGTGGCCGGAAGGTTTTTCAAGGAGCTTATCTCTTGCATGTGTTCCTCGCTTGGATGAGCTTCGATGACTTCTTCTTCGCTTTCCCTTTCCAGGGAAATCTTACTTCTTTATCGCCTCGGAAAAGCGTCAGAAGGAGGCCGGGAGTGGCCAGGACGCTTTAGGTCACAGACTTTTCCGATTCGACTGCGAGAAGGATGGGATGCGATTGCGGAAAATCACGCAGTTTCCGTATCGGGCTGCACAGCAGAGCAGCCGTCGCCCCGATGTACAGGCCGGTCATCATCCACATCGTCTCCCGGACGCCGGACCATTCGCCGAGTGCGCCGCCGAGCAGTCCTCCGACGGCGATGGCGCCGAAGCTGATCACGGCCGCGCTGGCGCTGACGCGCCCGATCAGGTCGGGTGGGCAGTACCGCTGGCGGAAGGTGTCGGTGATGATGTTCGCCGCGACCACACCCGCGCCGGCACCGACCCCGCCGACGACGAAGAACACCAGGCCGGCCCCCGGACCGGTGAGCGGGAAGAGCAGGGTGAAGGGCGCGGCACCGCCGAGGCAGACCAGCGCGGCCCGTGCACTGCCCCACCGCCGGGACGCCTGGTGGGACACCAGCACGCCGAGGACACCGCCGAGTCCGCACAGCGTCAGCACCACGCCGACGGCGGCCTCGCCGGCCCCGACCGTCCGCACCAGGAACGCCACTTCGATCGAGCTCATACCGGTCAGTGCGATGTTGGAGACCGCACTGAATATCGCCAGTGTGCGCAGAATGCGGTCCCGGAAAAGGAATCTCAGACCGTCGCGGACTTCGATGCGCAATCGGCGCCGCCGGATCTTTGGGGGTGGCGGCGGTGGCGGCTCGGTGATCCGGATCGCCCGCAGGCTGACCCAGGACACCAGGAAACTCAGTGCGTTGGCCAGCAGTCCGGCGACGGCTCCGAAAGCCTGGACCAGCATTCCGGCCAGGCCGGGGCCGATGACCTCGGCCGTCGATTCGCTGCCCTGGAGCCGCGCGTTGCCGGAAAGCAGCTCCGCGTCGGAGAGCAGCGTCGGCAGATAGGCGCGTTGCGCGGTGGTGAAGAAGACGCTGGCGCAGCCGCAGAGGAAGGCGGCCGCGAGCAGATGCGGAATGGTGAGGACGTCCGCCCAGGCCGCGACCGGCACGCTGACGAAGGCCACGAAGGAGACGGCGTCGGAGACGAGCATCACCGGTCGGCGGGGAAGGCGGTCCACCCAGGCGCCCGCGGGCAGACCGAGCAGCAGCCACGGCAGATAGGCGACGGACGTCAGCAGTCCGACGACGAAGGTGCTCGCGTGCAGGGTGAGGACGGCGACGAACGGCAGCGCCACGACGGCGATCCCGTTGCCGAGCAGGCTCACGGTCTCCCCGAACCAGAACAACCGGAAGTCGCGCCCTCGCACGGCTCCCCGACCGGTTCCGTCGCTCACCGCTCCACCGCCGTGGACCGACGGGCGTCCAGCCGGGCGAGCTCGTGGGCGACGACGGCGCCGATGCGCGCCATCGGCTCCGCCCGGGCGATCTCACCGTGGGCGCAGTCGACGTCGTGCACCTCGATCGCGCCGGTGACGTGCTCACGCCAGGCTTCCGGCGCGGGGGCGTCCGCCGCCCTGCCCTGCGCGGCGGACACGAACACCATGTCCCCCCGGTACGTCCGGGGCCGGAGTTCGCCGTAGATCCGGTCGTTGTCCACGAACACCCGCGACAGCGCGCCGGCTTCCTCACGCGTCAGCCATTCGAGCGTACTGCCGGGGCGGCGGATCGTCCGCTCGTAGGCGTCGAAGCCCAGTGGTTCCCCGCCCTGCGGGGGCAGTTCGTGTCCCAGGGAGTCGAGGAGGTCGGCGAACGCCTCCGGAGTGCCGTCTTCGAGCGGCGTGTACCCGGGCACCGACGCGGGCGGGTAGCCGTCCAGCAGTACGAGCAGGTCGACCTCGTCCCCGTCGGCCTGGAGGCCGGTGGCCACGAGGTGGGCGAGCACGGCGCCGAAGGACCATCCGATCAGCCGGTAGGGCCCGTGGGGCTGGACGGACCGGATCCGGGCCATGTGGTCCTCGACCGTCCCGCGCCAGGTTCCGCCGCAGGCCTCCGGGTCGGTGAGGCCCCGGGCCTGGAGGCCGTACACCGGGTAGCCGGGGTCGATCTGGCCGAGCAGGCCCGCATAGCCCCAGCTGATACCGGCGGCCGGATGCAGGCAGAACAGGGCGGGCCGGTCGCCTCCTGTCCGCAGGGGCAGCAGGGGCGCCAGCGGGTCGTGCCGGGCGCCCGCGCCCAGTCGTTCCGCCAGGTCGGCGACGGTGGGCGCCTGGAACAGGTCCACGAGGCCGAGACGGCCGCCGAGGACCGCTCGTACCCGCGAGAGCAGCCGGACCGCCAGCAGGGAGTGTCCGCCCAGTTCGAAGAAGCTCTCCTCGGCTCCGACCCGGCTGAGCCCGAGCACCTGCGCGAACAGGTCGCAGAGCACCTCCTCGTAGGGTCCGCGCGGACCACGCGAGGCCGGACGGTGCGCGAAGTCCGGGGCCGGCAGCGCACCCCGGTCGAGCTTCCCGTTGGGCGTCATCGGCAGCCGGTCCACCGGCTGGAAGACCGAGGGGATCATGTGGTCGGGAAGGGTCGACGCCAGCCGGTTCCGCAGCTCGCGCGGCTCGAGCCCGTGGTCCGCTGCCGCCTGGACGTAGCCCACGAGCCGCCGCCCGCCCGCCGCGTCCTCGCGCACGGCCACGGCGGCCTGCGCCACCCCGGGGCAACCGGCCAGTGCGGCCTCCACCTCGCCGAGCTCGATCCGGAAGCCCCTCACCTTGACCTGGTCGTCCACGCGGCCCAGGTAGTCGAGCCTGCCCCGGCGGTCCCGGCGGACCAGGTCACCGGTGCGGTACATACGGGCGCCCGCCTCCCCCTCCACCACGAAGGGGCACGCCACGAACCGTTCAGCGGTAGCGGCCGGACGGTTCAGATAACCGCGGGCCACACCGGGTCCGGTGACGTACAACTCGCCCGGCACACCCGGCGCGACGGGCCGCAGCCGCTCGTCGAGCACGAAGACCCTGGTGTTCCCGACCGGCCTGCCGATCAGCGGGTGGGAGCTGTCCGCCGCGTCCCACCACAGCGCGTCCAGGGTGCACTCGGTGGGGCCGTAGAGGTTGTAGCAGAGCGTGCCGGACGCCTCCCGGACGCGTGTCCACAGCGACTGGCCGGCGGCCTCTCCGCCGAGCAGCAGGACCAGCGGCACCCGCGTTCCGGCCAGCAGTCCCTCGTCGAGCAGGTGCTCCGCGTAGGTGGGGGTGACATCCAGGACGTCGATCCCGGCGGCCTTGACGTAGGCGGTCAGTGCGACGGCGTCGCGCCGGATGTCGTCGCGGACGACGTGGAGTTCATGCCCCGCCAGCATCCAGAACAGCGCCTCCCACGAGGTGTCGAACGACAGCGAGGCGGTGACGGCCGACCTCAGCCGCCGGCCCGCCGCGGCCTCGGTGCGCGCGATCAGGCCCGCACGGTGGAAGGCGTACAGATTGCTGAGGGCCGAGTGCGGGGTCACCACCCCCTTGGGCCTGCCGGTGGATCCGGAGGTGTAGATGACGTACGCGGCGCTGTCCGGCAGTATCCGGCCCTTCGGGCCGGTCACGGGGCCGGACGGGGTTCCGAGCCGGTCGGTGAACACCGCGGGCAGCTCACCGAACCCGCGCGCCGCTGCGGTCGCGGTGTCCGTGAGGACGGCGACCGGTGCGGCGTCGCGCAGCATGTGATCGATGCGGTCGGGCGGATACTCGAGGTCGACGTGCAGGTAGGCCGCACCCGTCTTCAGGACCGCCAGCATCGCGACGACGGAGTCGGCCGACCGGGGCAGCGCCAGGGCGACCAGCCGCTCCGCCGCGGCCCCCCGCTCGCGCAGACGGTGGGCGAGCGCTGTGGCGCGGGCGTCGAGTTCGGCGAACGTGAGCCTGGTGGGCCCGCACACCACCGCGGTCGCTCCCGGTGTCCGGGCGGCCTGCGCCTCGAACAGCTCGGGCACGGTGGCGGGCGGCACGGCCTGGGCGGTGTCGTTCCACACGACGAGGGCCTGGTGGCGGTGCTCGGCGGAGAGCGGGTCGGCGTCGCCGACGGGGCGGTGCGGGGCGGACACGAGTTGCCGCATCAACCGGGGCAGGGCGTCGGCGATGTGGTCGACCGTGGCCCGGTCGAACAGGGCGGTCGCGTATTCGAGGGAACCCTCGATGCCGGCCGCTTCCCCGTCCGGCGTGCGGTGCTCCCGGAAGTCGAAGGACAGGTCGAACTTGGCGACCTCCCAGTCCACCTGCTCCTCGGTGCAGGTCAGGCCCGGCAGCGAGAGCGTCCCCGCCTCTCCCGCGGACAGGGTGAGCATGACCTGGAAGAGCGGATGCCGTGCCAGTGACCGTTCCGGGTTCAGATCCTCGACCAGCCGCTCGAACGGCACGTCCTGGTGGTCCAGAGCGGCGACATCGGCGTCCCGCACCCGGTGCAGCAGTTCCCCGAACGTCGGATCACCGGACACGTCGCCGCGCAGCACCAGCGTGTTCACGAAGAATCCGACAACGCCCTCCAGCGCGTCGTCCAGCCGCCCCGCCACCGCGGTGCCGAGGGGAATGTCCGTACCGGCCCCCAACCGGGACAGCAGCACCACGAGCCCGGCCTGGAGCACCATGAAGGTGGTGCACCCGTACTCGGCCGCGACCGCGAGCAGGTGACGGTGCAGGTCGCCGTCGAGCTTCAGCGGTACGCAGTCCCCGCGGTGGTCGGCGACCGCCGGACGGGACCGGTCGAACGGCAGGTCCAGCTCGGCCGGCAGCCCGGCCAGCTGCTCCCTCCAGAAGGACAGCTGCGCCGAGAGCAGGCTCGCCGGGTCGTCCTCCTCCCCCAGCAGCTCACGCTGCCACACGGCGTAGTCCCGGTAGCTCACCGGCGCCGGCGTCCACTGGGGGGAGCCGCCCGCGGCCCTGGCGCGGTAGGCCGTGGCCAGGTCGGTGAGCAGGGGCTGCCAGGATCCCTCGTCGCAGGCGATGTGGTGCAGCACCAGCGCCAGTACGTGTTCTCGCGGCGCCGGTGCGAACAGCGTCGCCCGGACCGGGAGATCGGCCGTGAGGTCGAACCCGCGGTCGACGGCGGCGGACAGCCGGGCGGTGAGCCCGTCCTCGTCGCACGCGACCACCTCCAGCTCGGGCGAGCGGGCGGCCGGTTGCTGCACGGGTTCACCCTCGACAGCGGGGTACACCGTGCGCAGTACGTCGTGCCGGTCTGCCAGGTCGACGAGGGCCGCAGCCAGGGCGGCGCGGTCCAGGTCGCCTCTCATCCGGACGACGAGCGGGCAGTTGTAGACCCCCGAACCGCCGTTCACGCGGTTCAGGAACCACAGCCTTCGCTGGGCGTAGGACACGGGGGCCACGAGAACTCCTCAGGAAGCGGGCGCGGTGGGGGCGAAAGCGGTCGAGGCGATCCGGCCCGGGAGGGACCGCCAGATCTCGGGGGTGTAGAAATGGCCGCCGCCGAGCACGTCGTACCGGTACGCGGCGGAGGTCAGGGCGCTCCACCGCGCGGCCGCGTCGGTGCTGATCAGCGGATCGTCGGCGCCGAGGAACAGCTGGAGCGGCACGCTCACCTCGGCGCCGTCGTAGACGTAGGTGTTGCGCACGTCGACGTCGGCGCGCATCAGCTCCAGCGCCACCTCCGTCAGGCCCGCGTGCTCCCGCACGTGCCGGGGCAGCAGGCCGTGGGTCTCCAGCCACTCAAGGAGCCGTTCGTCCGGGTCCCGGGGGGTGGGGAGGAGTTCGCTCTCGGTGAGGCCCCGGTCCGGGGGGTTGCAGGAGGACAGGACCAGGGCCCGGGGCCTTCGTGCCTCGTCGCCGTCGAGCCGGGCGGCCACGTCGAAGGCCATCCAGCCGCTCATGCTGTGCCCGAAGAGCAGGTACGGGCCGAGATCGGCCTCGCGCAGTGACCGTGCGACGTCGGTGGCCAGTTCGTCCCAGTCACGGGCGAAGTCCTCGGCGAACCTCCCCTCCCTGCCGGGGTAGCAGACCACGACCAGGTCCGTCTGCGGGGGCATGTGCGCGGTCCACGGCTGGTACGCGGTCGTGCCGCCGCCGAAGAAGCTCAGGCCGACCAGGGTGCGCCGGGCGTCCGGTGTCCGGTGCAACGGCACCAGCGTGGTGTCCTGCGGGCCGCTCACCGCGACGTCCCGGCGAACGCCGGCCCGCCGTCAGCGGTCGCGGGTGCGGCAGGCTCCGGTGCACCGTCCATCGAGGCCACCAGACCGGCCGGCCGCATGTCCGTCCAGTTCTCCTCGACATGGGCCAGGCACGCGGTTCGCGTGTCCGCTCCGAAGACGGCGGACCAGCCGGCGGGCACGTCGATGGCGGCGGGCCACAGGGAGTGCTGCCGCTCCGCGTTGACCAGGACGAGATAGGAGCCGTCTGCGTCGTCGAAGGGGTTGTTCACGGGATGTGTCCTTTCCGAAGGGGCGGATCAGGGCGGTGCGGCCGGGCAGCGGGAACCCGCCGGGCCGGAGTGATGTGGTGCCCTCGGGGCGAGGGCCGGGGGACGCGTGCGGTGCGGTCCCGCCGGTGGTCAGAGCCAGCCGCGCCGGGCGGCCTCGACACCGGCCTCGAAACGGCTGCGGGCGTCGAGGCGCTCCATCAGGACCGCCATCATGCGGCGCACGGTCCGGTGCGAGACATGCAGTCGGCCCGCGGCGGCCGCATCGGTGTATCCCTCGGCGACCAGCCTGAGCAGTGCCAGTTCCTTGCCGTTCGGCCCGTCGCCCAGCGGAGTGGCCGAGGACCAGGTCTGTTCGAAGAGAAAGACCAGCGGGGCGACGAGGCCGGGCCCGGCGACCTGGAGTGCGCCCGCCGCCGTGTTCCGCGGATCGAGGGGCACCAGCGCGACCGAGCCGTCGAAGACGATCATCTCCGGCAGCGGCGCCGCGCAGCCGCGGAACCGGCCCCCGTCGCCGGTCAGCCGGCGCACGTGCGCCAGGGTCGCGGCGTCGTAGGAGCCGGTGTCCGAGCCGACGGCCCGGACCGACACCGAACGGCTCAGCAGCGCCGCGCCGTTGCGGCGTGCCACGGCGAGTTCCGTCGTCGACCGCGCGCCGCCGGGCACGAACGCCAGCACCTCGCGGACGGCCTCCCCCGCCAGCCGGTCGACCCGGCGCCGCACCTCGTCCGTCCCCGTGAGCCGCTCGACCTCCTCGGTCCTGCCCGGCCGGCCGGGGGTCTCGGACACGAGCAGCCGGACGATCTCGGCATGGGTCTCGGCGACGCGCCGCTGCCGGCGCATCAGCTCCTCGTGCTGGCCGGCCAGCGACTCCTGGAGGCTCAGCAGCGGGTCGACCACCGCGAATCCGCCGGGTATGTCGCACGAGTGACGGACCAGGCCCCGTTCCAGCAGCCGGTCGAGGCAGCCGCGGACCAGGTCGGGGGCGACCGTCAGCCGCCCGGCGAGCTCCTCGGCGGTCGGCGGGGGCGACGCGCCCAGCTCCCGGTACACCGCTTCCTCCATCAGGTCCAGTCCGAACGTGGTGAGCATCAGGTCCGCCTTCCAGGTGTGTCGGTGAACGCCCCGCGGTCAGTGCGAGTCGACGGGTCGCAGAGCGGGCCTGGCGGGCCGCGCCCTCTCCAGGTAGGCGGCGACCCCGGCGGCGGTCGGGGCCCGGAAGAGCTCGCGGACCGGCAGCTCCAGCCCCAGTGCCGAACGCACCCGGGAGATCAGCTGGATCGCCAGCAGCGAGTGGCCGCCCAGGGCGAAGAAGTTGTCGTCGGGGCCGACCGCGTCCCGGCCGAGCACCTGGGCGAACAACTCGGTGAGCGTCTCCTCCTTCGCCGTACGCGCGGCGGTGGCACCGGGAGCCGCGTCCGGCACCGGGACCGAACCCGCCCCGGTGTCGCCGGACCGCCGCTCCCGTACGGGAGGCACGTCGAGCTCGGCGACCGTCCGTTGCGGGTCCCGGGCGGCCTGCGTCAGCACGCGTCGCAGGCCCTCGGCGATCCGCTCACCCGTCGAGGTGTCAAAGAGCGCCCTCGCGTACGTCAGAGCTCCGGCCAGTCCGGCCGGTGCTCCCTCCCGGTCGACCCGCTCCTCCACGTCGAGGACCAGGTCGAACTTCGCGACGGCCGAGGGGACGGGGTGTTCGACCGCCCGCAGACCGGTGAACCGCGGTCCGGCGGCGGCGTGCTGGAGCTGGACCATCACCTGGAAGAGCGGGTGGCGGCCGAGCGAGCGCGGCGGGTTCACCTCCTCGACCAGCCGCTCGAAGGGAACGTCCTGGTGCTCGTAGGCCGCGAGGTCGGTGGCCCGGACCCGGCGGAGCAGTTCCACGAACGTCGGGTCCGCCGTGACGTCGGTTCGCAGGACGACCGTGTTGACGAAGAATCCGACGACCTCGTCGACCGCGTCGTCCGTCCGGCCGGCGACCGGGGTGCCGATCGGGATGTCCGTGCCCGCGCCCAGCCTGCTGAGCAGGGCGGCCAGTCCGGCCTGGAGCACCATGAACAGCGTGCACCCGTGCTCCTTGGCGAGCGCCAGCAGGCCGCGGTGGAGTTCCGGACCCCACATGATGTCCACCGATTCCCCGGCGTAGTCGCTGGTCGCGGGCCGGGGCCGGTCCGCCGGCAGGGTCAGCTCCACCGGCAGGTCCGTCAACTGGGCCCGCCAGTGGGCCAGCTGACGGGAGAGCAGACTGCTCTCGCTGTCCTCCGAGCCCAGCAGGTCGCGCTGCCACAGCGCGTAGTCGGCGTAGTGCACCGGCAGTCGCTCCCACTGCGGGTCCTCGCCCCGGACGCGGGCGGCGTAGGCGTCGGAGAGGTCGCGCAGGAGCGGTCCGAGCGACCAGCCGTCGCAGATGATGTGGTGGAACACCAGCAGCAGGACGTGGTCCGCCCGGCCCGTCCGGAAGAGGTGGGCGGTCGCGGGGGGCCGCGCGGCCAGGTCGAAGGGCTGGTCGGCGGCCGCGCGGATCGCGGCCCCGACCTCGGCTTCGGGCACCTCGTGGTGGACCAGCTCCGGCCGGATCTCTCCGGGCGCCGACACCGACTGCACCGGGCGGCCGTCCCGGTCGGCGAAGACCGTCCGAAGGCTCTCGTGCCGGTCGCTGACATCGGTCCACGCCTGTTCGAGGGCGTCCCGGTCCAGCGGGCCGGTCAGGCGGAGGGCGACCGGGAGGTTGTAACTGGCGCCCGTCTCCTCCCACTGGTCGAGGAACCAGAGCCGCTGCTGGGCGTAGGACAGCGGCAGGACGTCCGGGCGCGTCCCCGCGCGGAGCGCCGGTCGCTCCGGAAGGGCGTCGCCGAGGCCGTCCGCCAGCCCGGCCACGGTCGGCGTGGCGAACAGCAGGCGGGCGGGCAGTTCCACGCCCAGGACGGAGCGTGCCCTGCTGCTCAGCCGTACGGCCAGCAGGGAGTGGCCGCCCAGGTCGAAGAAGTTGTCGTCGACGCCGACCGCGTCCCGGCCGAGCACGTCCGCGAACAGCTCGCACAGAAGCTCCTCGCGGCGGGTGCGCGGTGCGCGACGGCCGTCGGTCGGGTAGGCCGGTTCGGGCAGCGCGGCCCTGTCGAGTTTCCCGTTCGGTGTCAGCGGCAGCTCGTCGATCACCATGATCGCGGCGGGGACCATGTAGTCCGGCAGGTTCTGCCGCGCGAACTCGCGCACGCCCCGCACGTCGGGTTCGGTGGTCCGGGCGAGCACGTATCCGACGAGGCGGCTGTCCCCCGGCCGGTCCTCGCGCAGGACCGCCACCGCGTGGGCGACGTCCTCGTGGCGGGCCAGTACCGCCTCGACCTCGCCGAGTTCGACACGGAAGCCGCGGATCTTGACCTGGGCGTCGGCCCGGCCGAGGAAATCCAGCGCGCCGTCGTCGGTCCACCGGACAAGGTCGCCCGTGCGGTACATGCGCTCCCCCGCCCTGAACGGGTTCGCCACGAACCGCTCCGCGGTCAGCGCCGGACGGTTCACGTAGCCCCGGGCCACCTGGGCTCCCGCGACATACAGTTCACCGATCACCTTCGGGGGGACCGGACGCAGGTGCTGGTCCAGGACGAAGACGTCCACTCCGGGGATCGGACGGCCGACCAGGGGGCGGTCGCTCTCCTGCGACGACCAGAAGAGGGAGTCCACGGTGGTCTCGGTCTGTCCGTAGATGTTGTAGACGGTGATCCCCGCGGTCTCCCGGATCCGTGTCCACAGCTTCTCGCCCACCGTCTCCGCACCGGTCATCAGCACGGCCGGCGGCGTACGGGCCGGGTCGAGCATGCCCTGCTGGATCAGCTCCTCGGCGTAGCTGGGCATCACGTCGAGAGCGTCGATGCCGCACCGCTCGATGTACCGGGCCATGGCGGCGGGGTCACGGCGGGTGTCGTCGCCGATCAGGTGGAGTTCGTGGCCGACGGCCTGCCACAGCAGACCGACGACCGAGGTGTCGAAGGAGAGCGACGCGGTCAGCGCCATCCGGCACCGCCCCGGACCGGAGGTCCGCTCCGCGGTGGCGATGACCTCCTCGCGGTAGAAGGCCAGCAGGTTGGCGAGCCCGCCGTGCGTCACCATCACCCCCTTGGGCACACCGGTCGATCCCGAGGTGTAGACGACGTAGGCCGGATGGTCCGCGGTGAGCGCGACCCGGAAGTCCTGCGGCGACTCGTCGTCGAGGGCGGGGCTGTCGACGAGCACCGGCTCAGGCACGGGCAGCGCCCCGGCCCGCTCCCCGTCGGTGACCACGAGGGCGGCAGCGGAGTCCTCCAGAAGGTGGGCGATCCGCCGTGCCGGGTACGCCGTGTCGACGAAGAGGAACGCGGCACCCGCCTTCAGCACCGCCAGCAGCGCGACCACCAGGTCCGCGGACCTGGGCAGGGCCACCGCCACGACCCGGTCCGGGCCCGCACCCCGGCGTACGAGGTGGCGGGCGAGCCGGGTGGCACGGGCGTCGAGCCGGGCGTAGGTCAGCGCGGTGTCCTCGCAGACCAGCGCCGTCGCCTCCGGGGTGCGGGCGGCCTGATCCCGGAACGCGTCCGGCAGGAACACCGGGCGCGGCGCGGGCGCGGGACGCGCGTCGAGGAAGCGCCGCCGCTCCCCGTCCGAGAGCACGTCGACGGCGCTGACAGGCCGTTGCGGGTCGAGGAGCACCTGTTCCAGCAGGCGTCGCAGCCGCGTCACGAGTTGTTCGGCGGTGCTCCGGTCGAACAGGTCTCCGGCGTACTCCAGATAACCGGTCAGTCCGTCCGGCTCGCCCCGCTCGTCGCGCCCGTCCACCAGTTCAAGACTGAGGTCGAACTTGGCGACGTCCCAGCTCACCGGGGCGGGCTCGGTTTCCAGCCCGGCGAAGTCCGGGGCGGCGGTGTCGGCGGGCTGGACCTGGATCATGACCTGGAACAGGGGGTTCTGGGAGAGCGACCGCTCGGGGCGCAGAACTTCGACGATCCGCTCGAAGGGGACGTCCTGGTGGGCGAACGCCTCCAGGTCGGTGTCCCGGACCCGTCGCAGCAGTTCGGTGAAGCCGGGATCACCGGCGGTGTCGGTGCGCAGCACCAGTGTGTTGACGAAGAACCCGACCAGATCGTCGAGCGCGCTGTCCGACCGGCCGGCCACCGGGGTGCCGAAGGGAATGTCGGTGCCCGCGCCCATTCGGGTCAGCAGGGCCGCGAACCCCGCCTGGAGCACCATGAACAGCGTGCAGCCGGCGGACCGGGCCAGATCGAGCAGCCTGCTGTGCAGTTCCGGCTCCCAGTGGACCGCCACGGTTCCGCCGGACTGCGTCGCCACCGCGGGGCGCGGCCGGTCGGCCGGCAAGGTCAGCTCCGCGGGCAGATCGGCCAGCTGCTTCTTCCAGTAGGTCATCTGCCGGGTCATCAGGCTGTCGGCGTCCTCGGTTTCGCCGAGGAGATCTCGCTGCCACAGGGTGTAGTCGGCGTAGCGCACGGCCTGTTGCGGCCAGTGCGGAGCGCTCCCGGCGCTTCGGGCGCCGTAGGCCAGGGCGAGGTCGCTCAGGAGCGGACGCAGGGACCAGCCGTCGGCCGCGATGTGGTGGACGACCAGCAGCAGCACGTGTTCCCGCGGGGCCGACGCGAACAGCGTGACCCGGACGGGCGCGTGCGCGGTGAGGTCGAACCGGTGCCGCGTGCGCTCGGCCATGGCGTCGGCGAGGTCCGGCGGCGCCGCCTCGACGACCTCGATCCCCGGTACGGAGTCCAGGGTGACCGTGTACGGCTCACCGCCCTCCTCGGGGAAGACCGTGCGCAGGCTCTCATGGCGCTGTGCCACGTCGGTGAGCGCCTCCGCCAGGGCGTCCCTGTCCAGGGCGCCGGTGAGACGGACCGCGACGGGCACGTTGTACGTTCCCTCGTCGCCCTCCATCCGGTTCAGGAACCACAGACGCCGCTGGGCGTACGACAGCGGTACGGGCTCCGCGCCCGTCCGGGCCGTCACGGCGGGGCGGGCGGTGCCGGTCAGCCGGGCCAGTCCCGCCACCGTGGGTTCGGCGAACAGGTCCCGGATCTCGAATCCCTCGCCCAGGACCGACCGGATGCGGGAGAGCAGCCGCAGCGCCAGCAGGGAATGCCCTCCCAGGTCGAAGAAGTGGTCGTCGATCCCCACCCGGGACACCCCGAGCACTTCCGCGAAGAGTTCGCACAGCAACTCCTCGCGCGGACTGCGCGGTTCTCGCACCGGGTGCGCGGACCGCTCCGGCAGTGGCAGCGCGGACCGGTCGAGCTTTCCGTTCGTCGTCGTCGGCATGGAGCCGACCAGGACCACCGCGGCGGGGACCATGTACTCGGGCAGGCTGTCCGAGGCGAACCGGCGCAGTTCCCCGTCCGTGAGGCCCGGTGCGCGGGGCACGGCGTACGCCACCAGGCGCCGGTCGCCCGGCCGGTCCTCCCGGAGGACGACCGCGGCCTGTGCCACCGAGGGGTGGCCGGCCAGCACCGCCTCGATCTCGCCGGGTTCCACGCGGAAGCCGCGGATCTTCACCTGCGCGTCGGCGCGCCCGACGTACTCCAGTTCCCCGTCCTCGCTCCACCGGGCCAGGTCGCCCGTCCGGTACATGCGCTCCCCCGACGCGAACGGGCAGGCGACGAACCTCTCGGCGGTCAGGGCGGGACGCCCGGTGTATCCCCGGGCGAGCTGGACCCCGCTCAGGTACAGCTCGCCCACCACTCCGGGCGGCACCGGCCGCAGCCCGCCGTCCAGCACGTACACCGACACGTTGGCCTGCGGCCGGCCGATCGGCACCGTGCTTCCCTCGTCGCCGCGGCGGCACTGCCAGGAGGTCACGTCGACAGCGGCCTCGGTGGGCCCGTAGAGGTTGTGCAGTTCGCAGGAGCCGAGGGTGGCGAAGAGTTCACGCCGTGTCTCGGCGGACAGGGCCTCACCGCTGGAGATGATCCGGCGCAGCCCCGTGCAGCCGGCCGCGCCGGGCTCCCGGAGGAACGCCTGGAGCATCGAGGGCACGAAATGCGCGACGGTCACCGACTCACGCCGGATCAGACCGGCGAGATAGGCGGGGTCGCGGTGCCCGCCGGGCTTCGCCAGCACCAGGGCCGCCCCGGAGATCAGCGGCCAGAAGAACTCCCACACCGATACGTCGAATCCGGCCGGGGTCTTCTGCAGGACGCGGTCGGCACCGGTGAGCCGGTACTCCGCCTGCATCCACAGCAGGCGATTGACGATGGCGGCGTGCGGGACCACGACTCCCTTGGGCCGTCCGGTCGATCCGGAGGTGAAGATGACATAGGCGGAGTTCCCCGGGAGCGGGGGCACCGGCCGGGCGGAGACCGGGGCGAGCGGCTCGTCGACCGACAGCTTGCGCGTGGGGCCCGGAAGGGATCCGGCGTTCTCGGAGTCGGTCAGGACGAGGACCGGGCCGGCGTCCGCGATCATCGCGGCGATCCGCCCGGCGGGGTGGTCCAGGTCCACCGGGAGGTAGGCCGCGCCCGCTCTGACGACGGCGAGGATCGCGACCACGAGCTCGACCGAGCGGGGCAGTGCCACGGCCACGACCCGGTCGGGGCCCGCGCCCCGATGGGCGAGCTGCGCCGCCAGCAGCTCCACGCGCCGGTCCAGCTCGGCGTAGCTCAGCTGTTCGTCCGGCGCCACGAGGGCCGTCGCCTCCGGAGTGCGCCGGACCTGCTGCGCCCACAGCTCCGCGAGCGTCACCTCGGGCAGTTCGACCGCGGTGTCGTTCCAGGTGTGCACGATCCGCTCGTGGTGGGCGGGCGACAGCGTGGTCAGTGCCGAGAGCGGGCGGTCCGGGTCCTCCGCCACCTGCTCCAGGAGCAGCACCAGCCGGTCCGCGAGCTCGGCCGCCCGGTCCGCGGTGAACAGGTCCGGGCGGTAGTGCAGGCGCAGCGCGAGCCGCTCGCCCGGCTCGACGGCGAGGGTCAGCGGATAGTGCGCGCTGTCCCGGAAGGTGACGCCCACCTCCAGTTCACCGTCGGGTGAGTCGACCCGGTAGTCGTGCATCGGGAAGTTGTCGAAGACCACGTTGGTGTCGAAGAGCGCGGTGGGGATTCCCGTCAGGCGCTGGATCTCGGTCAGCCCGAGGTGGTCGTGGTCGAGCGAGGCGGCACGTCCCGCCTGGATCTGCTCGAACAGCGCGCTCACCGAGGCCGTCGGGTCCAGCCGCACCCGTACCGGAACGGTGTTGATGAGCATGCCGATCATCGAGTCCGCACCGGTCAGCTCCGCCGGACGGCCGCTCACCGTGGAACCGAAGACCACGTCGTCGCGGCCGGTGAGAGAGCCGACCAGGACGGCCCAGATCCCCTGGCACACCGTGTTGAGCAGGACGCGGTTCTTACGGGCGTACGCACTCAGTCGTGCCGTCGTCTCCCTCGGGAGCAGCACCGCGGCCTCCGCGGGCGGCGGACCGCTCCGGAGGTCGGCGGACGCGACGAACGTGGGCTCGGTGACCCCCTCCAGGGCCGCCGCCCAGTGCCGCTCCGCACCGGCCCGGTCCTGTCGCGCCACCCAGGCCAGGTAGTCCCGGTAGGGACGTACGGGTGGCAGGCCGGTGGCGTCGCCCCGGGAGTACACCGCGAACAGCTCCTGGAACAGCAGGGCGAAGGACCAGCCGTCCAGGAGGAGGTGGTGGGCCGTCACGAGCAGCCGGTGGCGGCGGTCGCCGCGCCGGACGAGCGTGAACCTGATCAGCGAGGATCCACCGACGTCGATGCCCCGGGCCCAGTCCTGCTCGGTCAGTTCGGCGATCCGTTCCGGGGTGTCGTCCTGACCGGTCCCGGTCTCCCGCCAGTCCAGTGGGACATCACGGCGGACCACCCGGATCGGTTCGCCGTTCCTGCGGTAGCGGAATCCGGACCGCAAGGTGGCGTGACGGCGTATCACCGTCTCCGCGGCGGTCCTCAGGAGCGCGGAGTCCAGCGTCCCGTCGAGGTCCACGGCGAATTGCGCGAGGTAGGGGCTGTGCTTTTTCCGGTCGAACAGCGCGTGAAAGAGAAGACCCTCCTGCAAGGGTGACAGGGGGAGGATGTCCTCGACCGCCGAGTGGTTCATCTTCAGTGTCAACTTCCTCAGAGGGCCCGGAGATCGGATTCGATCTCCTCTATTTCCTGCTGGCTGATCGAGCTCAGGGTCAGGTCGGACGGGGTGAGTCCGCCCGCCCCGGGTTCGCGGGCGTGAGCGGCCAGGGCCCGGAGCATCCGGAACCACCCCTCCGCGAGCTCGCGGGTGTCCGCCTCGGACACGACGCTGTCGGCCCAGGTCCAGGTGGCGCGCAGCTCCGGGCCGTTATTCCGGTCCACGGTGGCCGCGTTGACCTCGATGCTGTGGGCCATGGGCATCCCTGATCCCGTGTCGTCCAGACCGGTCCCGTACTCCGCCACGACCGACCAGTCGGCGTCGTCCGACGCGTCGAAACGGCCCAGGTAGTTGAAGACGAACTCGGGCTGGGCCGCCCGCTCCAGCAGCACGCCCGTCTCGGGATTCAGATAGCGCAGGAGGCCGTACCGCACTCCCTTGTCGGGAACGCCGCGTACCTGCTCCTTGACGCGCTTCACCGCGTTCCCCACCGCCGCACCGGTGGTCGGCGCGTCCGTCCGCTCCGGTCCGCCGAGGTCGAGCCTGACCGGGAACAGGCTGGTGAACCAGCCGACGGTGCGGGAGAGGTCCACCTCCGCGAGGGCGTCCTCCCTGCCGTGTCCCTCCAGGTGCAGCAGGGCGGTCCCGTCGCCGGCCGTCCCGCGTCCGCGGTGCCAGTCGCCCAGCGCCTCGACGAGGCCGGCGAGGAGGACGTCGTTGATGCCGGCGTTGAACACCGACGGCACCGTGGTCAGCAGCGCCTCGGTGCATTCGGCCGGCAGGGAGACGGTGAAACTCCGGTCCCGGCTCTCCACGTCCCGCCCCGGCACCCGCTCCCGGTCGCCGAACCGGCCTGCGCCGGGACGCGACCGGTCCAGCCAGCCGGGGAGTTCGGCGACGGCGGTCCGCGACCGCGCCTGTTCGGCGAGGATGCGGGACCAGCGGCGGAAGGAGGTCGGAACCGGATCCAGGGCGATCGCGGCACCCTGCTCGACCGCCGTCCAGGCACTCGCGAGATCGGCGGCCAGAATGCGCCAGGAGAGCGAGTCGACGGCCAGATGGTGCACGACCAGGGCGAGAACCCCCCGGCGGTCCGGTCCGGCGTCGAACCACACGGCCTGAAGGACGTTGCCCTCCGTGGGGCGCAGCCTCTCGCGGGCCGCGTCCGCCTCCTGCCGCACCAGCTCGGACCAGTCCGGTTCCGGGCGTCCCACGACATCGATCCGCCGGACGGCCGGGGCCGCGTCCACGGCGCCCGCCCGCAGGGCCTCCAGCTCCCAGTCCGCTCCCTCGCCCGGTACGGACCACCGCAGGCGAAGGGTGTCGTGATGGTCGAGCAGGGCCTGCACCATCGACACCAGAGCGGGTCGTGTCAGCTGTGACGGCGTACGCAGGACCGCGAACTGGTTGTAGGTGTCGACCACACCGCCGCGTTCCCGCAGCCAGTGCATGATCGGGGTGGTGACGACCGGTCCCACGCCCTGGTCCGCCACGGGCGCGGGTCCCTGGTCCAGCGGGGTGGCCGTCTGCGCCAGCGCCGCCATGTCCCGTCGCGTCAGCACGTCGCCGACGGTGATCCGCAGACCGGCCTTCCTCGCCCGCGCGACGAGTTGCATGGCGATGATGCTGTCTCCGCCGAGCGTCACGAACCCGTCGTCGATCCCGACATCGCCCACCCCGAGTACGTCGGTGACGAGCTGGCACAGGACACGCTGGGCCCGGGTGACCGGAGCTGTTCCACCCACAGGCGAACTCGCTTCATCTTCACGGCTGTTCACGTAATCCCTCATTCCGGTGCCGGTCTGGAATCAGGAACGAAGTTAGCCAGCCGCGCTCGCCGCCTGCGGCAGTCGGAGCGGCAGTTCGCAGGAGAGCCGGGCGGGGGGCACACCGCAATTGCCCATGTGACTGCCGCCGGTCGCGACGCCACACGCGGACGATGACAAGCGCGACGTTCGGACGTGACAACAGGGAGAAGAGGTTCAGCGGTGACGATCCAGCAACCGGTCCGGCCGACGGCCGACCTGGCGATGTTCGGTGGTACCCGGGCCGTTTCCAGGCAACTCGGCATCAAGCCCTGGCCGATGGTGACCGACCAGGACGAACAGGCGGTCCACCGGGTACTGCGCTCGGGCCGGTTCACCTCCGCCTCCTCCGGAGAGCAGGAGATCGCCGGCCTGGAGCGGGAGTGGGCCCGGTTCGTCGGTACGGAGCACTGTGTGGCGGTGAGCAACGGAACCGCGGCGCTGTCGGTCGCGCTGGGGGCCGCGGGCGTGGAGCCCGGTGACGAGGTCATCGTGCCTGCCCTGAGCTTCATCGGCAGCGCGACCGCTCCGCTCCACCTCATGGCCGTACCGGTGTTCGTGGACATCGACCCGGTCACCTTCAACCTGGACCCGGCGGCGCTGGAGGCGGCGATCACCAGCAGGACCAGGGCGATCGTCGTGGTCCACCTGCACGGTCTGCCCGCCGATCTGGACCGGATCACCGAGATCGCGGCCCGACACGGGATCACCGTGGTGGAGGACGCCGCGCAGGCGCACGGCGCCCGGTACCGGGGACGGTCCGTGGGCTCGGTCGGTGCGGTGAACACCTTCAGCCTCAACGTCAGCAAGAATCTCGCCACCTGCGGTGAGGGCGGCCTGATCACCACGGACGACGCCGACGTGGCGACGAGGGCGACCATGCTGCGGCAGTTCGGTGAACTCATCCCGGCCCGCGGGGAGCGCAGCTACGTGGCCCATCTGCTGGGCTGGAACTGCAAGCCGAACGCGATACAGGCGGCCTTCACCCGTAGCCGGCTGACACGGCTCCCCGAGGAGATGGCCGTCCGCGAGGAGAACGTCGGCCGGCTGCTGGGGCGGCTGGCCGCGTATCCGGGCTTCCGGGTGCCCGAGGTCCCCGGGGACCGCACCCACGCCTGGCACATCCTGCGCATCCGGGTGGACCCCGCCGCCTTCGGGCTGGCCGACGCGCTGGCCGGCCCGCTGCGCTCCGTCGTCCAGCGGGCCCTGCGGGCCGAAGGGGTGCCGGCCGTGCCGTACCAGCTCCAGCCACTGCCCGCGCAGCAGGTGTTCACCGGCCGGCGAGGGTTCGGCGCCTATCCGTGGGCGCTGCCCGGCGTCGTGGAGCGTCCCTACCGTCCCGGCGACTTCCCGGCGACCCTGCGGGTCCTCGACGACTCCTTCACGATCCAGAAAGCCCATCTGCATCCGGAGTCGGGACCGCTGCTCGACCGGTACGCCGACGCGTTCGAGAAGGTCTGGCTGAACCGCGAGGCGCTGGCCGCCATCGCCGCGACGACGGACTACACCCCGCACTGGGAACGCGCTTCGCAGATCGCCGCGACCGAGTGGGCGGGAGCGTTCGACGACCGCTGATCTCCGGCCCCGTACGCCACCGAGCCCCGTGACCCTTCCTCAGGGTCACGGGGCTCGGTGGCGTACGGGGGCGTTCGCACCGCCGGGATCGCTCCGGCGCCGGGAGGTCAGGCCAGCAGCCGCCGCACGTGCTCGGTCACCGCCGCGCCGGAGATCCCGTTGCGCTCCAGCAGATGCCGGTGTCCCCCGGTACCGGCGGCGAACCGGTCGGCGACCGCCACCCGCCGGACGGGGCAGGCGACCCCGAGGCCGGCCACCACCTCGGCCACGGCGGACCCGAGGCCCCCGGCGGCCCAGTGCTCCTCGACGGTGACGATCCCGCGCGTGCCGGTGGCGGCCGCGACGATCGCCCCCCGGTCGAGCGGTTTGACGGTGTGCATGTTGAGGACGGCCGCCTCGATCCCGTCGCGGGCCAGTTCCCCGGCGGTCTCGACAGCGGTGAGCACCGGATGCGGTCCGGTGGCGATCAGGGTCACGTCGGATCCCCGGCGCAGCAGCTGCGCGACTCCGATCCGCGGCGGCTCCGCGTCCGGCGCCAGCCGGGGCGTCGCACCGCGTCCGAGACGCAGGTACACCGGTCCCGGCAGCTCGGCGGCGGCTCGGACCAGGCTTTCGGTGGCGGGGCCGTCCGCGGGCACCAGCACGGTCATGTTCGGCAGCATCCGCATGATGCCGAGGTCTTCCAGCGCGTGGTGGGTGGAGCCGAGGTGACCGGCGGAGAGCCCGCCGTGGGTGGCGACGATCCGCACCGGAAGGTCGTTCCAGGCGATGTCCAGCTTCACCGCTTCCAGCGCGCGGGTGGCCGCGAAGGTCGCCATGGTGTTGACGAAGGGGATCCTGCCGGACCTGGCCAGTCCCGCCGCCACGCCCATCATGTTCTGTTCCGCGATACCCAGGTTGAGGTAGCGCCGCGCCCCCTCGCCCCACGACGTGCCGGAGAACAGGCCGGTGTCGCTGTCCAGGCAGACGTAGCGTTCGTCCTCGCCGTGCAACTCGACCAGGACGTCCCGGTACACCTCCCGGGCCGCGCGGGTCTCGTCCACCGCCGTGGGTCCGGCTGTCATGACGGGCATGTCGTCTCCGTTCGTCGGCCGCGCGTCACCGCGGCGCGGGCACGCCGGTACCCGCGCTCGGTGAGCCGGACGTAGTGGCTGCGGGCCTGGCCCTCGATGTAGGGCAGTCCTCTGCCCTTGACCGTGCGGGCCAGCAGCACGGTCGGCTTTCCCGGAGTGCCGGGGATGCCCGACAGGGCCGCCCGCAGCTGGTCCGGCTCGTGCCCGTCGGCCTCCAGGACCGTCCACCCGAAACTGCGCCAGCGGTCCCCGAGCGGCTCCAGCCCCAGGGTCTCCTCGGTGTCTCCGCTGATCTGCAGACCGTTGCGGTCCACGATCGCCACCAGCCGGTCCAGCCCCTGGGCGCCGGCCGCCATCGCGGCCTCCCACACCGAGCCCTCCTGGAGTTCGCCGTCGCCGAGTACGACGAAGCAGCGCCGGTCGCTCCCGTCCAGCCGGGCGGCCAGCGCGAAGCCGACCCCCAGCGGCAGTCCGTGACCGAGAGACCCGGTCGGCATCTCGACGCCGGGGACGGCCGGATTGGGATGCGCGGTGAACATGCTGTCCGCGGTGCCGTAGCTCGCCAGCAGCTCTTCGGGGAAGAAGCCCCGCTCCGCCAGGGCCGCGTACAGTCCGATCGCGCCGTGGCCCTTGCTCAGCAGCAGGATGTCCCGGTCCGGCTCCTGCGGCCGTCGCGGATCGATCCGCAGCACGTGGTGGTAGAGCGTCACCAGGATCTCGACCAGGGACATCGATCCGCCGAGGTGTCCGCCTTCGGGGTTGGCGCACATCCGCACGATGAGTTCCCGTACCGCGGACGCGTGGTCGTCGCTCATCGGTTCCCTCCGGTGAGGTGTTCGTCCAGTCCGGTCAGGGCGCGGGTCAGCACCCCGATGCCGAACAGGTACGCGGACAGGCTGATGTGTTCCCGGTCGGAGTGGTCCAGGCTGCTGTCCCCCGGCCCGTAGGTGGCCATCGGTACGCTCCACCGCTCGGCCAGGGTGTTCATGTCGGAGGTACCGGTCTTCACCTTCGCCCTCGGGTTGCCGCCCTGGGCGCGGATCGCGACCGTCAGCGCCCGCACCACCGGGTCGTTGCGGCCGACCCGGCAGGCGCGCACCGTGTTGACGACGTGCAGCGTGTCCGGGTCCAGCCGCCCGGCCAGCGCGGCCACCAGGCCCTCGGCGTCGAAGCCCGGGGGGATCCGGACGCTGAACTCCGCAGTGGCGGACGTGAGTCCGCCACTGATCGAGGTCAGGGTCGGCCCGGGGCTGTCGAACCGGGCGTGGCTCGCGTCCGGGCCGAGCAGGTCCAGCAGCTCCGCCCAGGCACGGGCCACGCGTTCGGAGGCCTTGGGCACGACATTGCTGGGGTGGGTCGCCTCGCACCGCACCTGGTAGCGGAGGTCGAGCTTTCCCTTGTAGCCGAGGACGACCGTGTCGCAGCCACTGGGCTCGCCGATGATCAAGGCGTCCGGCGGCTCGTGCGTGCGGCGGATCTCCACCGCACCCCGCGACATCGTGGTCTCCTCCTCCACAGCGCCCACGACCACGATCCGACCGCGGAATCCCGAACTGCCCGCGGCGGCGCAGATCATGGCGGCGAGCGGTCCCTTGGCGTCGACCGCGCCCCTGCCGTACAGGCGGTCACCGTCCAGACGCACCGGGATGTCCCCCGGCACGGTGTCCAGGTGGCCGAGGAGCATCACGGTCGGCCCGGGTCCACGCCGGATCTCCCCGACCGCGTTGCCCGCCCCGTCGATCCACGCGGTGAGACCGGCTCCCCGCATGGCGTCCACCACGTGGGCGGCCAGCTCCGCCTCCGCGAAGGACGGCGAGGGGATCTTCAGCATGCCGTGGAGCAGTTCGACCGCGGCGGTGTCCGAGAAGTTCGTCACTCCTCCTCCAGCAGCACTTCGGTGCACGCGCCCGCCAGGGCGTCCCGGACCGGATGGGGCCGGCGGCCGTCCGCGATCAGGACGCGCCGCACGCCGGACAGCAGTGCCTCCCGGGCCGCGACCAGCTTGACGCCCATACCGCCGGTGACCACCGGTGGCGTCCCCCGCCGGGGAACCCGGCAGACGGGGAGCACCGACCCTTCGTCGTGCCGGTCGGCCAGCACCCCGCTCGCCCCGGTGAGCAGCAGCAGCGTGTCGGCCCCGACGGCGCCCGCGAGGGCCGCGGCGACGCGGTCCGCGTCGATGTTGACCACCAGGCCGTCCTCGGTCACGGCGGGTGGCGAGACCACGGGCAGCAGCCCCGATGCGAGCAGCGTGGACAGCAGGCCGTCGTTGACCGCGGTGATCCGTCCGCTGAGGTCGTCCCTGATCACGACGCGGCGTCCGTCGATGACGGCCCGGTGCGCCGGCTTGCGGGCGGCCACGAGGAGTCCGGCGTCCAGCCCGGTCAGCCCGACCGCATCGACCCCGCAGGCGCGCAGGGCGGCCAGCAGACGGGGTTTGACGGCGCCGGCCAGCGCCAGCTGCACCACTTCCAGCGTCGGCTTGTCGGTGTACCGGGCCGAGACCCCGTCCGGGGCGACGAGCCGACGGGTGGGGACTCCGAGGCGCTCGGCGAGCCCGTCGATGTCGGCCGAACCGCCGTGGGCGAAGATCACCGGCCTGCCGCCGCGGTGGGCGGCGGCGACGTCCGCGCAGATCGCCTGCGACCGCACGGCTGCGTTCCCTCCGGCTTTGACAACAAGTATGTCCCGCATTCGCTTCATCAGCCTCACGTCAGTTCGGATGCAGCCCGAAGAATTCCAGTCCGGTCCGCTCGGGCCAGCCGAAGCGGACGTTCATGCATTGCACGGCGCCGCCCGCGCCGCCCTTGACCAGGTTGTCCAGGGCGCCGATCAGGACCGCGGTGCCGTCGGCCGCGGACACCGCGAATCCGACGTCGCAGTAGTTCGACCCGGTCAGGATCTTCGGTTCCGGGAGCCGGTACAGACCCTGCCGCTGGGCGATGACGCGGACGAACGGCTCGTTCCCGTACGCCGCGCGGTAGGCCGACCGGACGTCTCTCTCCGCGACTCCGGACGCCAGCGTCACGTGGCACAGCACCTGCACCCCGCGGACCGCCTCGACGCCGGTGGCGGTCATCCGCACCGGCCGGGCCGTGGCCTGCGCGATCTCGGCCTCGTGCCGGTGCCCGGAGGGAGCGAACACCCGCAGGGCGCCACTGCGTTCGGCATGGGCGCCGGCGGGTCCGCCGGAGACACCCGACCCGCTGGACCCCGTTCGGGCGTCCACCGCGACCGGGCCCGTGATCAGGCCCGCGAGGGCCAGCGGCTTGACCGCGAGAATGCCCGCGGTGGCCATGCACCCGGGAACCGCGATGCGGTCACTGGTGGCCAGCGGGGCGCGATGCCATTCGGGCAGACCGGTGGTGAATCCGGATATCAGCTGCGGGGCGGCATGGGCGACTCCGTAGTAGGACGCGTAGACCTCGGGATCGCTCAGCCGGAAATCGCCGGACAGGTCGATCACGGTCCTGGCCAGTTGGAGGAACTGGGCCATCCTTCCCATGGTCTCGCGGTGCGGAGCGGCCAGGAAGAGCACGTCCGCATCGGTCTTCTCCAGGGAGTCGTGGCCGACGAAGCACAGGTCCGTGTGGCCGCGGAGGTTGGGATGGGGGCCGTCCACCCGGCGTCCGGCGAGGCGGTCGGAGGTCGCGGCCACGACCGTGACCCGTGGATGGCCGTGCAGGAGCCGGAGCAGTTCGCCGCCGATGTAGCCGGACGCCCCGACGATGGCTACGCGGAGCATGAGCGTGACTTCTCCAGGAGGTGGTCGACGATACGGTCGGCGACGGAGACCCCGTCGCCTAGGGCCTGTTGGAGGCCGGAGAACTCGACGCCGTGGTTGACCTCCAGGACCAGCAGCTCTCCCGTCCCGTCCTCGATCAGGTCGACGCCGGCGATCTCGGCCTCCACGGCTTGCGCGGCCATGACGGCGAGCTTCTCGATGTGCGGAGTCATGGGGCACAGCTCGCTCACCGCCCCCCGCGCCACATTGGTACGCCAGTGCTCGCTGCGCCGGTAGGTCGCGGCCAGCGCCTCGCCGCCCACCACGATCACCCGGATGTCGCGGCCCGGTTTGGCTATCCATTCCTGCAGGTAGACGATCCGGGCCTGCGGTGAGGGCAGCGCGGCGACGTACTCCAGGACGGTCTCGGCGGTCCGCCGGTCCGGCAGGGCGGACACCAGGCGGCCCCATGAACCCTGCAGGGGCTTCACCACGGCCGGATAGCCGATGCTCTCCAGAGCCGTCAGCGCCGCTTCCGGGGTCAGCCCGAGGGCCGTCCGCGGAGTCGGCAGATCCGCTTCGACGAGCGCCACGGACGTGCGCCACTTGTCCCCGCACAGGGCGGTCGCGCGCGCGGAGTTCACCACGATCGCACCCGCCGCCTCGAACGCTTCGGCGGCGTACGTCGCCCTGGCGAGCCCGATCTCCCGGTTCAGCACGATCGGGTGTCCGTCGTGGCCACCGAGGGGGTGCCACCACGTACGGCTGTCGATGTGCCGGTGGGCGATCCCTCTGCGCGAGAGGGCTTCGAAAATCCGCTTCTCGCTGGCCCGAACGCGGGACGCGAGAATCACGAACGGCTCGGCGCGGCTCACTCGCCCCAGTCCTCTTCGATCTCCGGAGCGATCGCCGCCCGTATCGGGTCGAGCGTCAGGATTTCCAGTTCACTGGCGCACTCACCGCATTCCACTATCTCGCCGATCACCGGTGTTCCGGCGGGAACCACCGAGCTCTCACATTCAGGACAGGTCACCATGGTCAGGCCCTTTCTTCGGCCGTTACGAGACACGGGTAAACGTATGGGCCGCTGTCGGTACCGGTAGGCAGATTCAGCGGCAGTCTGGGGCGACCTGGCCCACGCCCGCCGGATTCCTGTCCCGTGCGTGCAGGATCCGGACCAGATGCAGCGCGGTGAACCGCTCCGGCAGGTGGGCGCCCGCCGGCCGGACCAGGCCGTGGACCAGCAGGGTGTGCAGGGCCGCGGCCGGATCCGGTACGAGGCGATCGAGGTCGCCGACCGTCCAGTGCGGACGGTCGGCGACCTCGGCGAGCACCAGGCGGCAGCTCTCGGCCACGATGTCGACGCTGCGCGCCACGGAGGGCAGCAGGTCCAGGCAGCCGCAGCCCGCCGGGGAGGAGAGGAGGGAGAAGTCGCGGCCGGCGCGGGCCAGCAGGAGCTCGGGGGGATACACCAGGCCCCAGCCTGCCGCGTGTTCGAGGGCCCTGGGCACGCCGTCGAGCCATCGGCACAGCCGCACCACCGCGCGCGCGTTGTCCTCCCGGAGCCGGAACCCCGGCTGTGAGCGGCGCATGTGGGACAAGAACAACGCCACGGACTCGACCTCGCCCAGCCGGACGTGGTCGTAGTCCGCCGCCTCCTCCGGCACGGCCATGGCGGTGAGCGGCAGGACGCGCTCACCCGGCAGGTCCCGCGGCGTCAGGCCGGTCACCACGACGTGCAGCCGCGGACAACACCGGAGCAGCTCACCCACGTCCACTCCACCGGGACGCGCGGCATCGACCCCGTCGATGATCAGCAGGTCATGCCGGTCGCCGGTCGCGGCGACGAGGGCGGCGGTCGCGTCGGCGGTGCCCGGCGAGGGTCCACCGGGGTCGGGGACGGCCGCGGGGAACACCCCGCAGCACGGGGTTCCTCCGGCCGACGTGTGCCACCCGACCCGCCATCCCCTGGCCCGCAGCACCCGGGCCGCCTCCAGCACCAGATGCGTCTTGCCGATGCCGCTGATGCCGACGACGCTGACCAGACGGTGTCCGTAGACGGTCACCTGATCGAGCAACACCTGGAGCTCCGCTTCCCGGCCCACCAGCGTGCCGGGCGGAGCGGGTGGTTCGGGCAGCGCGGGCGGAGCGGAGGCGGGCTTTGCGAGCAGCGCGTCCCGCAGGTGTGACGGGCTGCCCCCGGCGGCGTGCAGTTGCTGCCGCTCGGGATCGCTCAGCCGCAACGCGTCGGCCAGCAGCCCCACACTCTCCCGCCGCGGCCGCCGGACCCGCCCGCTCTCCAGGTCGCGGATGGCGCGGACGCTCAACGTGGCGAAATCCGCCAGCTGTTGCTGGGTCAGCCCGTAGCGGCTCCGGTGGTTCTTCAGCAGCTCGGCGAAGGAGGCCGTGTCACGGGGCCCCTCCGACGGAGTCGGCAGCGGGCGGCGGTGCGGGCCGCCCCTGGCCCGTTCGCCCAGGAGAAGTCCGGTCGCCGTGTTCTTTCCGGCGGAATGCGAACTGACGGTCGCGCGCCGGTCGATCTCGCCCCGGACATCCCCGGGGGCCATGCGTCCGCGCGCTTCTCTTTTCCGGTCACCGATGCTCCGGACATTTTCCCGTAGCCTGTTGCTCACCGAATCGGGTGCCCTTCTCTGTCTGATTCCCGCCTTCCGACATCTGCTGGACCACAGCCTGCGGAACCGGCCACGGGACGGCCTCCCGGTGGCCCTCCGCAGGTCATCCGGGCAAACGGCCCCAACCGCTGTCGTCGCCGGGCCCGGTGGGCGAGGCCGCGAGGACGTCGGCGCTGCCGCTCTCGGCAGCGGCGGCGGTGCCGGCGGCACCGATCATCAGCGCGCAGAGAACGGCGGCCAGGAACACACGGAAAGACTTCATGATTTCTCCCAGGAATCAGCGTGCGGAATACGTGAAAGGCCTCGGCCGACGTCTTGTCGCCGTTTCCTTTCCGCTGTTCCAGACTGGCGGGCACCCGGCCCGGAAGCCACAGAGGGAGCCGTTCACCAAGTTCTCCGGCACCAAGGCGGGGGGTGGATGAAAAGCCCAAAGATCCGCAAGGCGCACCAATACGGACGCGGTTCGGCCCTCCGGACGGACGGCACCCGCCCCGCCCGGCCGGCGCCGCTCCCCGCCCCGCGAGTTCTGGTCGACCTGGCGTCTTCCAGCCACTAGATTTCGAGCGATGAACCCGCCCCCGCGGTTACCCGTCCTCACCCATGCGATCCGGAGCGCACGTGGGCCGGCCGGTACGCGAACCGTCCACGGAAGCCGGGGGATCTCCGAGTCCGATGAGGGTGGGGCGCGGGCCCGTACGGGTGTCAAGAGCAAAGGACTGATGGTGGAACAGCAGACCGATGACAACGTTTTCACCGTGGGAGACACACTCCGCGCCGAGGAAGTGGCCGTCTACCGCTGGCTCGCTCTCCACGGCCGGTTAGACCCGGTCGCGATAGCCGAGGAGACGGGGGTCGGGGCGACGGAGGTGAGCGGCGCGGTGGACCGGCTCGTACGCATCGGTCTGGTGCACAGGGGCGAGAGGGGCGACGACCGCATCTGGGCCGTCGACCCCCACCTCGTCGCAGCCGTCGCCACCGCACCGGTGGAGCGGGCCATCGCGGAGCAGCAGACGCGACTACGCCGATTCCAGGACCAGTTCGCCGGACTGGCCGTCGATTACAACGAGGGAAGACACGGCGCTTCGACGGACCTGGAGATCATTCCGGGGCTCGTCCATGTGCGGGCCGCGCTGGACCGGGCGGCCGAGCAGTGCCGCGAGGACATGGTCACCGTCCAGCCCGGCGGCACCCGCCCGCCCGAGGTGCTCGAGGACGCCCTGCTCCGGGACAGCCAGATGCTCGCCCGAGGCGTACGGATGCGGACGGTCTACCACCACACCGCCCGGTTCAACAGCCCCAGCCAGGCCTACGTCGCCACGGCGAGTGCGCTGGGCGGCGAGTACCGGACGGCCCATCAGCTCGTCGGCCGGATGATCATCTTCGACCGGGAGCTCGCGTTCATGACCAGACGCGACGACCGGCTGGGCGCGGTGGTGGTCCGGGAGCCATCGGTCGTGCATTTTCTGTACGAGCTGTTCGAGCAACTGTGGTCGCAGGCCCAGCCGTTCTCCGACGCGGCCACCGACGGCCTGGAGGCGGTCGCCAAGGATCTCGACCGCACCATTCTGCGACTGCTGGCATCGGGACTGAAGGACGAGACGATCGCCCGGCGGATGGGGATGTCCTTGCGCACCACCCGCAAACACATCGCCGACATGATGCAGACCCTTGGCGCCGAGAGCCGTTTCCAGGCCGGCGTCGCGGTGTCCGCGATGGGACTGCTGCACGACGGCGGGGAGTCGGTCGTGCCTCCCCTGGCGTGATCCGGCGTACGCCCCGGGCGCGTGCTTCGTCAGCCCGGAGCCTCCAGGTCGAGTCTGAGCAGGGTGGTCGGGACGTGGATCTCCGACAGCCGGTAGGTGTGCAGCCGGGGGACGAAGAGTGTGCCGCCGGACCGCAGTCGCATACCGAGAGGGTGCGAGGGGCCCGGCGCCGGGTCCTCCTCGGCCCGTGACAGGACGCAGCGGCAGGCTCCTTCCAGCACGGTGAGCGTGGTCTCGGCGGCGTTCGGCGCGCTCTCCACGACGGGGGATTCCGGCGACAAGAGGCAGAAAGAGGTGCGCACCTTCAGATGCAGCCTGCGGCCCAGTTCGGCCGCCAGTTCCTCGGTGCCCGGTCCGCCCGGCACGGTCGCCCCGGCGTCCGGCGCCGCGCGGACCGGGCGGAAGAGCCCCTGCAGAGCAGGCAGAGTCATCGGATCCTCGGGCCAGAGCAAGGCGGGCCCCCGGTCTCCGTTGGCCGCCACACACAGGGCCAGCTCCTCGACGAAGGATCGGAGCGGCTCGCTCAGAGCTCGCCGTCCAGGCACGGTTCTCCGATCTCGCCGCACGTCCCGGCGATGCCATAAGGAATAACGAGGTGCGTCAGGGCGCCACGTTGCCCGGACCCACTGCGGAAAAGGGAGAGGAGACACCCGAGTGGCAACGCCGAGGCCGTCCTGAAATACTGGCGGACGGCAATCGGTCCCGCCAGTCACGGATTCCCGTGTCATGCGACCGGACGGCCACGATCGAATCGCCGATCCCGGTCCCGGTCCCGGTCAGGCACGGTTCCGGCCGGGACCTTCGGCGAGGACGGCCCTCCGAGGCCCTCGACGGCGCTCACGAGAGAGCCCTCGACCGACAGAGCCAGCAGCAACAGATGCATGCGGTTCCGGGCTCCGGTCTTCGCGCGTATGCGTCGTATATACGTGTCGACGGTATGCAGACTGAGATCCATACGCCGCGCGACCTCCCGGTAGGTGGCTCCGCGCGCGACGTGTCCGAGCACTTCCCTTTCCCGGACACTGACCCCGCGGACGACGTCCGGCAGCCTGCCGATCAAGCAGTCAGGGATTCCCTGTCCACACGATTCCCGCAGACCCGAACCGGCCGGACCGCTCTCTCCGTGACTCCCCGGGAACCGGCTCGTGCCGTCGGACGCGCAGCTCATCGCGGAATGCCACCCCAACCGCTGTCGTCACTGGGCACGATGGAGGAAGACGCCGGAGTGCCGACGTCAGCAGCTTCGGCGGCAGCGGTACCGGCGACGGTGCCGGTCATCAGCGCGCAGAGAACTGCGACCAGTAACACCCGGATAGATTTCACGGTTTCCCCCAAGAATCAGAGCGAAGAAAGCTCGGAGGGCCGCAGCCGAACCCTTTCGGCCACCCCTCTTGCCCAGCTCCACAATGGCGGGCATCCGCGCCGTGATCCACAGGTGGAACCATTCACCAAGTTCCCCGGCATCAAAGCGGGGGGTGAACGAATCACCCATGTGATGCGAAATTCATCCAGACCCGATGCCGGAGGTAGAACTCCTGGCGGGACGTCGGCGGCGGACGGACGTCTCCAGCCGGACAGCGAACCGAGCGGACCGCCCGGCCGCCGCACGAGCCGGACCACCACCGCGAGCCGTCACCGCCCGCCGACGAGCACTCCGCTGCCCCGACCGGTCGCCGCTCGAAAGAACTCCGGTACCACCTCCTCAGCCGTCGGGACCGCCGCACCACCCTGCCCCGAGCCGCCGGGATGCCGCTCGGCCGACGACACACCGGCTTGACCACGGCCGAGCGCCCCGCGGGCCGAGGCAACCGCCCACGGCCCACACGGCCGCCACCTCGCGGTCTCGCTGCTGGTGCGCACCTCCCGAGGCTCCCGGCTGAGCCTGGACGAGGAGGTCTTCCTGCCGCACGCCAAGAGGGTCTTGGAGGCCATGGCGCACGCTGAGCAGGCCGTGCGCCTCGGAAGCCGTCCCTTGCGCGTCGATGTCCTCAACCGGCGCATCTCCCCGGCCCAGGCCGTATATCGGTTCTACCGCTCCCACCCCGAGGTGGATCTCGACGCGGTCACACTGAACACGGAGAACGCAGCCCAGGCCGCCCAGGTCGTGCTCGAAGGGACCGTCGACGCGTCCTTTCGCGCCCTGCCGGCAGATCAGGTCCCGGCCGGGATCAGCACCGAACGACTCCTGGACGCACCCCTGGAGCTCCTTGTCGGACCCGGCCACCCGCTGGCTGACGCGTCCCGGGTCAGCCCTGCGGACCTGGCCGGCCACCGCATCTGGATCCCCCGGGATCGGATCGGGCACGGAGTGGGCCGTGTTCCATCAAGCGATGTCCGAGCCTGGTGGGGGTGATGACGCGCGGCAGCACCGGCCTGCGGTGCGGATCGGGCTCTTCGCGCAGGGCGGGCAGCAGGCCTGCGCGCGAGAGGGAGGACTTGCCGCTGCCTCAGGGGCGACACCTGGGAGGGCCCCGATCCGCTCTCCCGGCAGATCCTGCCCATGGGGCTTGGAAAGCAACGCAGTTCACGACCCACGTCCACACTCTCCCGATTCCCCGTACCGAACGCGACAGTCCGCTTGGCCCGTGGGTACACCTCCCAAGCGCCCACGTCCCCGACGGTGCTACGGCAGCAGCAGCGTCAAGGATGTCGGCCCCCGCCGATGCACAGCCGGTCGGCGGGGGCGAGGGCCTCGGCCTGGCCCTGAGGCCGTCTGCGGGAAGGACCGACCCGGGCGGGGAGTTGTGCGGTCGGTCAGCCGATGTCCTTCAGGAGGGCGTTGAGTTCCTCCTCCTGCTGGGCGGGCGGCATCGGCGGGTTCGAGTGGTCGATACCGAAGGTCCCCAGCACCTTGTCCATCTGCGCGTCGATGGAGGTCCAGCCGGTCTGGTCCAGCGGTTGCAAGGACGCCTGGTCGGCGTCCCACAGGTCGCGCAGCGATTGGGCGGCCGCGTGCGCGCCCTTCGCGTTCCCCGAGCGCACGTCCTTGAGCGAGGCCGAGGCGAGGGTCCGCAACGCGGAGACCTTGGCAGGTGGGAACTTCTTCACCGCTTCGCCCGGGGCCATCTGGACGGCAGAGGTGTTGTCCTCCTCCGGAGCCGGGCCGGTGTGCGGCTGACCGTGGGCCCAGACCAGCAGGCACGTGGTCGCGACGGCGAGCAGTCCGAGGCCGGCCAGCGCGACACGCTCCTTGCGCGGGTCACCGGCGGCGTGCTCGGTGTGACCCGGCTCGTAGGTCTCGGTCACGTCCGAGCGCGTCACCGTCAGGTAGACCACCGTCGCCAGGATGAGACCGAGGAAGATCAGGCTCGTGGTGAACGTACCCAGCGCGAGACCCGTCGGCTCGCCCGGCTGAGCGACCTTCGGGGACGCCAGCCAGTCGCCGATATTGGCGCCCAGCGGACGGGTCAGGATGTAGGCGAGCCAGAAGGACAGCACCGGGTTGGCGGCGAACTTCCACAGCAGCGTGATCGCCGCGATGAGGCCGAGGGGCAGCAGTACCGAGGCGCCTGGGCTCCAGCCGGTCAGCTCAAGGGTCCAGTCGCCGGTCGCGGTGCCGAGTGCGAAGGTGACGAGCACGGCGAGCCAGTAGAACGACTCCCTCGGAAGCGTCGTGACCGAGTGGATCGACAGGGTGCGCTCGCGCAGCCACCACACGCCGAAGACCACGGCGAGCAGGGCCGAGAACGCGGCGGAGCTGATCCACAGCGGCACGTTGAGCTGGTCGGTGAGGATGTCGGTATACAGAGTGCCCGTGATGCTGACAACAACTACGGTCAGCCAGTACGGGAAGGGGACGTACCGCTTCAGCCGCAGCTGGACGGCCAGGGCCACCACGAACACCGCGGTGAAGATCCAGGCTGTGTTCACCAGGCCGACGCCCAGCTTCATGTTGATCCAGTCGGCGAAACTCTCCCCGACGGTTGTACAAAGGATCTTGATCACCCAGAACCAGATGGTGACCTCGGGAACCTTGTTGAGCATGAGATGTCTGCTGCGCGGGCGTACTTCGGTTGTCGTTGTCATGGCAGGAGGTCGACCCAGGGAACCTGCAAGCCACCTGACTACGTGGCCGTACGCGCGATCGGCAGTGTCACCTCAACGTGACCGCGGCCGTCCGCGATCGCACGGATCTCCGCACCGGACGAAGCGGCGATCCGTCTCACCACAGGCAGTCCGAGGCCGTACCCACCGCTGCCGGTCACGCCCGCCTCGAAGACCTGGTCGACCTCGGCGGGATCGAACCCGGGGCCGTCGTCGAGGACATCGACCACGATGGCGTCGCCCTGGTGGCGCGCGGTGATCCACACCCGGGACTTCGCATGCCGCAGGCCGTTCTCCAGCAGCGGTGACAGCAGTGAAACGACGGTGTCGGGCGCCATGGCCACCTCGGTCTTGGCGGGAAGGGCGATCTCGACCGGGCGGCTGCCGAACGCCCGCCTCGCAGCGGAGTGCGGATCGCACCGGGTCCCGTCCGTCCGTCCGTGCGCGCGCGGCGCGCAGAATCGTCGTGATTGCCGCATCGAGGCGGTCGACCTCGCTCATCACCACCTGCGGCCCCACTGGCTCGCCGGACAGCTGCGCCAACTGCGCCTCGGCCCGCAGCACCGTGAGGGGCGTACGCAGTTCGTGGGCGATCTCGTCGATGCCCCTGCCGTCTTTGGTCAGTCTTTCCGCGATCTTTCATGACTGCCTTTCATGTCTGATCACGGCGAACTGCCCCACGGGGCCAGGCCCTCAGAAAAACCTCCCGAGAAAGTTCGGCCCGGATGTCATCAGAACGGGCGGCTCGCGGCTCTACATAGTGATCGGCCGTCGCACGCACAGGGCGTTCAACGGCCGGATGAGGATCAGGAGGTCAGACCGTGGAGACTTTCGGAGTGGTGGCATTGTTGGTTCTCCTGCTCGTCCCGAGCCTGCAGAAGCTGTTGGACAGCGTCGCGTACCGGAATCGGGCGCGCGGGCGAGCTGCGATCATCCGCGCTCGGCACTCCGCGCGACTCCAACCACCCCCCGGCGAGCCGAAGAAGGGAAAGGCGAAGTCACGTGTCTGATCACGGGGAAGTGAGCGCCTCTACGCTGGCCACGGTATTCGAGCAACACCGTACGGCGATGACGCGGACAGCCCGCCGGCGGCTCCGGGCTGCCAACGTTCCGACGTCGGTGGTGGAAGCTGATGACATCGTCAGCAGCGCTTTCGCCAAAGCCCTGCAGAACCCCGGCGAAGTGCGTCGGCCAGTCCCCTACGTGTATGCGTTGATTCGGACCGAGGTACAGCATCTTGCTACGCGCCGGAATGAGCACATCTGCCTGGATCGGAAACGGGCAGCCGATCCAGTCGACTCCCCGGCGCCCTACGTCGCCGACTTCAGCACGTTGGTGGACAACCGAGATGCGGTTCACCGGGCCGTCAGCGTGCTTCCGGCGCCCCAGCAGACCGCAGTATGGGCGACGCACGCACTTGGATACACCAGGGAAGAGACGGCGGTGCTGATGGGAAGGCACCCCGGCACCGTCGCTCGGCACACGACGCGCGGTATGGCCGCGCTGCGCGCCTGTTTCGCTGCCGTGTTCGCCGCGATGGTGTCGACCGTCGGCCTTGTCGTCGGTGGCCGGCTCCAGGACGCGGGCCCCGTCGGCCATCCCCGGACCGACCCTGCGCCGCCGTCGGACCTGTGGTGGGCGCTTCCCCTGATCATCGCCCTCGGTGCCGTGAGCATCGCGGTCTGCGCTTCCATCGTCTTCCGGGTCCTGGCTCGGCGATTGAAGGCACCATCGCCGCACGTCGAAGAGCCGCCACCCAACGTGGTGATGCTGTGCGCGAACTGCCACCAGCTCTTGGACACTCATGGCGCAGACTTGGAGCAACACAGGGCGATCCTCAGCCGGGCGCACCACACGACCGAGGAAGCCCGCGAAGCTGCGGGCTCAGCCTGTCAGCTCTGCGGGCACGAGCCGATCCCGGACCTTCTCCTTGAGGCTGCGCACATCATTCCGATCCAGCGTGGCGGCAGCGCGCCGTCCAACCTCTTTCCCGTCCACGGTGGCCACTTCGTTCGACGGACGATACGCGACAGTCGTTGGAACGATGGTTCAGTCGGTTCGACCGGCCGGAAGCGGCGAGTAATTGAACGGCACGGCGGATCTACAGCGGCCGAGCAGTCGACGGAGCCGACTGCGGGTGCCGCCCTCGCAGCGGACGAGGCTGTCCGTTCGTAGGGCCCGGATCCACAGCGCGGCACCGATCACGATGCGGCGCACGTCGTTCGAACCCAGCTCCGCCGTCAGGTCGCTGGCCCAGCGGCTGTCGTTGGGGCGATGTCGGCGTAGACCCCGGCGCACCCTTGGGACTGGCGGTCGTGGCCGAGGGTGTAGCCGCGGGTCCGAGACGTCCTCCGGCCGAACCCTGCGTGGCCCGCTCTCTTACGGCCGTGGTCGCGGACACCACTCCGACGGGCTGGGCCACCGCGGTGGACGACGAGCGCCCTGTAGTCCCGGGCCACTCCCCGAACTATCGGCGCCGCACACCGCATCGACCGTGACGAACTCGCCCCCGACCATCAGCACCGCGCAGTTCTCGGCCTGGTCCAGGATCTCGGTTGCCGGTTGCGTACGAGCGGCGAGATCGCCCCGGCGCTCACGCTCACTGTGACCTACGCCGACCGCGCCCAGGAGGATCAGGCGAGCGGCGCGGTGCCGCTGCCTGGCATACGGCTCCAGCAGTTGGGCGGCACGAGGCCCTGCCGCCAAGCGGGGTGACGTCCATGGCGCCGCTGGAACAGGCCACGGAGACCCTTTTCCTGCTCCAGGTGGACTTCCTCAAGCGATCGCCGGCGCTGACCGGGTCTGAGCCGCCCGGCCCCTCCTCGCCCGCCTCGTGTCACCAGCGGGGCGGCGGGGACGCGGGTGGTGGCCCGAAGCCGGGAGCCGGAGGCCCGGAGTCGCCGCCCGGTGGTGGCCCGGAGTAGCCGCCCGCCGGTGGCCCGAAGCCGGGAGCCGGGGCGGGTAGCGGACTGGGACCCGGGGGACCCCAGGGCTGCGGTACGCCCCCGGGGCCGGTGCCATCCCACGGGCCGATGCCACCCCACGGGCCCGGGAGGCCGCCGGGGGTCCGGTCGACGCCCTTACGGGCGAGCAGGACGATCACGACGGGCCCGACGAGGAGCGAGCTGACGAAGCTCAGGATGTTCAGCTGCGTCTCGGTGTCCAGGTCCGGGAACCGTTCGTACATCTCGAAGTGGATGACGCGCGCCACGCCCAGCACCCCGGAGCAGAGTGCGAACCCGCCCGCCACCAGGCCGAGCGGCCGGGCGAAGGCCGCCCCGGCGACCGCGCCCACGGCCGCCACCAGGAAGACCATGATGGTCGTCCCGGTCACCCACCCGGGAGGCCCCTCGGTCAGCGGGATGTTGATGGGCTCGCCGCCGACGAACCACGCGGGATACAGCTCGGACGGGTAGACGAACGTCTGTCGGATCTCCCAGGCCGTGAACAGCGCCCCCTGGAATCCAAGGAGCAGGAGGACGGCCACTCCCGCGCCGCGCCCCGGGCCCCTGGGACGCTCCGCCCCCTCCGGCGCCCCGCGTCGGCCCACCGCCCCGAGGACGATCAGGGCAAGTCCGGTCACCAGCACGGCGTACGTGGTCATCAGCGCCCGGTCGCGCAGCTGCTCGGGGTCCGGGGCCTCGGCGATGGTCCAAACGCCGGGCAGCCGCAAGACCACAGTGACGGCTCCCGTCACGATCAGGACCGACGAAGCGGCGGCGGAACGCAGTGCGGCCACCGCGGCAGCGGCGTAGGCGACGAACAGGACGGCGCTGGTGCCCGAGGTGGTCAGCGGCACCACGTCGCCAGGCCTCCCAGTGCCCGCCCAGAAGTTCCAGACCAGCTCCGGCCCACCGGCCGCCCGGATGTCGCGGACGATCCAGGCGATGATGAGCAGGGCCGGAATCGCGCACAGAACAGCGCCGGTGATGCGTGCTCCCCGTGTCAGTGTCACTCGGTGATATTCCCCGCACCCGAACGGCTGAACAAGGCGTGACATGTGTGACGTGGACCGCTTCGACGGGCGACCGGCCGGAGGTCGGTCTCAGGCAGACACACAGCGCGGCTCGTGCGCTGGCCCAAGCCGAACAAGCAGCTCACGAACCGGTATTCATGGAGGCGTAAACCTGATGGCAACACCGCCTCTCGGCCTGGGCATCGGCCCACGCCTCCTGGGACCTGTGCGGTCGGCGGCGCCGAACTGTTCCTTTCAGACAGCGATGGTGACCGTGCCATCCTTCCCGGCGCCGGGAAGGATGGCGACCGAGCAGGTCGCTGCGACGCGCTTGACCAGTGCCCATCCTCGCCCGCCCGGGATGGAAGGGGCACGGGCGGGGAGGCGCTTCGCCGGACGCAGGAGGGCGGTGATCACCGCGCGGGCACCGGCGCATGTAGTCAGCTCCCCTGGCGATCCGCCCTCGCTGTTGCGATCGGGTGCGTTGGAAGTGGCGGGCAGCAGGAAACGCAGGGAAGACGCGAACACGCTGAGCCTGATCTACACCGGCAGAGCCCTCTAGGGAGAGAGGACCGCGGTGTTCGGGTACAACAGCGTTTCCTCTCAAGCGAGCGCTTAGGCCGCGAAATGCCGCGTGCGCTCAATTGGTGATGGCGGCCACCACCCCCACTCCTGAGCCCAGGCGGCGGTGAGCGGGAGGCGATGGCGATGGTGTGCGTTCGGTCTGGGCCGTTCCCCGGCGGCCGCGGCACAGGCCACCGTCGTCGGCGGCGGACACAGCCAGGCAGGAGAGGGTGACCCGCCGCCCTCCGGAGAATCGTCTACCGCTGCGGACAAGAATGCATACGCCGTCGGTACTCGCTGGGGGGCTCGCCGAACGTCGTACGGAATGCCCGGCTGAACGCCGGTGCCTCCGGATAGCCCCACCGCGCGGCGATGGCGTGCACGGTCAGGTAGTGCAAGTGGGGAGTTGCCAGATCGGTTCGGATACGTTCCAGACGCTGCTCGCGGATAAAGGTGGCTACGGCCGTGTCGTGTTTCGCGAAGATCCGGTTCAGGGTCCGTACCGATACCTGAACGGCGGCAGCCACCAGAGCAGGGTCCAGCTCCGCGCGCCCCAGGTGGTCCCGGATGAAGGCCGTGGCCCGGAGGAACAGGACACGCCAGTGCGTACTGTGCGGCACATCCTCGTCCCGGTCGAGCCGACCGGCCAGAGCCGTACTCAGCAGATCAGTAACCGTGGACTGCAGCCGGACCCGATCGTGCGGCGTGCAATGCCCACCCTCCAGACCCAGGTCGACGAGGAACCGGTACAGCAGGCGCTCCACCGCGCTGTGCTTTCCGAGCACCTCACCCACAACCTGACTCAGATGACGCTCTCTGAATGGAAGCATTTTCTTGGGGAACTGCGCCACCACCGCACAGGCTTCGGAACGCCCTCCGTCTATTTCGGCGTCGAACGGAAGAGCACTGTCGTACAACAGCATTTGCCCAGCGGATAGTTGTTCGTTCCGATGCGCGTGCTCGAATACCGCTTTTGCTCTTACCGCCACGCACAGGCCATACATGTCGGGGTCCGACTGCCGCACCAGCGCGGGTGTACGCCGCGCGAGCATGGAGGAGAACCGGAGCGCGGACAACGGCACTTCACCCAACGGGAACGCACGATACTGTGCCACCGATCGATCACCCGTAAAACGCACCTGGCTCGTCACTTCGGACAGGACAGGGGTCTCCTCCCAGCCACCAGCCCGCTCGATCAACGGAAAATCCTGCTCACCGAACATCCGCCGCCCCCTTTCGCGCCACCACCCTGCCGTTCGGCGCAAAATTCCAGAATCCAGCATCGGCACGGAAACGGACAGCAGATTTCCGGCCTGTGCGTTCCAAGCCGAGCAGGAGCGAAGTAGCTGAGCCGTACGACGCCGACGGCCGGGAGATCGTCCGCGTTCGGGGATGGCTGATTCGCAGAAGTCCGGCACGCCGCCTGCTTCGCTCGACATGAACGGCTGCGCGGGGCGCGAGCGCGCCTGGAAGGTGTCCGCACCGACCTGGCCGCCGCCCTCCTGCGTCACCCCCTGGTCCATGCCAGCGCTACGCAGTGGGGCCCGCAGGCCGAGGTCTTCAGCAGAGCGTTCCGCGCGGCCTACGGCGAACCTCCCCCAAGGCACGGGCTGCGGTCTCGGGCGGACCGCAGGCCGTGGCGCGGAAAGGTAAGGGGTTGGCGCTGAGTGGCAACGCCGGATGCCGCAGTGCTGGCTAGCTTGGCTTGCTGTCTGGCGAGGTCCGGGCCGCTACCAGTGCGCCTCGTTCCTGCGCCTGCTCCGGGAGCAGGGAGCTCTCCGGGCACCACTACCCATGGGGGATCACATGGTTTCGTGTGCTTCGGGCGTGCCGTCTCGGCGTGCCCGTATCC
Source organism: Streptomyces sp. NPDC101181 (assembly GCF_044767975.1). Lineage (NCBI taxonomy): Bacteria > Bacillati > Actinomycetota > Actinomycetes > Kitasatosporales > Streptomycetaceae > Streptomyces > Streptomyces sp. NPDC101181. Next base: position 104,856 of record NZ_JBIWOX010000008.1, on the reverse strand, counting down.
ATCGCAGAAGCGTCGCCCCCATGCCTCCTGCGCTTCCCTCTGCTGGTGGAGCGGGGGATGACCGCGTCCGGATCGGCGCGGCGTCGGGCCTCGGCTAGGGCGAGACCGGGGTGGATGGGGCCGCCGGGCCCGCCCCGCACGAGCCGCCGCGCGGGGAGGCCCGCGCCGGGCGGACAGGGCGCACCGGGGCACCGCTGCGGCTGAGCGGTGCCCCGGTGCCGGTTGGGGATGAGGCGTCACACCCTGTCGCGCTGAGCTGTGCGTGTCGAGGGGGCGGCCTCGGGGTCCGGGGCCCGGTCGCGGGCGGACGCGAGGGCGATGGTCAGGACCAGCAGACAGACCAGACCGGCCAGGGCGGCGGAGAGGGTGGCGAAGATCCCTCCGGCGTGGAGTGCGGTGGCCAGCGTGGTGGAGGAGGTCTTGGGGATGATCACGTGGGCCGCCGCCAGCAGACCGCCGAAGAGAACGCCCCCGGCCAGGGCGGGCACGGCGTTGCGGACCATCATGCCCAGTGCCAGCAGCAGGCCGAGGCCCGCCGCGCCCGCGGCCAGAGCGAGGCCCGTGGTCGAGAGGTCACCGGGGTGGAGCGGGAAGTGCGCGACGCCGCAGAGCACCAGCACGGCGGCGCTCACCAGGCGGAGCCAGGGCGAGTTCGGCACGCTCCGTCGCCGCTCCGGGGTCTCGCGATCCGAGGGAGGCCTGCGGGTACCGGCCGCGCGGGGCGGGCGTACGGGATCGGAACCGAGGGCGGACGCCGGGCGGTTGGCGGCGCCGCGGCCCGCCTCTGTCCGAGGGGCGGTGGGCTCTTGAGCAGGACCCTCGTGCTCGGAACGGGCGGTCTCCGCGTCGGCCGGACCGGTCCGGCTCTCCGGCTCCGGCGGAGCGGTCGCGGCCCGGTCGGCCCGCAGCCGGGCGATGAGTTCCACTAGTTCCTCGACCGTGAGTCCGGTGGCGGCGGCGTGGACCGCCTCCTCTCCGGCGTGCTGGTCGTGCGGAGGGCGGTGCAGCAACGACATGAGTTCGCTGATGTCGCTGATCGGCCGGCTCGCGGCCGCGGCGTGGATGGCCTGGTCGGCGCGGTCGGCGGGCTGCGGAGGTTCGGAGAGGCGGGCCACCAGTTCGGCGACGTCGTCCACAGGGCGCTCGACGGCGGCGGTGCGCACGGTCTCGCCCGCCGCCTCGTCACCTTCGGGCGTCTGCTCCAGCAGCCTGATCAGCGCGAGGACTTCGTCGAGGGACCTGGTGGTGGCGGCGGTGTGCACGAGCCCGTCGACGGGGTCGGCGCAGATGGTGCAGTCCGGCCTGTCGCACGGATCGTGCTCGGAGGCGTCGTCCGCGCCGTCAGCGGGTCGCGCCGCGTCCACGGCCGCATCCTGGCCGGCCGTCCCGGCCCGAGCCTGGGCCACCGCTGCTGCCTGGGCCTCGACGCGGGCGTCGAGAGTCTCGACGGGTCCGGCTGCCGGGCTGTTCGGCGGTATCACCGTGGGGTCGTCCTCATCTCCGAGCGAGGGCGTCGAGGCGGGCGTGGCTTCCTGAGGCGTCATGACGGCCTTCCGGATCGTTTCTGCCTCCCACGGGTGTGCGAGGCGGGCATATGCACCCGGAACCTTCCTATAAGGGCAGGCCGGAGGCGGCCATCGGGCGACGGCCAACCGAGTGGCGCGCCCCGGCCGGGGCCGCCGCCCCGAGGAGACGCGGCAGGCCGCCGGTCGTCACACCGACAGGTTGTCCCCGGATCCGGCCTGCGCTTCCGCAGGGGTATTGAGAAGTGCCTCGATGCAGGCGGCGCTGCCGACGAGCAGCGCCAGCAGCATCGTCAGTCCCCCGAGCACGAACTCCATGCTGAATGTCATGAACGACTCCTTCGGAGGCGGTGGGTGCGGCGTGGTCCGGATCCGGCGTGTTGGTACCGGTGAGGACGGCGGGTCGCTGGTGGGGGGAGGCGGAGTCCTGGGCCGTACTCCGGACGAGACCGGAGTACGGGCGAGGCCGGGAGTACGAACGAGCCCGGGAGTACGGACGAGGAGACGAAGAAGCGAGCGGGACGACCGGTCGGGTGGCGGCGACCCCGGTGAGGCAACGGGGTCGGCCGGACCAGGGCAGAGGACTCCGGACAGCTCTTTTGTCGCATTTTCTGACGTAGGTCCAGAGAGCCAGGCATATGCGCGGAGCGCGTGCCGCCAGGCCGTGTCTCCGTCGGTATGTACCCGGATGGACCACGAGGTCGGGCCGGGCCCCCACGTCTCCGGCGTGGCAACGCTTCGGTGTGGGCTCGCGCCTCCCCGGCGCGGCTGCGGCGCACCTCCGGACCGGCCGGAGGCGCGGGACGACCGAGGGCGCGTGCCAGGCCGGGCTCCTCGGTCTCGACGCGGCTGACCGCCGGCTTGCCAGCCGGCCGTCAGCCACCGCCCCCGCCCCCGCCCCCGCCCCCGCCCCCGGCCGGGCATCCCATGGGCTCAGCCGCCCGCCTGGACGTCCCCCCGGGTGGAGGAGGCGAAGGCGTCGCCGTGCGCGAAGTCGCCGGGCGGGATGCCGGGGTGGTGGCCCTCCCGGGCCGGGGCCACCGAGGCCGCCGGACCGAGCGCGAGGCGGGAGACGATGCGGTAGCGGTCGCCCCGGTAGAGGGAGTGGACGTACTCCACCGGGCGGCCCGTGGTGTCCGAGGTCAGCCGCTCGAAGAGGAGCGCCGGGGACAGTTCGGGCACGTCGAGAAGGGCTGCCTCGGCGCGGGTGACGACGGTGGGCTCGATCGCCTGGACCGCCTCCTGGACGTGTACGCCGTGGGTGTCGCGCAGATGCTCGTACAGATCGCCGCTCTCCAGCTCCCGCGCGCTGAGACCGGGGACCAGCTCCGCCCGGATGTGCAGGTGCTCGATCGCCATCGGGACCCCGTCGACCAGCCGCAGCCGCGCCACGTAGACGATCTCCGCGGCGGGTGACATCCGCAGCTTGCGGCCGACCCGGGCCCCGGCCTGGAGGGTGGCGAACTCCAGCAGCCGGCTGGACCAGGCTCCGGCCGCGCGCGGCACGGTCAGCGAGCGGTCCGCGGCGATCAGCTCCTGGGTGATCTTGGCGGGCGCGACGAACATGCCCCGGCCGTGCTCGCGCACCAGCAGCCCGGCGGCGACCAGTTCGTCGACCGCCGCGCGCACGGTGGGCCGTGAGACGCCGAGCAGGGAGCACAGGGCGCGCTCCGAGGGGATGGCGTCGCCGGGGCTGCGCGACTCGATCAGCTCCAGCACCGCCTCCCGGGTCCGCTCCCGTTTGAGCACCGTCCCCGGCCCGTCCGCTCCCATGATCTTTCCTCCCGACGACCGACCGCTTCTTACCAGTTGATGAGGCTGCCGCGACAACTGGCTTGCTGGTCAGGTGAAGTGTAGCGCCCACCCCTACCGGAGCGAATGGCCCGCTTCACGGCTTGACCGTCAACTTTGCGTATAGCAGCGGGGGTTGACGACCCCTTGGGTCCGTGCCACCTTCATCCACCATCGACGGACGAGCTGTCCAGTGCGCCCAACTGGTCAGGTGGCCGGGTCCCGTCAGGTACGTCCGATCCCTATCGCTCGTGAGGTGAACCGTGAAGTACCGCCTGCTCGCCGGTGGGTCCGTGTTCCTCCTGACCGCCGCGCTCAGCTCCTGCGCCGGATCCTCGTCCGACTCCGCGAACGGGGACGGGCGCACGACCGTGGACGTCTGGCTGATGCGTGACAGCGTCTCCGCGGCCTTCCAGAAGGAGTTCACCGCGGACTTCGAGAAACGCCACCCGACGATCGACGTGAAGATCCAGATCCAGGAGTGGGACGGCATCGGCCAGAAGATCACCGCCGCCCTCGCCAGCAACGACGCCCCGGACGTGATCGAGGCGGGCAACACCCAGGTGGCGCAGTTCGCGGAGAGCGGCGGGTTGCTCGACCTCAGCGACCGCAAGGACGAGCTGAACGGCGAGGACTGGCTGAACGGCCTCGCGGAGCCCGGCTCGTACGCGGGCAAGCAGTACGGCATCCCGTACTACGCGGCGAACCGGGTGGTGATCCACCGCACCGACCTCTTCGAGGAGGCGGGCGTCGACCCGAAGGCGATCAGGACGCGCGCACAGTGGATCGACGCCACGAAGAAGCTCAACCGGGGCGGCACGCAGGGGATCTACCTTCCCGGACAGATGTGGTACGCGCTCGCCGGGTTCGTCTGGGACGAGGGCGGCGATCTCGCCGAGGAGTCCGGCGGGCGGTGGTCCGGCGCGCTGGACACGCCCGAGGCGACGCGCGGGATGGCGTTCTACCAGGAGCTCCAGGCGCTCGGCAAAGGCCCCAAGGACTCCGACGAGGACGACCCGCCGCAGGCCGAGGTGATGGCGCAGGGTCAGGTGGCGCAGATGATCTCGACCCCGGGCGGGGCCAAGGTGGTCGTCGAGAAGAATCCGGATCTCCGGGACAAGCTCGGCTTCTTCCCGATCCCGGGCAAGACCGCCGACACCCCGGGGGCGGTGTTCACCGGCGGCTCCGACCTCGTCGTTCCGGCCGCGGCGGCCCGCCCCGAGGAGGCGGTCACCTTCATCAAGGAGCTGACCGGCGACACCTGGCAGAGGAAGCTGGCCGTCGCCATGAGCTACGTACCCAACCGCACCTCACTGGCCTCCGCCGTGGCCGGGGACCCGGGGGCGGCGGCGATGGCGGTGGGCGCGGCGAACGGACACGCCACGCCCAACACGCCCGGCTGGGCGGCGGTCGAGGCGGAGAACCCGGTCAAGGACTACATGACGGCCGTGCTGACCGGGAGCGATCCGGCGCAGGAGGCGGCGAAGGCCTCACGCGACATCACCCGGGCGATGAACGCCGGTTCCTGACCCCGTCCGTCGGTCCCCTGGCAAGGAAGGAGGCGTGCCGTGCCGGTCGTCGAACAGCGGACCCCGCCCCGCACCCCCCGTGAGCGAGCGGCCGCCCCGCGCCCCGCCCCGGGGCGGCCGGTGGGCGGGGCCCGCGCCCCCTGGCCGTACCTCCTGGTCGCCCCGGCCGTCGGAGGGATGCTCTACCTGCTGGTCTACCCGTTGGCGCGGGCCGTCCTGATCTCCCTCCAGGACTTCCGGTTACGTCAGCTGATCTCCGGAGAAGCGGAGTTCGTCGGACTGCGCAACTACCGGACGCTGCTGACGGACCCCCGGTTCTGGGAGGTGGTGCGCCGGACCTTCCTCTTCATGGCGCTCAACGTCGTCCTCATCATGGTGATCGCCACGCTGGTCGCGCTGATGGTGGAGCGGCTCGGCCGGACCGGTCGGACGGTCGTGCTGTGCTCGCTGGTGCTGGCGTGGGCGATGCCGGTGGTGGCGGCGACCACGGTGTTCCAGTGGCTGTTCCACTCGGAGTTCGGCGTCGTCAACTGGGCGCTGACCTCGCTCGGTCTGGAGTCCTTCGAGCGGTACCCGTGGTTCGCGCACGGCGGCGCGGCCTTCGCCATCCTGGTCACGCTGATCGTCTGGCAGTCGGTGCCGTTCGCCGCGATCACGCTGTACTCGGCGCTCACCACCGTCCCTCCGGAGCTGTACGAGTCGGCGCGGCTGGACGGGGCGGGCGCGGGGCGGATCTTCCGCTCGGTCACCTTCCCGATGCTGCGGCCGATCTTCCTGCTGGTGTGCTCGCTGGAGGTGATCTGGACCTTCAAGGCGTTCGTCCAGATCTGGGTGATGACCCGCGGCGGCCCCGGTGACGCCACCACGATCCTGCCGGTCTACGCGGTGCAGACGGCCCTCTCCGGCCAGCGCTACGACCTCGGTTCCGCCGCGTCGATGGTCACCGTGGTGCTGATGTCCGGGGTGCTCGTCCTGTACTTCCGCCAGATGCTCCGCCAGGAGGACGAGACCCGATGAGCATCCGTACCGCACGCCCCCGGCTGCGCCGTATCCCGCTGTACGCGGCCGCGACGGCGACCGTGGTGAGCTGCCTGTTCCCGGTGTACTGGATGATCGCCACCGCCTTCAAGCCGTCCAGGGACATCCAGTCGCCCGACCCCCGTCTCCTCCCCCGCACCTGGACCCTGGACCACTTCCAACGAGCCGTGTCGGCCGATGGGTTCGCCCTGTTCTGGCGCAACAGCGTCCTCGTCACGCTGGGCGCGGTGCTCCTGGCCCTGCTGGTGGCGCTGGGCGCGGCGTTCGCCGTGGCGCGGATGCGCTGGAAGGGGCGGCGGCAGTTCATGCTGATGATCTTCATCGCGCAGATGGCGCCCTGGGAGTCCCTGATCATCCCGGTCTACATCATCTCCCGGGACACCGGCATGCTCGACCGTCTGCCGACGCTGACCCTGATCTACTTCATGATCACACTGCCGTTCACGGTGGTGGTGCTGCGCGGCTTCATCGGGACGATCCCGCCGGAGCTGGAGGAGGCCGCCCAGGTGGACGGCTGCACCCGGACCGGGGCGTTCTGGCGGGTGGCGATGCCGCTGCTGGCGCCGGGTCTCATGGCGACCTCACTGTTCGGCTTCATCACCGCCTGGAACGAGTTCGCCTACGCCAACTTCCTGATCATCAAACAGCAGGACAACCGGACGCTGCCGGTGTGGCTGTCGTCCTTCCAGAACACCTTCGGCACCGACTGGGGCGCGACGATGGCGGCCTCGACACTGTTCGCCCTGCCCGCTCTGGTGATCTTCCTGCTGCTCCAGCGCCATGTCTCCTCCGGTTTCGCCGCCGGTGCCGTCAAGGGCTAGGAGACGTCCGCCCGACCGTGGACCCGCCCGCCGTTCGCCCCCGATCCGCTTCCCCGGAGGCCCCCGTGCCCGTACCGCGCCCCGAACGCTCCCTCCTGCCCCGGCCCACCAGGATCTCCTGGCCGGGCGGGCGGCTCACCCTCGACCGGGACACCGCCGTCCGGGCGCTGCCGGGCGCCGAACCGGCGGCGGAGCTGCTGCGCACCCTGGTCGGCCCGGCCGCCGGGCTGCCGCTGGCCCCGGCGCCGGACGGGCGGATCGTCCTCGCGCTGGACGAGCAACTCGGCGGTCTCGGCGAGGAGGGGTACGGGCTGACCGTCGGCCCGCAGGCCCTGCTGCTGCGCGCCGCCCATCCGACCGGTCTGTTCCGGGGCGTTCAGACGGTCCGTCAGCTGCTGCCGCCCGAGGCCCTGTCGGGAGGGGCGGCCGGGGCCGGTTCCTGGGAGCTGCCGTGCGTGGAGATCACCGACGTGCCGGCGCTGCCGTGGCGAGGGGCGCTGCTGGACGTGGCCCGCCGTTTCCAGCCGGTCGGTTCTCTGCTGCGGTACGTGGACCTTATGGCGCTGCACAAGCTGAACGTGCTGCACCTGCATCTGACCGACGACCAGGGCTGGCGGATGCCGGTGGACGCCTACCCCCGGCTGGTCTCGGTCGGCTCCCGGCGCGCCCGCTCGCAGCTGGGCCCGACCGGACCGGAGGGGGCGCGGTTCGACGCCGAGCCGCACGAAGGGGCCTACACCAAGGCGGAGTTGCGGCGCCTGGTGCGGTACGCGGCGGAGCGCGGCATCACCGTGGTGCCGGAGATCGAGCTGCCCGGCCATGTGCGGGCGGCTCTCGCCGCCTACCCGGAGCTGGGCAACGACCCCGGCCGGAGGCTGGAGGTGTGGACGCGCTGGGGGGTGTGCGACACGATCCTCGGCGTCCACGACGAGGTCTTCGCGTTCTGCCGTGCGGTCCTGGAGGAGGTCATGGACGTCTTCCCGTCCGTTTACGTCCACATCGGCGGGGAGGAGTGCCCGACCACGGAGTGGGAGCGGAGCCCGGCCGCCCGGGAGCGCGCGGCCGCCGAAGGGCTTGAGAGCCCGGCGGCACTGCACGGCTGGTTCATGGGCCGGGTCGGGTCGTTCCTGGTGGAGCACGGCCGTATCCCGGTCGGCTGGACCGAGACCGGCACCGAACTGCCGCTGGAGTTCACGGTGATGGCCTGGCGCGACGCCGCCCACGCACGGGCAGCCGCCCGGCGCGGCCACCAGGTGATCGCGGTGCACCACCGGTCCACCTATCTGGACTACGCCCGGTCCGCCGACCCCTCGGAGCCGATCGCCCAGCCCGGCCCCCCGGTCACCCTGCGCACGGTCCACGACTACGAACCGGCCCCCGGCACCTGGCCGGAGGCGGAGCGGGCCCGGGTGCTCGGGACGCAGGCCCAGGTGTGGACCGAGTACGCGCGGGGCCCCGAGGAGATCGAGTACCTGGCCTTCCCCCGGCTGTGCGCGCTGGCCGACCGGGCCTGGTCCGGCGGGACCGGCGACTGGCCCGGCTTCACCGAGCGGCTGCGGCACCACACCGCCCGGCTGGACGCCCTCGGCGTCCCCCACCGACCGCTGGACGCCGGGCCGCTCGCGGCGGCGTCCGCCCCCTGAGGAGCAGCGCGACCCCACCCGTGACTCCCCCGCACCGTCCCCCACCGTTCTGGAGAGGAACCCCCTCGTGAACACAGCAACCAGCACACCGCGCGGCTCCAGGCTGCGCACCGGCGTGGCCTCCGCCGCCGCCGTGGCCCTGGCGTGCACCAGTCTGGCCGCGCTGCCCAGTGCGGCCTCCGCCGCGCAGGACGGGCTCGTCGTGCAGTACCGGACCAGCGCGCCCGGGGCCAACGCGGACCAGAGCGAGCCGTGGCTGAAGGTCCGCAACACCGGCTCGGCGTCCGTGCCCCTGAGCAGCGTGAAGGTGCGCTACTACTTCAAGGCCGACGCGGCCTCCGCCGCCTACCGGTTCGCCTGCTCCTGGGCGGTGCGGGGGTGCGGGAACGTGACCGGCACGTTCGGGACGCTCGCGGCCCCGACGGCCACCGCCGACCGCTACCTGGAGATCGGCTTCACCGCCGGGGCGGGCTCGCTCGCGCCGGGGGCGGACACCGGGGATCTGCAACTGCGCTTCCACCAGTCCTCCTGGGCCTCGCTCCTCCAGTCCGACGACTACTCTTTCGGACCCGACCGGGCCGCGTACGGCGACTGGTCCAAGGTCACGGCCCACCTGAACGGTGCGACCGTCTGGGGCCAGGCACCGGCGGGCAACGGCCCGACCGATCCGCCCACCGAACCGCCCACCAACCCGCCGGGGGACGGTCCCCGGCTGTTCGACGACTTCAGCTACAGCTCGCACAGCGACCCGAGGATCACCGCCAACGGCTGGAGCGTGCGCTCCAACTCCGGCGGCCCCGGGGTGCCGGGAGCGACCTGGGCCCCGGAGAACGTCACCTTCGCCGCGCAGAGCGGCAACTCGGTGATGAACCTGGAGACCTCCACGGCCGGAACCGGGGCGTCGACCCGGCACACCGAGATCCTGACGCAGCGGATGAAGTTCAAGAACGGGACGTACGCCTCCCGGGTCAAGTTCAGCGACGCTCCGCGCTCGGGTCCGGACGGAGACCGGGTCGTGCAGACGTTCTTCACCATCAACGACCTCAAGGCGCCGATGGCGGACGACTACGCGGAGTACGACTTCGAGTACCTGCCGAACGGCGGCTGGGGCGAACCGGCGAACATCCTGTACACGACCTCGTGGGAGACCTACCGGCCCGACCCGTGGGAGGCGGTCAACGCGCACAGTGAGGTCCGGCGGTCGTACGCGGGCTGGCACGACCTGGTCGTCACGATCGACGACAACCAGATCACGTACTACGTCGACGGGCAGCACTTCGGAACGCACGGGGCCGCTTACCTGCCCGAGCGGCCGATGTCGATCAACTTCAACCAGTGGCTGATCGACCTGGAAGGACAGCCGAGCACCACGCCCCGCTCCTACGACCAGCAGGTGGACTACGTCCTGCATGTGAAGGACCAGGTACTCACTCCGGCCCAGGTGAACGCGATGGTCGGGGCGTACCGGAGCGCGGGAACGACGTTCGAGGACACCGTTCCCGCCGGATAGCACGGGTCCGTATACCGCGGGACCAGGGCGGGGCAGGGGCCGGAAGCGGCCTCCGCCCCGCCTTCGCGCGCGCCGGAGGCCGGCCACCGGCGGTGGCCGGCCTCCGGCGCGTGCCCGGGGTGGGCTCGCGAACTGCTCCGGACCGCCGGCGCGGGGTGCCCTCCCAGGACACGTGATCACCGCCGTCGCCATCTGAAGCCGGTACACGGCTGGAGATGACGGGAGGTCACCAGCATGATGAGCACCCCCGGAGAACCGGCGACCCGTCACCTACGGGAGGTCATCCGGGCCCGGGGTCTGCCGTCAAACTGCCGCCTGCCGCACGGCAGTTTGACGACATGCCCCGGGGCCGGTCCCTGCCGCGCCCTCCCCTCCTCACCCACAGGACAGCGATGAACGACTCAGCACTCATCACCACCGGCCTGCCCATCGCCCTGGCGATCATCATGTTCGGCCTCGGGCTGTCCCTCACCGTCGACGACTTCAGGAGGGTCTCCCGGTCGCCGAAGGCGGTGGTCGTCGCGCTGGTGCTCCAGGTCCTGGTGCTCCCGCTCGTGGCCTTCGGACTGGTGACGGTCTTCGGCCTCGACCCCCTGCTCGCCGTCGGCGTGATGCTGTTGGCGGCGTCCCCCGGCGGGACCACGGCCAACCTGTTCAGCCACCTCTTCCGGGGGGACGTGGCCCTCAACATCACGCTGACCGCGATCAACTCGGTACTGGCCGCCCTCACCATCCCGATCATCACCAACCTGGCCATCGACCATTTCGACGCCGAAGGAGACCTCGGTCTGCAACTCGGCAAAGTGGTGCAGGTGATCGCCCTCGTGCTCGTTCCGGTCGCCGTCGGTATGGCGGTCCGACGCCGCTCGCCCCGGTTCGCGACCCGCGCCGACCGCCCGGTCCGGGTCTTCTCCGTCATCGTGCTGGTGATCGTTTCGGTCGGTGCCCTGCTCGGTGAGCGGGAGAACCTGGCCGACTACATGCGGCAGGTCGGACTCGTGACCGGCATCTTCTGCCTGGCGAGTCTCACCCTCGGCTACGCCGGTGCCCGGCTGCTCCGGCTGGACAGGCGTCAGGCGATAGCGAGTTCCATGGAGGTCGGCATCCACAACACGACGGTGGCGCTCACCATCGCGCTCAGTGTTCTGGACAGCACCGAGGTCGCGATCCCCAGTGCCGTCTACTCGGTGCTCATGTACATCCTCGCGACCGCGTTCGGATACCTGATCACCCGGCGGCACTCGGACTCGGACGCCGAAGGGAGTCTCCGGCAGCCGACCGTCTGACAAGCGGGTCAGGGCGGATGACGGGGCACCCGCTCCGCACCGGCCACGACTGGGTCGCCCTCGGCCGTGATCAGTGCCGCGGTTGCTCCGCGTGCCTCTCGCGCTCCGTGGCGAGGCGGGACGCGTCCACGATCTGTTGCAGGGCCGCCGCGTGCTTCTCCAGTGCGGAGCGCCCGTCCGCGCTCAGAGCCACCCAGGTGCGCGGGCGCTTGCCCACGTAGCCCTTCTTGACGTCGACGTAACCGTGGCTCTCCAAGGTGGTGATCTGCTTCGAGAGGGCGGAGGCCGAGACCTCTGCCGACTCCTTGACCCACGACCACTCCGCCCACCGCGTACCGGCCAGCAGTGACACGATGGTCAGGCGCGTGGAGTCGAGAAGTACGGGATCGAAGTCAGCGCGAGGCACCCGGATCCGCCCCCGCCGGGTGAGCGCCGCGCACCGCGCGGGCCCTCACCGCTTGATCCCATGTGGGTCCCAGAAGGATCAGCGCACCGCCGAGCAGGACCCCGACGCCGGAACGCCAGTACGGCGTGTCGAGCGAGAACCGCGTTCCCAGCACCGAGACGACCAGACCGAGCGCCATGACGGACAGCAGCGTCAGACGCCTCCTCCGCATGTAGGACCTGTCCAGTTCCTCCTCGCGCGCGCCTGTGCGATGACCCAGGAGCGCCGAACCGCGACGGGTGCGGAGCAGAAGGGCGTAGGTGATGGCGAGCGCCGCGAAGGCGATGGACACCCAGGCCTGTGCGGCGTCATCGACCCAGTCAGGGGCAGCGAGCAGCAGGAAGACCGCGACGCCGAGGACCACGTACACCCATTTCGCGCCCCCGCTGCCCTCGGCGGCCTGTATACGTCGTCGTTCGACGTCCCGAAGAGCGCGTGCTGCCTCTTCCGGCGTCGGGTCCGGCTGGGTGGACATCGGCATCTCCCTGCGTCGAGAGGAGAAGGTCGGCAGCTCGCCGACCACTTTCCTCTCAGGAAACTAGTTTCCCCGCAGGGAGCTGTCAATCTTGCAGGACATCGGCACCCTTCCAGGCGCCCGTCCTCGGACGGCGGAAGCGGCAACTCAGCCCGCACCGCCCGTCGTTGCGCGGGTCACATCCGACCTGACGCGGCTGGTGACCCCACACCGCGCTCTGGCGGAAGAGGGGTCCACGACGTCTTGCGGACCTCCCGTCACCAGTAGTGCCGTCGTCCTCCCACCGCGTGTCCCACGGCTCCGAGGACCCACAGCACAGCGCCGATGGCCACCAGGATGATGCCGATGGTCCACAGGACGCCGATACCGGCGATCAGGCCGATGATGAGAAGGATGAGGCCGAGGATGATCATGGTTCCTCCGATCACGCCCCCTCCTCAGTCTCGCCCCGCCACCGCCTGGCCACAACACGGGCGGGAAGCCTCCGCCCGCTCGGGGCCTCCCGCGAGAACGCCCGGGGCTTCCCGCGAAAAGGGGTGCGGCGGAGCGTTACAGGTGTCGAAGGCTGGGAACTCGGGGCAGGCCCGCGCTCCGGCGTCGGCCACCACCTGTCGAGCGCACCCCGGAAGGGCGATGAGATGACCGACCGCACCCGCCTCCCGCATCGGACCAAGGGCCCAGGAGCCCTGGTCACCGGCGGCTCCCGGGGTCTTGGGCTCTTCATGGCCCGCCGGCTGGTGGAGCGCGGGTGCGTCGTGACCATCGCCGCCCGCGACGCCGATGAACTGGCGCGGGCGGCGGCGCGGCTGAGGGAGGACACCGGGGTCACCGTGCGTACCGCCGTGTGCGACGTGCGCGACCGCACCGCCGTGCGTGCCCTGGTGCGCGAGGTCCATGAGCGCGACGGCCTCGACCTCGTCATCGCCAACGCGGGAGTCATCCAGGTCGCGCCCGTCGAGGCGGTGGGCGCGTCGGAGTTCGGCGACGCCATGGACACCATGTTCTTCGGCGCTCTGCACACGTCTTTGGAGGCGCTGCCGTACCTGCGGGAGACCCGGGGCCGCCTCGGTCTCATCGGGTCGGTCGGTGGTCTGACGGGCGTTCCGCACCTGCTGCCGTACTCGTGCGCGAAGGCGGCGGTCGGGGCGCTCGCCGAGGGGCTGCACGCCGAGGCGGCTGCCTCCGGGGTCAGTGTCACCGCAGTCCACCCGGGTCTGATGCGGACCGGATCGCACCGGCAGGCCGAGTTCGGCGGAGACGTGGATGCCGAGTTCGGCTGGTTCAGCGCCGCGGCGGGCGCTCCGCTGCTGTCGATGGACGCTGAGCGGGCCGCCCGCAGGATCGTGGACGCGGTCATCCAGCGGCGCGCCCGGCTGGTGCTCACCCTGCCCGCCAAGGCGGCCCAGCTCGCGCACGGTGTGGCGCCCGGCCTGACGACCCGGCTCAGCGGGGCTGTCGCGCGGGTGCTGCCGACCGCTTCGAACCACGGCCCGCTGCGCCAGGGCGCCGAGGCGGGGGAGCCGCGCGGTCCGATCGCGAAGCTCCTCCGGGCCTGGGGCAGCGCGCGCAACGACCGGGTGGTGACCCGGGCCAATCAGGAGGAGCCCGGACCGCGCACCAGCTCGTAGACCACCCGTACCCGCCCGGCGCGGCCCCGTGCCGGGCGGGCCGGTGGAGTCCGGCCGGGGCGAACCGGCTCACCGCCACGGCGGGATCACCGGCGGCCGGGCGGACGAACTCGATCGCGGGACCCGCCCCGGGGTGCCCCACGCCGTCCACGTCGCCCCCCCCCACACACACGAGGCTCAGGAGAAGCGAGCGATGAACGACCGTCCCGGGCAGGAAGATCTCCTGCCCGACCCGCTCAGCCCGGAGTACCGCGCCGGTGAAAGCTTCCGGGCCTTCGTCGCGGAAGAGGCGGCGCGGGTCGCGCTGCCCGGCCGTGCGACCGCCCGCCGTTTCGCCGCCCTGGCCGAACTGGGCCGCAGGGACCTGTCGCTGGCTCGGCTCGCCGAGGGCCACCTCGACGCGGCGGCGATCCTGCACGAGCTGGAACACGCGCTGCCCGCTCCGGACGAGCGTTGGGGCGTGTGGGCCGCGCGCCCGCCCGGCCCCGGGGTCACAGCCCGGCCGGACGGGCAGGGCTGGCGGCTCACCGGCCTCAAGCCCTACTGCTCGGGAGCCCGCAGCTGCACCCACGCCCTGGTGACGGCGGACGCCGAGGACGGCTACCGGCTCTTCGCGGTGGCCCTCGGCCACCCGGGGTTCCAGCCGGTCGCCGGGACATGGCCCGCGGTGGGCATGCGGGGCAGCGACACCCTGGACGTCACGTTCGACGACGTACCCGCGCGCGCCGTCGGCGGCCCGGACGGTTATCTGCGGCGCGCCGGCTTCCCGCACGGCGGGATCGGGGTGGCGGCGTGCTGGCTCGGCGGCGCTCAGGCCGTCGCCACCGTTCTCTACGACCGCGCGGCGACCGGCCGGATCGACGAGCACGCGGCCGCTCACCTGGGCGCGGTCGACGTACTCCTGCACACCGCGCGGACCATGGTGCTGGGAGCCGGGGACGCCATCGACGCCGATCCTCTGGACGAACGCGGCGAGGCCGCGCTGCGCGGACTACGGGTGCGGTCCCTGGTCGAGAAGGTGTGCACCGAGGTGATGGAGCACGTGGGCCGCGCCTCGGGAGCGGGGCCGCTGTGCCACGACGAACGGCACGCGCGGGCGGTGGCGGACCTGACGGTGTACGTACGTCAGCACCACGCCGAGTCGGACCTCGCGGAGCTCGGCCGGCTGGCGGCGCGCGACGCCGCCGAGGGAGCGCGATGAGCGGGGCCGCGAAGGGGACGCCCTCCCGGGAGGAGGCCGCGGCGCTGATCGACGCGGCCGGGACCGACGAGGCCGACTGGCTGGCGGCCGGCTTGGAGGCGAAGCTGCCGCTGCTGCGGGTCCCCGATGGGCCCGTCGTGGTGGTGGCCGCGCACCCGGACGACGAGGTGCTGGGCTGCGGCGGGACCATCGCCGCTCTCCTGGCGTCGGGTGTCACGGTGCACACCGTGTGCCTGACCGCCGGTGAGGCCTCGCACGGCACCGGGGACACCGGGGCGATGGCCCGTCTCGCCGGGCGACGGCGTGCGGAGCTCGCCGCGGCGCTGCGCGCTCTCGGACCGCTGCCGGAACCGGTGTACGCGGCGCTGCCCGACACCGGCCTGGACCAGCACGAGGACGAAGCCCGCGTGATCATCGCCGAGGTCGTGGCGCGGACCGGCGCGGCGCTCTGTCTGGCGCCGTGGGAGGGCGATCTGCACAGCGACCACGAGGCGGCCGGCCGGGCCGCGCGGCGGGCCGGTCGCGAGGGCAGGGTCGCCGTGTGGAGGTATCCGGTGTGGATGTGGCACTGGGCCCGCCCCGGCGACCCCCGGGTGCCCTGGCATCGGGCGGGCGTGCTGTCGCTCTCCGAGGGCGCTCTGGACCGCAAGAAGGCGGCGCTGGCCTGCTTCACCAGCCAGCTGGAACCGCGTGGCCCGGGGCAGGGCCCGGTTCTGCCGCCGTGGGAACTGGCCCATCACATCCGCGCGTTCGAAACGGTGATGCGTTGAACACTCCTGACAGCTACTTCGAGGGCCAGTACGCCCGAGCCGACGACCCCTGGCGGCTGGCCGAGCGGTGGTACGACCGGCGCAAGTACGAACTGACCGTCGCGGCGCTTCCCCGGGCCCGCTACCGCGCGGCGTTCGAGCCGGGCTGTTCCGTCGGCGTCCTCAGCGCACTGCTCGCCCCGCGCTGCGACGCCCTGCTCTGCGCCGACCGGGCCCCCCGTGCGGTCGAGGCGGCAAGCCGCCGCCTGGCCAGGATGCCCCAGGTGACGGTCCGGCACATGAGTGTCCCCGGACAGTGGCCCGCGGGCTCCTTCGACCTGGTGGTCCTGTCGGAGCTCCTGTACTACTTCGGCTCCGCGGACCGCGCCCGGGTGCTGCGGCACAGCATCGACAGCCTGGGCGACGGCGGGCACCTGGTCACCGTCCACTGGAACCACCCGGTCGACGAGCACACCCGTACCGGCCGGGAGATCGCCGAAGAGGTCGAAGCGGCGGCGGAACTGCGCCCGTTGGCCCGGTACGACGACCCCGACTTCACCCTCACCGTCCACGAGCGCGCCACCGGCCCCGGGGCCGCCCTGTCGCCCGCGCGCGCCGAGGGCCTGGCATGAACGTCTCCGCC
This sequence comes from Streptomyces sp. NPDC101181, assembly GCF_044767975.1. Lineage (NCBI taxonomy): Bacteria > Bacillati > Actinomycetota > Actinomycetes > Kitasatosporales > Streptomycetaceae > Streptomyces > Streptomyces sp. NPDC101181. Next base: position 88,574 of record NZ_JBIWOX010000008.1, on the reverse strand, counting down.
GTGGCCGTCGTGGTCCCGGCGCACAACGAGGCCGAGCGCGTCGTGGCGTGCATCCGGAGCATCGGCGCGGCCGCGGACCAGGTGGCCCCGCTGCCCGTGCACACCGTGCTGGTCGCGGACGACTGCACCGATGCCACCGCCGCCCTCGCCGCACGCGAGGGCGCTCACGTTCTGGGAGTCGCCCGGCGCAACGTGGGGGCGGCCCGCGCCGCCGGAGTCCTGCGGGCGCTGTCGCTGCTGGGCCCCTCGGAGCCGGACATCTGGCTTGCCATGACCGACGCCGATTCGACCGTTCCCGCGCACTGGCTGACGCGGCAGACCGCGTGGGCCCGCCGCGGCCACGACCTCGTCCTGGGCACCATCCGGCTCGCCCCGCCGGCGCCGACGAGCTCCGGGCGGGCCCGCGAGCGGCACGACGCCGCCTACTTCCGCACCCGTCCGACGGCACCCGGCGGTCCGCCCTGGCAACACCCCCACATCCACGGCGCCAACATGGGCTTTTCCGCCACCGCCTACCGCCGGGTGGGCGGCTTCGCCCCCCTCACGACGAGCGAGGACCGCGACCTCGTGGACAGGCTCTCCGCGGCGGGGCACCGCATCGCGCGCAGCGACGACCACCCGGTGCGCAGCGCCGACCGGCTGCGTGGCCGCGCCCCGGGCGGTCTCGCCGACCTGCTCGCGTCCCTGCGACTGGCGGGATCGCCGCCCGTGGTGGCCACGGCGGCGATGGCCGGGCCGCGCTCCACGACCGTGCCCGAGCCGTAGCTTGCCCGCCGGGCACACGGGATGACTCAGAAGCCGCCGCCGCAGTTGAAGCCGCCGCTTCCGTAGTCGGTCGCGGTGTAGCCGTGACCTCCCCGTCCGCGGACCGGGCCGGAAGGGGGGCGCCGCGGCATCGTGTCGGGGCGGAGCCAGAAGTCGGAGGTGACGACAGCCCACCACTCCTCGAAGGACTCAGCGCCTCCGGGGACCGAGCACTCCGCAACCACACTGTCCCGGCAGGCCTGGTCCCAGCGCACCGTGGTACACCCCTCATCACCGAGCTTCAGAAGCTTCTTCTCCAGCTGGTGGAACGTCAGCGGCTTTGCCGGCCGATGGACGGTCCCGCGCGCCTGGGCCGCGGCGGGAAGGTCGCAGCGGTGGATCAGGACCGACGTTCCGCCGCCCTCAACCACCCAGCACCACACTCGCCGGCTCGCCAGCTCGTGGCACCGGTCACGCCAGAGCGCTTGGCGTGCCCGCCGCTCGGCCTGTTCGGCCTCCCGGCGGCGGTCCTGCTCCTCCCGCTCCTCCGCCTCCGCGGTCAGGCGGCGGTTGATCTCCTCACGCACCGGTGCGTAGTCCTCCTCGGCCTGCGCCAGAGCGGCACGGAGACGCTCCACCGACTGCTCCCGGCGTCGGCGGGCACCGGGCAGGAAGCGGACCCTCCAGCGGCGGGTGGCTGACCAGTAGGCATCCTCCGCGGCTTTCGCCGCGCGCTCGAACCGCTCCCCCGCCGCCCGCCACCGGACCTCCTCGGCCGGGACGCTCCGGACGGAGTCCCGGGCCGGAACCCCGCTGGGACGCAGAACCCAGTAGAAGGAGTACGTGATCCGGCTCACCAGGTCCGCGCCAGAACGGACCTCGCCCACATCAATGGGACGCCTGACCTGGAACACCTCGATGAAGACCCACTGCTCCGCGCTGTTCACGGGCGACCACCTCCCCGTGAACAGCGTCCTCCATCACCCGACGCGAAACAACGGCGCCTAACCCGTGTCCGGCTGACCCCGTCTTCCCCGGGGGAACCCGCTCAAGGCGTCGGTACGCGCCTCGGTCTCGCCGGGGCGCCGAGCCGTATGCGCGCTCCGGCTCCCTCAGTCCGTGAGGCTCGTGGCCGGGGGGTCGTCGCCGCGGGCGGACTCCCAGGAGTGCAGCAGCGAGGCGTAGGCTCCCCGCGCCGCGAGCAGGGTGTCGTGGCTGCCGAGTTCGACGATCCGGCCGTGGTCCATGACCGCGATGCGGTCGGCGTCCCGGACCGAGTCCAGGTGGTGCACGATCGAGATCACCGTCCGGCCCTCGATCAGGGCCGCGAGCGAGCGCTCCACCCGGCGCGAGGCGGTGGAGTCCAGCAGGGCGGTGGCCTCGTCGAGGACCAGGGTGTGCGGGTCGGCGAGCAGCAGCCGGGCGAGTGCGAGCTGCTGGGCGGCGGACGGGGAGACCGGGGCGGCGCCCGGCCCGATCTCGCTGTCCAGGCCGTCGGGCAGTGTCCGTGCCCAGTCCGCGAGCAGGACCGCCTCCAGCGCCTCCCACAGCGCCTTGTCCTCCGCTTCCGGTTCCGCTCCCCCACCGGTCAGGGTGAGGTTGTCCCGCAGCGTCCCGCTGAAGACGTGCTGCTCCTGCGTCACCAGCACGATCTCCCGGCGCAGTTGCCCGACCGGGAATCCGGAGACCTCGGCGCCGCCGATGCGCACGCTTCCCCGGTCCGGGTGGTGCACACCGGCCAGCAGCTTGCCGAGCGTGGACTTGCCCGCGCCCGACGCGCCCACCACGACGAGGCGTTCGCCGGGTGCGATGTCGAGGTCGATCCCGGTCAGGACCTCCCGGTCCGGCCCGTATCCGAAGCCGACGCCTTCGAGGCGGATCGCGTGGCCCTCGGTGGGCACGGGCGGGCGGGTCTTTTCGGACGGCAGCAGGTCCACGCCCAGGATGCGGCGCAGCGCCGCGTTGCCGATCTGTAGTTCGTCGGTCCAGGTCAGCAGGTCGTCGAGGGGTTCGCCGAGGGCCTGTACGTAGAGGACGACCGCGGTCACCTCGGCCAGGCCCACCTGACCCCGCTGGTAGGCGAGGCCGCCGATCAGCAGGGTCAGTGCCATCGGGACCATCGTGGCGAGGTCCAGGCTGGGGAACCAGATGGTCTGGAGCCATGTGGTGCGCTGCCGCGTGCGGACCACGGCGTCGACCGCCCGGCCGTGCCGCGCGCGCTGACGCGCCCCGAGCCCGAGGGACTCCACGGCGGCGGCGCCCCGCGCGGTCTCGTGCACCACCGCCAGGACGTCGGCCTCCTGGGCGAGGAGTCGTTCGTACGCCCGGGTCGCGCGCCGCCGGTACCACCACGTCGAGAGCACCGCGAGGGGCAGCCCCGGCAACAGTGCGAGCGCGAGCAGCGGCGAGGTCAGCACGATCGCGGCGAGGGTGAACACCATGGTGACCGCGGCGAGCGCGATCCGGGGGACGGCCTGCCGGATGCTCTCGTTGAGCCGGTCGGCGTCGGTCGTGGCGCGGCTGAGGAGGTCGCCGGTGCCGACGCTCTCCACCTGGGCCAGCGGCAGCCCGAGGACCCGGCGGACGAAGTGCTCGCGGGTGTGGGCCAGGACGCGTTCGCCGAGCAGCGTGGCCTGGGTGCGGGCCGCACGGGCGAGCAGCGCGTGAGCGGTCAGGACCCCGAAGAAGGTTAGGGCGAACATGTCGACCCGGCCGGTGCCGGTGCCGTCCTTGACGGACTCGATCAGCCGGCCCAGCAGCCGGGGCCCGACCAGTCCGGCGAGCAGCGCGGCGGCGAACAGGCCGAAGGTGAGGGCGAGCCGGGGGGCCTCGCGGCGCAGGAAGGCGCCGACCCAGACCCGTACATCGGCGCGGCCGGCCAGCGGCAGCCGCCCGGGGGCCGCGACCGTCCCGGCGGGGCCGGGTCCGGCGTCGGCCCGGGTGGTGGTGGTCGTCACGAGGGCCCTCCTGCGGGGCGGTCGGGGCCTGCGGGGGTGGTGTCCGTGTCGAGGCGGATCTCGTGGTCGGCGACCCCGCGCCACAGCGGGCTGTCGGTGAGCACGAGGGTGGTGCGTCCCGCGCGGAGCGCGGCCACCCGTTCCGCGACGCGCGCCTCGGTGTGGGCGTCCACGGAGGCGGTCGGGTCCTCCAGGACCAGGACGTCGGGGGACGCGAGCAACGCGCGTGCCAAGACCAGGCGTTGGCGCTGGCCTCCGGACAGGGTCCGGCCGCCCTCGTCGACCAGGGCGTCGAGCCCGCCGGGCAGCTCCTCGACCACGTCGGTGGCGTCCGCGGCCCACAGCGCCCGGTCCAGCGCCTCCTGGGAGCGGGCGGGGGTCGCGGCGGTCAGCTCCTCTCGTACGCTGCCGGTGAACAACGGGTCGCCGGGTCCGGAACGCAGCGTCCTGGTGCGCAGTTCGGCGAGGTCCACCCGGTCGAGCGGTACGCCGCCGAGCAGCACGGGCGGGGTGCCGTCCGGTCCGACGGGCCGGGTCAGCCGGTCGGCGAGGTCCCCGGCGCGGTCGGTGGGCACCACGGCCACGGTGAGCCGTCCGGCCCGAGCGGTGATCCCGGTCCCCGGGTCGGTGAGGGAGAGCGGGCCGGGCGGCAGGGGCTCCGGGTGCGGGGGTTCGGCGGTGTCGGGCTCCAGGCGCAGCAGGGTGCAGATCCGGCCCGCCGCGACCCGGGCCAGGCTGACCGTCTCGGCGGCCTCGGTCGCGGTGCTGACCGGCAGCGTGAGGAAGGCCGAGGCACCGTAGAACGCGATGAGTTCACCGGCGGTGATGGTGCCGTTCAGGGCGAGACGGGCTCCGAACCAGACGATGCCGACGGTGACGAGGCCCGGCAGCAGGACGCCCGCCGCCTGGAGCCACGCCTCCATCCGTCCGGCCGACTCGCCCGCCCTGCGCACCTGTTGGCTGGTGCGGCGGAAGCGCTCGGCGAAGCGGGCCTCGCCGCCGATGCCGCGCAGGATCCGCAGGCCCGCGACGATGTCGCCCGCCTGGGAGGTGGCGATGCCCATCTGCTCGCGCTGGGCCTCGTCGCGCGCCTGGAGCGGGCGGAGCAGCGGGCCGATGCCGAGCACGGCGGCGGGCACGCCGATGAGGACGGCGAGGCCGAGCAGCGGTGAGGTGACCGTGAGCGCGACGGTCACCAGGGCGGCGGCGATCATCGCCCCGACCGTGCGGCCCACCACCTCGAACGCCTGGCCGATGCTCTCGACGTCGGCGGCGGCCGAGGCCACCACGTCCCCGGAGCGGGCCCTGGTGCGCAGCGTGGCGCCGAGCCGGACGACCTGGCGCATCAGCACCCGGTGGCTGTACGACACGGCGTGCGCCTCGGAGCCGACGGCGGCCTGGATCAGTCCCGCGCCCGCGAGCGCCTGGACGACGCCGAGACCGAGCGCCACCAGGGCCCACAGCACCACGTCGCCCGCGCCACCACCTGGTCCGGCCGCGTCGATGGCCCGCCCGACGACGAGCGGGGTGAGGGCGAGCGGCACCATCCAGACCGTGCCGAGCAGCGTGCTGAGCACCAGCGGCCAGGGGCGGGCGCGCACCAGCCACCAGAGGAAGGACCAGGGTCCCCGGACGTTCACCTCGGGTACGGCGGGCGGGGCGACCGAGGGGTCGAAGAGCCGGTTCGTCACAGGTACCGGTCCCGGGTCGCGGTGCGGTGGACCTTGCCGGTGCGTGTGTGGGCGAGGGCCGGGACAGCGATGATCCGGTCGGGTACGCAGTGGTCGGGCAGGACGGCCCGCAGCCGTTCGCGCAACGCGTCGGCGGGCGGATCGGCCACGGCGGCGGGCACGGCGGCGCCGACACCCTCCCCGGCGGCAGGGGGCTCGCCGCCCAGCACCACGAAGGCGACCAGCACCGTGTGTTCGCCCTTGACGTGCGGGGCGGCGGCCACCGCCGTCACGCCCGGGAGCCTGCCCATGGCCTCCTCGACGTCCAGCAGGTCCACCCGGTGGCCGCGGATCTTGACCTGGTGGTCGAGGCGTCCGTGGAAGACCAGGCTGCCGTCGGCGGCCTGGTGGACGAGGTCGCCGGTGCGGTACCAGCGGTCCGGGCCGTCGCCGGGATCGGCCTCGGTGAAGCAGGCGGCGGTGCGCTCGGGGTCGTCGAGGTAGCCGGTGGCGAGCTGCGGGCCGGCCACCCACAGTTCACCGGGGCCGTCGGGCGCGTCCGGACGGGGGACGACAGCCTGGCGCACGGACGGCAGCGGGCGGCCGATCGGCACGCCCTCGGGGAACGGTCCTCCGGCGTCCGGCCCGGCGAGGAGGGCGGTGTGGGTGACGAGGGCGGTCTCGGTGGAGCCGTAGGTGTTGAGCAGCCGGACGTGACCGGCGCCGAGCCGCTCCCAGCGCTCCAGCATGTCCGGGCGGACGCCCTCGCCGCCGATGACCACGGTCCCGATGTGGCCGGGGAGCTTGCGGCCCGTCTCCAGCAGGTGGCCCGTGTAGAGGTGCCAGTAGTCGACGGGCAGGTTGACGAGGGTGACCTCGTGGTCGGTGAGGACCCGGTCGAGGTCGCTCTCGGCCTCCTCGTCGAGGACGAGGAGGCCGCCCGCGAGCAGGGTGGGCAGGATCTCCTCCAGGCTGGTGTCGCCGTCCGCCCGGTGGAAGTTCAGGGCGACGGTGTCCGGGCCCACGCCGTACCGCTCGATCAGGTGCGGGAGGACGGCGTGCAGGGCGCCGTGCGGGACCGCGGCGGCCTTGGGGGCTCCGGTGGAGCCCGAGGTGAACAGCGCGTAGGCGGGGTCCTCGGCCCGCACCGGCTCTCCGCTCTGCCGTGAAGGGGAGCGCGGGCGGGACCAGTTGGGGCGCAGGACGCGGGATGCGGCGGGCAGCGGCCCGCTGCCCGCGGTGGTGACCAGTTCGTCGCAGCCGAGGGCGCGCAGCGCCTCGTCGGGGTGGCCTTCGGGGCCCGCGCCCACGGGGACGAAGGCCCGCCCGGCCGCGAGGACGCCGAGGATCGCGGCGATATCGCGGACGCTGTGGTGGACCGTGATGCCCACCGGTGGGAGCGGCCGCCGGGCACGGGTGGCGACGAGGTCGGCCACCGCCTCCGCCCAGCCGGCCAGCCGGCCGTAGGGGACGGTGACTCCGTTGTCGACGACGGCGGGCCGGTCGGGCTGGGAGCGGGCCAGGGCGAAGAAGGGATCGAGCACGCTGGGCAGGGTCATGGCAGGCGTCTTCTCTTGTCCGTCCGTGGTGAGAGGCCGGGCGCAATCGGTGACGAACCGTCAGCCCTGCCCGTACAGCTTCGTGCTGACAGGACGTCAGCCAGGCGGTGTGGTCGGCACGTCGGCCTCGCACGCCGCGACGAGGGCGGCCAGGGCCGTGCGGTGGCGGGCGGCGAGTCTGCGTACGGTCGTCTCGTCGTGCAGAGCCGTGGAGTACCACCACTCGACGCGGAGCACGTCGTCGTCGGTGGTGGCGATGACCTCCATGAGGTGGGGGCGCACCCAGTGCGGGGCGGTGATGTCCCCGGGCGGCTCGGGCGCCACGTCCGTCAGGAGCCCGCCGAGCGGCAGCGCGTCCGCGTCGTCGCCCTCGAAGTCGAAGGAGACGTCGCTGGGCGGGGCGGAGCGCAGCGGCGCCGCGATCCGGGGGCGGCCGTGGCGGGCGAGCGCGCCGTGGCCCACTCCCCCGCGGGGCATCGCCGCGAGGTGGCCGACGGTCCGGGCGAGCCGCCCGGCCGGGGTGCCGGTGGCGAGGTCGAGCCGGACCGGGACGGTGGTGGTGAACCAGCCGGTGGTACGGGTCAGATGGCTGTCGCCCACGCTCTCCTCGCGCCCGTGCCGCAGGACGTCGACGCGGACGGCCGCCTCGTCGAGCCAGCCGGACAGCGCCTCTCCCAGGGCGTGCAGGACGAGGTCGCCGGGGTGGGCGCGGTGGGCCCGCGCGGCCGCGTGGAGCCGGCCGGTCAGCTCCCGCGGCAGCTCCTCGCGGTGGGTCGCCGCGGTGGCGGCGGTGTTCGCGGCCCGGGGGTCGGCGGTCTCGTGGTCGAGCGGGATGCCCGCCGGGGTGCGCACGACCTCCGTCCACCACTCCGCCTCGGCCTCCGCCTCGGGGGTCCGGGCGTGGTCCACGAGGGCGGCGGCCCACTCCGGGTAGGGGGTGCCCTCGGCGCACCACACGTCCCGGCGGCCCGCGGCGAGCGCCTCGTACAACTCCTGGAGGTCTTCGAGCAGGACGGACCAGGACACCATGTCGACCGCCAGCTGGTGGACGGCCATCAGCAGGCGGCCCGGCCGCCCCGGGCCCGCGTCGAACCGGACGAAGCGGGCCACCCGCCCGGCCCCGGGGTCGAGGGCGCCCTGTTCGGCGGCGCAGCGCCGGGTGACCTCGGCCGCCAGTCCGGCGTCGTCGAACGCGGAGAGGTCGACGGTCTCCAGTGTCCCGGCGAGGACGTCGGCGGGCGGGCCGTCGAGCGCCACGGCGGCCGCCCGCTGCCGGGGCCGCCTGGCCGGTGGCGCCTCGACAGCCAGGCGCAGGGAGGCGTGCCCGGCGACCAGGCGGCGTACGGCCTCGTCGAAGGCGTCCGGGTCGACGCCGGGCCGGGTGGTGAACAGCAGCGCCTGGCTCCAGTGGCCCCGGTCGCCCGTCTGCTCCTCCCACGCCTGCTCCTGGGGCGGGGTGAGCACGACCGGTCCGTGCTCGGCCCCGGGCGGGACGGCCTCGGGTGCGCCGCGCCGGGCGACCCGCTGGGAGACCAGCTCGGCCAGCCGCTCCGCGGTCGCCTCCGGGCCGCGCAGCTCGCGCGGTTGCACCCGTACGCCGAAGACGGCCTCGACGCGGCGGGCGGTGCGGATCAGGTCGAGCGAGTCCACGCCCAGGTCGCGCAGCGGGGCGGCCGGGTCCACCTGGGGGGTGAGCGCCGCTTCCGCGATCCATGCCACGACCTGGGCACGGATGCCGTCGGGCGTGGGCGCGGGCGTACCGGGGCGGGCGTCCGCTGTGCCGACGCCGGGTGCGGAGTCCCGGGAGGTGCGCAGGGGCGTCTCCTCTTGGTGCGGGGCAGTCACGCGCCCGCCTCCCCGGTGGGGCGGCGCAGCAGGAACGGCCCGAGCGCCAGGGCGTCGAGCGGGACGCGGTGGAAGGTGGCGAGCGCGTCCTGCGGGCTGCACACCACCGGTTCGTCGCGGCCGTTGAAGGAGGTGTTGAGGACGACCGGGGTGCCGGTGTGCTCGCCGACCGCGCCGATGAGGCGGTGGTAGAGCGGATCGACGGCGGCCGAGACGGTCTGGGGCCGGGTGGTGCGGTCGCGGTGGACCACGGCGGGCATGGCCTCGGCGCCCACGTCGGTGACCGGGGTGGTGACGATCATGTACGGGAGCGGGGTGGAGGTCCCGATCAGGGACGCGGCCGCCTCCTCCTGCATGCTGGGGGCGAAGGGGCGCCAGGCCTCGCGGTCCTTGATGCGGATGTTGACCCGGTCGCGGGTGGACTCCGGGGCGGGCACGGCCACCATGCTGCGGTGTCCCAGCGCGCGGGGTCCGCCCTCGGCCCGGCCCTGGAACCAGCCGGCGACGCCCCCTTGCGCCAGCACCTCGGCGGTGGCGGCGGCGATGTCCCCCGGTTCCGTGTAGGCGGTGCCCGCGGCGTCGAGGATGTGGCGTATCCGGTCGGGGGCCCACTGCGGCCCCCAGGCGACGGAGCCGTCCATCGGCCGGATCCGGTCGCCGCCCTCGGCCGCGACCCAGACCGCCGCGCCGAGCGAGACGCCCTGGTCGCCCGCGAGGGGCTGGACGAAGAGGTCCTCGACCTCGGGCATCCGCAGGAGCTTGCCGTTGAGGGTGGCGTTGAAGCCGACGCCGCCCGCGACCATCAGCGTGGTCTCGCCGGTCTCCCGCAGCAGCCCGCGCACCAGCCCCATGACCGCGCGTTCCAGGGCGGCCTGGGCGGTGGCGGCGAGGTCCCGGTAGTCGAAGGGGTCGTGGTCGGTGACCCGCGCGTAGCGGCCGGTGCGCGGGTCGAAGCGGCGCACGGACCGGTTCGGGGGCTGCCTGAGGGTCTTCTCCAGGTGTTCCATCCAGTGCCGGATGGTGGCGTTCTCCTCGTCGGTGCCTCCGGTGGACCGCAGTCCGGCCGGCACCGCGCCGACCGTGAAGTCCTCGTCGGTGAAGGCGAGGGCGCCGCCCATGGTGAGGTCCTGGGGCGTGCCGTACGAGGCGAGGCCCATCATCTTGCCCGCGGCGTCGGCGCCGAGCCCGGAGTAGTCGCAGACGGCCGCGTAGAAGTAGCCCAGCGACCAGCCCGGTGTGTGCGAGCGCAGGGTCTTGATCCCGCCGTCGACGCCGACGGCGAGCGTGGTGCTCTCGTTCTCGCCCTGGCCGTCCAGGACGAGAATGGCGCCCCGGTCGCGACCGGAGAGGAGATAGGCGCTGGCCGCATGGGCGATGTGGTGGTTGACGAAGGTCAGCCGGGGGTCGCGGGAGCGCGGGAACAGGGCCTTGGGCAGCAGGTGTTCCAGCGCCTCGGTGTCGTCGGCGAACCAGTCGAGCCCGCGGTCGCGGAAGAGGGTGGGAAGGTCCCATCCGTGGGCGACGACGTCGATGTCGTCCAGGGTGAGGCCGCCCTCGGCGAGGCAGTGGGCCGCCGCGTGGAGGGGCGCCTGTCCGTAGGCGTGCTTGTCGCGCGTGAAGCGCTCCTCCTCGGCCAGGGCGATGACGTCTCCGTCCACGACGAGGCAGGCAGCACCGTCGTGGCTGGCCCCGGGCCAGCCGTTGACTCCGAGCACACGCATGGTCAGTCCCCAAGGGTCGGTCGGGATCGTCCGGCCGTGCCGCGGGCCCGAGGGCGCGCGGCACGGCCGGTCACGTCGTCGACCGATCCTGGCGGCCCGCCGAGTTGTACACGACCTGCGCCGTTGTGCGGAGATCCGCCGCGAAGATGGCGGAGGCCGCCTTGAGCACCTCGTTGGCCCGCCGCAGCTCCGCAACCTCACCGCGCAGCCGCCGCAGTTCGTCGCGCAGGCGGCGCAGCTCCGCACGCTCGCCCGTGGTCAGCGCCTCCTCGCCGCGCCGCGCCGGGCGGGCGGCACGCGAGGCGGACGGGCCGGCCTGCTGACGCGCGAGGCGTCCGGCGCCGCGCGGGTCGGAGCCGGGCGCCTGCGGCGGGTAGGGCGCGGCGGCGGACCGGCCGGAGCGTGTGGGCTCCTCGGCCGCCGGCTCCGCGGGGCGGCGGGGCCGGGGTCCGGACTGTCCGGATTCCAGTTCCTGGCTGACCTCGTGCCAGCGGCGTACCCACGCGGGCACGTCGCCGCCGCACGCGGCCACATAGGCCAGGGTCACCTTCAGTGAGGGTTTGTGCAGTCCGCGGGCCGCCTCCGCGAGCGTGGCCACCGAGTAGTGGGCGCTCTGCGCCATGGCGCGGTAGGAGGGGTTCCCGGCCTTCCGGCGCAGCCCGCGCAGGTCGTGCGCGAACGCCTCCAGCGGTCCGGCCGTCGGGTCCAGTAATCGCTCAGGCCTGGCCATTTGTCCCCCTGCTCATGGTTGATTTCCCGAACGAAGCGCACGTGCTTCACCGAACCTCACAACCGTGGTCGGCGGTTGTACGGCCCGGCCGTGCGGCAGGGCGAAGAGTGCCGGGCCGACGGGGAAACGCCCCGCGCCGGATCTCCTGGACATTGGTACATGGAGCTGTTACGCCGATCAAGGGACCGTCTGCCCTTTCAGCCACTGCGTGAGGCGATAGTCCGATTTCGGCGCTTCGGCGCGTCCCTCCCCGCCGACGGCACTCGGGCGCCCTTCGCCACGGGCCCTCGGCCGGACGGAGTTGTACGGGTCCTTCGCCTCGCGCGCCCCGTACAACAATCCCCGCCAATCCCCCCTCGTGTACAACTCCGGCCTTTTTGCAGGATCGGTGGCGACCGGTGACACAGCCGAAACCGACGAAGACAGGTGGCGGGTTGGTGGACACAGCACCAAGCCAGACGGAGACCGCGGCGCTGGAAGGCGCCTACGAGTACCGCAACCGTCCGCTCGTGGAGCCGGACTGGCAGCGCTTCCCGGGATGGCGCGGCATCACCGCGGCCGAGTGGGCGGACCCGCAGTGGCAGCGCGCGCACTGTGTGAAGGACGCCAAGGGGCTGCGCGCCGTCATGGGCACCCTGCTGGACGAGAGTTTCTACGAGGACCTGGAGCGCGACCGGCAGGAGCGCGCCACCATGTCGGTCCTGCTGCCGCCGCAGATGGTCAACACGATGGCCCCGGAGTCGGCGGGCGCCCGTGCGGGCGAACTGACCAAGGCGTTCTACGACGACCCGGTGCGGCGCTACATGCTGCCGGTCCTCTCCGACCGGCACCCCGAGTGGCCCTCGCATCCGATGGCCAGCCGCGACTCCCTGCACGAGCAGGACATGTGGGTGGTGGAGGGGCTGACCCACCGCTACCCGACGAAGGTGCTCGCCGAACTGCTGTCGACGTGCCCCCAGTACTGCGGCCACTGCACGCGCATGGACCTGGTGGGCAACTCCACGCCCCAGGTGGCGAAGACGAAGCTCATGCTCAAACCGGCCGACCGGGCCGATCTCATCCTCGACCACCTGCGGGCCTCCCCCGGCATCCGGGACGTGGTGGTCTCCGGCGGGGACCTGGCGAACATGCCCTGGCCCCGGCTGGAGCGCTTCCTCGTCCGGCTCCTGGACATCGACTCGATCCGGGACGTGCGACTGGCCAGCAAGGGCCTGATCGGGCTGCCCCAGCACTGGCGCTCCGGGCCGGTCCTGGAGGGGGTCGCGCGGGTCGGGCGGAAGGCCAGGGCCCGCGGGGTGCGCGTCGCGCTGCACACCCACGCCAACGCGGCCCAGCAGGTGACGCCCGCCGTGGCGGACGCGGCCTGGGCGCTGCTCGACGCGGGGCTGCACGACGTGCGGAACCAGGGCGTGCTGATGCGCGGGGTCAACGACAGCGCGCACGAACTGCTCGACATGTGTTTCGCGCTCGCCGACCACGCCGGGATCACTCCGTACTACTTCTACATGTGCGACATGATCCCCAACGCCGAGCACTGGCGGGTACCGCTGCACCGCGCGCAGTTGATCCAGCGTCAGATCATGGGCTATCTACCCGGGTTCGCCACTCCCCGCATCGTCTGCGACGTGCCGCTGGCCGGGAAGCGCTGGGTGGACCAGGTCGACGCCTACGACCGGGAGCTCGGCGTCTCGCACTGGAGCAAGAGCTACCTCACCCCGCTGGAGGCGGCGGACCCCGAGGCCCGCACCGGCTCTTACCACTACTACGACCCCGTCGACACGCTCCCGCTCTCCGGGCAGCGGTGGTGGCGGGACTCCCGTCAGGGATAGAAAGGGACGGTTGTACACGCCATGAGAAGTCTGCGCCCGCGGCACGAGGATCCTCCGGTGCTGGAGGAGTGGTACCGCCGTCATCTGGCCCCCGGCATCCATGACATCAGCTCCAGCGGCGTCCATCCGTACACGTTCGCCGAGATACGGGAACGGTGCGGCATCCGGTCCGAGGACCTGGACGCGATCGAGATGGACGACAGCGTCTCGCAGGGCGGGGCGGGCGTCCGGCAGGCGATCGCGGACCGGTACGCGGCGGGCGACGCCGACCGGATCCTGGTCACCCACGGGTCCAGCGAGGCGATCGCGCTCACCCTGCACGCCCTGCTGCGCCCCGGCGACCGGGTGGTCGTCCAGGAGGGCATCTACCACTCGCTCGCCCACCACCCCCGGGCGGCGGGGTGCGAGACCGCGACGCTCCCGGCCTCCGCCGTGCGCGACGGCGAGATCGACCCCGGCGTGCTGGAGGCCCTGGTCACACCGGGGACCCGCGCGGTGATCGTCAACTTCCCGCACAACCCCACCGGAGTGACCCTCTCGCGCCAGGGCCTCAAGCAGCTGACCGAGCACGTCGAGGCGGCAGGGGCGACCCTGGTGTGGGACGCGGCGACCGCCGAGATCACCCACCGCTGGGAGGTCCTGCCGGACCCGGGCGCGGCGGGCGGGAACACCGTCTCCTACGGGACGTTCTCCAAGACCTTCGGCCTGCCCGGACTGCGGGTGGGCTGGGCGGTGGCGCCGCCGGAGCTGATCCGGGCGGCCTTCCCCCTGCGCGACCGGACCACGCTCTTCCTCTCCCCGCTGGTGGAGCTGATCGCCGAGCGGGCCATGCGCCACGCGGACTCGCTGATCGGCGAACGGGCGGCGGGAGCGCGGCGCAACCTCACCCGGCTGACCGCGTGGGCGGCCCACCACCGCGACCTGGTGCACTGGACCCCGGTGGAGGGCGGGGTGTGCGCGCTGCCCGTCTTCCGGGAGCTGGCGGACGCCGATGCCCCGCCGGCCGCGGTGGAACGTTTCTGTCTGGAGCTCCTCGACCGGCACCGCACGCTGCTGGTGCCGGGCACCGCGTTCGGCGCGCCGCACGGCGCACGGCTCGGCTTCGGCGGACCCGAGGAAAGCTTCCGCGCCGGACTCGCGGGCCTCTCGGCCTTCCTGCGCGAGCGCCGCACCACCGGGGCCGCCCGGTGACCCCCGCGACCGCACCCGGCACACCCGGGGCCCCCGACGTGCTCGCCCTGTTCGACCGCTCCGTCCGCGCCCACCCCGACGCCCCCGCCGTGGTGACCCCCCGGCGGGTGTTCACCTACGAGGCGGTGGACCGGCTGACCGACACCTGGGCCGCTTCCCTGGCCGGGCGGGGGGCGGGCCCCGGCCTGCTGGTGGGCCTCGCCTTTCCGGACCCGGCCCGTACGGTACTCGGCATGGTCGCCGCGCTCAAGGCGGGGGCCGGATTCACCGTCCTCGACGACCGGCTCCCCGCCCTCGCGCGCGCCGCGCTGGTGGCGCGCACCGAGGCGGCCGTGTGGCTGGGCGACGGCGAGCACGCCCCGGACGGGGCGTACGTGCCCGCCGGCCCGGACGCACCGCGCCCCGCGGCGGTACGGCACCGGCCCGACGACCCGGCCTACGTCCTGTTCACCTCCGGCTCCACCGGGGAGCCCAAGGGGACGGTCGTGGAGCGCGACGCGCTGGCCCGGTTCGCCGCCGGGGTCGCCGAACGGCTGGAGCTGTCGTCCGGGGACCGCTGGCTCCAGGTGGCCTCGCTCGGCTTCGACGTGGTCATCGAGGAGGTCTTCCCCACCCTCGCCGCGGGCGCGGCGGTGGTGTGCCGGGCCGACACCCGGGCGCTGGACGCGGAGGAGCTGCACACCACGATGGCCCGGACCCGGACCACCGTGGTGGAGCTGTCCACCCAGTACTGGCTGGAGTACGCGCGGTGGCTGACCGCCGCCGGGCTGACCACCCCGCCGGAGCTGCGCACGGTCGTGGTCGGCGGCGAGCGGATGGACCCGGCTCCCTACCGCGCGTGGCAGGCCCGTCAGCCTGCGGCGCTGGCCCACGTCTACGGGCTCACCGAGTGCACCGTCAGCTCGACCTTCTACACCGGGCGTCTGCCCGACGGGGCCGAGGAGGTCCCGCTGGGCACGCCGCTGCGGGACGTGGAGATCACCGTCCGCGAGGACGGACGGCCGGTGCCGGACGGCGAGGCGGGCGAGATCCACATCGGCGGCCCGCTGCTGGCCCGGGGCTTCCTCGGCGACGAGGCCGCCACCTCCCGCCGCTTCGTCCCCGACCCCTGGGCGCCCGTGCCCGGCGCACGGGTGTACGTCACCGGCGACCTGGGGCGGATCGACGCCGACGGCCACCTGGTCTTCCTCGGGCGGGTCGACGACCAGGTCAAGATCCGGGGCCACCGGCTGGAGCCGGCCCGGGTGGAGCGTGCCCTGTGCGAGAACCCGGAGGTGGACCAGGCCGTGGTCTTCCCCGACCCGGAGACCGGGACGGCGCTGTGGGCGTTCACCGTCCCGGCCGACCCGGCCCGCGCTCCGCTGCCCGGGGCGGCGGTCCGACCGGCGGCGGCCGAACGGGAGGCGCTCGTCACGCCGTTGGAACGCTCCCTGCCACAGTGGGCGGTGCCCCGGGTGCACTACCGGGTGGCCGTCCTGCCGAAGAACCCGCACGGCAAGATCGACAAGAGGCTGCTCGCCGCCTGGGCGGCGGGCGCGGAGGGGGCGACGCCCGCGAGCCGGGCGGAGCCGCCTCCCGACGGGAGCTCGCCGACGCCGCGGGACGGGCCCCTGGCCACCGTCCTGGAGACCTTCCGCGAGGTCCTGGGGGCTCCCGGACTCGGACCCGACGACGACTTCTTCGCCCACGGCGGGCAGTCCCTCCTGGCCATGCGGCTGCTCGCCCGGCTGCGGGACTCCTTCCCGGCGGCACAAGGGCTGCGGGCGAGCGCGCTGTTCGCTTCTCCGACGCCCCGGCTCGTCGCGGCGGCGCTCGACGAGCGGGAGACCGCCCGCACCTGACCACCCGGCCCCGGCCGGTCTCCGCCCATCCGTCCGTGACGCGGCACGCCTCGCACCGCCGCCCCGTCGCGGGACACGACGCACCACCGGCTCCTCACCCCCTCGGCGCCACGGAGCCGCGACGCACCACCCCGAGGGCCCACGGCCCGGCTCCGGCCGTCCGTGCGGCAGCAAACCTTCCCGACCACTCAGCGAGAGTTGGCATGTCGAACCTCACCGACCCCTCCACGCCCAGCTACACCCTGACCCCCGAAGAGGGCGCCGCGACGGCGGAGCTCAGTATCGAGCTGGCCTCCGCCTATCCGGCCTTCGACGATCCCGGACTGCTGCGGGATCTGCCGCGGCTGGCCGCGTCCCTGCCGCCGGGCACCCAGCGGTTCCTGCGCGAGTTCAAGCTCGGCGACCGCCGCGGCCACGCGGTGATCCGCGGGCACGTCTTCGACCAGGACCGCGTCGGCCCGACGCCCGAGCACTGGCGCGGCCGGAGCAGGCCCGGCCCGGAGTTCCCCGAGGAGCTGCTGCTCATGCTCTACGGGGCCCTGCTCGGCGAGCCGTTCGGCTGGGCCACCCAGCAGAACGGCCACCTCGTCCACGACATCTTCCCGATCCGCCAGCACGAGAACGACCAGCTCGGCATGGGCAGCGCGGAGCTGCTGACCTGGCACACCGAGGACGCCTTCCACCCCTACCGCAGCGACTATCTGATCCTCGGGGCGCTGCGCAACCCCGACCACGTCCCCACCACCGTCGGCGAGCTGGATCTGTCCTCGCTGTCGGCCGAGGACATCGGCATCCTCTTCGAGCCGCGGTTCTACATCGCCCCGGACGAGTCCCACCTGCCGAAGAACAACACGATCACCACCGAGGAGGAGGCGGCCCGGTTCGCCACCATCCAGCGGATGATCGACGAGCGGCCCCTCGCGCCCCTGCTCTACGGCTCACGCCTGGACCCGTACATGCGGCTCGACCCGTACTTCACCTCCGTGCCCGAGGACGACACCGACGCCCAGCGCGCCTACGACGCGCTGTTCAAGGTGGTGGACGCGGCGATGCGCGAGGTGGTCGCGGACGAGGGCGACGTGCTCTTCCTCGACAACCACCGCGCCGTGCACGGCAGGCTGCCCTTCCGCGCGCGCTACGACGGCACCGACCGCTGGCTCAAGCGGGTCTGCGTCACGACCGATCTGCGGCGCTCCCGCGAGATGCGGGCCACCACCGAGACCCGGCTGCTGGGCTGAGCGCCCGGTGGACCCCGCCCTCACCGACCTCGCCCGGGACCCGTGGCTGCTGCCGCAGCTGGACGCCCTGATCAGCGCCAACATGCCCGCGTTCATGAGCTGGGAGTCCCCGGGCAACTGGCGCTGGCACGGGATGTACGAGCGCTACCCCGCCCTCCAGCTCTGCCTGGTGGACGGGGAGGGGCGGCTGGTGGCCGCGGCCAACGGGCTGCCGGTCCGGTGGGACGGTACGGCCTCGTCACTGCCCGGCGGCAGCGACGAGGTGCTGGTGGAGGCCGTCGACCACGGCCCCCCGGCGCGTCCCGAAGCGCTGTGCATGCTCTCGGTCTCCGTCGACCCCGCGCACCGGGCGGCCGGGCACGCCGAACGGCTGCTGACCGAGGTCCGCGACCGGGCCCTCGTCCAGGGCCCGCGCGGCGTGATCATCCCGGTCCGGCCCACGCGCAAGCCGCGCTACCCGCTGATCCCGATCGAGACGTACGCCGCCTGGCGCGGCCCCGACGGCCGGTGCTTCGACCCCTGGCTGCGCACCCATCTCGAACTGGGCGCCCGCCAACTCGCGATAGCGCGGCGGTCCCTGGTGATCCGGCAGCCGGTCGGACGCTGGGAGGCGGAGCTGAACCTCCCGCTCCCCGGGCCGGGTGACCACCCGCTGCCCGGCGGGCTGGTGCCGCTGCGGGTCGGCGAGGACGGCCACGGCACGTACACCGAGCCGAACGTCTGGGTCCACCACACGGCCGCCCCGCGGCCCTGACCGCCCCGTTCCCGCCCCGGCCTCACCACCACGTCCCGCACCGCATCCCTGAACCCCGACACCCTGGAGACACCGTGACCACCCCCGTACGCCTCGCCGTCGTCGGCTGCGGCGCCGCCGCCCGCGGCTGCCACATCCCCGCGCTTCCCCCGCTGAAGGGGGACGTGCGTCTCACCGCGCTCATCGACCCCAGCCCCGAGCAGGCCAGGGCCGCCCTCGCCCTCTACCGCGAACTGGGCGGCGCCGACGCGGACGACGTGGTGATCGCCACCGACACGGCCGAGGCCGCCGACGCCTTCGACGCCGCTGTGGTCGTCGTCCCGCACACGCTGCACGCCCGGACCGTCCAGGGCCTGCTCGACGCGGGCAAGCACGTCCTGCTGGAGAAGCCGATGACCACGTCGGTGGAGGACGCGCGGCAGCTGGCGGCCCGCGCCGCCGACCCCGGATCCCCGGTTCTCGCCATGGCCCACCCGCGCCGCCTGTTCCCGGCCTACGCCTGGGTCAAGCGCCTCATCGATGCGGGCGACCTCGGCGAGATCGTGCGCGTGGACTGGTCCGAGGGGCACCCCTACGCCTGGGAGCCGGTCTCCTGGTCGATGTTCGACCGCACGCTCGCCGGGGGCGGGGTGCTCACCGACACCGGCTCGCACGTCTTCGACACCCTGCTGTGGTGGCTCGGCCACCGGGTGGAGGTGGTCCGGCACGAGGACAACGCCCTGGGCGGGGTCGAGACGGACTCCCGCGTCCACCTGCGCTTCGGCACGGTCGACGTGCACTGCGACTTCAGCCGGCTGCGCGACCTCGGCATCACCTGCACCGTGACGGGCACCCGCGCGACCGCCACCATCGGCACCGACTTCCCCGCCGGGGAGTGCCTGCTGACCACGGCGGACGGCGAGGAGCTGCACCGGGGCGACGTCGAGGCCGTCGCCCCCGCGCAGGGCGAGTGGGAGGCGCTCTTCACCGAACAGCTCGCCAACTTCGCCGCCGCCACGCGCGGTTCGGCCCCCGTGCACTCCGGCGCCGAGGACGGCGTGCGGGTCGTGGAGCTGATCCAGGAGTGCTACGAGGGCCCCCGGCGCGAGCGGACGCCGCAGCCCTGGACCACCCGGGGCACCGGGGGCGGCCCCACGCTCGACGGGAGCACGGTCGCGGTGACCGGCGCGGGCGGCTTCATCGGGGGCCGGCTGGTGGAGCGGCTGATCCTGGACAGCCAGGCGAAGGTCCGGCCGGTCGTGCGCGGCTTCGGCCGGGTCGCGCGGCTGTCGGTGCTGCCGCAGGAGCAACTCGCCTTCCGGCGGGCCGACCTCGGCGACGCCGCCGCGCTGCGCGCCGCCTTCGAGGGGTGCGACACCGTCGTGCACGCCGCCTTCGGCAGCACCGGCGACGAGGCGGAGCGCTGGGCGGCCTCGGTCGAGGGCACCGCCCACGTCCTGGCCGCCGCGCGCGCCGCGGGGGTCCGCCGGGTGGTGCACCTGAGCACGATCGACGTGTACGACCCCGCTGTCTCCGGCGATCTGACGGAGGACTCACCCTCCCGCGCCACCGACCCCGCCGACCGTGAGTACGAGCAGCAGAAGCTCGCCGCCGAACAGCTGGTGCTGGACGCCCACGGACCGGACCTGGAGACCGTCGTCCTCCAGCCGGGCGTGGTCTACGGCCCCTGGGGCGGACAGTGGACCCTCGCTCAACTCCGGCGGCCCGGCAGCGACTTCGCGGCGCTCCCCGCCGGCGAGGGCGGTGGCGTGTGCAACGCCGTACACGTCGACGACCTCGTGGACGCGGTGCTGCTGGCCCTTGACGCCCCCGCCGCGGCCGGTGAGAGGTTCCTCGTCGGCCACGAGGAGGAGCTGCGCTGGGGCGCCTTCTTCGACGCGATCCGCACGCTGCGCGGCCCGGCGGAGCGCACCGCCGACGACGGCGGGGCCGCCGAGCCGGTCCCGGACTGGGAGCTGGAGCTGTACCGCTCCCAGGCGCGGGCCCGTTACGACAAGGCCCACCGCCTGCTCGGCTTCCGGGCCCGCACCCCGTTCGCGGAGGGCGTCGCGCTGACCGGCCGGTGGGCCGCGTGGGCCGGGGAGATCCCGGAGGCCGGGGCATGACCGGCGTCCAGGACGTGCTGGTGGTCGCCCCGCACCCCGACGACGACGTCATCGGGTGCGGCGGCTCCATCGCCAAGTACGCCCAGGGCGGCGCCCGGGTGACGGTGGTCGTGGTCATCGGGCGGGAGCGCAGCGCCCTGGACGACGGGGTCACGGACGCGGACTTCGCCGCCGAGACGGAGACCGCCGCCAAGACGATGGGCGTGCACCGCTGCATCCGGCTCGACGAGCCGTCCCGGGACTTCGCGCTCTCCCGCCGGGTCCACCTGGAGCTGGTGCGGGTCCTGCGCGAGGTCCGGCCGCAGGTGGTCTATCTGCCGCACGACGACGATGACGACGTGGAGCACCGGATGGTGCACCAACTGGCCACGGAGGCGCTGTGGATGGCGCGGTCGGAGTTCTTCCACGAGGCGGGCGGGGAGCCGATGCCCACCCCCCGGCTGGTCCTCGGGTACGAGGTGTGGGCGCCGATGTCGCGGTTCCAGTACGCCGAGGACATCGAGGGGCAGATCGAGACCAAGGTCGAGGCGATGCGGGCGTACGCCTCGCAGTTGCGCCACGCGGCCTGGGACGAGGGTATCCGGGGGCTGGCCCGCTACCGGGGCGCGCTGGCCTCCGGCTCCGGTCACGCGGAGGTCTTCCAGGTGCTGAGCCTGTCCGCGTCGGCGTCCCCCGACCCGGGAGGCGGCCGTGACTGACCGGATCCTGGTCTGCGGGCTCGGCTCGGGGATGGAGCGCTCGCTGGAGGACCTCCGCTCTCCGGCCCTGGAGCTGGTGGTCGCCACCGACGCCCCCGGCGTCCGGGCGCGCAAGGCCGCGGACATCGTGGTGTGCTGCGACCCCTACGACAGCGCCGCGGTCCTCGCGGCGCTGTCGGCGGCCGGGATCGACCGGCTGGACGGGGTCTTCTCGCTGGGCGCCGACAACCCTCCGGTGATCAGCGCGGTGGCGCACCGGTTCGGCTGCCCGGGGCTGCCGGTGGAGACCGCGCTGAACTGCACGCTCAAGGACCGGCGGCTGGAGATCCTGCGCGAGGCGGGGCTGGACCTGCCCCGCTTCGCGACGGCCACGAGCGTCCAGGAGGCGGAACGGGCGGCGGCGGACATCGGGCTCCCGTGCGTGTTCAAGCCCTCCGACCGGACCGGTTCGCTGGGGGTGATGAAGGTGGAGTCGGCCCAGGAGATACGTCCCCGGGCAGCCGAGGCGCTGCGGACCGGCGGCGGCCGGATCGTCGTGGAGGAGTTCCTGCACGGCACGGAACACACCCTCGCGGGCTTCATGGCCGACGGCACGCTGCACCGGTTCGGCTTCGCCGACCGGGAGTACGGGCGCAAGGAGGAGTTCGCCCCCTACTTCTTCGAGGGCGGCGACACCCTCCCGAGCCGGCTCACCGCCGGGCAGATCGACGAGGTCACCGAGACGGTCCGGCGCGGGGCGCGGGCTCTGCGGCTGGACCCCGCGGTGATCAACACCGACATCCTGCGCACCCACGACGGGCGGGTGGTGCTCCTGGAGATCACCTGCCGGATCACCGGCGCCCGGATCGCCACCGAGGTGATGCGGCTGGCGACCGGGGTGGACCCGCTGCCCAACCTGGTGCGCCTGGCACTGGGCCGCCCGCTGGACCCGGCCGAGCTGGAGCCGACCCGGGACCGGGCGGTCGTCCAGCGGTTCCAGCCCGCCGACGG
This sequence comes from Streptomyces sp. NPDC101181, assembly GCF_044767975.1. NCBI lineage: Bacteria > Bacillati > Actinomycetota > Actinomycetes > Kitasatosporales > Streptomycetaceae > Streptomyces > Streptomyces sp. NPDC101181. The sequence goes on along the minus strand of NZ_JBIWOX010000008.1, from coordinate 66,702 downwards.
CGGGGTCGTCGAGTGGGTGGGCGACCCCTGGGACGTGACCCGGCGGCCGGGGGTGCACGACGTGTTCTGGGGCATGGAGCTGGCCCCCGGCACGGTCGTGCCGCCCTACCGGGGCGGGGCCGACGTGCTGGCCGGGGTGATCGCCCACGCCGACGACCTGGCCACCGCCGAGGCCATCGCGGAGCGCAGCCTGCGCACCCTGCCCCTGCGCTTCAAGGACGCCGCCGGATGACCGCCCCCGGGGCTCCCCCCACGACGACGACAAGGAAGAACGGGATGGCCACCGACCCCATGGACGAGACCGCGGTCGACCGGGGCATCGCCCGCACCGCGGTGGTGATCGCGCTCCGCGACGACCTGCGGATCGCGGACTGCATCGCCTCCATAGACGAGGACGTGGAGATCGTCCTCGCCCTCAACGGGCCCAGCGACGCCGTCCTCAAACTGATCGCGGACCACCCGCGGGCGCTGACGGTGACCGAGATCGAGGACGTCGGCAACCTCGGCGCGGCCTACAACGCGGGAGCGGCCGCCACCGACCGGCAGTACCTGCTGCTGATGGACTCCGACTGCACCTTCGCCCCGGGCGTGGTGCGGTCCATGGTCCGCTCCGTGCTCACCGAGCCGGTGGTCAAGGGGCAGGTGGTGTACGGGGAGTCGGCGGGGCTGCTGAGCCGTCTCACCGCCCGGGTGCGGGAGTTCGACGAGGGCGACTACGTCAGCGCCCTCTCCCCGCCGCTGATCTACAACCGCGCGATCGTGGAACACATCGGTGGCTACCACTTCGACGAGCTGATCCACTGGTGCGAGGACCGGGAGTTCGACTTCCGGCTCCAGCTCGCCGGCATCCCGGTGGTGTACCTGCCCACGGCCAGGATCTTCCACGACGCCCAGCACGGCTTCGCCAACATGCGCAGTTACTTCCGCTACGGCGTCGGGGAGGGCGTCGCACAGGAGACCGGGGTGTTCACGACCCCGGCGATCCCGGTGGTGTGGCGGCTGTTCGAGGCGGCGCGGACCCTGGCGCACTGTGCCCGGGACAAGGGCCCGGGTGCGGCGGCGTACTACGCGCTGCTGAAGGCGGCCTTCCACGTCGGCACCGCGCACCACCTGCTCAACGACCCCTACCGGGTGCGCGAGCGCTATCCGGCCTCGGCGAAGCGGGCCCGGATGGTGCGCTCCATCCCGCAGCACAGCACCCGGCTGACCGGCCCGCAGCAGCGGCGGCTGCGGCGGGCGCACTGGGAGGCGGGCCGGCGGATCGAGCGGGTGGCGGACCTGTCGGTCTTCCACCCGGCCGCCGCCGGCCCGCGGGAGACCTCAGCCCTGGGCGAGGCGCGGCAGCAGCAGGCGTGAGGGGTGGTCGCCGCCGAAGTGGACCGTGTGGCGCGCGGGCGTCGGGGGGTGCACGTCGAAGCGTGGCGCGTTGCTGGCCGCGATCTCCAGGCGCACCCGGTGGCCGGGGCGGAAGACGTGGCCGACGGCGCCCGTGCGGACGGTGACCTCGACCGGTCCGCCGTCCTCGGGTGCCGCCCCGGCCGCCAGCCGCTGGACGCCGTCGCAGAGCAGTTCGGCCCGGCCGTCCGGGTGGACGTCGACGAGCTTGCCGGTGATGTCGGCGCCCGCCGCGTCGGGGGTGACGAGAACCGTGAGAGCGGTGTCGCCGACGACCGTCAGCGGTGCGGTGAGCGGGGGGCCGGTGAAGCAGAGCACGTCGGCCCGGAGCTCGACCTCGCGCTGGTCGAGCGGCCCGCAGTCGCCGCCGGTGAACTGGCCGGGCAGCGCGGTGGCCCCGCCGGTGGTGGGCACGGGGTTCGCCGGGTCGTGGCGCAGGGACCGGTGTCCCGGCTCCGCCTGGCCGGGGCCGGGCACGAGCGTGTGCCCGGCCAGGTGGAGGGCGTACTCCCCGGTTCCGGGGACGGGCCAGTCGGGGAAGGAGCGCCAGGTGTCGGCCCCGGTGAGGAAGAGCCGTACGGGGGCCTGTTCGCCACCAGGCTCCCGCCCGCGCAGATGGCGGTCGAAATGGTCCAGGTGGAGTCCGGTGACGTCGAGATGCTGTTCGTCGGCGGATATTCCGTAGCGCCGCTGCGGGAATATCCCGCCGGTGACGCAATGGGACCAGGGGCCGACCACGAGCCGCGACCCGACGCCCTGTTCACGCATTCCCCGGTAATTCTCCAGGGCTCCGGCGAGAAAGATGTCGTACCAGCCGGTGAGGTGGAGGGCGGGGGCCCGGATCGCGGGATACGACGCACGGGGCGCGATGCGCCGCCAGTACGGCGCGTCCGCGGGGGTCTCGCGCCACCGCCGGTAGTACGGGGCGAGCCGGTCGAGGAGGCCGTCCGCGGCTTCCGGGTCCCGGTAGAGGTCGTCGATCCGGTCGACCGCCTCCTCGACCCCGGCGCGTTCGGCGGGGGCCAGGCCGGCCCCGTCGAGCAGCAGGTCGTAGAGGACCCAGTAGAGGAGGAAGCCCAGTTGGAGAGCGCCGCCCTGGCGGGTCCACCCCTCGTCGAAACGGGATCCGGCCACGTGCGGCACGACGGCCCGCAGGCCGGGCGGCCGCTCGGCGGCGGCGAGCAGCGCGGCCATGGCCTCGTAGGAGCGGCCGAACATCCCCGCCGTTCCGTCGCACCACGGCTGGCGTACCGCCCAGGCGAGAGTGTCGGCGCCGTCGGCCGCCTCGTTGACGTACGGCTCGAAGACGCCGCCCGAACCGAACCGCCCCCGGACGTCCTGCACCAGCACGGCGTACCCCTCGCGCACCAGTCGCAGCCCGTCGACGGAGGCTCCGCCCGGACGCCCCGACGCCCCGTAAGGGGTGCGCCGGACGAGCACCGGGACGGGAGCGGGGATATCCGGGCGATAGAGATCCCCCTTCAATAAACAGCCGTCCCGCACAGGTATAAGCACATCACATTCCACCACCATACGCATGTCCCCCACTATTCCAGCACAGCAAGGGAATTCACAATGCGGTCCGCCGAAGTCTCTTTTCTTGAACCGTTCTTCCGGACGGCGCGCGACGATCCGGGCCGCCCGGCCGTCGTCGACAACGGGCTGGTGGTCGGATACGGCACCCTGGCGGGCTGGGCGTCGTCCGTGGCCCGGTCCCTCGCCCCGCGAACCGCGGACCCGCTGCCGCCCGTCGGCATCGTCACGCACCACTCGGCCCGCGATGTGGCGGCGATCCTCGGGGTGCTGGCGGCGGGCCGGGCGTACGTGCCGCTGGAGGCGGGCCACCCCGAGGCCCGGCTGGAGTCGGTGCTGACCCGGCTCGGCTGCCGGGAGGCGGTCGCGACCGCCGAGTCCGGCTGGCAGCCTCCGGTGGAGAGCGTGATCCGCCCCCGGTGGGCGCCCTCGGACCCGCCCCCGGCCGCCCGGGAGGGGCTGCCCTTCGCGCCCGGACCCGAGGACCCGGCGTACGTCCTGCTCACCTCCGGCTCGACCGGCGACCCCAAGGGCGTCGTGGTCCCGCACCGGGCCCCGGCGGCGGTCGTGCCGGCGCTGCGCACCCTGTACGGCGTCGACCGGGACGCGTGCGTGCTGCACTTCCACGGCGCGGGCGGCGACACCAGCCTGGAGGAGATCCTGCCGACGCTGACCGGGGGCGCCACCCTCGTCCTGGACGACGCGGCCCGGGAGGGCTTCGGGCGGGTGGTGGAGGAGCAGGAGATCACGGTCGCGGTCGTGCCGACCGGATTCTGGAACACCCTGACCGGCGATCTGCTCCACCAGGGCGCCCGGCTTCCCGAGTCGCTGCGGACGGTGGTGATCGGCGGGGAGGCGGTCCGCGCGGACATGCTGGAGCGCTGGCGGCTGCTGGACGCCGGGCACGTACGCCTGCTGAACACCTACGGCTCCACCGAGACCGCGCTCGTCACCCACGCGGCCCTCCTCGCGGGGCCGGGCGCTCCGGCGCTGCCGGAGACCGGCGGCGATCCGCCCATCGGCCGTCCGCTGCCGCACGTCACCCAGCGGATCGGCCCGGACGGCGAGTTGTGCGTGTCGGGTCCGAATCTGGCGCTCGGCTACCACGGCGCGCCGGAGGCGACCGCGGCCCGCTTCGTGGAGGAGGACGGCCGCCGGTGGTACCGCACCGGGGACATGGTGGAGGCGGACGCGGACGGCGCGCTGAGGTTCCGGGGGCGCTCGGACCACCAGGTCAAGATCCGGGGCCACCGGGTGGACCTGCTCGACGTGGAGGAGCTGATCGGGCGCTGCGAGGGGGTGGCGGCGGTGGCCGCGGCGCGCGCGGAGCGGGCCGGGCACAGCACGCTGACCGCCTTCCTCGTCCCGCTGCCGGACCGGGACCCGGACGAGGTGGTGGCGGGTGTCCGCGCACGCCTGGCGCGGACCGCTCCCCCGCACCTGGTGCCGAGCCTGATCGTGCCGGTGGGCGCGCTGGAACAGACCCACACCGGCAAAGTGGACCGCGAGGCGACCCGGGACCGCCACCTGGGCACCCGCACGGCCCCGGTGGGCTTGGCCGAGGGCACGGTGGCGGCGGACCCCGCCGGCGGACCGGTCGGCCGGGCCGGTTCCGCCGAGCTGATCGCCCACGTGGCGAAGGAGCTGGGCATCGAACTCGACCCCGCCTCGGCGCGGGACGACGAATCCGGCTGGGACTTCCGGGTCACCCACGTCCGCGCCGCCGACGGCACCGCGTGGATCCTGCGGCAGTCCCGACGCCCCGAGGCCGCGGAGCAACTGGCCGTCGAGGGCGCGGTGCTGGCCGCCGTGCGCGACCGGGTCCCGGTGCCTGTGCCGCGGTGGCATCTGCACACCCCCGGGCTGGTCGCCTACCCCAGCCTCGCCGGGGACGCGGCGGGGCAGGAGGACCCCGTCACGCTGACCTACGCCTGGTCGATGGACCCGCTGGCCCGGCCGGACCGCTACCTGGAGCCGCTGGCGCGCACGCTGGTGGCGGTGCACTCCCTGCCCCCCGACGGCCCGTGGAACACGCCGGACCGCCCGTCGGCCACGCCGGAGACCGTCCGCTCCCGGATCGCGGTGAAGCTCGACCGCGCGCGTACCGAACTCGGCCTGGAAGACGCGCGGCTGACCCGCTGGCGGCGGTGGCTGGACGACGACCGGATGTGGCCGGAGCGCCTGGTGCTGGTGCACGGGGACATCCACCCCGGCCACACGCTCGTGACCCGGCCGCGGCACGGACCGCCGGTCCTGTCGGGACTGCTCGACTGGGCGAACGCGGGCGCCGGGGACCCGGCGGCCGACTTCGCCGACATGCTCTACGCGGGCGGCGAACCGGTCCTCGACGGTCTGCTGGACGCCTACCGGGCGGCGGGCGGCGAGGTCCGCGCCGGACTGCGCGCGCACGTGCTGGCCAGGGCCTCGTTCCTGTGGATCCATGTGGCGTTGCGCGGCCTGGACACCGGGCGTCCGGCGTGGGTCGAGCTGGCCCTGTCGAGGATCGCCCGGTGACCGGCGCGAGCGGTGCGGCGGCCCGGCGGACCGCACGGGAAGCGGGGACGACGCCCGGCGGGACCCCGTACGCCCTGCACGGCGCCGGGGAGCCCGTCGTCCTCGTGGCGGGCGCGGGCGGTACGGGCAGGGTCTGGGAGCACCACACGGTCCCGGCCCTGACGGCCGCGGGCCGCCGTGTCGTCACCTTCGACCACGAGGCGGCCCATGGAGCCGAACTCGCCGCCGCCGTAAGGGAACTGCTCATCTCGCTGAAGCTGACGCCGTGCCCGGTCGTCGGACACTCCCTGGGCGCGCTGGCGGTCCAGGAGCTGCTTCTGACCGATCCGGGTCTGGTGGCCGGGGCGGTGCTCGTCGCCACCCGGGGCCGCCCCGACCCGGTCGGCGAGGCACTGACCCGGGCCGAGACCGCCTGCGCCCGAGCGGGGGTCCGGCTCCCGCCGGAGTACGAGGCGTCGGTCCGGCTGGTGCAGAACCTCTCGCCGCGGACGCTGGCCGACGAGCAGGCGGTCGAGGAATGGCTCGACGTCTTCGAACTGGCCGCGCTCACGGGAGACCGGGCCGCCCGGCCCCCGGCCCGCCCCGTGCGCAACCGGCTGGCCGAGCTCGCCCGGGTCACCACCCCGCTGCTGGTGGTCGGCTTCGCCGACGACGTCCTGGCGCCCGCCCCGCTGGGGCGCGAGGTGGCCGGGGCGGTGCCCGGCGCCCGGTACGCGGAAGTGGCGGACGCCGGTCACCTGGGCTTCCTGGAGCGGCCCGACGCCTTCCACAGCCTTCTGCTGGACTTCATCGCCTCCCTGCCCCCGACCGACCCCGGAGCCCTCCGTGTCCCCTGACTCCTCCACGTCCCCCGGCCTCGCCTCCCCCGACTCCCCCGCCACCGCGACCGACGCCGTACACGTCGTCCATGTCGGCGAGGAGGCCCCCGCGAACTGGGCGGCGGCCGTCTACCTCTGCGGGCCCACACCCGTCGATCCGGCCGATCCGTCCTGGCGTCCGGAGGCCGTCGCCGCCCTGCGTTCCGGCTGGCGGGGCGCGGGACCGCTGACCGTCTTCCTCCCCGAGCCCGCGCCGGGCGGCTCCTACCCGGCCTACCCGGACCACATCGCCTGGGAGGAGGAGGCGATGCGCCGCAGTGACGTGATCCTGTTCTGGATCCCCCGCGACATGGAGCGGCTGCCCGGCCTGGTCTCCAACATCAAGTGGGGGGCGTGGTACGACTCGGGCCGGGCCGTGCTGGGCGCCCCGCCGGAGGCCGAGCGGATGGCGTATCTACTGCACTTCGCCGAGGCCCTCGCCGTACCGGTGGAGCGGTCGCTCCCGGGGGCGGCGGGCGCGGCCCTGCGAGCGGTCGGCCCCGGCTCCCCCCGTACGGGCGGGGAGCGGTCGGTGCCCCTTCCCGTCTGGCGCTCGGAGCCCTTCCGCGCCTGGTACGCGGAGCGTACGGGGGCGGGTGACCGGCTGCTGGACGCCCGGGTGGAGTGGTACGCCCGGGAGAGGGGCGGAGCCTCCTGGCTGCTGACCGTCACCACCGCACCCAAGGGCGGGACCGCCCCCGTCGTTCACCGGCTGCTGTCGGCTCAGGAGCAGGGCTTGCTCATGTAGAGGGCGTACTCCCCGGCCGAGGAGGTGGACGCGTAGAGCGAGGTGTCCAGGCCGCAGAGGGAGAAACCCATCCGCCGGTAGGCGTGGATGGCGGGGGCGTTGACGTTGGTGACCTCCAGCCAGACGTGACCGGCGCCCCGCTCCCGGGCGAACTCCTCCGCCCGGGTCATCAGCGCCCGGCCGACGCCGCGCCCCCGGTGCCCGGGGCCGACCTCGATGTCCTCGATGGTGAGGCGACGGTTCCACGGTGCGTACGAGACGGAGACGAAGCCCGCCAGGGATCCGTCGGCGCCGAGAGCGAGGAAGGTGGGGCTGTCTCCCTCCTCCGCGTCCTCGTCGTCCCCGTCGGACTCGTCCTCGGGGAACACCTTGGTCAGGGGCGGATCCACGGGGGTCTCCCGCAGGGTGAAACCGTCCTCGGCGATCTCCACGTGGAAGACGGTCGCCGTGGTGAAGGAGCCGTCCAGCGCCTCGACGGCGTCGGTGTCCTCGGGGCGCGCGGTGCGCAGTGCGTAAGGGGTGTCATCGACAGTGGTCACGCCGTGACCCTACGACCGGCTCCCGGGAGGAGGGGCGGGATCCGGCCGCCCCCGTCGGCGGGGCCAGGGGCCCGTCCGGCCCCGGCCGATCCCCTCCGGCCCGGGACGATCCCGGCGTCCGCCGGAACGAGAAACGGGAGAGAGACATCGTGGTCAAAGTCCTTGTCGCCGGAGGAGCCGGCTACATCGGCAGCACCGTCGCTTCGGCCTGTCTGGACGCGGGGCTCACCCCCCTGGTCCTCGACAACTTCGTCCGGGGCCGACGCGAGTTCACCGAGGGCCGCATCACCTACGAGGGTGACATCGCGGACGGCTCGGTGGTCGACCGGATCTTCGCGGAACACCCGGACATCTCCGCCGTGGTGCACTGCGCGGCGCTGATCGTCGTGCCGGACTCCGTCGCCGACCCGATCGGCTACTACGAGGCGAACGTGGCCAAGAGCCTGGCCTTCGTCGGCCACCTGCACCGCAACGGCTGCGACCGCGTCATCTTCAGCAGCTCGGCCGCCGTCTACCGGGCGCAGGACGGTTCGCCCGTCACCGAGGACACGCCGCTGGCGCCGCAGAGCCCCTACGCGCGGACCAAGGCCGTCTGCGAGGAGATGTTCGCCGACATCGCCGTGGCCGGACCGCGCGTGCTGTCGCTGCGGTACTTCAACCCGGTCGGGGCCGACCCGAAGCTGCGTACCGGTCTCCAGCTCGCGCGGCCGAGCCACGCCCTGGGGGTGCTGATCCGGGCGCACCAGGAAGGCCGTCCGTTCCCGGTCACGGGGACGCACTACCCGACGCGTGACGGCAGCGGCATCCGGGACTACGTGCACGTCTGGGATCTGGCCGCCGCCCACATCGCGGCGATCGAGCGCTTCGACTCCGTCCTCACCGGGGCGAAGCGCTCGACAGCGATCAACCTGGGCACCGGCTCGGGCACCACGGTCCGGGAGTTGTGCGCCGCGTTCAACAACGTCGTCAGCACCCCGCTGGCCACCGTCGACGCCGATCCGCGGCCCGGTGACGTGGCCGGTGGCTACACCACGAGCGACCGGGCGGCCGAACTGCTCGGGTGGACACCGAAGTTGTCCCTGGAGGACGGCATCCGCTCCGCCCTGGACTGGATTCCGGTGCGCGACGCGCTGTTGAAGGACTGATCCGCTCCCCTTGACGCCGCTCCTCCTGACGCCGCTCCCCCGTGGGCCGGGGGGCCGTGGGCCGGGGCGCCGCCTCGAACGACGTCGACGCGGCGGCCGTCGGGCGAGGGGGGCGGACCGGGCGGGGGCGGCGGGGAGACGCACCGGCGGGCGGGGATAGGGCCGCGCTATCCCCGGTTGGCATCATTCCCGGCGGCCCACGGCTCCCCCACACTCTCCCCGTACCGCCCCGCGCCCCGTCCGTTCAGCGGACAACCCCCACGGCGCGGGTTCAACGGACCGTAGGAGAAATCCCCATGAGACACCTCAGAACCGCTGTCGCCACCGCCGCCGCCGGCCTCGGCCTCGTCGCCACCCTCGGCGGCGCCCCGGCGGTCTCCGCCGCTCCTGCTCCCAGCGCCTCCACCACCTCCACCGCCGCCACCGTCGCCGCGTACAACGGCTCGGCCGAGAGCGCCGCCGCGAACAAGGCGTTCTTCGACGCGGTCATGAAGTCCGCCGCCGCGAAGCGTGCGGCGGGCCCGGCGGGCACGCAGGCGGTCACCGTCACCTACAGCGCCGCCTCCGCCCCCAGCTTCCGCACCCAGATAGCCAACAGCACGCGGATCTGGAACAGCTCGGTCACCAACGTGCGGCTCCAGGAAGGCTCCAACGCCGACTTCACCTACCGCGAGGGCAACGACCCGCGCGGCTCGTACGCCTCGACCAACGGACACGGCCGGGGCTTCATCTTCCTGGACTACCGGCAGAACCAGCAGTACAACTCGACCCGGGTCACCACGCACGAGACCGGACACGTGCTCGGCCTCCCGGACACCTACTCCGGCCCGTGCAGCCAGCTGATGTCCGGCGGCGGCCCCGGCCCCTCCTGCACCAACGCCCAGCCCGACGCCAACGAGCGGGCCCGGGTCAACCAGCTGTGGCGCAACGGCTTCGCCGCCGCACTGGCGCGCTCCGCCTCCTGACTCTCCTGAACCGAGCACACCGGTACGACGCGAGGGCCGCTCCGGACGCGGAGCGGCCCTCTGCCCTAGCCGTACGGTCGTGCGACCGGAGCTACTTCAACGCGTAGGCCGCCGCCTGCGCGAGGGTGCTCGCCGCCTCCGAGCGCTCCGCCTTGGTCGACTTCTTGTCGGCCAGCACCTTGGCGGCAGCAGTGAGTATCTTCTTCTTCGGCCGACCCGAGGACGTGCTCGTCGTCTGGGACAGAGCACTCGCCGCGGCCTTCTTCTCGGACGCGGTCCGCTTCTTCGACCCCATCGTCCTGCCCGCGGCCGACGCCGCCCCGGACCGGGTCGTCTTCTTCCCGGCCGAACCGGCCTTGCCCGAGGTCTGGGACAGTGCGCTGGCAGCCGCCTTCCTGCTGCTCTTGGACTTACCGCCCTGGGCGGACCGGCCTGCCGCCGAGGCGGCCTTCGGACCCGTCGTGCCAGATGCCTTCGTCTTCGCCATGGCGCTCTCCCTGCTCATCCGTCGGTTCGGTCGTGATCGCCTGGTACCCGGACTTTCCAGAGACGAACGGCCGAGGGCGTTTCTCGTGACGGACCGCGGAGCGTTCGGGACGGCCTCCGAGGAGGAGCGCGGGAGCGCGGAGACGAGTGCGCCCCGGGCCGGCGGGGGAGCCAGGATGGTTCAACCCGGGGGCGCACTCGCACAAGAGCCGGGCGGCGGAACTCCGGGATTCCCCTTTCCCGTTGTCGTGCCACCCGTCGGCTGACGGCAGCGGACCGGCTCCTTGCTGCCGCCGCGCCTCCAGTTGTCCTTCTGGTGCCCCCGCCGCCGGGATCCGTGCTCACTCGATCAGGTGATGACACTTCGGACACCGCGTCTTCCACGAGCACCCGGGTCTTCCACGAGCACCCGGCCGGGCGTGATCCCGCGCGGTGGGGCGTGATGAACCCGCCTGGCCGCCCGCCCGGTCCGCGGTCCGGCGGCACCTCGCGGATCTCCGCACCGCCCGCGCACCTGGCAGGTGAGCGACGAATGATCCGCGCGTCGGAGGGTAGAAGCGGTTGGCCCCCGGCCCTTGCGACCAGGCGCGACCCGTCGGCCCGTCGTCCCGGAAGCGCGTCACCTCACAGCGGGCGCCGCAATGGCACGACGGCTGTCAACGCTTTATCGCACGATGGAAGGAAGGTCCGGCGTGACTGAGGGAGTATCGTCCTGCTCGGTGAGCGATCCCGTCGACGGGGTCGTCGTGGTCACGGCATCCGGTTCGTTCGACATCGATTCCGACGACGTGGTGCGCGACGCTTTTCGGGACTCGATGCGTCTCCCCGGCCATTCCGTCGTCGTGGACTTGAGCGACGTCACCTTCATGAGTTCCGACTTCCTCAACAGTCTGCTCATGCTTCAGCAGGCGCACGAGAAAACAGGCGGCCGCCTGACGCTCGTCCTTCCCGACGACCGGCTGGTGTGGGCTCCTCTGGAGACCACCGGCCTGATGAGAATATTCCGCATCGCGGAGAATCTCGGCGAAGCCCTGCGAAAGCAGAGCCAGTGACGCTTCGCGTCACCCTTCACCGCCCAAGGGCCCGAAAAGCAAGAGACCGCGTACCACGTCGGCCGACCTCGGTCGTATTCCGTTCCGCTCGCGGGATCACATCGGTCACCGCCGGTCAACTCCGTTAAGGCGCTGGACAAATCGACCTGCGAGGAGGATGGTTCCCTGAGCAGAAGCGTCTGAAATTCACGAGAGGTGGATAGAGCCCTCAGGAAGTGGTACCCCTCATGTCCTCTCCTCCGACCGGCGCACGCACCCGTGCGCTGAGCATGGTGTCGGCCGCCTCGGCCCCGTACCCCGTCGTGCTGGTGGACAGCGACGGACGGGCCCTGGACGCCAACGAAGCGGCTCGACAGGTGCTGACGGCCCCCTCCGGAGAAGCCCTCGCTCTGCCGGACTGGCTGGCCGACGTCTCGTCGTCCGAGCAGGCCCATGCCGCCTCCGGCATGATCAGCGACCGGTTCTTCTCGGCCCACCCGACGGTGCTCGACCCGGCGACCACAGCATGGTGGCTGGTCGAGGAGACCGGTCACCGGGTGACGTCCGGGGAACTCCTCGCGCACCGGCGGCACACCGCCTTCCTGGTGGAGGCCTCCAGCGCGCTGCTCGCCTCGCTCAACCTGGAGCGGTGCATGGAGACCACGGCCAGGCTCGCCGCCGAACACCTCGCGGACGCGGCCGTGGTGATAGCGCCGGGCCGCTCCCGGCGACTACCGATGGTCACCTGCGGCGACCAGGGGGAGCTGAGCCGTGGACGGCTCACCCAGCCGCCGTCCCTGGTGCCGGGGCTCGCCGAGGCACTGGAGGGCTTCCCTCCGCTGCCCGCGCGCTGGATTCGCCCGGAAGCGGTCCCCGGCTGGCTGGTGCCCGAGCGTTTCGGCCCCGTGGGCGCCGTGGCCGTGGCGCCGCTGCCGGGACACGGTGTGGGGGCGGGCGCCCTGGTCCTGCTGCGCCGGAGCGGGAAGGACTCCTTCCTGGGCTTCGAGGAGGAGCTGGCGCGCCTGTTCGCGGCGCGCGCCGGGGCCGCTATGTCGGCGGCCCGGCTCTACGCGGAGCAGGAGGCGATCTCCCGGGTGCTGATGCGCGAGTTGCTGCCGCCCGCACTGGACCGGGTGCGGGGGGTGGAGTTCGCCGGTGGCTACCGGGCCAGTGAGGACACCGAGCAGATCGGCGGCGACTTCTACGACGTCCACCCCGCCGGGGACGAGGACGGGGAGACGCTCGCCCTGCTGGGCGACGTCTCCGGCAAGGGCCTGGAAGCGGCCGTCCTGACCGGCAAGATCCGCAACACCCTGCACGCGCTGCGCACCTTGTCCGACGACCACCAGCGGGTCCTCGGCCTGCTCAACGACACCCTCCTCAGCGGCGGCGGGCCCATGAGGTTCGCCACCCTGGTGCTGGCGTCCGTGCGGCGCGAGCACCGCGACGTCGTCCTCCGGCTGACGTCGGCCGGGCACCCCGTGCCCCTGATCGTCCGACGTCAGGGGCGTGTCGAGGAGGTGCCCACCTCCGGAAGCCTGATCGGCGCGCTGCCCCGGATCACCTCCCGCACCGCTACGGTGCGCCTCGCCCCCGGGGAGAGCTGCGTGCTCTACACCGACGGCGTGACCGAGGCGCGCGGCGGCCCCCGGGGCACGGCCATGTTCGGCGACGAGCGGCTGCGGCACCTGCTGCGCGGCTGCGCCGGAATGCCCGCGCAGGCCGTGGTCGAGCGGATCCGGATGACCCTCGCCCAGTGGATCGGCGAGCGGGTCCACGACGACATCGCGGTCATGTCGATCACCGCGCCCCGGTCCCATCACCTCACCGCCGTCGACGGCACCACTCCAGGCAGGTACACCGCGTGAGCACGTCCCCCGACACTCCGGCGCACCGTATCGGTGCCAGGGCGCAGGCATCCGAGGATGCCGCGCGCGCCTGGCCGTGGGCGGAGAAGCTGTGGAGCGCGCTGCGCTCCTGGGACGAGTACGGGGCGCTCGACGTCGTGGAGTCCGCGCTGGACTCCGGCCTGGACGTCGAATCGGTTCTGCTCGACGTGATCGGCGCCGCCCAGCACCACGTGGGTATCGAGTGGGCCGCCGACCGGATGAGCGTGGCGGACGAGCACACCGCCACCGCCATCAACGAACGGGCCGTGGCGGCCCTGCCGATCCCCCGGCCCGAGAACGAACGCGGCCGGATCGTCGTCGCCTGCGTCGATCAGGAGTGGCACGGCCTGCCCGCGCGGCTACTGGCCGAGACCCTCAAACTCCGCGGCTGGCGGGTCGACTACCTCGGCGCCCAGGTCCCCACCGGTCATCTGGTCGGCCGTCTGCACCGCAGCCGTCCCGACGTGGTGTGCCTGTCCAGTTCGCTGCCCACCCGGCTGCCCGTGGCCCACGGAGCCATCACCGCCTGCCAGGCCACCGGTGTTCCGGTCATGGTCGGCGGAGCGGCCTTCGGTCACGACGGCCGCTACGCCCGGTCGCTGGGCGCCGACGGCTGGGCACCGCAGGCTCGGGCGGCCGCGGACCAGCTCGCCGCGGGCATCCCGGCGCGCCCGGCCGCACCGCGGCTGACGGTGCACGATCTGCCGCATCTGGAGGATCAGGAGTACACCTACGTCTCCTTCTCCGCCTCGCGGCTGCTGGCGTACGTCCTCGACGGCCTGGAGGAGCGTTTCCCCGCGATGCGGGAGTACAGCGTCCACCAGCGGGACCGTACGGAGGAGGACCTGGCGCAGATCATCGACTTCCTCGCCGCCGCCCTCTACATGGACGAGCCGGACATCTTCAGCGGCTTCCTGCTGTGGACGGCCGAGATCCTCGAAGCGCGTCACGTCCCGGCCCGCTCCCTGGCACCGGCGCTGGACCTGCTGGCCGAGGACCTCCGCGATTTTCCCCGCGCGCTCGTTATGCTCGATGCCGGAAAAAGGAATCTGCCCTCCGCCATCTGACCCCGACCCGCTGGACACGTAGTGACGACCCCCTCTGATCCCCGCCGTCCCGCCGCTGAGAACCACGGCGGGACGTCCGGGAGCACCCTGGCCCTGATCGGGGACCTGGACTACGCGACCAGCGGAGACCTTCTGACGCGCGCCGCCCACGCGCTGGCCGCCGCCGACGGAGCACACGGCCTGGCCGTCGACTGCCACCGGCTGGCGTTCATCGACTCCGTCGGCCTCTCCAGCCTCCTGCAGATCCGTCAGGACGGCGCCGCCCGGGGCATCGCCGTCCGGCTCGTCCGGATCGGCCCTCGGCTGCGGCGGCTCCTGGAGCTCACCGGCACCTACGATCACCTCACCGCGGGGGCGCCCCGCAGCGAGCACGGCTGACGCCGACGCCACCGTCCGGCGTCCGGGACGCGGCCGGATCCGCTCGGGCCGGACCGGGTGCGACGGCGCTTTGGGCGGCCTCCGCGGAACTCCGGGGGGGCAGGCACCTCTAGCCTGTTCGGTAGAGTCTGCCAACTGCCCCGACGCCGTCACGAGCGGGCGGCGCAGGGACGATCCGGCGATGAGAGGACCTGTGGAGCGCTTTGCCCGTCTGACAGTCAGTGTGCTGGGGGCGTCCAACGCGGTGGTCGCGCTGACCACGTCATTGCCTGGCCGTGAGCAGCGTCTTGAGGTCGCCGAGAGCCAGCCGCCCGGGGCGCCGGAACCCCCTCCGAGGCTGGTGCGGCAGTTGCGGCGGGTGGCCCGGGAGGAATGCCTGATCGCGGAGGACACCGGCCCCGCGGCCGTGGCCGCCGACCCCGAGGTCAACCACCCGGCGTTCCTCGGGGTCCCTCTTCAGGGTGAGCGTGGGGAGCTGCTGGGAGTCCTCGCCGCCGTCGACGCCGCTCCGCGCACGTGGAGCGCGCAGGACGCACGGGACCTCGAGGACCTGGCGGGTGCGTGCGCGGCGGAGCTGCGGCTGCGGGCCAGCGAGGCGCGCGCTCACGACGCCCGGCTCGGGGCCGAGCGGGCGCGGCACGAGGCGGAGGAGGAGACCGGACGGGCTCACGTCGGGGCGCGGGAGCTGGAGAGCCGACTGGTGCGGTCGGAACTGCTGCTCCGCGCGGCGGAGCAACTCGCGGACACCTCCGGCCTGGACGATGTGCGGCGCACGGTGAGCGAGCTGGTCAGCGGCGATCTGAAGCCCGCTTACGTGGGCCTGGTGCTGCGGGAGAGGGACGGGGTGCTGCGCCGGGCGGTGGACGCCGCGAGCACGCCGACGCCGCTGGAGCGGGAGATGCCGCTCTACAGCGTGTCGGACGACTGGCCCTCGGCGCAGGCCGCCCGCGAGAACCTCATCGTGAGCGTTCCCGACCGCCGGACCCTGATCCAGGAGTACGACCCGCGCACGGTGGCGGTGTTCGACGCGATGGGTCTGTGCTCGGCGGTGTGCGTACCGCTGCCGTCCAGCCGGCGGCCCACCTCGGGAGCGCTGGTAGCCGCCTGGGACGAGCCTCATGCGATCGGGGTGCACGAGCGGGCCGTGCTGACGGCCATCGCCGGGTACACCGCGCTGGCGGTGGAACGCGCCCTGCATCTGGACGAACGGATCAGCGTCGCCCGGCAGTTGCAACAGGCCATGCTCACCGACCTGCCGAGAGTTCCGGGACTCGAACTGGCCGCCCTGTACCGGCCGGCCGACGACCAGGAGATGGTCGGGGGCGACTGGTACGACGCCTATCCGCTCCCCGGGGCGACGGCGGACGAGGTACGAGGACCGCTGGCCATCACCATCGGTGATGTGACCGGGCACAACACGCGGGCCGCCACACTGATGGGGCAGGCCCGCAGCATGCTGCGTCAGGCCGATGTGGAACGGGCGGACAGCCCGGCCTCGGCGCTCGCCTCCATCGAACGCGCCAACGACCTTCTGGGCACCGGGATCAGCGGCACCCTCGTCCACGCCCATCTCATCCCCCGCCCCGGGGGCCGGTGGCTGCTGCGCTGGACCAACGCGGGCCACCCGCTGCCCCTGCTGGCCCACCCGCACCACGGCACGGAGCAACTCAGCCAGCACTCGTGGCTGCTGTATCCGGGGTTGGTGCCGAACAGGGAACGCCCCGTCCACGAGCGGGTGCTGGAGCCCGGTGCGGTGCTGCTGCTCTACACCGACGGCCTGGTCGAGCACCGCGGCCGCGACTCCGACGTCCTCGTCAAGGAGGCAGCCGGGCATCTGACCCGGGCGGTCGCCGAGCACACTCCGCTGCCGCGGCTGCTCGACGTCCTCGCCGACAGCCTGGGCGGACGGGAGCGGGCGGACGACCTGGCGTTGCTCGCCGTGCGCGTCGACGACATCCCTGAGGGGGCGTGAGGGGGCTACGGCATGTGCCGGGGCGCGGCCGGGCCGTGCCAGTCGAGGCACAGCACCGTCGCGTCGTCCTGGAGCCGCCCGCCCGAGGCGCGCAGGATGAGGGAGGCCACATGCCTCACGACCTCACGGGGGTGCTCCCCCGCCGTGTCCCGCAGCGCCTCGCGCAGGTCGACGGACTGGGCGGCGCGGTCCTGGGCTCCGTCGGTGTGCAACAGCAGCCGGTCGCCGGGGCGCAGGTCCAGCTCCTGCACGGTGAAGCTCCTCGGGTGGGCGAGGACCCCGAAGGGGAGGTCGACGCAGAGCCTGACCTCCGACACCTGCCCCCCGCGCATCCTCAGCGGCCACGGATGTCCGGCGTTGAGGATCTGGGCCCCGCTGCCGTCCAGGCCCACGCACAGCAACTGACCGGTGGCGTGCAGGCCCGGCAGGTGTTCGCGCAGCGCCTCGTGGACGCGCTCGCCCTGCTCGGCGAGGCCGAGTCCTTCTCTGCGGGCGGCTCGGGCGGCGTTGACCAGCAGCGTCGCCAGAAGCGCGGAGTGGGTGTCGTGCCCCATCGCGTCGGTGACGGACAGGTGCAGGGTGTCGCGGTCCAGGCTGTAGTCGAAGGTGTCGCCGCCGATGTCGTCGGCCGGCAGCAGGGCACCGGCCAGCGCGAACTCGGGGGCCTCGCACGAGGGGGCCGAGGGCAGCAGCTGGTGCTGGATCTCGGCGGCCAGGCTGAACGGGGTCGTCCGGCGGCGCCCGTGGTACAGGTCGGTGAACCGGCGGTCGGTGACCACGACGTACGCCAGCGCGTGCGCGGCGTCCGCCACCCGGTCGAGCGTCTCCTCGTCGGCGTCCCGCAGGAAGAGCTCCAGCACGCCGATCGGGTCGCCGCGGTTGGAGACCGGCGCGACCACCCTCTCCTCGCCCTGTTCCGTGCCCACGTGGTGGAGCAGCTTCTGCGTGCGCAGCACCTCCTCGTAGACCGTGTCCTGGAGGTCGATCACGTCCTCGTCCCGCCCGGGGCCGGGCTTGGCGTCCTCGCCGACCCGGACCACGGCCTGTCCCACCACGTCCAGGAAGAGGAAGGAGACCCGGTGGGCGCCGATGCTCTCCCTCAGGTAGGCAGCCACGACGTCCAGCGAGCGCGCGGGGGCCTCGGCCTCCGCGGCGTTCAGGATCTGCGTCAGTGTCGACCGAACGTAGGACATCGCCCCTCCTCATCACCTCGCGTCACTGCCGGGAACCTCAGTGGACGCGCATGTCCCCCGTATGCCCCGTGGCCACCCAAGCAGCCCCTTCGGCGGCGGAGGAGCCCTATCGGGTGACCCTTCTCGCGGGCCCCTCCTCCGCCGAGCGCCCGCGCGGGCCGGGCCGCTCGGCGGAGCGGGGGCTCCGGTCGCGCACGCGGTCACGTTAAAGGGCATTCTCGGGGGTATCCGGATAAGCGCGGCGGAAACGGCCCCTGCCGCTCCGGCGGCGGCACGACGCCGTCGGACCACGTCGTCCGCGGGCGTGCCACAAGGAGAAACCGTTGCGTTTGTACCACAGCCGCCCCACCGACCCGGGATATCTGCGGCGGCACCACGGCAAGGGGTTCCGGTATCTGACTCCGACCGGTCTGTCACTGCGTGACAAGGATCAACGGCGGCGCATTCTCGCCCTGGTCATTCCGCCCGCCTGGCGGGAGGTGTGGATCTGCACGAAGGCCAACGGGCATCTCCAGGCCGTCGGCACGGACGCCGCGGGACGGCGGCAGTATCTCTACCACCCGCAGTTCCGGGCCGAGCAGGAGATGGCCAAGCACGAGCACGTCCTGGACGTCGCCGAGGTGCTGCCGACGTTGCGGGAGACCGTCGAGGGCCATCTCGCCGATCGCGGGCTGACCCGGCAGCGGGTGCTGGCCACCGCCGTACGCATGCTGGACCTGGGCTTCTTCCGTATCGGCAGCGAGCGTTACACCGAGCTGAACAACAGCTACGGACTCACCACCCTCACCCGCGCGCACACCCGGTGCCAGGCGGGCAAGGTGACGCTCACGTACACCGGTAAGCACGGCAAGGACCAGGTGCAGGCCATCGTGGACCCGCTGGCCTGCCGCAGTCTGACCGCCATGAACCGCAGGAGGGGCGGCGGCGACCGGCTGCTCGCCTTCTGGGAGCGGCCCACGTGGCACAACGTGAACGGTGAGGACGTCAACGCCTATCTCCGGGAGGTCGCCGGTCTGGAGATCACGGCGAAGGACTTCCGGACCTGGCACGCCACGGTGATGGCGGCGATCGCGCTGGCCGTCTCGCAGGGCAGCTCGCACAGCGAGACGGCGCGCCGCCAGGCCATCGCCCGCGCCGCCCGGGAGGTCTCCCACTACCTGGGCAACACTCCGGCGGTGTGCCGCGCGTCCTACATCAACCCGCGCATCGTCGAGCTGTACGAGAAGGGCGTCACGATCGCCGCCGCGCTGCCGCACCTCGGCGACGAGGGGACCTGGGGTGTTCCGGCGACCCAGGGCGCCGCCGAGCAGGCGGTCCTGTCCGTGCTGCGCGGGTAAGGGCTCCCGGCGCTCCACGCCGACGAGCGCGCCCCGGGCCGGCGGGGGAGCCGGAATCACTCAACCCGGGTGCGCGCTCGCGGTGGTGCGGGCCGCTCGGCTCCGGGACTCCCCTTACCCGTGGCCTCGCCGCCCGCCGGCTGACGGCAGCGGACGGGCTGTCACTGCCGCCGCGCCTTCAGTTGTTCCTCTCGTGCCCTCGACCGCGCGATCCGTGCTCACTCGATCGGGTGATGCCGCTCAGGACGCTCCGCTCGCCGTCCGGCGTCCGTCTGCTCCGGTCCGCTACCCGCGGCCGGTGTGCTCCTCCAGCCAGCGCAGGCCCTCGCTCCAGCGCCGCTCGCGTTCGGCGGCGGACTGCTCCCACCAGGGGTCACCGCGCTCCCCCAGCGCGACCTTGGACCGCTGCACCCTCTCCCGCGCCCGGCGCAGCGCGGTGTCGTCGTCGGCCCGGCCGGCCTCCTTCACGGCCCGGCGTGCCGCCATGAGGTGGGAGCGCAGGGCGGCCGCCTCGGCCTCGGGGATGTCCGGGTCGGTGGCCCGCCAGCGGCGCCCGTCGATCAGGACGTACCGGCCGTCGTCGGTGCGGTCCGGGCCTGAGCGCTCCGTCGGCGGGTCGTCGCGGCCCGCCCGGCGGCCGCCTCCCGTGGTTCGCGGGCTCACGGGGTGTTCGGGGTCAACTGCCGGATGCGGCTGTCGAGTTCGCTCCGGTAGAAGTCGATGAAGCCGTCGGGGTCGGGGCCCGCGTTCTGCATGACCAGCCGGTCGTAGCCCGCGTCGACGAACGGCTGGGCCACCTCCACGTACCGGTCGGGGTCCGCTCCGCAGGCGAACTTCTCCAGCATGTCCTCCTCGCGCACGGTGGTCGTCGCGGCCTCGAAGTTGACCGGGTTGGGCAGCTCACTCATCACCTTCCAGCCCGTCACCGCCCACCGTGACGTCTCGTGGGCGGCGCGGGCGGCGGCGTGAGCGTCGGGCGCCCAGGCCACCGGGACCTCCGCGTAGCAGGGCCCGGTGCCGCCGGCCTCGCGGTAACCCCGGACGATGCCGGGCTTGTCCTCGGTGGCGAACAGGGCGTCCCCCAGTCCGGCGGCGAGCCGGACCGACTCCTTGCCGCTGGCGGCCACGGCGATCAGGGGCAGTTCGTCGGGGAGGTCGAAGACCCGGGCGTCCTGGAGACGCAGGTGCTTGCCCTCGTAGGACCGGTAGCCGCCGCTCCACAGCAGCCGGATGATCTCCAGGGCCTCGATGAGCATCTCGTGGCGGGTGCTGACCGCGTCGGGGTAGCCGGGGCCGACGACGTGCTCGTTCAGCCGCTCGCCGGAGCCGACTCCCAGGACGAAGCGGCCCTCCGAGAGCAGGGCGAGGGTGGCGGCGGCCTGGGCGATGACGGCGGGGTGGTAGCGCACGGTCGGGCAGGTCACCCCGGTCGCCAGGCCGATCCGGGTGGTCTTCGCGGCGATGCTTCCCAGCACCGTCCAGGCGAACGGCGAATGGCCCTGGTTGTCGAGCCAGGGGTGGAAGTGGTCGCTGATCTCGACGAAGTCGAAGCCCGCCTCCTCGGCGCGTACGGCCTGCCTGACCAGCTCCGCCGGGCCGAAGGCCTCTGCGGCCAGCTTGTATCCCACCTGCATGTGTTCCTCGTTCCGCGTACGTCCTGACCGGTTTTGTCCGCACAGGGGTACCCCACGATCGCCGCGCCTAACGCCGTCCGCGCGGCGGGGCGGCCGGGTGCACGGTGAGCCGGGCCTCCCGCGTGCCGGCCGAGGAGGGGCCGGTCCCGATGGCGAACTCACCGGCCTCCACCACCCGGTCCCCCGACCGGGAGACCGAGGCCAGTACCTGGGCGTCGACCGGGAAGGTGACCTCGGCGGCCTCCCCGGGCGCGAGGTCGACGCGCCGGAAGCCGCGCAGTTCCCGCACCCGGGGCCAGGACGTTCCGCCGAGCACACGGCGTACGTAGAGCTGGACCGTCTCCCGCACCGGCCTCTCCCCCGTGTTGCGCACCTCCACCACGCAGCTCACCGGCGCCCCGTCGCGGCCCGCGCCGAACGCGGTCACGGCGGCCTCCGGCCGGGTGAGGCGCGGGGCGCCGTACTCCACCGTGGTGTAGGAGAGGCCGTGTCCGAAGGTGTACCGGGCGGTGGCGGGCTGGTCGACGTAGCCCCGGTAGCCGTGGTCCTTAACGTTGTAGTAGACCGGCAGGTGGGCGGCCGAGCGGGGTACGGAGACCGGGAGCCGACCGAGGGGCTCCGCCGCGCCGAGCAGCACGTCGGCCACCGCGCGCCCGCCCCAGGGGCCCGGGTACCAGGCGCTGAGCACCGCAGCCGCCCGTCCGGTCAGGTCCGACAGCGCGTGCGGCCGCCCCTGGACCAGCACGACCACCACCGGCACGCCCGTCGCCGCGACCGCGTCGAGGAGCGCCGACTGCCCGGCGGGGAGGGCGAGTTCGGCCAGGTCCACCCCTTCGCCGCAGGTCATTGCGCCGGGGTCGCCGGTGACCCGGGCCGCGCCGTTGGCGTCGAAGTGCGTCTCGGCGGCGCGGGCACTGGACCCGCCGAGCGCCAGCACGGCGGCGTCCGCCCCGGACGCCGCCGCCACCGCCTCCGGGATCCCGGACCGGTCCGCCCCGACGAGGTCGCAGCCCCGGGCGTGGACGATCTCGGTGTCCGCCGGTGCGGCCGCCCGCAGCCCGTCGAGGAGGCTGACGCCGGTGCCGGGGCGCTGGGGGGCGGTGTAGTCGCCGAGCTGCTGCGGTACGGAGTCGGCGTTCGGGCCGAGGACCGCGATCCGGGTCCGGGCGGTGAAGGGCAGCGTCACCCCGTCGTGCGCGAGGAGGGTGACCGACTCCCGGGCGAGGCGCTCGCTCAGCTCACGCGGTCCGGCGACCGGCGGGCGCTGCCCGGTGTACGGCTGCTCGAAGAGGCCCAGCCGGAACTTCAGCGCCAGGACCCGGCCCACCGCCGCGTCGAGGGCCGTCCGATCGACGAGCCCCCGGTCGACCGCCTCCGCCAGGCGGGGGAAGCAGTCGTCCCACAGGCTCAGGTCGGTACCGGCGGCGAGCGCCATCGCCCCGGCGGCCGCCGGGTCCCCGGCGAGCCGCACCAGCCGGTCCAGGGCCAGCCCGTCGGCCATGACCACCCCGTCGAACCCCCACTTCTCCCGCAGGATGCCGGTCAGCAGCTCCCGGTTGGCGGCGCAGGGCAGCCCGTCGAACTCGTTGTACGCGGCCATCACTCCGGCCGCCCCGGCCCGGACCCCGGCGAGCGCCGCCTCCAGGTGGATCTCGTGGAGTTCCCGGGCGCCCAGCTCGGTGGCCGCGCTGTTGCGCCCGCCGACGGTCGCCCCCTGGCCCGCCAAGTGCTTGAGCACGACGGCCGCCCGGTCGGGCGCGATCCGCTCCCCGGGCGGCCCCTGGGCCCCGCGCACCAGCGCCTCGGTGAAGCGGGCCGCCAGGTAGGGGTCTTCGCCGAAGCACTCCTCCGACCTGCCCCAGCGCGGGTCGCGCACCAGGTCCAGCGCGGAGACCAGGGCCACATGTCCGCCCCGGGCGCGCAGTTGTGCGGCGGCCGAGGCTACCGCAGCCTCGTACAGCTCCGGGTTCCAGGTGGCCCCGACCGCCAGGTTCACCGGCAGCAGGGTGCCGTCCAGCGCCTGGTGGCCGTGCGGCATCTCCTCCACCATCAGGACCGGGATGCCCAGGCGGGTGTTCTCCACGACGTGGCGCTGCACGGCGTCGGAGACCCGCGCACCGTCCCCCGCGCCGATGCCGGTCCCGGCCGTCACCCCCGACCAGGGGTCGGCGCGTTGCAGGCCGTACAGCGCGCCCATCCCGTCGAAGGCGGCGACCTCGGCGCGGAAGGCGTCGGTCAGCCGGTGTCCGGCGGGCGTCGCCTCGTAGGCGTGCCAGCCGTACATCCGCTGGTTGACCTGCCCCACCTTCTCGGTGAGGGTCATCCGCCCGAGCAGGTCGCGCACCCGGGTGGCGACGGGGGCGGCGGGGTCGCGGTAGCGGGGTTCGGCCATGACGGGGGCTCCTGGGCTGACGGTGGAGGCGGTCGCGGGTCGCTCGGGGTGGAGGGGTTCAGCGCTGTTCCAGGACGCGCACCCCGTACGGCGGCAGCGTCACCTCGTGCAGCGGTTCCCCGTCGTCCAGGCCGTGCAGTACGCCGTCGGCCGCCGGGCGCACGGTCAGCTCGGTCTCGGACTGGCTGACCAGCCAGACGAAGCGCCTGCCGTCCTCGTGCACGAGGGTGTCGGCGGCGACGTACGGACTGTCCACCGTGACCGGCCGGGCCGCTCCGGCGACCTGGGCGAGCGCGGCGTACAGGCGGTGCGTCCGCTCCGGGTTGACGCGGGCGGTGCGGGCCGCCATGTGTTCCAGCGGGTAGGTGGCCAGGACCGCGCGGCCCTCCCCGAGGTCGTGGCACAGCAGCGCGGGGCGGCCGTGCGCGTCGGTGGCGACGACGCGGGCGCCCCGGGGGACGACCGGGAGGTAGGCGCGGCTGTCCTCGTTCCCGGCGACCGGGAAGGTCAGGGTCTCCCCCTGGGCGATGGTCCCGAAGTCCTCGGTGAACGTCATCGTCAGGACGTCGTCCTCGATCGGCTCCGCTACGCCGTACGACAGCTGGAGCTCCACGCCGAACAGTCCGTCGAGGTCGTCGAACCACGGTCCGCGGGTGCCCGGGTGTTCGCCCGAGCAGAACGACAGATAGACCGTGGCGCCCTCCCGGGCCCGGCGCTCCAGCGTCCGGCGGGTGCGGGTGGTGAACTGCCGGGTCGACGGCAGGAGGTAGAGCGCCGCGTCCTCGGGCAGTCCGTCGGCCTCCCGGGCCAACGCGACCGGCAGGTCGGCGGCGCGCGCCGCGACGTACCCCTGGTGCAGGGAGGTGAAGATCAGCGGCCGGTCCGCGGGGCGGCTGTAGGGGTAGCCGCGCTCCAGGAAGGCGGGCACCACGAGCGCGGCGTCCGCGTCGGCGCGTCGGCAGCGGGGGAAGTCGACCTGCTTCAACACCCGCGCGAATGCGCCCAGTTCACGCAGCGGCTCCTTGGGGCGGCCGGAGCTGTCGGTGATGCCGAAGTGCATCTCGAAGGGGTGGTGGTCGTAGGGGGACTGGTCCCACAGGCCGTCGTAGTCCGTGTTGTTCCAGGCGATCCAGCCGGTCGCGCCGCCGAGCAGCGAGTTGTGCAGGGTCTGCCGGTAGAAGACGCCCGCGTTGGCCCCGGAGACGGTGTCGGTGGAGAGGCCGAACTCCTCCAGCACCACCGGCTGCCCGGTGACGGCGGCGAGTTCGCACTCGAAGGCGGCCCGGTAGTGCTGCCGGGGGCGGTCGGTGTCCGAGCGGTAGACGTGCGGGCCGACGAAGTCGACGTACTCGGCGGTGTCGCGCAGCGAGAACCCGTTGTCGCGGCCGGTGACCTCGATGCCCCACGCCCCGTCGCCCAGCGACACCGGCTGGGTGCCGCCCGCGGCGCGGACGGCGTCGCACATGAACTGCGCCCAGGCCGTCACGACGTCCCCGGCGGGCGGGTTCTCCTGGTAGATCCGCCCGTAGCCGGGCATCTCGTTGGTGATCAGCCAGCCGGTGACGGCGGGGTGGTCCTTGAACCGCCGGGTCATCTGCGAGACGAACCAGGCCTGCCGCCCGACCAGCCACACGTCCTCGTAGAGGTCCCGACCGCCGCGCCAGACCGGGTCCCAGTTCTCCCCCGACATGTGGCCGACGATGAACGTCGGGACGGTCCCCAGGCCCGCCTCGGTGTGGGCGTCGAGGAAGTCCCGGAAGCGGTCGCAGAGTTCCTCGTCGATCCGGCCGGGCTCGGGGTGGAAGTCCGGCCAGTAGAAGAAGGAGCGGGTCATGGTCAGGCCGTGCTCCCGCAGCACGGCCAGCTCCTCGCGCACCGTGCCCGGGTCGTAGTTCCGCCACATAAGGGGCCCGCCGGTGCGGGACCAGAAGTTGGCGCCGAGCCAGGGCAGCACGGCGTGGTCATGGGTGAGCTGGGCGCTGTGGCGTCGCATGATCCTTCTCGGATGCTCTCGGCGGTACGGGGTCGGGGTGCCGGTCGCGGCAAGGGTGCGGCCGACGGTGGTACGGGGCGGGCCGGGCGGCCCGCGTGCGGTGCGCGGGGCGGCGGTCATGAGCGCGGCCCTGCGGGGGCCGGGCCGGTCGACTCCCGGGCGACCAGGCGGGGCCGCCCGTCCAGGAGGGGGGCGGGGACCCTCTCGCCGCACCGGGCGAGCAGGGTGCGGGCGGCGGCCGCGCCGACCCGCTGGACCTGCTGGTCCACCGTGGTGAGGCGGGGGTGGAGCCAGCGGCCGAGCGGCAGGTTGTCGTAGCCGACGACGGAGACGTCGTCGGGCACCCGCAGTCCGGCGCGCTGGGCCGCGCCCATCCCGCAGACGGCCATGGAGTCGTTGGGGAAGACCAGGGCGGTCGGCCGGTCCGGGAGCGCGAGGAGTTCGGCGGTGACGGTGACGGCGGCCCGCTCGGTGAAGTCGGTGTGCCGGACGGCCGCGGGTCGCAACCCCGCCTCGGCCAGCGCCTCCTCGAACGCCGCCCGCCGCACTCCGGAGTGCACCAGGTCGGCGGGACCCGCGATGTAGGCGATACGCCGGTGGCCCCGCTCCAGCAGGTGGGCGACGGCCTCCCGGACGCCCGCGCCCTGCTGCCCGAGGCCCACCCCGGGCACCGGTGCGGCGGGGTCGGGGGCGCCGAGCAGGACGGCGGGCAGCCCGAGGCCCTGGAGGAGGCCGGGGCGCGGGTCGTCGGCGCGGGCGTCGGTCAGCACCGCCCCGTCGATCCTGCCCTCGGCGACGAGGCGTTCGTACAGCGCGCCCTCCTCGGCCATGTCCGGGACCAGGTGCAGCAGCAGACCGTAGCCGCGGGGGGCCAGTTCGCCCTCCAGGCCGGTGATCAGCTCGCTGAAGTGGGGGTCGGCGCCCAGGACGTCGGTGGGGCGGCGCACCACGAGCGCGATCGTCCGGGTCCTGGCCCGGCGCAGCGCGGTCGCCGACGCGCTGGGCGACCAGCCGAGGTCGGCCGCCGCCGCCAGGACCCGGCGGCGGGTCGCCTCCGAGATCCGGCCGGTCCCGTTGACCGCCTGGGAGACCGTGGCGGTGGAGACGCCCGCCGCGGCCGCCACCGCCTTGATGGTCGGCCGGGCCGCGGTGCCCGCGTCTGTTCCCGCCGGGCGGCGGACGCGTGTCCCCGGCCGCCCCTCAAAACGTTCCCTCACATCTTCACCGCCCCGCTGACGAGTGCCTGCTGCATGCGTTTCTGCAGCACGGTGTACACCGCCCAGACCGGGACGAGGGTGAGCACCGTGCCCGCGGTCAGGATGCCGTAGTCGGTGCCGGTGAGGGACTTGAGGGTCGGCAACGCCACCTGCACGGTCCGCAGTTCGGGGTCGGGGCCGATGATGACGAGCGAGTAGAGGTACTCGTTCCAGAAGGTCAGGAAGTTCAGCAGCAGGATCGTCGCGATGCCCGGCATGCACATCGGGGTGTACACGTGGCGCAGTACGGCGAAGGTGGACGCCCCGTCGATGCGGGCGGCCTCCTCCATCTCGCGCGGGATCGTCCGCATGAACTGCACCAGGATCACCACCGACAGCGGCATCGCCGTCGCGGGCAGGAACAGCACCATGAAGGCCCGGGTGTGGAACAGGCCGGTCGCGGCGGCGAGCAGGAAGGTGGGGAAGAGCGCGGCGAACGTCGGCACCAGGAAGCCGAGGGAGAACACCCGCTCCACGAACGCCCCGAGCCTTCCCTCCGTACGGGCGATGGCGAACGCCGCCGGGATCGCCAGGGCCAGCGTGAGCGCCAGCGCCAGGGCCGTGACCAGGCCGGAGTTGAGGACGGCCGACCCGAGGCCGGCCGAGGTGAAGGCCTCGGTGACATTGTCCGGGGAGAGCGAGGTGGGCAGGGCGAAGGGGGAGCCGAAGATCTGGTCGTTCGTCTTGAACGCCGACACCAGCAGGTAGTAGAGGGGGACCAGGAGCAGGGCCGCGTACAGCCAGGCGAGGAGGTGGGCGGGCAGCCAGGACCTTCCGAACTTCATGGGACCGCTCCGATCAGTAGTTCTGGCGGAAGACGCGACGGATGGTCAGCAGCCCGGCCAGGCCGACCAGGAACAGGAACACGCCCACGGTCTGGCTGTAGCCGAGGTCGGCCGCGATGAACGCCTTCTGGTAGACGAGGAAGGAGAGCGTCGTCGAGGACGAGCCCGGCCCGCCCTGGGTGAGCAGCAGCACGTTCTGCGCCGACCCGAACAGCGTCCACAGGAACTGGAGCATCGTCACGACGCCCACGAAGTCCCGGATCACGGGGAAGTGGATGCGCCACATCGCCCGCCAGTGTCCGGCCCCGTCGAGCTGGGCGGCCTCCCCGATCTCGTCCGGCACACTGCCCAGCCGGGCGGCGAAGAGGACGGCGGTGAAGCCGATGCCGCTCCACACGTCCAGGACGATGAGACAGGCCAGCGCGGTCGAGGGCGAGGCGAGCCAGGCGTCGGTCAGCGAGGAGAGGCCGACCGTGTCCAGGAACCCGTTGAAGAGCCCGTCCGGCGAGAGGACCGCGTAGAAGACCATCGCCTTGGCCGGGGTGGAGATCAGGCCCGGGATGAAGAGGAGATAGCGCAGGAACCGGTGGCCCGGCGGCCGTTGCGCCACGTAGTAGCCCAGCATGTACGCGCCGACGATCATCAGCGGCAGGGCGACGACGAGCTGAACGGCGGTGTTGGCCACCGCGTCGGCGAACACCGGGTCGGCCAGCACGGTGCGGACGTTGCCGAGCCCGGCGAAGGACACCGGCTGGAGCATGCCGGGCCAGTGCAGGGCGGCGATGACGAAGATGGCGACCAGCGGGCCGACCATGAAGAGCAGGTACCAGACGAGAGCCGGGACGGCGAGGATCACTCCGCCCTGCCGGCGACGTCCGGCGGGTGCGGGAGTCCGCGGAGCGCTCAGGGCGGCCTTAGCGCCGCCGGGGGCGGACGACAGCAACGTCATGGGAATCCCCCTGGGGACTCGGGCGCGGGGGTTCAGCCCGTGCGGTAGGCGGATTCGAGGACGGAGCGCACGGTGGCCGCGTCCGTGCCGCGGGTGAAGGCCGTGCTGGTCGCCGTGATCAGCGGCTGGGTCGCCGTCGGCGGGACGTACAGGTCGGGCAGGAGCACCTGGTCCACCCGGTCGCCGAGCCGCTGGGCGGCCGCGACCAGCGGGAAGTCCTTGCTGACGGTGTCCGTCACCAGGGCCATGTCCCGCCCGCTCTCGGTGATGAAGCGCGAGACGGTCTCGGGCCGGTACATGAACCGCAGGAACTTCTCGACGGCCGGGATCTTCCTGACCCCGTTGGGGCTGATCCAGAAGCCGATGAGGGTGTACGAGCGCATGATGGTGGGCCTGGTGTGGGCCGCCCCCGGGGTGATCGGCCAGCCGCCGACCTCGCTGTGCGCGGCGGTCCTCGCCGGGACCTTGGCCAGCGCGGAGGACATCGCCGACTGGATCGCGGCGGCCTCGGTGTTGTACTGGGTGGTCATGCTGTCCGAGGTGAGCCCCTGCGCCTTGTCGGCGAAGACGCCCGCGTCCCGCAGTTCGACGAAGTAGTCGATGCCCTGGCGCACGCCCCGGCCGCCGAAGTCGCCGCTCGTGTAGACCTCCCGCGCCTCCTCGGGGGTGAGGAAGGTCTGGATGATCTGGGCGAGCAGCTTCTGCCCGGTCCAGTCGTTGCCCCCGACGGTGACGGGGGCGACGCCCTTCGCGCGCAGCTTGCGGGCCGCGCCGATGAGCTGGTCCCCGGTGGTGGGGACGGAACCGATCCCGGCCCTCTCCAGCAGGGTGGTGTTGAAGGCGACGGGCCAGTTGGCGGCGAAGTAGGGGAAGGCGCGCAGCCGCCCCTCGTCGTCGGTCCACTCCTTGAGCGCGGCGGGTAGCACCCGCCCCCGCAGCCCCCAGTCGTCCAGGTACTCCCGGACGTCGACGGTCGCCCCCACATCGGTCCAGGCCAGCGTCTTGTCGTACAGGTTGACCATGACGACGTCCGGCTCCTTGCGTGCCAGCCGGGAGGTCTCGTACACCTGGGGCAGGTCGTCGCCGTTGACCAGGTTCTTGATGCGCAGGCCGGGGTGTTCCGCGTGGAACTCCTTGACCAGCGCGCGGTAGGTGGGCGACCCGGGGGCGGTGGTGCCGAGCTGGGTGTGGACGACCAGGGTTCCGGGGTCGGAATCGGCCGAGGCGAGAGCGGAGCAACCGGACAGGGCGGGGAACGCGGTGGCGGCGGCGAGACCGGAGCCTGCACCGAGGAAGCCGCGCCGACTCAGGGGTGAGCGCACAGCGAGATGTCTCCAACCAGGGGGCGACGACGCTGGTTAATCGATACACCAGCGGGTTGCGAGAAACGTAGAGACACATTCCGCATCGGTCAACCCCCGGTTGCGCAGGATGCAAAGCGCGGTTCACCGGCCCGGCGATCGCGCGGTGCGGACCCGCGCCCGGCGGTGGCGCGGGACGCGGCGGTACACGCTCGCCCGTCGCCGGGCCGCGCCGTACGGCCGCGTCGTGACGGCCCGGCCGCGGGAGCCGGCGTAGGGTCGGGTCCGCCCAGGGCCCGTGGTCAGGCTGCCGTCGTCGCCCGGAGAGTGGCCGCGCGGCAGGCGGCAGTGCGACGAGAGAACCCAGGACCAGCAGCCCCGAGGACACCGGATCAGGAGCAGTGCCGTGCAGCCGAATCCAGGCGGGTCCGAGCCGGACGAGGAACCGGGCCAGCAGGCCCTCTTCGGCTGGGCCGACACCGCCCCCGCCCCGCCCCCGCAGGACGAGAACTCCTTCCGCGGCAGCGCGGAGGCCCGGCGCATGCTGGACATCCGGGAGGTGTACGGGGAACCGGCCGCCCTCGCCTCCCCGCGCGGGCAGCAGATCCTGGCGCGGCTGCCGGGCGTGCCCGTCACCGAGGTGGCCGGGCACTGGCGCATCCCCTCGCTCCACGGGAACGCGGGCAGCGTCTCCCGCTGGACCAGGATCAAGCGCGAGACGCTGGTCCTGGGCGTCCGGCAGAGCCTGACCACCCGCCCGAACGGGAGGTCCGCCGACTGGATCGCCCCCGGAGCGTCCAACGGCTGCGCCATGGCGTGCGCGTACTGCTACGTGCCCCGCCGCAAGGGGTACGCCAACCCGGTCACCCTGTTCACCAACATCGAGGCGATCGTCGCCCACCTCCAGCGGCACGTACGGGCCCAGGGGCCCAAACCGGAGCCCAACCAGTGCGATCCGCACGCCTGGGTGTACGACATCGGGGAGAACGGCGACTGCTCGGTGGACGCCCTGATCTGCGACAACACCGCGGACCTGATCGCGGCGTTCCGCGCGCTGCCCACCGCGAAGGCGTCGTTCGCCACCAAGTTCGTCAACCCCGACCTGCTGGACCTGGACCCGCGGGGCCGTACCCGGGTGCGGTTCTCCCTGATGCCGCACGACGACTCCCGCCTGCTGGACATCCGCACCAGCCCGGTGGCCCGGCGCATCGCGGCCGCGGCCGACTTCCTGGACGCGGGCTACGAGGTGCACTTCAACCTCTCGCCGGTGGTGCTGCGGTCCGGCTGGCAGCGGGACTGGGCGGAGCTGCTCGTCCAGCTCGACGACGTGGTGCCCGCCCGGGTGAAGGAGCAGGCCGCCGCCGAGGTCATCCTGCTGACCCACAACGAGCAGCTGCACGAGGTGAACCTCGGCTGGCACCCCCGGGCCGAGGAGCTGCTGTGGCAGCCCGCCGCGCAGGAGACCAAGCGCTCGCAGAACGGCGCGGTCAACGTCCGCTACGACCGCGAGGTCAAGCACCGGGCCATCGTGCGGCTGCGCGAACTGATCGCGGCCCACGCGCCGTGGCTGCGGATCAGATACGCGTTCTGAACCGCGCCGGGCGAGCGGTCGGGGCCCGGTCCGCCGTCACGCGGCCCCTCCCGCGCCCGGCGCCGGACCCTCCCCCGTCCGGTGCCGGAGGACCGGCTCAGGCGCGGTCGTGGAGCGTCACGTGGTAGCCGTCCGGGTCGGCGAAGGTGAACGTCCGCCCGAAGGGGCCGTCGACCGGGGCGGAGGCGATGGTGTGGCCGTCGGCCGCGAGCGCGTCGTGGATGGCCTGGACATCGGTGGCGTGCAGCCAGACCGCGGTACCGATACCCGGCCGGGCGGCCGACGCGAGATCGGTTCCGGGGACGATGTCCCGCAGGGCGAAGGCGATGGGCTTCGTCCCGAAGACGACGGCGTGCGAGGGGCCGCCGGGAGCGCGGACGAGGCCCAGGTAACGCTCGTAGAACGCCTGGGACGCGTCGAGGTCGCGCACCTGGAGCGAGAGGAAGTCGGGGCCGGTGACGGGCATGGGGGTGCTCCTTCTGGTTCGTGTCAGGAAACTGACATGAACTAGTGTGTCAGAATTCTGACATGACGCAAGACGGCACCGGCATCGACCTGGACACCTCACTGGGCTACCTGCTCAAGGAGGCGTCGAGCGCCCTGCGTACGGCCATGGAGGAGGCGCTGCGGCCGCTCGGGATGAGCGTGACGCACTACTCCTGCCTCGAACTGCTGGCGCAGCGGCCGGGCCTGTCCAACTCCGAACTGGCCCGGGGCGCGTTCGTGACCCGGCAGACGATGAACGTGCTCCTCCAGGCCCTGGAGCGCGAAGGTCACGTGACCCGGCCACCCGTGGCCCCGACCGGGAAGGCCCTCCCCGCCCACCTCACCCCGCGCGGCCGGGAGAGCCTGGAGAGGGCGACAGCGGCGGTCCGGTCCATCGAGATCGGCATGCTGGCCGGAATGTCCGGCACCGATCAGGCGGAGGCGTTCCGCATCCTGCGGAGCATGATCGACTCACTGCGCCACGTCGACGGCGAGACGCCCGCGCGGAAGACCTGAACCGGAGCGGCGCCGCGGGAACCGCTCCCGGTTTCCGCCGGAGAACAGCCCCCCTCTCCCCCGGCACACCTCCCGCACCGCACGCGCGGAACCGTGCTGTCTAACTCGGCGATTGACGGGCACACGCCATTCACTTCACTCACACGTTCGAAAGGAACCGTCCCCATGCTCGGTATCGCTGCGGCAGTGCTGTTCTTCATCGCCTTCCTGATCAACGCGGCGGACATCACGACCAACGATGTCTTCTCCTCGACGAACATCATGCTCATCGGCCTCATGCTGCTGGCGCTGCACGTGGCGGGGATCGGCTCCGCGCTGAGCACCCGTTCGTCGCGCAGGCGATGACCTCCCCGTGACATGAGGCAGGAGTGGCGGGGCACCAGAGGAGGCATGGGTAATCTCGGCCTGGCCCCGTCCCTCCACCGACCTCGCACGGTGGGCGTCCGCTCTCCGGGTGCCGCCGCGCACCGCGGCCCCCGGAGAGCGGACGCCCCGGCCCCGCGGTTCGGCGCCCTCCGCCGGCAATGGGCCCGGTGGCGGCGCGGAGCACGCACCCTGGGCGGGGCGCACTGGACGGACTGCGCGGCGTCGGACGGATCCGCCGAGCACCACCTGCTCCTGGTCCGGCACCGCAGGGTGGTCGGTGAGATCTCCTACCGGCTGTGCGGCGTCTGCCCCGCCGGTCAGATGACCACCCAGCTGATGCTCTCCCCGCTGCCGAAGCGACGCGTGCTGCGTCAGGCCATGTCCCACCTGCGTTTCCGGCACCCCGGGCGGTGCTGGCTGCCCCGGATGACGTCGACCGGACCGGTGGGCCGACGGCGCTTTGCCGACAGCCGTCTGTGCCCCGGTCACGACGAGGCCGGATACTCCCTCCCGGCGTCGATCCCCTTCCCGCCGGAGCGGTGACGCCGGGCCACCGGCAAGCCGAGGCGCCCGGCGCCGAACGCCGCCGCCCCGCCCCACGTACTCCCGGTGACACCCCGAGGCCGCGGCAGGCGGGCTCGGAAGCCCCGACGAAAGGACTGCCGCGATGAGCACAGCCCCCGAGCGCCGGACCCTCCTGGAACGCCGCACCGTCTTCGCTGCGGTGGGAGTGGCCGGGGTGGCCGCCGCCGTCACCGCGTGCGGCGGATCGAAGAGTTCGGAGGACTCCGGCACCCCCGGGGACGCGGGCAGGGTCGAGGAGTCCGGGAGCGACAGCAGGAACGGCCAGGGTGCGGGCGGTGAAGTGCTCGCCGCCGCCTCCGAGATTCCGGAGGGCGGCGGGGTGGTCTTCGCGGAGCAGAAGGTCGTGGTGACCCAGCCGCAGCCGGGCGAGTTCAAGGCGTTCTCCTCCACGTGCACCCACCAGGGCTGCGCGGTCAAGGACGTCTCCGACGGTACGATCACCTGCCCCTGCCACAACTCCACGTTCGACGCGGCCACCGGCAGCCCGACCGGCGGTCCGGCCACGCAGCCGCTGCCGGAGCGCCGGATCACCGTGGACGGCGACTCGATCAGGCTGGCGTAGCGGACCGGGCCCCCCGCCCGCGCGGTCGCCGCCAGCCGGCCAGGATCACGTCGGTGCTGGTGATGGTCGCGACCAGGGCCAGGGTGTTGCGGACCATGGCGGGGGTGTACTCGAGGGGCACCCCCGCGATGGCGTCGGCCGGGACGACGGCCGTGTAGCCGAGGTTGACCGCGTCGAAGACGGCGTTGGGGACGGCCACGTTGGCCGAGACCCCGGTGATGATCAGGGTGCGGCAGCCGAGGTTGCGCAGCAGCGGGTCGACGTCGGTCCCGGCGAGCGGCGAGAGGCCGTGCAGCCTGCGGACGACGAGGTCCTCGTCGGCCACCTCGACGGGAGGCGCGACACGGACGGCCATGGTGCCGGAGTGCTGCTGGACCGGCAGTCGGGCGGCGGCGCGGAAGAGCCGGGCGTTGCGGTTGGCGCCTCGTCCATCGGGACGGCTCTCGGCGACGGCGTGCATCACTTGGACCCCGCTGCCGTGGGCGGCCTCGACGAGCCTGGCGATGTTCGCGAGGGCCCCCGAGGAGCGGGCTGCCGCGGCGAGTTCGGGCAGCGCGCTGTCCGGTCCCACGACGCCCCGCTGGCATTCGACGGTCAGCAGGACGGTGGTGGCCGGGTCGAGCAGGCCGGCGAGCCGTTCCCGCGACTGCCTGGACGGTTCCCTCGGCTCCACGGCACTCCTCCTGTGTCTGCCGCCCGCCGGGGCGGACGTTCCCTCGCGGGGCGGGGACCTCTGCGGACGGGGCGGGCGCGTGAGATTAGCGGGCATTGCCTCGCGGTGGAAGAGCGGTCATCATTTCTGACGTCCAGTCAGCAGCTTGACGACCAGGGAAGAGTGACCATGAGCGACACCCAGCGACGAGGCCGCCGGATCATGATGACGCCCGGGGAGCGGGACGCGTACCTCGCCGAGCAGCGCACCTGCCGGGTCGCCACGCTCGGTCCCGACGGCGCCCCGCACGTCGGTGCGCTGTGGTTCGTGTGGGACGGCGCCTCGCTCTGGCTGTACTCCATCACCCGCAGCCTGCGCTGGTCCCAGCTGCGCCAGGACCCCCGGCTCGCCGTGGTCGTCGACGACGGCGAGGGGTACGAGGAGTTGCGCGGCGTGGAGCTGACCGGCCGGGCGCAGTTCGTGGGCGAGGCCCCGCGCACGGGAGAGCCCTGCCCCGAACTGGACGTCCCGGAGCGGCTGTTCCCCGCGAAGTACTTCGGCCTGACGGAGATGCCGCACGACGGACGGCACGCCTGGCTGCGGCTGACCCCGTCGAAGGTGACCTCCTGGGACTTCCGCAAGCTCGCCGGTCTCGGGTGACCCGCCCGGCCGCGCGGCCCGGGACTCCGGGCCGGGCCGCCGCGCCCCCCACACACCCGGCCGGGGTGCCGCACCGGCAGACCGCCCGGCCGGCCGGCTGGCCGGGCGGCGAACCGTGGCCGGGCGACGCCCCGTCAGGGGGCGCCCGCCGCAGACCGCAGCGCCGCCACCGCGGCGCGGATCGACGGGCGGCGGTCGGCGTCGGCGCGCCACACCGCGTGGACGTGCCGCCGCATGGTCTGCCGCACCGGCACCAGGCGCACCCCGTCGGGGACCGGCCCACGCCCCAGCCGGGGGGCCACGCAGACCCCGGCCCCTGCCGCGATCAGGGCGAGTTGGGTGTGGTGCTCACCGGCCAGGTGGGCGATGCGCGGTTCGACGCCCCGGGAGCGCAGGGTGAACATCAGCCACTCGTAGCAGAATTCACCCTCGGGCCAGGAGACCCACGCGTCGTCCGCGAAGTCCTCCAGATCCACCTCCGCCCGGTCGGCCAGCCGGTGACCGGCGGGCACGGCGATGTCCGTCGCGTCGTCGAGGAGTTCGGCCCGCGTCAGCTCCCCCGGTACGGGCAGCCGCTTGTTGCTCCAGTCGAGGACGACGGCCAGGTCGACGTCGCCCCGGAGCACCGCGAGGACGCTCTGCGCGGGCTCCAGCTCCCGCGTACGGACGGTCAGTTCGGGGTGGTCCGCCCGCAGGGTGGTGAGCGTCGCGGGGAACAGCCCGCGGGCCGCGGTGGGGAAGGCGGAGATCCTGACCTCGCCGACGACCTCGCCCCGCTGGGCCTCGATATCGGACTGGGCCAGCTCCACCTGCGACAGGATGCGCGCGGCGTGATCGGCCAGCAGACTGCCCGCGTCGGTGAGGCGGACCCCCCGGCCGTTCCTGGCCAGTAGCTGCTGACCCACCTCGCGCTCCAGTTTGGCCAGTTGCTGCGAGACCGCCGAGGTGGTCACATGCAGCCCCTCCGCCGCCCGGCTCACCGATCCATGCCGGGCGAGGGCGTCCAGCGTCCGTAGCCGCTCCAGGTTCAACATGTAAGAGATACTACGGGGACAGCTGGAGCAACTTTCACTTGTTCTACGATGTCGCCTTCGCCAGGGTGGACCCATGAGCGCCCCCTGCGAGCCGAAGGCCACCGTCGCCACGACGGCTCCGCCCCCGTCGCCCCCGTCCCCAGCGATCCTCTCGGCGCCGCCCGCGTCCGCACGGCCGCCGTCCGCGCCACCCGCGCGCCGTCCCGCCATCGACTGGCGGATCCGGTTCGCGACGCTCTCCCTGATCTGGGGGTTCAGCTTCCTGCTGATCAAGGTGGGGACCGAGGGGTACGCCCCGTTCCAGGTGACCTTCGGCCGGCTGCTCGCCGGTACGGCGGTGCTGGCGGCGGCCATGGTGCTGCGCCGCGAGCGGCTGCCGCGTTCGGCCCGCACCTGGGGGCACCTCGCGGTCGCGGCGTTCTTCCTCAACGCACTGCCGTTCTCGCTGTTCTCCTACGCCGAGCTGACGATCCCCTCCTCCCTGGCCGGCATCTGCAACGCGACCTCACCCCTGTGGGGCATGGTTCTGTCGATGGTCGCGCTGTCCGAGGACCGTCCGACCCGGCGTCGCGTCGCGGGGCTCGGCCTCGGCTTCCTCGGCGTCCTGACCGTGCTGGGGGCCTGGCAGGGTTTCTCGGGCCTGGACCTGCCGGGGACGGGCATGGCGCTGCTCGCCTCGTTCAGCTACCCGGTGGGCTGGATCTACGTCCGCCGCACGCTGGCGGGGAACGGCTCCTCCACCCTCAGCCTGACCGGCAGTCAGCTTTTCCTCGGCACGCTGCAACTGGCCGTGGTGACACCGTTGTTCACGTCCGCCCCGACCGCATTCCCGCTGATCCCGACGCTTTCCGTGCTCGCGCTGGGCGCCCTGGGCACGGGGCTCGCGTTCCTCCTCCAGTACGGCCTGGTGCAGGAGGTCGGGCCGACGACGGCCCAGATGGTCACCTACTTCATCCCGGTGATCGCCACGGCGGCGGGCGTCGCCGTGCTCGGTGAGCGGCTGAGCTGGAACGCGCCGGTGGGGGCGCTGATCGTCCTCCTCGGCGCGGCCCTCACCCAGAGCCGCCCGCGGCCCGGCAGGCCCTTCGCCCGACGGCGAGGGAGGAACCCTGCCGTGAAGGTCCGGCCATGACGGACCGCGCGGCCGAAGGCGCCCGCGCGGGCGCGGCACCCCCGCGGCCGGGGCCGGTCAGCCGTAGGTGACCGGCCGCGCCGGACCCGCCGCGGCCGCCACCGCGTCCGCGAGCGGCCCGATGTCCGCGGCGGTCAGCGGGGACACGGTGATCCGCACGGCCGGGGGCGTGGCGATCCGGAAGCGGGCGCCGGGGGCCACGGCCCAGCCCGCGTGGAGCAGCCGGGTCACCGCGCCGGTCTCGTCGTCGACCGGGACCCAGACGTTCATCCCGCTGCGGCCGCCGGCGCTCACGCCGCGCTCGGCCAGCGCGCGCACGAGCGCCTCCCGCCGGTCTCCGTAGGACCGGGCGACGACAGAGGCGTCGACGGCCTCGGAGGTCCACAGCCGGAGCACGGCGCGTTGCAGCAGCCGGCTGACCCAGCCGGGGCCCAGCCGCTGCCGCCCGGTGACGCGGTCGAGGGTGACGGCGTCCCCGGTGAGCACGGCGACCCGCAGGTCCGGGCCGTACGCCTTGGCGGCCGACCGGACGAACGCCCAGTGGTCCGTGACCCCGCCCAGGGGGTGCAGCGGCAGGTCGACGATGGCGTGGCCGTGGTCGTCCTCGACGACCAGGACGTCCGGGTGGCGCCCGAGGACCGCGCGCAACTCCCGGGCCCGCCCGGCGTCCAGGGACGCGCCGGTCGGGTTCTGCGCCCGGTCGGTGACGACGATCGCCCGCGCCCCGGCCCGCAGGACCCGCTCGACATCCGCGACCAGCGGCCCGGAGTCGTCCACCCCGACCGGCACGGCGCGCAGCCCGAGGGCCGGGACGAGGTCGAGGACCGCGCCCCAGCCGGGGTCCTCCACCGCCACCGCGTCGCCCGGCCTCAGGTGCGCCGCGAGGACCCGCTCGATCGCGTCGAGCGCCCCTGACGTCACGGTGAGCGGCCCGGCGGGGACTCCGTCGGCGTCCAGCGCGGCGCGGGCGCGGGCGGCGAACTCCGGGACCACCGGGGCCTGCCCGTACAGCCCGGGGGAATCGGCGTCGGCGGCGGCCGCGAACGCGAGCGCCGGGCCGAGGGCGGGCAGCAGCGCCGGATCAGGGTTGCCCTCCCCCAGGTCCCGGACGCCCGGCGGTGCCTCGACGCGCAGCGAACCGCGCGAGGTGCCGGCCGGGGCCGACCGGACCCGGCTCCCCCGGCGGCCCGCCGTCTCGATCACCCCGCGCTCACGCAGCGTCCGGTACGCGGCCGCCACGGTGTTGGGGTTGACGTCGAGGCTGGCCGCCAACTCCCGCATGGGGGGCAGCGTCTGACCCGGCAAAAGCTCTCCGGAGCCGACCCCGCGCTCCACACTGGCGGCGATCTCGGCTGCACGCCGCCCACTGATCCGGTAATCTCCTAGCACAAACAATAGTATGCACTAGTGCAATGGAGTTCCGCAATGCAGCACACTGCGTCGTCCGACCACACGGACGCCCCCACCACCGCCGCCTCCTACCACCCCACCGACCGCACGGTCCCGACCCGCTCGAAGGACCGCGCCTCCTGGGACCGGGAGCTGGTGCACGCCATCCTCGACGAAGCCTGCCTCTGCCATCTGGGGTTCGTCCGTGACGGCGCGCCGGTCGTGCTGCCGACGCTCTACGGGCGGATCGGCGAGCGGCTGTACGTGCACGGCTCGACGGGATCCCGGCCGCTGCGGACGGCGAAGACCGCCGATCCGGGTCTGCCGGTCTGCCTGACCGTCACCCATGTCGACGCCCTGGTGCTGGCCCGCTCCGCGTTCCACCACTCGGTCAACTACCGCTCGGTGGTGGTCCACGGCACGGCCGTGACGGTGACCGACCCCGAGGAGCGGCGGCTCGCCCTGGACGCGATCGTGGACCAGGCCGTGCCGGGCCGCTCCCGGGACTCGCGGCCCGCCGACGCCAAGGAGCTGGCGGCCACGGCCGTGATCCGGCTGGACCTCGACGAGGTGTCCGCGAAGGTGCGCACCGGCGGCCCCAGCGACGAGCCCGAGGACGTCGCCCTCCCCCACTGGACCGGCATCGTGCCGCTCACCCGGGGGTACGCGGCACCGGTCCCGGCCGACGACCTGGACCCGGCCGTCGGGATACCGGACTACCTGACGAAGCTCTGACCCCGCCCGCCCGGCGGCTCCTCCTCCACGGGCTCCCCCGGTACCGGCTCCCCTTCCGCCGGTTCCCGCACCACGGCGCCGGTCACCGGTCCCGCCCCGGCCCCCGCGGCGACGGCGCCCGACGCGGGCTTCGGGGCGGACGACTGGGCGATGAACGCACCGGCCAGCACTACGAATCCGCCGATGAGCTGCGGCGCGGACAGGTGCTCGCCGAGCAGCACCCAGGCGAGCCCGGTCGCGATGACCGCTTCCAGACAGGCGACCACCCCGGCCACCTGGGGCGAGAGCAGCCGGACGGAGACCACGCCGGTGCCGTACGCGAACACGGTGGCAACCAGCACGATCCAGCCGATCAGCACCCAGGCGGGCACCGCGTCGCCGTCCATCCGGGCGCTGCCGCCGAGCACCGACCAGTCCATGCCCCAGGGGCGCGCGACGACGGTGAGGACCACGGTGCCGACGATCAGTCCGTAGGCGATGACGCCGACGGGGTGGGGAGGTTCGGCACGCCCGCCGTCGCCGTCCCGCCCGCTCTCCGGGGTCTCCTCCCGCCCGCCGTGGTCCGAGAGCACGAAGTAGCCCACCTGGCAGCAGGCAGCGCCCAGGGCGAGGAGCAGGCCGACGAGGTCGAAGCTCAGCCCGGCCCACACCTCGACGACACAGGCGAGGCCGCCGACCGCCAGGACCACCCCCAGCGCGGCGGCCCGGGTGACCGGCCTGCGCTGGACGAAGCGGACCCAGCCGAGGACCAAGGCGGGCGCCAGGTACTCCACGAGCAGCGCCACACCGACCGGGATGCGGGAGATCGACGCGAAGTAGAAGGCCTGGACCCCGGCCACCGCGAACAGGCCGAACCCGGCCAGCAGGGCCGGGCGTTCCCGTACGAGATTCCGGTGGCGCCAGGCGAGAGGCAGCATGATGAGGGCGGCTCCGGCGACCCGCAGCCACACCACGTGGAGCGGGGCGAGCCCCGCTTCGATCAGCGGCTTGGCCGCCACTCCCGAACCGCCGAAGGCGAAGGCCGACGTCAGGGCGAGCCCCAGGCCGGCTCCCCTGCCCTGAAACCCCGAGGATGCGCGCATCGGCACATCATGACAGCAGTCGACAGGACCGTCACCCCGGTGACACCTGTCGAGACGGCATCGCCTCACCCGGCCCGCACGGGCGGCCGCTCACACCGCCCGGGGCGCCTCGGCCGTACGCCGCACCGCGCGCTCCGCCAGCCACGCGGCGTCCACACCAGCCCCGGCCAGCACCTCGACCGCCCGGCACTCGGCGTCCACGGTCAGGGCGGCGAGCAGGTCCAGGCCGGTGGCGCGCGGCGCGCCGCGCAGCCCGGCCCGGCTCAGCGCGTCCTCCATCGCGGCGAGCGCCGCGGGCGACCAGCCGTCGGCGGCCGCGCCCCGTACCAGCGGAACGGCTCCGGAGTCCTCGACGGCGCCCTGCCAGCGGAGCCCGTAGCCGATGCTGCGCTGGACGAGATAGCCGAGCACCTTGGCCAGCCGCGGGCCCCCGTCGAACGCCTCGCGGACCTCGGGATCCGCCTCGATCAGCGAGTGCAGGAGGTGGGCGGTGTCGATCTGGCGGCCCCCGTCGCGCAGCGCACGCCTGCGCGCGACGGCGACCACCGATGCCAGTTCGACGGTGAGACGGGCGTCGAATGCGGTCTGGTTCGGTATGGGCTGTTCAGGCTTGCGCGGCGTCCGGTTTTGCACCTCTCCACCCCATCAGTCCGGGGCCGGGGGAACATCCCCGGAGCGGGCCATTCACCCCTCCCACCCCAGTTGGGCACATCGGAGCGACCCGTCATCCTTGCGGATGAGATAACCCCACGGCGCACAACCATCCCGCTGTGGGGGCGCGCGCCGCCTTGCGCCGCGCGCCCCCACAGCAACCGCCGACCCCCGCGGACACGTCCCTCAGGCGAGGCCGACGACGGGACGGCACTACGGGGCGACCCTGCGGGAACACGTGAGGGGAACGGCAGTACGAGGACAGCACTACGGGACCGGAGAGGAGGAACGGGTGTTCTGGTTGGTCGCTCTGCTCGCCGAGGACGGACTGCAATACGTCTATCGCGTGTACGCGCCGGAGGACGCCCTGCCCGCCGATCTGTTCTGGGCCGCGTTCCACTGCCACGACGAGGGCCCGTACCCCCGGGCGTCGGACCGCTTCGATGCCGCGGTGATCTGGCAGAACCGCCAGCCCCAGCAAATCTGATGGCTCATCAGTATTGAATGTCGCGGCAGCCGCCGCTACGTTCCGCGACACCGTAACCGGACGAGCCAGGGGTGGTCGCATGGCAGAGGTCAGCGCCGAGACACGCATCGAAGCGCCCGCCGGGAAGGTCTGGGACCGCCTGACGGACTTCTCGTCGTGGGGCGCGTGGAACGCCACCCACACCCGTTTCCCGAAGGGCGGGCCGGCCGAGCTGAAGCGAGGGGCCCGCTACGAGGAGAACATGAAGCTCATGGGGTTCCCCGCCGAGGTGTCCTGGACGGTCGACGCACTGGAGCCGGGCCGCCTGCTGGCGACGCGCGGAAAGGGCCCGATGGGCGTCGACCTGGCCATGCGCTACTCCCTGACGCCGGACGGGGCCGCGACGACGGCGCGCATCGAGGGCGAATTCACCGGGGCGGCGGTGTCGATGATGGGCGCCAAGCTCAGGGATTCGGCGACGGCGGCGCTCCGGGAGTCACTGCGCAGACTCGGTGACCTGACAGCACCCTGAGCACCCACCGCACACGCGCGCGGCCCCACGGAGGATGTTCCGCGGGGCCACGCGCACTCCCCTGGCCGGGCACGGCTCAGTGCTCGTCGGCGAGGATGAGGTACAGCTTCTTACGGGCGTCGTTGATGACCGTCAGCGCCTTCTGCCGCTGATCGGCCGAGCCGGTCTTCCAGACCTGCCCGAACGCCTCCATCAGACCGAACCCGGCCTGCCGGATCTCGTTGACGCCTTCCCAGTCGACCCCGCGCCCGGCCTCATCCCACGGAGCCTCGGGGCCGGATCCGGCCTCCTCGCGCCCCGCTTCGGTGAGCGTGAACAGCTTCTTGCCGCCCTCGCTGGCGCTGATGATCAGCCCCTCGTCCTCCAGCAGCTGGAGCGTCGGGTAGACGGAGCCGGGGCTGGGCCGCCAGGCCCCGCCGCTGCGCTCGCCGATCTCCTGAATCATCTCGTAACCGTGCATCGGCCGGTCCTTGAGCAGCGCCAGGATCGACGCCCGCACGTCTCCGCGCCGCGCCCTCCCCCGTCCGCCGCCCCGACCGCGCCCGCCCCCGAAGGGACCACCGCCGAACGGCGGCCCGAACGGCCCGAACGCGGGACGGCGCCCGTCCCTCTCGCCCCGACCGTGGTGACCGGGCCCGTGATGCCCCGGCCCGTACGCGTGTCCGTATCCCTCTCCATGTGAACGCATGACCGCACTCCTTCTTTCGTCGATCCGTTTCTATCGCTGATCTGTCGCGATGCGTCAACGATATATCGGAAACTATCGCATGGCAAGACCGTCCGAGTGAGAGCGAGCTGACCTGCCTCAGTGAGGATTGACGACCTGACGACTTGTCTCAGCGAAGGTTGAGCGACTGACAGGGCCGGTCAGGCAGCCTGTGATCGTTGTGACGACCCACGAGCCTTCGATGCCTCAGACCGCCCTCGGGACAGCCGGTAGCACGTGCGGGAGAGCACCAACGCCGGTCCCTGCCGTCCGTGCGGCGTCCGAACGGCTCCTGGCATTGTTCGCAGATCAGCGGGTGGAAGAAGGTGGCTGGGTCGTGGCCGTGGGATGCCCATGTGCGGCATCGGCGGCTGCACCAGCGTCGATATGGGTCTGCGAGTGGTTTTCGCGCCACCGGGCTTCCGCGGAACGCGCATGTTCCTGATGGCAGGGGAAGTCCGTGGTCCTCCGTCATCCAGTCCCGGCGGGTGATGCTCTGCCATGCCTTGAGCTTGTTGATCAGACCGTCGACGGTGTTGCGGTCCTTGTAGAGCTCGGCGTGGTGGGTCATGGGGTGTCCGCCCCCGGATGCTTCTTCTTCCGGCCGGCGGCGTGGTCCTTCTTCTCCGGGATGTCTACCAGCAAGAGCGGCAGTCGTCGGCAGACACTCCCCGGCAGGACGGCGTACCCGTGTCCGGAGAGCGAGCCGGCTTCGGCGGTGACGGAGGCTGGTTGACGAACAGACAAAGAACGAGTGAGTCGATTAGTTGGGGAGTTCGTCAGGCTCCGGACGTCCTCAGGGAGAAGACGTAGCCGATTGTTCGTATGTGCGAGCATCGACTCTACGCCTCGGAACGGCCGCCTGCATGGCAGCTCTCGTGACCGGGGCCATCTCTCCGTCAGCGGCCTCAGCGGCCGATTCCGACGACAGCAGACTCCTACTGCAGCCGCAACACAGCATCTCCGCACCGGTCCTCGGGCGCGGTGATGCAGCGAGGGGTCAGACCCCCGCGGCGTCCTCCGACGTTGCCGAGCCGAGCCTGGTGCTCGGAGACGCGGGCGACGAACGCATCATGCTGGACGACACCCTGCGCCCGGTCGCGCCCGGGCTGGACCTCAGGTCCTTCCGATGGCTCGACGCGGCCGGCTTCATGCGTGGTGACGTGCTCAAGGCAGACCTCGAAGGGGAAGGGCTTTCCGCCGACTATCTGTTCCCCGGTGACGTGGCCAAGGGCCAGCCGCTGTCGAAGCAAGCCGAGGCGGACGGCGCTGTCGCGGCCGTCAACGGTGACTTCTTCGACATCAACAACTCCAACGCGCCGCTCGGCGTCGGCGTGTCCAAGGACAAGGGCATGGTCAAGGGCCCGGTCTCGGGCTGGAACCACGCGGTGGGCGTGGACACCAAGGGCCTCGGCCGGATGACGAGGATGTTCCTCGAGGGCGTCGTCACCATGCCCGGTGGTCGCAGCGCCACCCTCGACGGCCTGAACCAGCATCAGCTGCCGGCCGATGGCGTCGGGGCCTACACAGCCCTGTGGGGCGACTATCCCCGGTCCGGGGCGGCGGGAAGCGGTGCCGTCCGTGAGGTCACCGTGGTCGACGGCGAAGTCACCGCGACCTCCACGGAGGCCGGCTCGGGAAGAGCGCCCAAGGACGGCTTCGTTCTGCTCGCCAAGGGTGCGGGTGCCGAGAAGCTCGCCCCGCTCTCGGTGGGTGACGCGGTCTCCCTGGAATACGGCCCACGGTCCGAGGGCGGTGAGATGTCCGTCGCCGTCGGCGGCAACACCGTGCTGCTCCGCGACGGCGTCGTCCAGCAGCAGTCGGACCAGGCGGTCCACCCGCGCACCTCGGTCGGCTTCTCCGCCGACGGCGAGACCATGTTCATGGTCACGATCGACGGCCGCAGCGCCCAGAGCCGCGGCATGACCTACGCCGAACTCGGTGCCTTCATGAAGGAGCTGGGCGCCGACGACGCCCTGAACCTGGACGGCGGAGGGTCCTCCACGCTTGTCGCCCGGGAGGCCGGCGAGGAGGGCGTGGACGTGGAGAACGACCCGTCCGACGGCTCTGAGCGTCCCGTGCCCAACGGCCTCGCCCTCTTCGCCGAGGAGGGCAGCGGCCGGCTGACCGGCATGCGCGTCGTCCCGGAGGCCGACGAGGAGAACGAGAAGCTGAAGCGCGTCTTCCCGGGACTGACCCGGGAACTCGACGCCCTCGGCCACGACGAGACGTACGCCCACGTCAATGCCGGCAAGCCCTCGTGGTACACCAAGAAGGGCTCGATCGGTAAGGTCGACCGCGACGGCACATTCACGGCTCGGCGGGCGGGCGATACGACCGTCGTCGCCAGCAAGCACCGGGCTGAGGGCACTCTGACGGTGAGCGTGCTCGACACGCTCGATCGTGTCGA
The DNA here is from genome assembly GCF_044767975.1 of Streptomyces sp. NPDC101181. NCBI lineage: Bacteria > Bacillati > Actinomycetota > Actinomycetes > Kitasatosporales > Streptomycetaceae > Streptomyces > Streptomyces sp. NPDC101181. The sequence goes on along the minus strand of NZ_JBIWOX010000008.1, from coordinate 21,788 downwards.
AGCGGACACCGACAAGCTCACACTGGAAGACACGAAGGACCGTGACACCTTCGGAGTCCTCGGCTACGACAAGACGGGCTTCGAGGCTCCGATCGAGCCGGCTGACGTCGACCTCGACTACGACCGCTCGTTGCTGGAGATCACCCGCACCGAGTCGGGCACCTTCGCGCTGAAGCCGTTGGCGAACGATGTCGGCACGGTCGTGAAGATGACCGTGCAGGGCAAGGTCACCCACCTTCCGGTCAGCGTGGGTCTCGACGACGTCGTGGTCGGCGAGATGGACGACGCCGCCCAGTGGCCATTCGGCGGAGCCCGGAGCACCGGCAAGGTCGAGGCTGCTCCCGGCCGCGACGGCGGTACGGCGATGAAGCTGTCGTACGACTTCACCCAGTCCACGGCCACACGCACCGCCTACGGCACCGCTCCTGCGCCGATTCAGCTTCCCGGCCAGCCGCTCGCGCTCGGCGCGTGGGTGTACGGGGCGAACCAGAACGAGTGGACCGCGTTCACCATCATCGACGGGGAGGGCAAGTCGCAGGCCGTCTACGGCCCCTACCTGAACTTCACGGGTTGGCGCTACGTCGAGGTGGCGATCCCGCAGACCGTCGCGTTCCCGGTGAGTTTCTCGAGGTTCACCGTGATCGAGACCGCGGCGAGCCGGCAGTACACCGGTTCGGTGCTCGTCGACGACATCACGGTCCGCGTGGCACCCCCGGTCGACGTCCCCGCCGCTCCGGGTGTCGAGGACCCGGTCGTCGTCCAGGACGGCTCCGTCGCCCAGGACCGGGACCGCTGGCGCTTCGCCGTCGTCTCGGACGCGCAGTTCACCGCGCAGAACCCCGACGGCCCGCTGGTGGAGGCTGCCCGCCGCACGCTGCGTGAGGCGCTCGCTGCCAAGCCGGAGTTCATCGTGATCAACGGCGACTGGGTGGACACCGGTTACCCGGAGGACATGGTGCTGGCCCGGCGCGTCCTCGAGGAAGAGATCGGCGACAAGGTGCCCTGGTACTACAACCCGGGCAACCACGAGATCTACGGTCCCGGCGACCAGAAGAACTTCCGCGCCGAGTTCGGTGAGACGTACCGCACCTTCGACCACAACGGCACCCGGTTCGTCATGATGGACTCCTCGCTGGGCACCCTGAGCGGCGGCGGCTTCGACCAGTGGAAGATGTTGCGCGGCGCGCTGGACCGAGCCGCCCGCGATCGCGGTATCAACGGCGTCGTCGCGATGTGGCACCACCCCACCAGGGACCCCTCACCGCTGGCCAACAGCCAGATGACCAACCGTGTGGAGGCGAAACTGGTCGAGGACTGGCTTTCCGACTTCCGCCTGAAGACAGGCAAGGGTGCCGCCTTCATCGGTGCCCACGTCGGCCAGTTCTCCGCAGCCAGCGTGGACGGTGTCCCGTACATCGTCAATGGCAACAGTGGCAAGAACCCCTCCACGGACACGTCCAACGGTGGGTTCACCGGTTGGTCGCTGGTCGGTATCGACGGCGACGCCCCCCGGGCCCCGGAGGACGTCCGACACCGGGCCGCCCCTGAGCGGCGGGCCGACAAGCCCTGGCTGCAGGTGGACTTCCGCGCCCACGTCGACGAGCTCGCCCTCGACCCGATCGGCGAACTGCGCCGCGGCGACCGGACCGACGTCGCGGCGGCAGTGACGCAACGAGGTATCAAGGTGCCCGTCGGCTATCCGGTCAGTGCCGACTGGTCCGGCTCGAAGACGGTCCACGTAGGCCCAGCGCGACAGGCTGACCGACGGGACATCGCCGCCTACGACCCGGAGACGGGCATCTTGACCGCTCTGCGAACCGGCACGGGTGCCCTGACGGTGACCGTCAACGGAGTCACCGCCACCCAGCAGGTTTCCGTCGCCCGCTAAGGACTGCCCCGGCCGCACCGCGGCCGGGGTACCTTCCGAGGCCGGATCGGCCGTGCGCCGCGAATACCTCCGAACACTGGTTTCGTCCATGTGCGGTGACAGCACTTAGGCACGGGTTCCGACGGCAGTCGGTGAGCAGCCCACCCAGGATTGTTGACGAGAAGGGACGGCACCGCTGGCCGCTGACCGTCCCGTCAACTATTCGTTTGGGCGGGCCGTCTTGTCGACGTCCTATTCGGCCTGCGTCAGCCTGACCATCGCCTCGCCGGTCGCCATTGCGACGAACCCGCGCCAGCCGGGCGAGGTCGTCAGGCAGCGGCCGAGATCGTCGCCCGGCGGCGTGCTCACGGTCGTCTGCAGGGAACTTCAAGCGGGTCGAAGAGCCCCAGCGGAAATCACTTCGGCCAGCGCTTCCTCGTCCTCCTCCGGTACCTCCGGTGACGGCTCGTTCTTCGGCTCCACAGGGGATGGTGCCGCTTCCGTCGGCGGTGCCGTGGCCTTGGTGCGGGCAACAACACGACGGGCGTCCTTGGCCTGCTTGGACTTGCGGCCCTTCTTCGGGGTCTGCCGGCCGGGACCGGCGTGGGCGCGGGTCATCAGTGCCGCGACTGCCTCGGCAGGTTCCCCCTCGGTGGCCTTGGCCGGTCGGCGGCTGACATGGTCCCAGGCCGGGTCACCGAAGGGGACCGGGGACCGGTTCCAGGAACCGACAGGAGGCCCGAAAGCTGTGAGAGACGAACGCCTTCCCGTGGTCGCGCCGCCGCCCGGCGCGGCGCGCCCAGGCCAGACACCGCCGATTGGCCTTGGTCCGTCGCCGTGCGGGCGCCCTACGGTCGGCCCATGAGGATTCGTATCGTCGACGCGTTCACCGACCGCCCCTTCTCCGGCAATCCGGCGGGCGTCCTGCTGCTGGAGACCGACAGCTTCCCGCAGGCGGCGCGCCTCCAGGAGGTCGCCGCCGAGGTCAACCTCTCCGAGACCGCCTTCGCCCACCCGCTGCCGCCGGGCGGCGCCGCCGACTGGGCGCTGCGCTGGTTCACCCCCGTCACCGAGGTCGACATGTGCGGCCACGCGACGCTCGCCACCGCCCATGTCCTGCACTCCACCGGGCGGGCGACCGGCACCGTACGCTTCACGGCGCGCTGCGGTCTCCTCACCGCCACCGCCCACCCGGACGGCTCCCTCACCCTCGACTTCCCCACCGCCCCGCTCCACGAGACACCCGCTCCGCACGGGCTCGCCGACGCGCTGGGGGCCGACGCCGTCTCGGTCCACGACACCGGACCGCACATCGGCGACCTGCTCGTCGAACTCCGCGACGAGGCCGCCGTCCGCGCGCTCGCCCCGGATCTCGCCGCCCTCGTCACCCACTCCCGCCGCGGCATCATCGCCACGGCCGCCGCCGAGGACCCGGCCGGCGGATACGACTACGTCTCACGCTGCTTCTTCCCGGGCGTCGGCATCGACGAGGACCCCGTCACCGGCAGCGCCCACACCGCGCTGGCCCCCTTCTGGTCGGCCCGCCTCGGCCGCGACGACCTCACCGGCCACCAGGCCTCCGCCCGTTCGGGTTCGGTCCGCACCTCTCTGCGCGGCGAGCGCACCCTGCTGACCGGCAGCGCGGTCACCGTCATCGACGGCGAACTGCTGACCTCCCTCTGACGAAACGGGAAGGGACGGCCCGCGCCCGGGACCGGGCCGCCCCTTCACCGCTCCGCGCGATGCCCTACGGCGTCGGCAGCCACCCCACCTTGCCCGCGAGCAGCGCGTATCCGACGAACGCCCCGACGTCCAGGAGCGTGTGCGCGACGACCAGCGGCCCCACCCGCCCCCAACGCCGGTACAGCAGCACGAAGACGACGCCCATCACCACGTTCCCGATGAACCCGCCGATGCCCTGGTAGAGGTGGTACGAGCCGCGCAGCAGGGAGCTGGCGACCAGCGACCGCATCGGCGACCAGCCCAACTGGTCGAGTCTGCGCAGCAGATACCCGACGACGATGACCTCCTCCACGATGGAGTTCTCCATCGCCGAGAGGATCAGTACGGGGAACTTCCACCAGACGTCGGGCAGCGACTCCGGGACGACGGTCAGGTTGAATCCGGCGGCGCGGGCGCCCAGGTAGAAGGCGAGCCCGGCGCTGCCGATCCCGGCCGCGATCAGAGTGCCGCGGCCGAGGTCGAACCAGGGCCTGGCCCGGTCGAAGCCGATGCTCCGCAGTCCCGCGTCCTCCCGGATCAGCAGATGCGCCACCAGGGCGACGGGCACCAGAGCCGTGGCGATACTGAACGTCTGCCAGGCCAGATCCAGCCAGGGACGTCCGGGGGCGTACGAACCGTTGAGCGTCGCCGCCTGGTCCTTCAGACCACCCGGTTTCGTCAGTGATCCGATGAAACTGATGAGGGCGGAGACGGCACTGGCGCCCAACGAGAGTGCCAGGACCAGCACCGTTTCGGACCGCAGGGTCCGTCGCGACACGGTCTCCTGAGGAAAAGATTCAGCCACGCGGCCCGCCTCCACCGATCCACCTGCCTTACGTCCGGCCCTCGCCATCGCTGACGGAGCGGCCCCATGTTCCTGTCTCATCTTCGAGTAAGGGCATCGTCGCCGTCGCGGTGGGGCCCGGCCGCCGACCGGGACGAGGCCACCGCGACCGGCCGACGCACCGGTATCGGCTTCGGGACCGACGGCTCTTAGGGCCTACGGCGGCCCGGTAGAGGTCCGCGCGATGGCTCTTCAGGCCGCCGTGGCAGCGGGCCGGAACGGTCGCTCCGGGCCAGGAGCGGCGGCGCTCCACGGAAGGCGCCGCACCACCTCCGAGGGCCCGCGCGACGCCCCGGCCGCCGTCAGGGCGCCGGGAACCCCACCGGCCAGGTGTGGACCGGCTCTCCGGCGTGCATCAGCTCGGCGTAGCGGCGGGTGGTGGCGGCGAGCGCCGCGTCCCGCCCGAGCCCGGCCTGCTGGGCCCGGTAGTACGTGGCGACCTGCCAGGAGGCTCCGTTGACGCGCCGTTTGCAGCGCTCCTCGATCACGCCGAGATAGCGGTCCCGGTCCGCGGGCTCGATGTGCCAGGCGTCCAGTCCGGCGGCGGCCAGCGGAAGCAGCTCCTCCAGCACCAGCCGGGTGGCGGGAATCCTGGTCAGCCCACCGGAGCGGCCCGAGCTCGGCCAGACCATCTCGGCCTCGATGCCATGCCGGCAGGCCTCGGTGAAGTTCTCCTCGGCGGCCTCGAACGGCAGCCTGCTCCAGACCGGCCGGGGCTCCTCGGCGAGCGCCCGGACGAGCCCGTAGTAGAACGCGGCATTGGCGATCACGTCGGTGACGGTCGGCCCGGCGGGCAGTACGCGGTTCTCCACCCGCAGATGCGGGACGCCGTCGGCGATCCCGTACACCGGGCGGTTCCAGCGGTAGACGGTGCCGTTGTGCAGGACCAGTTCGGCCAGCTCGGGGACCCCGCCCTCGTCGAGGACGGCCAGGGGGTCCTCCTCGTCGCAGATCGGCAGCAGCGGCGGGAAGTAGCGCAGGTTCTCCTCGAACAGCTCCTGGGGGGAGCTGATCCAGCGCTCCCCGAACCAGGTCCGCGGCCGCACCCCCTGGTTCGCCAGCTCCGGCGGGCGTACGTCGGTGGCCTGCTGGAACAGCGGGGGCCGGGACTCGCGCCACAGCTCCTTGCCGAACAGGAAGGGGGCGTTGGCGCCCAGCGCGATCTGGACGCCGGTGATCGCCTGGGCGGCGTTCCACACGTCGGCGAACCGGTCGGGCGTCACCTGGAGGTGCAGCTGGACGGAGGTGCAGGCCGATTCCGGGGCGATGGACGGCGAGGTGCAGACCAGCCGCTCGACGCCCTCGATGTCCAAGGCGAAATCCTCGCCCCGGGCGGCGGCCATTTGGTCGTTGAGGAGGGTGTAGCGGTCCACGTCGGAGAGGTTCGCGGAGACCACGTCGTCCTCTCCCAGGGTGGGCAGGATTCCGATCATCACGATCCCCGCGTCCACCTCGCCCGCCTTGCGGTGCGCATAGGCGAGACCGGTCCGCAACTCCTCCGAGAGCTGGTCGAATACCCGGCCGCCGAGGCGGTGCGGGACGACATTCACTTCGAGATTGAACATGCCCAGTTCGGTCTGGAAATCGCGGCTCGCGATGCGCTGGAGCACTTCCTGATTCATCATCCGGGGCATCCCGTCGGGCCCGGCGAGATTCAGCTCTATCTCCAGCCCCATCAGGTTGCGCGGACGGTCGAACCTCCGCTCCGCCAGGAGCCTGCCCAGCCCCTCCAGACACTGGTCGAGCTTGGCGCGGTACGCCCGTCGGTCCGACAGATCCAGCGCGCCCGCGGCGACCTTCTCCCCCATCGAGGGGTCCCTCCTCCAGTGGCGGCCCGCGGCCCAGGCCGCTCGCATCACGATCGATAATGCCCCGTCGGAGTGATCCGTAACGCCCCCACGGGCCTCCGATACCCGATAGTCTGGTGGACGGAGTCCCCGGGCACATTCGCTCGGCACGGAGCCAGGGGCATTTCCTCCCGGCAGGAACGGGCTGGAGACCGTGGTGGAAACACCGATGAGTTTCGGCCTACCGCGCCACCGGAACGACCCCAGGTCGGGCCCGGAAACGGTGGAGCACATCGCCGGAAAAACCGCGATTCGAAGTCCGGATGACGCCTTGTGCGAAATATCCCCGGCTGCTAGTGGAAACACTGTGTGAACACGCGTCATATAAACTCCGCTGGACGAGGCGGAGAGTTACCACGTGTCGCCCGTCAATCGGCCGCTTTCCGGCCCGATCGCCGACAGCGCTGTCTGCACCCGCCCACGCGTCACCGTGTCTCCGAAGTGAGAGGCGACCCACCATGCCGCTGCATGTCCCCTCGGCTCCCGCGCCCGCCCTGCGCAGCGTCCTCACGGCCCTCGGTTCTCCCACCGCCGTCCGTGAGGCCCGAACGTCCGCTCTCCGGTCCGTCCAGGGACCGCTGAGCCCTGAGCTGCCGCTTCCCGTCCATGTGCTGGACCGGATCACCCCCGCCCGGACGGCTCCCCTCACCAGGCTCGCCGCCTGGCGCTTCCTGATCCGGAGCGAGAGCCGTGCGGTCGCCGCGGCGGACACCGTACTCACCCCCGACGGCTGGGCGTTCTCGCACTTCTTCGAGGGGCCCTACCTCGCTTCGACCGAACTCGCCGTCCGGCAGGCGGAGGCGTCGGCCACCCCCTATCAGGCGCGGCTGCTGTCGATCCCGGAGCTGTACATGCTCACCCTCTGGCTGCACGGCGACACCGACGCCGACCCCGCCGTGGGCGTGCCCGCGCCTTCGGACGTCCTGGTGCCGCTGGCCCCGGCACCGCCGGGGATCGCCGCCCACAGACCGCACCGGGTCGCCGACCTGCTGCCCGTCATCTCGCTGCGGGTGGCACCCGGACCGCTCCTCAGCTCGGCCTGACCCCGCCCCCGGCCCACCCACGCCCCTGGGGCGCCCGGCTCCGTCCCGTACGTCCGTACGGCTGGGCCGCGCGCCGCGGGGGCGTTCCGCTGCCCACTCGGGCTAGCCCCATCCGGCCCCCCTTCATCACCCAAAGGGACGGTGCGGTCGCGGTGAACCGTCCGCGCGGGTGACGCGTCATCGGAGGAGTACGGGAGCCGCGGCGAAATCCCTGCGGAATCACCGCCGTAGGGCAACACTGGGACCGGACCGACTGAAACGGGGGCGGCCATGAACACCTCATCCAGCCGCAGGACATTCGACTCGACGCAGCGAAAGAACCCATCCATGTGCCAGCACAAGCCACCCTGCCCCACCGCCGCCTCGCCCGACCGGGAAGCGGCCCGTCTGACGGCCCACCACCCCGAGCAGGGGTGGAGCCTTCTGTGCAACGGCGTCCTGCTCTTCGAGGACACCGGCGAGCTGCTGCCGGACGGGCAGGTCATCGCCCCGCACCGGTCGTTGGCGGCGGGCCAGGTGGTGAGGGCGGCCTGAGGCCGCCCCAAGGACTTCAGGCTGTACGGACAGGGGCCGGCCCGGAGAGGTCTCCGCACCGGCCCCGACGCATGTCCGGGCGTACGCCGCTTGCGGCTCACGCCCCCGCGGACAGGGTGTTTCAGTTGTCGTACTCGTCCAGCGGCGGGCAGGAGCAGACCAGGTTCCGGTCGCCGAAGGCCCCGTCGATGCGGCGCACCGGCGGCCAGTACTTGTCGGCCGCGGACACACCGGCCGGGAAGACGGCCTCCGCACGGCTGTAGCCGTGCTCCCAGTCCCCGCCGAGCGCGGCCGCGGTGTGCGGGGCGTTGGCCAGCGGGTTGTCGTCCTTGGGCCACTCGCCCGTGGCGACCTTCTCGATCTCGGCGCGGATAGCGATCATGGTGTCGCAGAACCGGTCGAGCTCCGCCAGGTCCTCGCTCTCGGTCGGCTCGATCATCAGCGTGCCGGCGACCGGGAACGACATGGTCGGCGAGTGGAATCCGTAGTCGATCAGGCGCTTGGCCACGTCGTCGATGGAGACGCCGGTCGCCTTGGAGATGGGCCGCAGGTCGACGATGCACTCGTGCGCGACCAGCCCGGCCGGACCGTTGTACAGGATCGGGAAGTGCGGCTCCAGGCGCTTGGCGATGTAGTTGGCGGCCAGCACGGCGACCTGCGTGGCCCGCTTGAGGCCCTCCCCGCCCATGAGACGGACGTACGCCCACGAGATCGGCAGAATGCCCGCGGAGCCCCATGGGGCGGCCGAGATCGGGCCCACACCGGTCTCCGGGCCCGCGGCGGGCTGGAGCGGGTGGTTGGGGAGGTACGGGGCGAGGTGCGCGCGGACGCCGACCGGGCCGACGCCGGGACCGCCGCCGCCGTGCGGGATGCAGAAAGTCTTGTGCAGGTTGAGGTGGGAGACGTCGCCGCCGAACTTGCCGGGCTTGGCGAGCCCGACCAGTGCGTTGAGGTTGGCGCCGTCGACGTAGACCTGACCGCCCGCGTCGTGCACCTCGCCGCAGATGTCGGCGACGTGCTCCTCGAACACCCCGTGCGTGGACGGGTAGGTGATCATGAGGACGGCCAGCTCGTCCCGGTGCTGCTCGATCTTGGCCCGCAGGTCCGCGACGTCGACCTCGCCGTCGTCGGCGGTCTTCACCACGACGACCCTCATGCCGGCCATGACGGCGCTGGCGGCGTTGGTGCCGTGCGCGGAGGACGGGATGAGGCAGACGGTGCGCTGGTCGTCCCCGTTGGCCCGGTGGTACGCCCGCACGGCGAGGAGACCGGCGAACTCGCCCTGGGAGCCCGCGTTGGGCTGGAGGGAGACCGCGTCGTAGCCGGTGACCTCCGCCAGGCGCTCCTCCAGCTCACGGATGAGGGTGAGGAAGCCGTGCGCCTGATCGGCCGGGGCGAAGGGGTGCAGCGCGCCGAACTCGGGCCAGGTGACGGACTCCATCTCGGCGGTGGCGTTCAGCTTCATCGTGCAGGAGCCGAGCGGGATCATGCCGCGGTCCAGCGCGTAGTCCCGGTCGGCCAGCTTGCGCAGGTAGCGCAGCATCGCGGTCTCGGAGCGGTGCTGGTGGAAGACCGGGTGGGTGAGGATGTCGTCGTTACGCAGCAGGTTCCCGGGCAGTGCGTCGGCGACCGTACCGTCCAGGGCCTCGATGTCGCCCTCGGCACCGAAGGCGGCCCAGACAGCGGCGACCTGGGACCGGGTGGTGGTCTCGTCGCAGGCGACGGAGACGTGGTCGGCGTCGACGAGGCGCAGGTTGACCCCGCGCTCCCGGGCGTCCGCGACGATTCCCGCGGCCTTGCCGACGGCCCGCACGGTGATCGTGTCGAAGAACGCGCCGTGCACGACCTCGGCCCCGGCGGTACGCAGCCCCTCGGCGAGGATCGCGGCGTAGCGGTGGGTGCGCCGGGCGATCGTCCGCAGGCCGTCGGGCCCGTGGTACACGGCGTACATGCCGGCCATCACGGCGAGGAGCACCTGCGCGGTGCAGATGTTGCTGGTGGCCTTCTCGCGGCGGATGTGCTGCTCGCGGGTCTGGAGGGCCAGGCGGTAGGCCTTGTCGCCGTCGGCGTCGACGGAGACCCCGACGAGGCGGCCGGGCAGCGAGCGGGCGAACTTCTCGCGGACCGCCATGAACCCGGCGTGCGGGCCGCCGAAGCCCATCGGCACGCCGAAGCGCTGGGTGGTGCCCACCGCGATGTCGGCGCCGAGCGCTCCGGGCGAGGTGAGCAGCGTCAGGGCCAGCAGGTCGGCGGCGACGGTGACGATCGCGCCCAGCTCGTGGGCCTGCTCGATCACCGGCTCGATGGCCCGCACCGCGCCGGAGGCGCCCGGGTACTGGAGCAGCACGCCGAAGACGCCGCGCTCGGCGATCCGCGCGGGAATGCCCTCGCTCAGGTCGGCGACGACGACCTCGACGCCGGTGGGCTCGGCGCGGGTCTCGATGACCGCGACGGTCTGCGGCAGGGTGTCGGCGTCGACCAGGAAGACGCCGTTCTTGACCTTGCCGACCCGCCGGGCGAGCGCCATCGCCTCGGCGGCCGCGGTGCCCTCGTCCAGCAGGGAGGCGCCGGAGGTGGGCAGCCCGGTCAGCTCGGCGACCATCGTCTGGAAGTTCAGCAGGGCCTCCAGGCGGCCCTGGGAGATCTCCGGCTGGTACGGCGTGTAGGCCGTGTACCACGCGGGGTTCTCCATGACGTTGCGCAGGATCACCGGCGGCGTGAAGGTGCCGTAGTAGCCGAGGCCGATCATCGGGGCCAGCACCTGGTTGCGGTCGGCCAGCGACCTCAGCTCCGCCAGGACCTCCGCCTCGGTGCGCGCCGAGGGCAGGTTCAGAGCCTCCGCGCTCTTGATCACGTCGGGCACCGCGGCGGCGGTCAGTTCGTCGAGGGAGCCGTAGCCGACCTGGGCGAGCATCTTCGCCTGCGCCCCGGCATCGGGCCCTATGTGGCGCTGCTCGAACGGAATGCCCTGCTCCAGCTGGGAGAGCGGAGTGCGACGGGGTGTCATGGTGGAGGCCTCCTGGTCCGACACGACCTGCGAGGGGCACCGCGGCGCGGGTGCCCGGACGGCCTCCCCCTCTGTCATCTCAACCTGAGAGCTTCACCGGCGCACCCGGGGGCGTGCAGGCTTTCACCGTCGGTGAGGGTCGAACCCGTCCGGTCTGCGCCCGCACGGAACCGCCCTGCTTTCCAGAGTGACCTCGTCCGTGCGGTACGGGGGCCTGAGAGATTCCGGGGAGGAGTTGCTCCTTCGGCGCCTCCGGATTCCGCACCGAAGGACTCTCCCGCACGGGGTCAGCAGCCAGTGCCAGCCTACCAGCGGCCTCCGCGCCGGGGCTTTCGAGTGGCCGATGCCACGAATCTGCACTTGTGTGGTGCTGGTGGGCCGCAGGGGCCGCCCTGAGCAGTCCGGGACCAGTGGGAGGCACCGTGCAGACGGATATCGATCCGCGCCGCCTGATCGGCCGCAAGGCCTTCGATCGCAAGGGCGCCAAGATCGGAACGGTGGATGAGGTCTATCTCGACGACGCGACGGGGGTTCCCGAGTGGGCGGCCGTACGCACCGGCCTGTTCAGCCGGGACGCCTTCGTCCCCCTGGAGCCCAGCGAGTTCACCGAGGACGCGCTGCACGTCCCCTTCGACCGGGGCCTGATCAAGAACGCGCCGGACTTCGGTGTGGGCAGGCATCTCTCGCCCGAGCAGGAACTGCAGCTGTACCGGCACTACGGGCTGGACGCCTCGCTCCCGGCGGAGCCCCCCGGCGACCGGGACTTCGGCAGGCTGGCGGGCCAGGAGGAGTAGTCCGGCGGCTCCCGGACGAGCGGCAGCGGGTCGGCGGGCCGCAGCCGCGGATCGTCGACGCGGAAGGTCAGCACCCGGCCGGGCGCGCTCCACGGCTCCTCGAACCGGACGGTGACCCGGCCGATGCCGCTGCCCTGCACCCAGCCGTGCCCGTGCTCCTCGTGGTGCACGTCGTGTCCGGCGGGCCAGCGCCGGGCGGCCCGCGCCTCGGCGCTTTCGATCTCGGGCTCCGCCGGGGCGCTCTCCTCTCCGTTGCCCGTCACGGCCGGCTCCCGCGCCTCCTCGGAGCGCCGTTCCAGCTCGCGGGCGTCGGCGGCCTGCGCGAACAGGTCCTCCTGGGTGAAGTCGGCCAGCCCTGTCACCCCGACCCCCAGCAGCCGTACGCCCCCGGTCGTGTCGACGGACTCCAGCAGCCGTCCCGCGGCCTCGCGCACCACCGTCGGATCGTCCGTCGGACCGCGGAGCGTCTCGGAGCGGGTCAGCGTGGAGAAGTCGTACCGGCGCACCTTCAGCACCACCGTGCGCCCCGACCGGTCGGCCCCGCGCAGCCGCTCCACGCACCGCACGGCCAGCCGCTCCACCTCGGCGCGCACCCGCACCCGGTCGTGCAGGTCGACATCGAAGGTGTCCTCCACGGATACGGACTTGGCGTCCCGCTCGGCGACCACCGGCCGGTCGTCCAGCCCCAGGGCCATCCGGTAGAGCCCGTGGCCGTGGGCCTTGCCGACCAGCCGTACGAGCTCGGCCTCGCCCGCCTCGGCCAGGTCGTGGACGGTGGTCATCCCCGCGCGTCGCAGGTGGTCGCCGGTGGCCGGGCCGACGCCCGGCAGGATACGGACGGACAGGGGGGCGAGCAGTTCGCGCTCGGTGCCCGGCTCGATGAGCACCAGCCCGTCGGGCTTGGCCTGCTCGGAGGCGATCTTGGCGAGCATCTTGGACCCGGCCAGACCGACGGACCCGCTGAGTCCGGTGACGGCCCGGATGGCCTCCCGCAGCCGCTGCCCCGTCGCCCGCGCCGAGGCCGGGTCGTCCGCCGCCCCGCCCGCCTCCAGGTCGACGAAGGCCTCGTCCAGGCTCAGCGGCTCGACCAGCGGCGACAGCTGCCCCAGGAGGCCCATCACCTGGTCGCTGACCGCGCGGTACAGCGAGAAGCGGGGCACCAGGTAGGCGGCGTTCGGCGCGAGCCGCCGGGCCTGAGCGGTGGGCATCGCCGAGTGGACCCCGAAGCGCCGGGCCTCGTAGGAGGCGGTGGCCACCACTCCCCGGGGGCCGAGGCCGCCCACCACGACCGCCTTGCCGCGCAGGCTCGGCTTGGATGCCTGCTCCGCCGAGGCGTAGAAGGCATCCATGTCCAGGTGGAGGATGGTCGGCGCGGGTCTCACACCGTCGATGCTGCCCTACCGCACTGACAACGGGACGGTGCGGCGCCCCGCGGGGTGCCGCACCGTCCCGTGTCCCGCGTTCGCTCCGGCGGGCCGGAGCCCGCTCATCCGGCGCGGTTACGCCGTCTGGCCAGCTCGTCCGCCGGGTTGTGGCCGATGAGCGTCTCACCGGTGTCGACCCGCTCCCCGTGCAACTGGGAGAGGGCCGCGTCCACGTCCCGCCAGACGACACCCACGGCGATCCCGAAGACGCCCTGTCCGCCCTGGAGCAGACTGACGACCTCGTCGGGCGAGGAGCACTCGTAGACCGTGGCCCCGTCGCTCATCAGCGTCATGCGCTCCAGATCCTGGAAACCGCCGTCCCGCAGGTGCTGGACCGTGGTGCGGATGTTCTGGAGAGCGACCCCGGTGTCCAGGAACCGCTTGACGATCTTGAGGAGGACCACGTCCCGAAAGCTGTAGAGCCGCTGGGTCCCCGACCCGTAGGCCGGGCGCACACTGGGCTCGACCAGTCCCGTCCGCGCCCAGTAGTCCAATTGGCGGTAGGTGATGCCCGCCGCCGCGCATGCCGTCGGTCCGCGATAACCGATATCGCTCGCCGCTGCCACGCCGTTCGCCACGGCGGCCGGCTGCACCGGCTGCCTGATGGCGTGGTCGGCCCCACCGTGGTGCGAGTACGGCCCACCCGACGCCGTACCGTCGCCGCTGCTTCTCACGCCGACCTCCGTCCTTGACCTGCCCACTCGAAGGTAGGCAGTCACCCGGGGTGCGTCAACGATCGCCACACTCGGCACGCCGAGTGATAATCACCCGGAGGGTGGTTTGCCGTGTCCTGTTTCGGGGAAAGGCTTGCCGGATGCGCTGACGGCACCTCCGGAGAGGGACGGTCACTGGCTGTTCGTGCCGAAGTCCTCCGGAGAGATCTGGTCGAGGAATTCGCGGAACTTCTCCACCTCGTCCTCCTGCTCGTCGGGGATCGCGATGCCCGCGTCGTCCAGCACACCGTCACTGCCGTAGATCGGCGTGCCGGTCCGCAGGGCGAGCGCTATGGCATCGGAGGGCCGGGCGCTCACCTCGACCCCGCTCGCGAAGACGAGCTCCGCGTAGAAGACCCCTTCGCGGAGGTCCGTGATGCGCACCTCGGTGAGCTCCTGGCCCACCGCCTCCAGCACGTCCTTGAACAGGTCGTGGGTCAGCGGCCGGGCCGGGGCCATGCCCTGCTGGGCGAAGGCGATCGCGGTCGCCTCACCGGGACCGATCCAAATAGGGAGGTACCGGTCGCCTCCCACCTCACGCAGGAGAACGATCGGTTGGTTGGAGGGCATTTCCACCCGGACACCGACAACGTCGAGCTCGTTCACACAGCAACCCTAGGACGTGCTCGGCATGTTTGGGTAGTCGGGATCCGCCGAGGTCAGTGCGGACGGCCCCGCAGAGCGCTCTGGACGAGTGCCGCGTGCAGCCGTACGGACAGCTCCGCCAGCTCGTTCGCCGTGGCCTGCGCATGGGCCCTGGTCTGCGGATTGCGGTGCCTGCGCAGCGGCGCCACCACCTGCTCCACCAGCCCCGCCTCCCGGTCGGCCGAGGCACGCATGGCCCGAAGATGACGCGGTTCGAGTCCGAATCGCCCCAGGTCCGCGACCAGCCTGGCCACGGTGACCATCTCGGTGTCGTAGCCGCCGCCGGGAGCCGGGACGATGAGTCCGTAGGACTCCCACTCCTCCAGCCGCTCCTCGTCGATCTCAGCCGCCGCGAGCAGCTCCGCCCGCCCGATCCGCGCGGCGGTGGGTCCTGCCGGACCCGGCTCCCAGACGCCGTCGGCCAGATCCCGCTGAGGGCCGGGAGCGGGCAGGACGGGCCGCTCACCCCGTTCCAGGGCGTCCAGGTGTTCCCGGATGACCTTGAGCGGCAGATAGTGGTCCCGCTGCATACGGAGCACCTGAGCCAGGCGCTCCACATCGCGCGGGGCGAATTTCCGGTATCCGGAAGGAGTGCGCTGCGGCTCGATGAGCCCCTCGGCCTCCAGGAACCGGATCTTGGAGATGGTCACTTCGGGAAACTCGTCGCGCAGCTCGACGAGCACCGTACCGATGCTCATCGAGCGCTCTTCCGCGGCGGCGGTGTCGTGACCGGCACCGCCTGTCGGTGTTCGCAGCATGGGCCTTCCTGGGGATCCCCCCGGACGGCCTGTCCGGGGACGGGTCACACGCCCCGCGGGCTCGCATAGAAGACCAGGCGGTACTTCCCGATCTGGACTTCGTCGCCGTTGGACAGCTGGACCGAATCGATGCGCTCACGGTTGACGTAGGTGCCGTTGAGGCTGCCGACATCGCCCACGGTGAAGCTACCGTCCGGACCCCTGTGGAACTCCACATGACGCCGCGACACGGTCACGTCATCGAGGAAGATGTCGCTCTGCGGGTGACGGCCCGCCGTCGTCAGGTCGCTGTCGAGCAGGAAACGGCTGCCGGAGTTCGGCCCGCGCCGCACGACGAGCAGCGCCGAACCGCCGGGCAGCGCGTCCACGGCCGCCTGGGCCTCCGGGGAGAGCGAGGGCAGCGCGGTCTGGCCCGTCGCCTCCGCCTCGTACGCCTCCAGACCCGAGATGGAGATCGTCGACGTCGTCTCCGAAGGACGCTCGGGAGCGCCGCCCCGCAGCGGCGTACCGCAGTTGGAGCAGAACCGGCTGGCCTCCGCGTTACGGTGGCCGCACCTCGGACAGACCGGCATCGAGGAACCCTCCGGGGTGAAGCCTCCACCCGTACTGGCGGCTGATGGTGCGCCGAAACCTATGGTCCCGGCACCGGCGGGGTCAACAGACGGCGCGCCGGTCCCCCCGGGGGCTCCGGACACCTCGTCGCGGAAGAGCGGGCGCTCCGTCTCCTGCTCCTCGGACTGGCCGTGGCGCGGAGCGCGGTGGCGGGCAGCACTGTTGCTGTCCTGGCGTGCGCTCTTCCCGAACAACTTCGCAAACAACTTCACGGGCGATTCCCCTTGACCGACATAGACCCGCCCGTGGGGCAGGACGAACCCTGAATGAACACACCTGCCGACCCGGACATCTTCACAACGTCCGTATCCACCCGACAGTTTCCATCACGCACCGCCAATCCGGTGCGGCGACCCCCCGCAAGCTCCCGACCCGGTCCACCGGCTTTCGCCCCCTCCGGACTCACGGGGATGACGACCGAGCGTAGTCAGGCCGCTGCGCCGGTCGCAAGGCGTCGACGGAGATGTCGTCGGACCGCTCCACGACCACCGTGGCCTGCTCCTTCTCCAGCGTCTGGACCACACCGCCGGGAATGTTCAGGGCGGGCTCCAGATCCTGCGGCTTCCCGATCACCGTGAACTCGTACGGCGCGTCGATCCTCTTCCCGTCCGCCTGGACGTTCCCGCCCTCCCCCGAGAAGTAGGTGTTGGCCACCACCCGGACGCCGTTGACCTGGATGGCCTCGGCGCCCGCCGCCCGCAGCTCCTGCAAGGCGTCGAGCAGCATGTCGGGGGCGACGGCCCGCGCCGGGTCGGTGATCGTCAGCGTGATCCCGGGGCCGTGAGCGGCCACGGTGCCCGCGAGGATGCCGAGCTGGCGCTCCTTCTCCAGCGTCTGTTTCCGGGCCTCCTCGGCCTGGTCCGAGCTGTTCTCCAGCTCCGTCCGCTGGTCGTCCAGGCGCTGCTTCTCGTCCTCCAGGCGCTGGGTCCGGTCGTCGACCTCGTCGAGGATGCGGACCAGGTCCTCCTGCCGGGCGCCGCGCAGCGCGCTGTCGTCGCTGGTGGACCGGACCTGGATGGCGAGCCCCAGACCGAGCCCGAACAGCAGCACGGCGACGATGAGTTGGGCCCGGCTGAGCCGGGGCGGCCACAGCCCCGCCAGCAGCCTCTGCCGACCGGACACCTCCTCGGCCGCGGGCGGCGGAACGGGAGCCTGGGGCACCGGGGGGACGGACGCGCCGTCCTGGGCGCGATGGCCGCGGGGCTTGTCGTCGTTGTTCATCGGCCTCAGGCCCGGAAGACGTGCCGGCGGATCGCCGCGGCGTTGGAGAAGATCCGGATGCCGAGCACGACCACGACACCGGTGGAGAGCTGGGCGCCGACTCCCAGTTTGTCGCCGAGGAAGACGATCAGAGCGGCCACCACGACGTTCGAGAGGAAGGAGACCACGAAGACCTTGTCGACGAAGATGCCGTCGAGCATGGCCCGCAGACCGCCGAAGACGGCGTCGAGCGCGGCGACCACCGCGATCGGCAGGTAGGGCTCGACCACCGCCGGCACCTCGGGCCGGACCAACAGTCCGACCACGACTCCCACGACGAGGCCCAGTACGGCGATCACGATGTGCCCTTCCCTGTGTCTGCCGCACTCCTGCCGGCGGCCTTCGGCTCTGCTGTACGGACGATCAGGCTGGCCGCGGCCGGAAGCCGCACCTTCGCCTGTTCGGACATGCTGGTGCGGATGTCGAAGCTCTCCTTCAGCGCGTTCAGATATTGACCGTCGGAGCTGTCCCGGAACGCGGTCGCGAGCTTCTTCCCGTCCCCCACCGCGAGAACCGTGTACGGCGGTACGAGCGGCCTGTTGTCGACCAGTATGGCGTCGCCCGCGGCCCGGATGGCCGACAGCGCGGTCAGCCTTTGCCCATTGATGGCGATGGCCTCGGCGCCCGACTCCCACAGCCCGTTGACCACCCGCTGCATGTCCCGGTCGCGCACCCGCCCGGTGTCGGAGAAACTGCTGGACTCCCGTGGTCCCCCGCCGCCCTCGTCGGTGTTCTTCGCGTCGTCCACGACCAGCTTCACACCGGAGCCCTCGACCGGGGTCGCCCCGGACAGCAGGGCCACGAGCTGCCCCTGGGCCCCGCCGTGCCGCTCCAACGCCTTGCGCTGACGCTCGCTCACATCGGTACGGAGCTTGTCGACGTCCGCCTCCAGCGTGTCCGCCGCCTCGGTCTCCGCGTCGATGCGGTCGATCAGCTCCTCGCGTTCCTTCGCGACGACCGGGGCCGAGACCCGGGCCTCGGCCGCGCCGAGCGTGACCACGAGCGCGGCCACCACCAGGCCCGCCGCCAGCCAGAGCTTCGACCTGAGCGTCCGGGGCAGCCCCTCGCTCCCGTCCGCCCTGCGACGTGCCGCGGCCTCCGCGTATCCGTCGTCGAGGCTGTGGTCCATCACGTTGTTGAGCAGCGACATGGAGGCGTCGGGGCGTGCGGACGACGGGGCGGTGCTCCGATCGGGGGACGGCTGCGACATGCCGCACATCGTCGCACGTCACCACGGCTGCCGCCGAATGGCCCCACCGGTGTGCCGGAACGCCGTGGCAGGGCGTTCCGGCACACCGCTCCCCTGTGTCTAGTCGCCCGCGCTGTCCACGACCGCGGACCACTCGTCGAGCAGCGCCTGCGCGGAGGCGTCGTCGGGGCCCTCCGCCCACAGATGGGTGACGGCTTCCGCCCGGTCCGGGAGGACCATGATCCACCGCCCGTCCGCCTCCACCACACGCACCCCGTCCGTGGTGTCCACGCTGCGGTCTCCGGCCGCTTCGACGACCCGGCGCATGACGAGCCCCTTGACGGCCCAGGGCGTCGCCAGATCGCGGCGCAGCACGTGGGCCCGGGGGATGCGGGCGTCGATCTGGCTCAGGGTGAGCTGGGTACGCGCGACCAGCCCGATGAGCCGGACGAAGGCCGCGGTCCCGTCGAAGACGCTGCTGAATTCGGGAACGATGAACCCGCCTCGCCCGTCCCCGCCGAAGATGGTCGACTCTTCACGGCCGACCCGGGTCAGATCGTCGGGCGAGGTGGTCGTCCATTCCACCTGCGTGCCGTGGTAGGCCGCGACCTGCTCGGCGACGCGTGTGGTCGTGACGGGCAGGGCGACCCGGCCGCTGCGCCGCTCGGCGGCGACGAGGTCGAGGAGGACCAGCAGCGCCCGGTCGTCCTCGATGATCCGCCCCAGCTCGTCCACGAGGGACAGCCGCTCCCCCACCGGGTCGAACCGCACGCCGAAGGCCGCCCGGGCCGAGGAGACGATCTCCCCGAGCCGTACCAGCCCCTCCCTCCGGGTGTCGGCGCTCTCGGTGGGGCGTGCCTCGTCGAGCCCGGGGTTGATGGTCAGCGCGTCCACCCCGAGCCGCCCGAGGAGGCTGGGCAGAACAAGACCGGCGCTGCCGTTCGAGGCGTCGACTACGACCTTGAGCCCGGAGTCGGCGATACCGGTGATGTCGACGTTGCGCAGCAGGGAACCGGTGTACGAGTCGAAGACGCTGGACGGGAAGTGCAGATCCCCGATCTCCCCCGGGAACGCCCTGCGGTACTCCTGCCGTGCGTAGACCCGGTCGAGCTTGCGCTGCTGCGCCTGGGAGAGGTCGGCGCCCCGCTCGTCGATGAACATGATGTCGACGGAGTCGGGCACACCGGGCGACGTACGGATCATGATGCCGCCCGCGCTGCCGCGCGCCGTCTGCTGACGAGCCACGGGCAGGGGCACGTTCTCCAGGTCGCGCACGTCGATGGCGCTGGCCTGGAGGGCCGAGATGACCGCTCGCTTGAGCGCACGCGCACCACGGGAGTGGTCACGGGCGGTCGTGACCGTCGACCCCTTCTTGAGGGTCGTCGCATAAGCGCCCGCCAGCCGCACCGCCAGCTCCGGTGTGATCTCGACGTTCAGAATGCCGGACACCCCGCGGGCACCGAAGAGATGCGCCTGTCCGCGGGACTCCCAGATGACCGAGGTGTTGACGAACGCACCGGCCTCGATGGTCTTGAACGGATAGACCCGTACGTTGCCCTGGATGATCGACTCTTCACCGACCAGGCATTCGTCACCGATGACCGCGCCGTCCTCGATCCGGGCCGCCCGCATGATGTCGGTGTTCTTCCCGACCACGCAGCCGCGGAGATTGCTGTGCTGGCCGATGTAGACGTTGTCGTGCACGACGGCCTTGTGGAGGAAGGCCCCGGTCTTGACGACGACGTTCGATCCGACCACCGTGTGTTCCCGAATCTCGACGTCCGCCTCGACCTTGGCGTAGTCGCCGATGTACAGCGGTCCGCGCAGTACGGCGTCGGGGTGCACTTCCGCACCTTCGGCCACCCATACCCCGGGTGAGATCTCGAAGCCGTCGAGCTCGACGTCGACCTTGCGCTCCAGGACGTCGGCCTGCGCCTTCACATAGCTTTCGTGCGTCCCGACGTCCTCCCAGTAGCCCTCGGCGATGTAACCGTAGATGGGCTTGCCTTCCTTCATCAGCTGCGGGAAGACGTCACCGGACCAGTCGACGGAGGTGTCGGCCTCGACGTAGTCGAAGACTTCGGGCTCCATGACGTAAATGCCGGTGTTCACGGTGTCCGAGAAGACCTGCCCCCAGGTCGGCTTCTCCAGGAACCGCTCGACCTGCCCTTCCTCGTCCACAATGGTGATGCCGAATTCCAGCGGATTGGGAACCCTGGTCAGACAGACCGTGACGAGTCCGCCTTTTTCCTTGTGGAAAGCGATGAGGTCGGTGAGGTCGAAGTCGGTGAGAGCGTCACCGGAAATGACCAGGAAGGTGTCGTCCTTCAACGCCTCTTCGGCGTTCTTGACACTGCCCGCGGTGCCGAGTGGCTTCTCCTCGTTGGCATAGGTGAGCTCCATGCCGAGTTCTTCGCCGTCCCCGAAGTAGTTCTTGACCAGGGAGGCGAGGAACTGGACGGTCACCACTGTTTCGCTGAGCCCATGCCGCTTGAGCAGCCGCAATACATGCTCCATGATCGGCCGGTTGGCCACGGGCAGAAGCGGCTTGGGCATGCTTGAGGTCATGGGACGAAGACGTGTGCCTTCGCCACCAGCCATCACGACGGCCTTCATGTCGGAAACGTCCTCCTAGACGAGACGACGATCAGCCGAGTTCGCCCGTCGGGGCATCATCCAAGACATCTGCCGCGGACCGGCCACACTGCACGGCACCGCGTCAACGAGCTCAATCGGCTACTGCATCCGCCTTGACGAGCTGGCGGACCTGGATCACATACAGGATTCCTGCCCACCAATACAGGGTTGTACCCCATCCCGCGAACGCCCATCCGAAAACGGCGGCTACTGTGGCCAGCCAACCACTCCCGTCGCTGAGCAGCAACAAGGGGAAGGCGTACATCAGGTTGAAAGTTGCAGCTTTGCCGAGGAAGTTGACCTGGGGCGGCGGATAGCCGTGGCGGCGCAGGATGGCCACCATCACGAGAAGCATCAGCTCCCGGGCGAGAAGGGCCGCGGTGAGCCAGAGCGGCAGGATCTCCCGCCAGGTGAGCCCGACGAGGGTGGAGAGGATGTAGAGCCGATCGGCCGCCGGGTCCAGGAGCCGGCCGAGATTGCTGATCTGGTTCCACCGCCGGGCGAGCTTCCCGTCGAGGTAGTCGCTGATACCGCTGAGCATCAGCACCAGCAGTGCCCAGCCATCACTGTTGGGCCCGCCGAACACGGGGCGGAGAATGAGCCACAGGAAGAGCGGCACCCCGACCAGGCGAGCCATGCTGAGGATGTTGGGGATGGTGAGGACCCGGTCCGTCTGAACCCGAGTCTCCTGGACCTCCACCCGGGGGCCTCCTGTGAAGAACGTGCCGATTGATGCCCCCTGACCCTACCCGCAGCCTCCGGTGATGGACGCACAGGGGGGCGACACTTTTGCGCCCGAACGCAGGAAAGCCCCGTACCATACGGTACGGGGCTCCCCCACAATAATCGTTCGGCGGCGTCCTACTCTCCCACAGGGTCCCCCCTGCAGTAC
>NZ_JBIWOX010000007.1:0-321737 GCF_044767975.1 Streptomyces sp. NPDC101181 | reverse complement strand
GTCCGCGGGGTGGTTTTTGTTTTTTCCGGCGGGCCCCGCGGGGGGGGGGGGGGGGGGGGGGGGGGGGGGGGGTTTTTCCCCACCACCCCCCCCCCCCCCGCTCCCGTCTACGGCGGCTTCAGTCGGCAAGCCCCCGCCAGCCCGCCGCGTCTACACCACCAGGCACCGCGGCCCCGGCCTCATAGGGCTCGCGGGTGAAGACGAACGACCCTAGATCGAGGTGGTCCACCGAGCCGCCGTCCTCCCGGCGTACGACGCGGAGAGTCTCCCCCGCGTAGTAGTCACTCTGCCCCTCCCAGGTGCCGTCCTGCCGCCACGTGAAGACCGCACCCCGTCCGGAGCCGCCCGACGGTGTGAGCCGCACACCCCGGTCCGGCAGCAGCACCAGCGTGAAGGTGTGGGTGCCCCAGTGCCAGATCCCCGTCAGGGCGAGCAGTTCCTCGTCCACCTCGGGCAGCGGACGCCAGGGCTCCGGGATGCGCGGCTCGGCCTCCGCGACGATCCTCACCAGTTCGGCGGCCACCGTGGTGACAGGCGGGCCGGAGGTGACATTGGCGAGCACGACAGCGGCCACGTCCTCCTCCGCGTCGAACCACAGCCCGGCGACGAACCCGGGCAGCGAGCCCGAGTGCCCGAAGAGCACGGTCCCCGCGCCGGTGACGATCTGGAGGCCCAGACCGTAACCGCTCGACCCGGTCTCGGTCGGCGCGGCGGGCGCGCGCATCTCCCGTACGGAGGACGCCGAGAGGACCCGGTCGTCCCCTTCGGCGAGGAAGGCGGCGAACCGCAGCAGATCGTTCGTGGTGGACCAGAGCTGACCGGCGGGCGCCATCAGCCCGAGATCCTCGGCGGGTTCACTCAGCATCACATCGGCCCAGGGGTGGACGGCCCAGCCGCTGGCGTGCGGGGGCACCGGGCCGCCCGTCGTGCGGTGCATGCCCAGGGGTTGAAGGATCTCGCGACGCAGCGCCTCCTCCCAGCTGACCCCACGGACCGCTTCGACCAGCGAACCGA
This sequence comes from Streptomyces sp. NPDC101181, assembly GCF_044767975.1. Taxonomy (NCBI): domain Bacteria; kingdom Bacillati; phylum Actinomycetota; class Actinomycetes; order Kitasatosporales; family Streptomycetaceae; genus Streptomyces; species Streptomyces sp. NPDC101181. Next base: position 320,723 of record NZ_JBIWOX010000007.1, on the reverse strand, counting down.
GCAGGGTGTAACCGGGGTTGGAGTAGTGGTGCCGGTGACCGGCCGGGTGCATCTTCGGCCGGTCACCCAGGACGTCGGCGAGCTGGGGCCGCAGGCTGCCCGGCGTCCGCTCCCACCAGGGGGCGGGCGTCTCGGCGCCCAGGCCCGCGCTGTGCCCGAGGAGCTGGAAGACGGTCACGGTCCCCGCGCCGGTGCCGGGCAGGTGCTTCTCCAGCGGGTCGTCCAGGTCGATCAGCCCCTCGTCCCGCAGCCGCAGGACCAGGACGGCGGTGAACGTCTTGGTGATCGAGCCGATCCTGTACTGCGTATCATCGTCCGGAGCGCGCCCCTCGCCGCAGCTCCGCGCCCCGCTCCAGGCCACCCGGCCCTGCCGCTGTACGGCGGCCACCAGGGAGGGTGCGCGGCCGTCCCGCTGGGCGCGGGCGATGCGATGCAGCAGGGCACGTCGGGTACTGGCGAGCAGGTCTTCATCGGAGGAGGTCATGAGCAACACCTACCCGACGGCGCGCTTCCTGACGAACCGATATCAGCGGACCGCCGAGACGCCGTCCGCACACTCCGCGTCTTCACGCCGACGGGCCCTCCACCGGCACGTGTTGCGACCGGCCATCCTCCGGCCCGGTCGCAACACCCCTCGAGGGCCGGTCAGTCGGTGCCGAACTCCATCGCCGCGTGGTCGAGCATCTCGTCGCCGCCGGTGACCCCGCCGCGCGAGGCGATGACCTCGGCTCCGCCCTGGGGCATCGCGCCGATCAGCCCGGTCGAGGCCGCCTGGGCGGCGCCGATGAGCGCGGGATGGGTCGAGCCGACCATGCCGAGGCCCGCGTACTGCTCCAGCTTGGCGCGCGAGTCGGCGATGTCGAGATTGCGCATGGTGAGCTGACCGATCCGGTCCACCGGGCCGAACGCGGAGTCCTCTGTGCGCTCCATCGACAGCTTGTCCGGGTGGTAGCTGAACGCCGGGCCGTCGGTGTCCAGGATCGAGTAGTCGTCTCCGCGCCGCAGCCGGAGCGTCACCTCTCCGGTGACCGCGGTCCCCACCCAGCGCTGCAAGGACTCCCGGATCATCAGCGCCTGCGGGTCGAGCCAACGGCCCTCGTACATCAGCCGGCCGAGCCGCCGCCCCTCGTTGTAGTAGTTGTCCAGGGTGTCCTCGTTGTGGATCGCGTTGACCAGTCGCTCGTAGGCGACATGGAGCAGCGCCATGCCGGGCGCCTCGTAGATACCGCGGCTCTTGGCCTCGATCACCCGGTTCTCGATCTGGTCCGACATCCCCATGCCATGCCGGCCGCCGATCGCGTTGGCCTCCAGCACCAGGTCGACCGGGGTGGCGAACTCCTTGCCGTTGATCGTCACCGGACGGCCCTGCTCGAAGCCGATCGTCACGGTCTCCGGAGCGATCTCCACCGAGGGGTCCCAGAACCGCACGCCCATGATCGGCTCAACGGTCTCGATGCCGGTGTCCAGATGCTCCAGGGTCTTCGCCTCGTGCGTGGCGCCCCAGATGTTGGCGTCGGTGGAGTACGCCTTCTCGGTGCTGTCGCGGTAGGGAAGGTCGTGGGCCAGCAGCCACTCCGACATCTCCTTTCGGCCACCGAGTTCGGTGACGAAGTCCGCGTCCAGCCAGGGCTTGTAGATCCGCAGGTGCGGATTGGCGAGCAGGCCGTAGCGGTAGAACCGCTCGATGTCGTTGCCCTTGAAGGTCGACCCGTCGCCCCAGATCTGGACGTCGTCCTCCAGCATGGCCCGGACCAGCAGGGTCCCGGTCACCGCACGGCCGAGCGGCGTCGTGTTGAAGTAGGAGCGCCCACCCGAGCGGATGTGGAACGCACCGCAGGTGAGCGCGGCGAGCCCCTCCTCGACCAGCGCGGCACGGCAGTCGACCAGCCGCGCGATCTCCGCACCGTAGGCCGTGGCCCGACCGGGCACCGAAGCGATGTCGGGCTCGTCGTACTGGCCGATGTCGGCGGTGTAGGTGCACGGGACGGCGCCCTTGTCGCGCATCCACGCGACCGCGACCGAGGTGTCGAGCCCTCCGGAGAAGGCGATGCCGACGCGCTCGCCGAGGGGCAGGGAGGTGAGAACCTTAGACATAGGAAGAGTATGCATCCCTTCGCATGATCATGCAACACCGGGATGCGACGGCCCCGCTGCGTCAGACCTCATGAACCTGCATCGGCGGCCGTCCATTCCCTCCACTTCCGCGCCTTCACTGCTTGCTCGATGCGGTTGACGATCTCCTTCTTGGACGCCGTGTCCAAGGTCTCCGGGATCTTGTCGGAGGTGTCGGGAAGGACGTCGAGGAGACCCCAGATCTGCTCGCCGGTGCTGACGGTCAGCAGTTGCGGGCACCTCCACTGCAGCGGCGCCTCGGGACGGTGCGTGAGCCTCTGCACGAGTGTCGGGAACAGGTAGTGCGTTGCTTCTGCGGCGAGGTGCTCTCGGGGCCAGTCGAGCGGGAGCGCCGGCTGAAGCCGTGCAGGGCAGCCTCCTGGGCTAGGTCCAGCAGCTGAGCGGTGTCGACGGCTCGGACGGTGCGGGGAAAGGTCGGGGTCATGTCGCGATGATGCCAAGAAGCCCGTGCGGCACCGAGAGGTCAGCCGGGCCGGGATGCGATCTGCTGACGGGCAGACCCCCAGACGTCCTCGAACTCCTCGGAGGTGAGTTGTTCGGAGTCGTGGCCTTCCCATTCCGAGACGGGCAGCTCGGCGGTGATCCCGAATCTGCTGTCGTACTCATCGAGGCGGCCTGCGTCGTAGGCCTGCTGCCAGTCTGCGAGGGAGGCAGCTGCGATCGGGATCAGCTCTGGCCCCTCGAGTTCAACCTGCCGGATCACCCAGCCTTCGGCGTCGACCTCGAAGTAGAACCAGGTGTCTTCCTCATCCCAGTAGCAGCGCATCCATGTGGTCACCAGGCCATGATGCCGGGCCAGATGCGTCGCGTTACTCCGATCTGTCTCATGTTTGAGCGATAAATCCCGCGGATCGGTCGAGCTGGAACGGAGAGCCGCCCTGGGTTGGATCCCAGCCTTGTTGCCGTGCTGCTCGAATGCTGGCAGCAACGTGAGCCGGACGAAGGGGCTCCGTCTCGACGCCCACCCAGTTGCTGGGATGGGCCTGGTCGCTGGTGACGATCAAGGACGTGCCTGGCTGGCTGCCGCTGGCCGCCTCGACCGCGTAGGTCATCGGTGTCCAGCAGAGTCCCTGCATGTAGGAGGGCTTCCTGCGGATCCGCCAGCGGTACTCGATCCCGTCAACGGTTATGCGCCGGGAACCCTTCTTGTTCAGCGCCATCTTCGCCTCCTCCGCCGTGGGACTCTGCTGTGTCGCCGCGGTCGCGAAACGCCGGTTGCTCGCGAACGTACCGAACGTTGTCGCCGACAAGCGCCTTCGGGACTACGGATGAGTTGATCAGCCCATAATTAAAGTCAGTGCCGAGCGACCCGGCGCATCGCACTCGCCCCGGGTGCGCTCACCGCGATCGGAGAGCATCGTGAAGAACAGCCCGTTGTGGCGAGTGGTTGACAACGAGAGTGGTAGCCAGTCCATCGTCAGCACGCCCTCCGAGGCGGTCGCGTTCGTCAACAGCCGGTTCGACACCGATGACGACGACGAGCCGTTCAGCATCGTCGAGGTCGGTCCTCTCCTTCCGAAGCCGCTCGGGATCATCACCGCATGGGCCGCCGAGAAGGACGGCGAACGAACCGACGGGCGCATTGCCCCGATCACCATCAGGCCGGTTGTGACGGACAACGCCGGCGAGTGCGATGACGTAGTGCTCTGGCGCGACGTGTACGTCGCGTGGGACCACGACATGTACACCGTCGAGGAGCCGGACAGCTCCGAGTACAGCGAGGCTTACAGCGCTGCCGAGTTGAGCGCGATCCTCGACGAGTACGCCGACGACTACGAGTACGCGCCTGAAGGGCCCGACAGCCACAGGTGGCCGAAACCGGAAGAGTTGATCACCTACGGCGCCCAGGAGTGCGCCAAGCGGTTCGGGCACCTCGACGACGACGCCCTGCTGTGGCTCGCTGCCACCCGCATCACACTCGCGGAGTGGCGCAACACACCCGTCGAGAACTGGCATGCAGGGAAGAGCCCTCTCCACGACGGCACGATGATGCGGATCAACACGGCAACCACCCGACTCGTGCGCTCGATGCTGTCGTTCGACCATGTCGACTGGATCGGTCTCGGTCTCGCGATCGTCAACCCGTCCCGGGTTCTACCGACCGGGCAGTCTGTTCTCGAGCTCGGGCTGGCATGCCATAACCCTGACGACCCGGCGCACGAGGCTGATCCGCGCGAAGAACTCGCAGAGATGGCACAGGACGCGATCGCTTGGGGGCGAGCGTACTGCCTTCGCGAGAAGGAGTTCGGCCTGCGAACCCTGATTGAATTCTCCTGCGCGTCCGACAACGGCTGGTTCGGAAAACCGAGTTGGGGGCGCATCGTCGATCGGTTCCTTACGGCTGTCGACGACCGGGAGAATGCGCACTGGAGCATGCACCGGGACGAGCCTTGGTTTGAGGAGTGGTTCACCAACCGCCCGGCCGACATTGCGGACACCACGGAATTTCGTCGGTTGCTCCATGCCGGACCTGACCTGCTGTCCGAGGAGGCCGCCGAATGGTGCGTGGATGGCGCCATCAGCTACGTCTGCCAGGACGACCACGCGAACGGCTGCCTGCAGTGCGGCATCCCGCGGGCAACGGACTCCCCCAACGAATGAACGTGGTCGCCGCCGTAGAAAGGCAGCAATGCACTGACAGTGCTCTCTCTCCCGCTCACCCGGCGGGCTCCCCCCTGCTTGGCGAGCCAGTGGCGGTTCCCCTGACTGAGATGTGCGAGCGAAGAGAAGCCGCGCCAGTTCAAGGCGCGCCCTGTAGATGATGTGGTCGCACGTCGTGGCGGACCAGTAAGTACCCGAACAGTGCCGCTGCCCCCTGTACCAGCGAAAGGTCCGCCAGAGTGCCGCTGCCGGAAGCCCATCGATGGACGACGCGGCTCCACTCCGGTTCTCGACCAGCCCGCCGCTCGCGTTCCGCTGGATACGGTGATCGATGCCTCGCTCAGCCCCGCCACCCTGAGTCACCCACGGATCCTCGGCAGCCTCCGATGACACGGGATTTGAGGATCTGCAGCAGGCCCTCAGGTCTGCGCCATGTCCACGAAGCGGGAGTAGTGCCCCTGGAAGGCCACGGTGATGGTGGCCGTCGGGCCGTTACGGTGCTTGCCGACGATGATGTCGGCCTCGCCCGCGCGCGGCGACTCCTTCTCGTACGCGTCCTCGCGGTGCAGCAGGATGACCATGTCGGCGTCCTGCTCGATGGAGCCGGACTCACGCAGGTCGGAGACCATCGGCTTCTTGTCCGTACGCTGCTCGGGGCCACGGTTCAGCTGGGAGAGCGCGATCACCGGGACCTCCAGCTCCTTAGCCAGCAGTTTGAGGTTTCGGGACATGTCCGAGACCTCCTGCTGGCGGCTCTCGGAACGCTTCGACCCACCGGCCTGCATCAGCTGGAGGTAGTCGATGATCACGAGCTTGATGTCGTTGCGCTGCTTGAGGCGACGGCACTTCGCGCGGATCTCCATCATCGACAGGTTCGGGGAATCGTCGATGTAGAGCGGGGCGGCCGAGACCTCGGGCATCCGGCGCGCGAGCCGCGTCCAGTCCTCGTCCGTCATCGTGCCGGAGCGCATATGGTGCAGCGCCACCCGCGCCTCGGCGGAGAGCAGACGCATCGCGATCTCGTTGCGCCCCATTTCGAGGGAGAAGATCACGCTGGGGAGGTTGTTCTTGATCGACGCCGCGCGCGCGAAGTCCAGCGCGAGCGTCGACTTGCCCATGGCGGGGCGAGCCGCGATGACGATCATCTGGCCGGGATGCATGCCGTTGGTCAGGGCGTCGAGGTCGGTGAAGCCCGTCGGAACTCCCGTCATCTCGCCGCTGCGTGAGCCGATGGCCTCGATCTCGTCGAGCGCGCCCTCCATGATGTCGCCGAGCGGGAGGTAGTCCTCGCTGGTCCGCTGCTCGGTGACGGCGTAGATCTCGGCCTGGGCGGAGTTGACGATCTCGTCGACGTCCCCGTCGGCCGCGTATCCCATCTGCGTGATCTTCGTGCCCGCTTCGACGAGGCGCCGCAGCACGGCCCGCTCGTGGACGATCTCCGCGTAGAACGAGGCGTTGGCCGCGGTCGGGACGGACTGCACCAGGGTGTGCAGATAGGGCGCCCCGCCGACCTTGGTGATCTCACCGCGCTTGACCAGCTCGGCGGCGACCGTGATCGGATCGGCCGGCTCGCCCTTGGCGTAGAGGTCGAGGATCGCGGTGAAGACGGTCTCGTGGGCGGGGCGGTAGAAGTCGTGGCCCTTGATGACCTCGACGACCTCGGCGATCGCGTCCTTGGAGAGCAGCATGCCGCCGAGGACCGACTGCTCGGCGTCGAGATCCTGGGGAGGCACCCGCTCGAAGCTCGGGGAACCACCGTCCCAGGCCTCGTCCGAGCCCCGGTCGTGCCGGTCCTCCCGCCCCTTGCGGTCTCCGCGCCGCTGGCGGGAGACAGGCAGCCGGTCCCCGGGACCGGTCTCCGTCCAGGGGTCGTCCAAGGGCTCGGGAATGCTCACCGGGGCCGCCTCCTCCCGTCCGCGTCGCGGACCTAGCCGTGCCACTCTTTCTTACGGCACGGCACCGACAAACAGGTCGCCCGACTCCACTTCCGGCGCGTCTGGTTCGTGGATTCCGGTGCCGGAACGGAGTGCGGGCGCCGGACTACGGTAGGCCTCTCCGCACCGTCAGCCAATCTGGTTATCCACAGGGCATGTGGACGACGCGCGAGATGCTGTGGAGAACCCCGCCGAACCTGTGCACGGACCGGGGGACAGCACTGTGGACAAACTCATAGCAGAATCCGCGTGACCGCCCTGAGCTGGCATTTCTCCGTCCACCGACTGTGGGAGAGAAAAACTTTCCCCCTCATTTCAAGATCACCATGAGCGGCGTCCGGATGCGTGTGCCAGCAGCCGAGAAGTAAGGATCAAAGCTCAATTGCATCTCTTACCTGTGGAAGATTAGATTGGCCTCCATGACCCAGGCCCCCGCGACCCCGAAGACGAGCCGCCGTCGGCACGACCGAGAGATCATCGCCCTGGCGGTACCGGCGTTCGGCGCGCTTGTCGCCGAGCCCCTCTTCGTGATGGTCGACAGCGCCGTCATCGGCCACCTCGGCACCTCGCAGCTGGCCGGTCTCGGGATCGCCGCAGCCCTCCTGATGACGGCCGTGAGCATCTTCGTCTTCCTGGCCTACGCCACCACCGCCGCGGTCGCCCGTCGAGTGGGGGCGGGCGATCTGCCCGCCGCCATCCGCCAGGGCATGGACGGCATCTGGCTGGCCCTCCTGCTCGGAGTCGTGGTCGTCGCGCTCGCGATCCCGTCGGCCCCCTGGCTCGTCGACGTCTTCGGCGCCTCCGACACCGCCGCCCCGTACGCCATCACCTATCTGCGAATCTCCGTCCTCGGCATCCCGGCCATGCTCGTCGTGCTCGCCGCCACCGGTGTCCTGCGCGGCCTCCAGGACACCCGCACCCCGCTGTACGTCGCCATCGGCGGTTTCACGGCGAACGCCGTCCTCAACGTCACCCTCGTCTACGGTGCCGGGCTCGGGATCGCCGGGTCCGCTTGGGGAACGGTGATCGCCCAGGCCGGTATGGCCGCCGCCTACCTGATCGTGGTGGTCCGCGGAGCCCGACAGCACGGGGCCTCTCTTCGGCCGGACGCGGCCGGTATCCGGGCCAGTGCACGGGCCGGTGTGCCTCTGTTGGTCCGGACCCTCTCGCTCCGCGCCGTCCTGATGATCGCCACCGCCATCGCCGCGCGTCTCGGGGACAGCGACATCGCCGCCCATCAGATCATCCTGTCCCTCTGGAGCCTGACCGCCTTCGCGCTCGACGCCATCGCCATCGCGGGCCAGGCGATCATCGGCCGCTATCTGGGGGCGAACGACGAGCAGGGGGCGCGGGAAGCCTGTCGCCGCATGGTCGAGTGGGGCATCGGCAGCGGCGTCGTCCTCGGCATCCTGATCGTGCTCGCCCGTCCGCTGTTCATCCCGCTGTTCACGAGCGACCCGTCGGTGAAGGATGCCCTGCTCCCCGCCCTCCTCGTCGTGGCGGTGTCCCAGCCGATCGCCGGAGTGGTCTTCGTTCTGGACGGCGTACTGATGGGTGCGGGCGACGGCCGCTATCTCGCCTGGGCCATGCTGCTGACGCTCGCGGTCTTCGCTCCGGTCGCTCTTCTCGTACCGGCTCTCGGGGGCGGGCTCACCGCGCTCTGGTGGGCGATGACACTGATGATGACCGTCCGGCTGGCCACGCTCTGGCTACGTACCCGGTCGGGCCGGTGGATCGTCACCGGCGCCACACGCTGATACCGACCCTTCAGCTCCGCTCCCGGCCGCTGTTTCACGTGAAACAGCGGCCGGGAGCGGAGCTGTTTCACGTGAAACGCCGTGTCCGGGCTGTTTCACGTGAAACAGCCCGGAGACTCGGCCACCCTGGGAGCTGGAACGCCCCAGCACACAGTGAAGGGCCGCACCCCAGAGGGTGCGGCCCTTCACTGACTCTGCTGAACTCTGCCCTTAGGCGGCGATGACCTCGACGCCGAGCTTCGCTGCGACCTCGGGGTGCAGACGGACGGACACCTGGTGTCCGCCGAGCGTCTTGATCGGCGAGCCGAGCTCGACGCGACGCTTGTCGACGTCGGGACCACCGGCAGCCTTGATCGCCGAGGCGATGTCGGCCGGGGTCACGGAGCCGAAGAGACGGCCGGCGTCGCCGGAGCGAACAGCCAGCCGGACCTTCACGGCCTCGAGCTTGGCCTTGATCTCGTTGGCCTGCTCGATCGTCGCGATCTCGTGGATCTTGCGGGCGCGGCGGATCTGCGCCACGTCCTTCTCGCCGCCCTTGGTCCAGCGGATGGCGAAGCCACGCGGAACCAGGTAGTTGCGGGCGTATCCGTCCTTGACGTCGACGACGTCGCCGGCGGCACCGAGGCCGGTGACCTCGTGGGTGAGGATGATCTTCATGCTGTGGTCACCCTTCCCTTATCGCGCGGTGGACGTGTAGGGCAGCAGCGCCATCTCACGGCTGTTCTTGACTGCCGTGGCGACGTCACGCTGGTGCTGCGTGCAGTTGCCGGTGACGCGGCGGGCGCGGATCTTGCCACGGTCGGAAATGAACTTCCGCAGCATGTTCGTGTCCTTGTAGTCCACGTACTGGGTCTTGTCCTTGCAGAACGCGCAGACCTTCTTCTTAGGCTTGCGCACAGGCGGCTTCGCCATGGTGTTTCTCCTGTGTGATCAAGAAGTGGGGTACGAGCCGTCCTAGAAAGGAGGCTCGTCCGAGTAGCCGCCGCCGGAGCCACCGGAACCGCCGGGATTTCCACCCCAGCCGCCCTGCTGACCCCCGCCCTGCTGGCCGCCGGACGGCGCGCCGGTCGCCCACGGGTCGTCGGCGGGTGCACCGCCGCCGCCCTGCTGGCCACCGCCACCGGGGCCGCCGCCCCAGTTGCCGCCACCCTGCTGGCCGCCGCCGTATCCGCCCTGGCCACCCTGACCGCCGCGACCGGTGGTCTTGGTGACCTTGGCCGTGGCGTTCTTGAGGCTGGGGCCGACTTCCTCGACGTCCAGCTCGTAGACCGTGCGCTTGACGCCCTCACGGTCCTCGTAGGACCGCTGCTTCAGCCGGCCCTGCACGACGACGCGCATGCCTCGCTGAAGCGACTCCGCGACGTTCTCCGCCGCCTGACGCCAGACCGAGCAGGTGAGGAACAGGCCTTCGCCGTCCTTCCACTCATTGGTCTGCCGGTCGAAGATGCGGGGAGTGGACGCGACACGGAACTTCGCGACCGCCGCACCGGACGGGGTGAAGCGCAGCTCGGGGTCGTCGACGAGATTGCCGACGACCGTGATGACGGTCTCGCCTGCCATGGGTGAACCTCTCGGCGGGGATTGCTTCTGGCTGCTTTGCTGCTACTCGGACCCGGGAACCGCTGAGCCGGAAGCTCAGTGGACCTCGGGACGGAGGACCTTGGTCCGGAGGACCGACTCGTTCAGGTTCATCTGGCGGTCGAGCTCCTTGACGACCGCAGGCTCGGCCTGCAGGTCGATGACCGAGTAGATGCCCTCGGGCTTCTTCTTGATCTCGTAAGCGAGCCGACGACGGCCCCAGGTGTCGACCTTCTCCACCTTTCCGTTGCCCTCACGGACGACGGAGAGGAAGTTCTCGATCAGCGGGGAGACTGCTCGCTCCTCGAGATCGGGGTCGAGGATGACCATCACCTCGTAGTGACGCATGTGGAACCCACCTCCTTTGGACTCAGCGGCCACGGTCGTTCCGTGGCAGGAGGGTCGTGATGCGTACGCAACGGTGTCCCCGAGGAGAACACCCGGCACTGACAATCCCTCTCCCGAACGGCCCCGTGGTGGGGAGTTCCGGGAAGGGCTCGCCGCGCTGGCCTGGGCAGACACCGATGCAGACCGTACAGACTACCCGTAGACCGGCTCCCGGTTGAAATCCGGAGCTCAGAGGGCACAATCGAGACAGACGCGGTGTGAGAGGCGCTACATCCGCACGCTCCCAGGGCGCGCTGCCCGGGTGAGTCGGCGCCGCCCCGCCGCCCGTCCGGCCAGGAGGTACTCCATGGCACAGACCATCCGCCCCGCCACCGGCTCGCTCTTCGCGACCGACGGGAAGCCGCACCCGCTCCAGGACGTCCTGCTCGCCGTGACCCTGGTGCTGGGGCTCCTCGCCTTCGTGACGGCGATGTTCCACCATCTGCACCTCATCAGCTCCTGGGCCGGTCTCGTCGGCATCCTGGCCGGGGGCTACGGGCAGTTCATCTCCCGCACCACCGCGGAACGCTTCGGGCTGATCGTCGGGCTCGGTCTCTCGGGCGTCGGCTTCTTCCTCGGCATGGCCCACGGCGGCCTCTTCGGCGGCGTCATCACCTGACCGGCTCACCGGCCGGTGCGGGCCCCAGGGACGCCTGCACCGGCCCGGCGTGCGATACGGGCCCCCGGGGCCAGGCCGGGCTGCCCTCGGTCACAGTAGGCTTCGGCGCGAGAGCCGGAGCCCCTGACCGATGGGGACACACCTGCCGAGGAGCGCCCCGCATGAGCCTGTCCCTGAGGACCATCAGCCGAGAACAGCATCTGGCGTACATCCAGAGCCTTCCCTCGGCCAGTCACTGCCAGGTCCCGGCGTGGGCTGACGTGAAGACCGAATGGCGCTCGGAGAACCTGGGCTGGTTCGACAAGAGCGGCGAGATGGTGGGGGCGGGTCTCGTCCTGTACCGCCAACTGCCCAAGATCAAGCGCTACCTCGCCTATCTCCCCGAGGGCCCGGTCATCAACTGGTACGCCCCCAACCTGGACGACTGGCTCCAGCCGATGCTCGCCCACCTCAAGCAGCAGGGCGCCTTCTCCGTGAAGATGGGCCCCCCCGTGGTCATCCGGCGCTGGGACTCCGGCGCCATCAAGTCCGGCATCCAGGACCCGGACGTGAAGCGGCTGCGCGACGTCGAGGCCACCCACATCGAGCCGCGCGCCTTCGAGGTCGCCGACCGGCTGCGGAAGATGGGCTGGCAGCAGGGCGAGGACGGCGGCGCCGGATTCGGAGACGTACAGCCCCGGTACGTCTTCCAGGTGCCGCTGGCCAACCGCTCCCTCGAGGACGTCCTCAAGGGCTTCAACCAGCTGTGGCGCCGCAACATCAAGAAGGCCGACAAGGCCGGTGTCGAGGTCGTCCAGGGCGGCTACGAGGACCTGGCCGAGTGGCAGCGCCTCTACGAGATCACCGCCGTGCGCGACCACTTCCGCCCGCGCCCGCTCTCCTACTTCCAGCGCATGTGGACCGTCCTGAACTCCGAGGACCCCAACCGGATGCGGCTGTACTTCGCCCGGCACAACGGCGTGAACCTCTCCGCGGCCACCATGCTCGTCGTCGGCGGACACGTCTGGTACTCGTACGGCGCGTCCGACAACATCGGGCGCGAGGTCCGGCCGTCGAACGCGATGCAGTGGCGCATGCTCCGCGACTCGTACGCCATGGGCGCCACCGTCTACGACCTGCGCGGGATCAGCGACTCGCTGGACGAGACCGACCACCTCTTCGGCCTGATCCAGTTCAAGGTCGGCACCGGCGGCGAGGCCGTCGAGTACGTCGGCGAATGGGACTTCCCGCTCAACAAGCTGCTGCACAAGGCGCTCGACATCTACATGTCGCGTCGCTGACCCGCTTCAATACGGGCAGTACCCCACCGCATCCACAGCCACCAGAAAGGTTCCGGGCCGGCCATGGCGCTCTCCCTCTACGTCGACACCGCGCGCTGGCGGGCGCACCAGAAGTCCGTGATCGACCAGTTCCCCGGCCTCGTACCGGTCTGCAAGGGCAACGGCTACGGCTTCGGCCACGAGCGGCTGGCCGACGAGACGATCCGCTTCGGGTCCGACACCCTCGCCGTCGGGACGACCTACGAGGCGGCCCGCATCAAGGACTGGTTCAGCGGCGACCTGCTCGTCCTGACCCCGTTCCGGCGCGGCGAGGAGCCCGTTCCGCTGCCGGACCGGGTCATCCGCTCCGTCTCCTCCGTCGACGGGGTGCACGCCCTGGTGGGGGCCCGTGTCGTCATCGAGTGCATGAGCTCGATGAAGCGGCACGGTGTCAAGGAGGAGGAGCTGGGGCTGCTGCACGCGGCGATCGAGGACGTACGGCTGGAAGGGTTCGCGCTCCACCTGCCGCTGGACCGCACCGACGGCTCGGACGCCGTCGAGGAGGTCATCGGCTGGATGGACCGCCTGCGGGCGGCCCGGCTGCCGCTGCACACCATGTTCGTCAGCCATCTGCGCGCGGAGGATCTGGCCCGGCTCCAGCAGCAGTTCCCGCAGACCCGCTTCCGTGCCCGGATCGGGACCCGGCTCTGGCTCGGCGACCACGAGGCCACCGAGTACCGGGGCGCCGTCCTGGACGTCACGCCCGTCGTCAAGGGCGACCGGTTCGGCTACCGCCAGCAGAAGGCGGCCTCCGACGGCTGGCTGGTCGTCGTCGCGGGCGGCACGTCCCACGGTGTGGGCCTGGAGGCGCCCAAGGCGCTGCACGGGGTGATGCCCCGGGCCAAGGGCGTGGCGCGCGCGGGCCTGGCCACGGTCAACCGCAACCTGTCGCCGTTCGTCTGGGCGGGCAAGCAGCGCTGGTTCGCCGAGCCCCCGCACATGCAGGTGTCGATCCTGTTCGTCCCTTCGGACGCGCAGGAGCCGCGGGTCGGGGACGAGCTGGTGGCCCATCTGCGCCACACGACGACCCAGTTCGACCGGCTCGTCGACCGCTAGCAGACCCCCTGGGCCACGGCCGAGGCGTCAGTCGGAGCGGGGGCGCGCCGTGCCCCACTCGACCTGCGGTCCGGCGACCGCCTCGGCCGGACGCGCGGACGACCTAGTCTCCGGGGCCAGCACGAACGCGTCCGGCGCCCCGTCGAGCACCCCGCCCGACGGGTCGTCCGACCCGTCACGGCGCACCGGGTCCTTCTCCGGCAGCAGGATGTCCCGGACGATCAGGACGCACAGATACAGCGTGCCCAGCAGGTGGAGCGCGATCGCCAGCTGGTAGCCCTCCTGCGGGAGCCCTTGGTGCTTGTCGCCGCCGCTGGTGTGGGCGAGGTAGGACCAGATGCCCAGGAAGTACATGACCTCACAGGCCTGCCAGATCAGGAAGTCGCGCCAGCGCGGCCGGGCCAGGGCGGCGAGCGGGATCAGCCAGAGCACGTACTGCGGTGAGTAGACCTTGTTCGTCAGGATGAACGCGGCGACCACCAGGAACGCCAGCTGGGCGAAGCGCGGGCGGCGCGCGGCGCTGAGCGCCAGCCCCGCGATGCCCGCGCAGAAGACGACCATCAGGACCACGGAGGCGGTGTTCACCGTCTCCACGTCGATGGGCTTGCCGGTGCGCTGGGTGATGATCAGCCAGAACGAGCCGAAGTCGATGGGCCGCTCCTGGCTGAAGGTGTAGAACTTCCGCCATCCCTCGGGTGCGTAGAGCATCACCGGCAGGTTGACCACCAGCCAGGCCGCTCCCGCGCCGAGCAGGGCCGTCCCGAAGGCACGCCACCGGCCCGCCCGCCAGCAGAGCACCAGGAGCGGACCGAGCAGCAGGGCGGGGTAGAGCTTGGCGGCCGTGGCCAGGCCGATGAGGACGCCGAACGCGAGCACCCGGCCCCGCGACCACATCAGCATCGCCGCGGCCGTCAGGGCGACGGCCAGGAGGTCCCAGTTGATGGTCGCGGTGAGGGCGAACGCGGGGGCCAGCGCGACCAGCAGGCCGTCCCATGGACGCCGCCGGTGCGTGCGCACGGTGCACACCGCGATGACGACCGCGCAGATCATCAGCATGCCCGCGTTGACCATCCAGTACATCTGCTCGCGCTGCTGGATGGGGTCGCTGTCCGGCGTGAGAGTGAGCCAGGAGGCGATCTGCATGAAGACCCCGGTCAGCACGGGGTATTCCAGGTACTGCATGTCGCCGCTCAGCCGGTCGAAGTACGGCACGAGCCCGTCGGCGAATCCGCGTCCGAGGAAGAGGTGCGGGATGTCGGAGTAACAGGCGTGCGTGTACTGCGAGGTGGCCCCGCGGAACCACGCCCACTCGTAGCAGGGGATCTTCTGCACCATGCCGAGGGCGAACGTCCCGATCATGACCAGCGCGACGACGCGTACGGCCGTCAGCGGCCCGTCGCCGAGCCGCGCCCAGCGCCCCACCCGGCCGCCGAACAGCTCGCTCCCGGCCGCCGCGACCTCGTCCTGATCGGTGGGCCGCACCACGGGCCGCTCCTGCTGCTGCACGCTCGTGTCCTCCGCGCTGGGGCTTGGCATGCCGCACATCCTGCCGTACGGGGCCGTGCGCGGGGCAAGCACCGCCCGGGGGACACGGGCGGGGACGGGGGAGGGGAGGGCCGGGACAGGGCGAGGGCCGCCGTCCCCGGGTGGGTACGGCGGCCCTCGCCGCAGTCGTCGGCCGCCCCTGAGGGTCCGGGCCGCGGTCCGGCTATCCGGTTCCCCAGATGGTGCCGGTTCCGCCGGGATTGCCGTTGGCACCCTGGGCGCCGCCGCTGTCCGTCCCGCCGGGCGTGCCGGTGCTGGCGCCGCCGCCGTCGGCTCCCGTGTTCGCACCGCCGTCGGTGGTACCGGAGTTCTGCCCGCCGCCGTCGGCACCGCCGTCCTGACCGGTGTTGGCCCCCCCGTCGGAGCCCTGGCACTCCCAGTCGAAGACCCCGCAGGTCTTGCTCGGCGTCGGCGTCGGACTCGGGGTGGTCGGCGTCGGCGAAGGCGTCGGCTTCTCCTCCTCCTCGGAGGGCGTCGGGGACGGCGTCGGACTGGGCGTCGGGCTCGGACTGACCGCGCCACCGCCCCACACGGTCTCGCCCAGATCCGCGGGCTCCGGGAAGGGGATGGCCTTCTTGCCCTTCATCGCCACGGTCATGTAGTCGTGCCAGATGGAGGCCGGGAACGAGTTTCCGTGGATCTTCTTCTCGCCACCGGTGCCGAACATCTTCTCGAACTTGCGCTTCTTGTTGGACTCGTCGTCGTCGAGCCGGAACATGCTGATCGCCGTCGAGAGCTGCGGGGTGTAGCCGACGAACCAGGCGGACCGGTTGCCGTCGGTGGTACCCGTCTTCCCCGCGGCCTGTCGGCCCTCCAGCCGGGCGGGCTGGCCCGTTCCGTTCTCCACGACGTTCTTCAGCACGTCCGTGACGTTGTCGGCGATGGCGGGCCGGAAGGCGCGCTTGGAGTTCTTCTTGTGCTGGAAGACCACCTCGCCGCCGCTCTTCACCTCGGTCACGGAGTACGTGTCGTTCTGCTGACCGCTCGTGGCGAAGGTGGCGTAGGCGCCCGCCATCCGGATGGCGCTGGGCGAGGAGGTGCCGATGGAGAACGACGGGACGGTGGCGTTCGCCATCATGCCGTCGTCCTTCAGTCCGGCGGCGACGGCGACGTCCTTGACCTTGTCGTTCCCTACGTCCATACCGAGCTGCACGAAGGGGGAGTTGGCGGACTTCTCCATGGCCGTCCGCAGATCGATCTCGCCGTAGTCCGCGTCGCCGTCGTTGACCTGGCGCCACTCCTCGTCGTCCTCGTTCAGCCAGATCTTGCCCGTGTAGTCCCTGATCCGCAGCCGGTTGTCGCCGTTGTAGATGCTCTTCGGCGAGACCTGGGTACGCTCGGACTCACTCTGTTCCTTGCCCAGGGCGGGATCGCGTACGCCGTACTGCATCGCGGCGGCCAGGACGAAGGGCTTCCACGTCGAGCCCACCTGGGCGCCGGTCGCGTCGGCGTTGTTCGTGAAGTGCGTGGTGGCGTCCTGTCCGCCGTACGTGGCCAGGATGGCTCCGGTCTTGGCGTCCACCGAAGCGCCGCCGAACTCGACGTGGGTGTCGGTGTCGGGGCGCTCATCGGGGCGGATCTTGGCCTTGTAGACCTTCTGCACCGCCTTCTCCAGCTGGGTGACCTTGTTCTTGTCGAAGGTGGTCTTGATCTCGAAGCCGCCCAGTTCCATCTGCTTGGCGTCGATGCCCCGCTCGTTGTTGGCGAGGAAGTAGTTCGTGGCGAGGTCGACCAGGTAGCCGGTCTGGCCACCGAGCTTGGCGTCCTTCACCCGGGGCTTCGGCATGGGGAACTTCGTGTACTTGGCGCGCTCCTCGGCCTTCATCCGGCCGTCCTTGACCTGCTCGTCGAGGATCCACTCCCAGCGGTCCATGGCCCGCTTGGTGTTCTTCTCCTTGGTCGCGTTGTTCTTGTCGATCTCGGGTGCGCCGGCCGGATCGTAGTAACTCGCGCCCTTGAGCAATGTCGCCAGGAAGGCGCATTCGCTCGGGTTCAGCTCGCGCGCGTCCTTGTCGTAGTAGGTGCGGGCCGCCGCCTGGAGGCCGGAGGCGCCGCGGCCGTAGTACGAGACGTTGAGGTAGCCGGCCATCACCTCCTCCTTCTTCATCTCGCCGCCGACCTTGAGCGTGATGAAGAGCTCCTTGAACTTGCGCGTGAAGGTCTGGTCCTGGGAGAGCCGGGAGTTCTTCACGTACTGCTGGGTGATCGTGGAGCCGCCCTGGGTCTGGCCACCGGTCGCCATGTTGAACACGGCCCGCCCGATACCGACCGGGTCGATCCCCCGGTCCGTCTCGAAGCTCTTGTTCTCGGCGGAGATCACGGCGTTGCGCATCGCCTCGGGAATCTGCTCGTACTTGAGCTCCTGACGGTTCACCGCACCACCGGTGGCCACCATCTGGCTGCCGTCGGCCCAGTAGTAGACGTTGTTCTGAGCCGTGGCCGCTTCGTTGATGTTCGGGGTGGACACCAGGGCGTACGCGATCCCCCCGACCCCCATCAGCAGCGCCAGGAACCCCAGGCAGAGCCCAGAGAACAGCTTCCACGAGGGCACCCAGCGCCGGAACCCGTACTTCCCCTGGCGCGGGTAGTCGATGAAGCGTTTCTTGCCCGGCCGCCCGTTGTCGCCTCCCCGGCCGCCCGGCCCCTCGGGGCCCCCGCCGCCACGCCGTCGGCCTCCGCCACCCGCGCCGTGGCCGCCCGCCGCGGCACCGCGGCGGCGACCGCCACGCTGAGCCGCACGACGGGCCTCGGCGCGACCGCCGTACGGGCGCTCCTCGCCGGAGGACTCGGACGGCGATTCGGAAGGTGACGCCGAAGTCGCTCTACGTGACGGATCGGCTCGGCGTCCGGTCGGCTGCTGGGCGGCTCTTCTGGCCGCGGCCCGCCCGCCACCCTGCGACTGAGGCGATTTGCGACGGTGCTCGCTCATGGAACGACTACTCCTCGGGCAGGCGAGAGCGCCTGGAAGCGGCAGTTGAGATCCGGTCCCCCCGAATGACGGACAGGCCCCTGCGGAGGGCTCATCCGCAGTACATCCGGCAGTCCGCGATAACTGACGCGTGACGGCGCCTCGCGGTTCCCGGTGATCTGCATGCCGCACAGACTACGCACGGTCAAAACCCTCCTAGGGCCGAACTTCACCCCAAACAACGCAAGTCGATCCCGGGGAATTGACGATGTGACGCCGTTCACGAAGGTCACCCTTGTCGAACCGGCGGGACCGATCTATCGTGCTGATGTATCGAGTCGATACATCAGCACGGCATAAGTACACCGGTGGATCCGGTGGACCAGGTCAGCGGAAGCAGGAGGAGCAGGCAGTGAGTCGACGCTCCGGCATCCTGGAGTTCGCCGTTCTCGGTCTCCTCCGCGAATCGCCGATGCACGGCTATGAGCTGCGCAAACGCCTCAACACCTCGCTGGGGATCTTCCGCGCTTTCAGCTACGGGACGCTGTACCCCTGCCTCAAGACGCTGGTCGCCAACGGCTGGTTGACCGAGGAGCCCGTCGGCGTCCCGGCGGACGCCGCATCCGCGTCCGCCTCGTCACTGACGGGACGCCGCGCCAAGATCGTCTACCGGTTGACGGCGGAAGGTAAGGAGCACTTCGAGGAGCTGCTCTCGCACACCGGTCCGGATACCTGGGAGGACGAGCACTTCGCGGCCCGCTTCGCCTTCTTCGGGCAGACCGAACGCGAGGTGCGGATGCGGGTGCTCGAAGGCAGGCGCAGCAGGCTGGAGGAGCGCCTGGAGAAGATGCGCGCCTCTCTCGCCCGCACCCGTGAACGACTCGACGACTACACACTTGAGCTGCAGCGGCACGGCATGGAGTCCGTGGAGCGCGAAGTGCGCTGGCTGAACGAGCTCATCGAGAGCGAGCGATCGGGACAGGACCGGCGACGGTCCGCACCCGGGGACTCCGCTCAGCAGGACACATCAGGAGAGACGGGCGGCCTGCCCCGGCACCGGGACACCACCCTGCCGGATCCGTCCGACGACACCGCCAAGTGAAGTCACCGCATTCGGTGGGGACTTCATCGGAAACACCGATAACACAGGGAGCAACCGGAATGGGTTCGGTTCGCGTAGCCATCGTAGGCGTGGGCAACTGCGCCGCCTCGCTGGTGCAGGGCGTCGAGTACTACAAGGATGCCGATCCGGCCGGCAAGGTGCCCGGCCTGATGCACGTCCAGTTCGGCGACTACCACGTCCGCGACGTCGAGTTCGTCGCCGCCTTCGACGTCGACGCGAAGAAGGTCGGCCTCGACCTCGCGGACGCCATCGGCGCCAGCGAGAACAACACCATCAAGATCGCGGACGTGCCGAACACGGGCGTCACCGTCCAGCGTGGCCACACCCACGACGGTCTGGGCAAGTACTACCGCGAGACGATCGAGGAGTCCACCGACGCCCCGGTCGACATCGTCCAGGTCCTTAAGGACAAGCAGGTCGACGTCCTCGTCTGCTACCTGCCCGTCGGCTCCGAGGTCGCCGCGAAGTTCTACGCGCAGTGCGCCATCGACGCCAAGGTGGCGTTCGTCAACGCTCTCCCGGTCTTCATCGCCGGTACCAAGGAGTGGGCGGACAAGTTCACCGCGGCCGGTGTCCCGATCGTCGGCGACGACATCAAGTCCCAGGTGGGCGCCACCATCACCCACCGCGTGATGGCGAAGCTCTTCGAGGACCGGGGCGTCGTCCTGGACCGCACGATGCAGCTGAACGTCGGCGGCAACATGGACTTCAAGAACATGCTGGAGCGTGAGCGCCTGGAGTCCAAGAAGATCTCGAAGACGCAGGCCGTCACCTCCCAGATCCGGGACCGTGAGCTGGGCGACGGCAACGTCCACATCGGCCCCTCGGACTACGTGGCCTGGCTGGACGACCGCAAGTGGGCGTACGTGCGCCTCGAGGGCCGCGCCTTCGGTGACGTTCCGCTGAACCTCGAGTACAAGCTGGAGGTGTGGGACTCCCCGAACTCGGCCGGTGTCATCATCGACGCCGTCCGCGCGGCGAAGATCGCCAAGGACCGCGGCATCGGCGGCCCCATCCTCTCCGCCAGCAGCTACTTCATGAAGTCGCCGCCGGTCCAGTACTTCGACGACGAGGCCCGCGAGAACGTCGAGAAGTTCATCAAGGGCGAGACCGAGCGCTGAACCGGCCGTCTCGGCTGACAGCCTCACCGGAGCGCTGAGCGGCGACACTCACCTCCTCCTGCCGCACGTCGAGGGTCCCCGGGCAATCCGCCCGCGGACCCCCGACGTGTGTGACGCTTGCTCCCATGTCTGTCGCGCGTGATCTGCGCCTGCTGCTGCGCCTTCGGAACTTCCGTCGCCTCCTCACCGTGCGACTCCTCTCCCAGTGCGCCGACGGCGTCTACCAGGTCGCTCTCGCCGCGTACGTCGTCTTCTCCCCCGAGAAACAGACATCGGCGGCCGCGATCGCCTCGGCAATGGCGGTGCTCCTTCTGCCGTACTCCCTGATCGGCCCCTTCGCCGGGGTGCTCCTGGACCGCTGGTCCCGCCGCCAGGTCTTCCTGCACGGGAACCTCCTGCGGGCCGCCCTCGCCTGCTGCACGGCCCTGCTGATCCTGGCCTCCGTGCCCGACTGGCTCTTCTACGCCTCAGCCCTGTGCGTCACCGCCGTCAACCGCTTCGTCCTGGCCGGGCTCTCCGCGGCGCTGCCCCGTGTGGTCGACACGGACCGGCTCGTCGTCGCCAACTCGCTGTCCCCGACGGCGGGAACGCTGGCGGCCACCGCGGGCGGCGGTCTCGCCTTCGTGGTACGGCTGGTCGCCGACGAGTCCGACGCGGCGGTCGTCCTGCTGGGAGCGATGCTCTATCTGCTGTCCGCGCTGGCCTCGTTGAGCCTGCCGCGCACCCTCCTGGGCCCCGATCCCGACGGAAGCCCTCTACGGCTGCGGGCGGCTCTGGTGAGTACAGCGCGCGGACTCGTCGCCGGGCTGCGCCATCTGGCGCGGCGCACGCACGCCGCTCGGGCGCTGGCCGCCATGACCGTGCTCCGCTTCTGCTACGGCGCGCTCACCGTCATGGTGCTCATGCTCTGCCGCTACGCCTGGTCGGACAACGACTCCGACGGACTGGCCCTGCTCGGCCTGGCGGTGGGAGTGTCGGGCGCGGGGTTCTTCGTCGCCGCCGTCGCCACCCCCTGGGCCGTGAGCCGCCTCGGACGGTACGGATGGATCGTGGCCTGCGCCGGTGCGGCAGCCGTCCTGGTGCCCGCCCTGGGCCTCTCCTTCACCCCGGTCCCGATGCTGATCGCAGCCTTCGTCCTCGGCGTCGTGACCCAGGGGTCGAAGATCGCGACGGACACGGTCGTGCAGACCTCGGTCGACGACTCCTTCCGCGGCCGGGTCTTCTCCCTCTACGACGTGCTCTTCAATGTCGCGTTCGTCGGTGCCGCGGGGGTTGCGGCTCTGATGCTCCCACCGGACGGCAGGTCCGCTTCCGTGCTCGCGATGGTGGCCGTGCTGTATGCCGCCGTCGCGGCGTCCCTGTTCCGGCGGCGGCACTCCGGCACGAGCCGGTAGCCGCCGATATGCCGAGGGGCGGTGTTTCACGTGAAACACCGCCCCTGGCATCAATGGCGACACATCACGTTTCACGTGAAACATCGCAGCGCCGGGCTCAGCCCTGCCGCGCCCACCACTCCTTGAGAGCGGCTTCCGCGGCGTGCCGCTCCATCGGGCCGTTCTCCAGGCGCAGTTCCAGCAGAAACGCGTACGCCTTGCCGATGACCGGCCCGGGGCCGACATCGAGGATCTGCATGATCTCGTTGCCGTCCAGATCGGGGCGGATGGAGTCGAGCTCCTCCTGCTCCTGGAGCAGCGCGATGCGCTCCTCCAGGCCGTCGTAGGTGCGGGAGAGCGCGTTCGCCTTGCGCTTGTTGCGGGTCGTGCAGTCGGAGCGGGTCAGCTTGTGCAGGCGGTCGAGGAGAGGACCCGCGTCGCGCACGTACCGGCGCACGGCCGAGTCGGTCCATTCCCCGTCCCCGTAACCGTGGAAGCGGAGGTGGAGCTCCACCAGCCTCGACACGTCCTTGACCAGCTCGTTGGAGTACTTGAGCGCGGTCATGCGCTTCTTGGTCATCTTCGCGCCGACCACCTCGTGGTGGTGGAAGGAGACCCGCCCGTCCTTCTCGAAGCGCCGGGTTCTCGGCTTGCCGATGTCGTGGAGCAGCGCGGCGAGGCGCAGCACGAGGTCGGGACCGTCCTCCTCCAAGGCGATCGCCTGCTCCAGGACGGTCAGCGAGTGCTCGTAGACGTCCTTGTGGCGGTGATGCTCGTCACTCTCCAGCCGCAGCGCGGGAAGCTCGGGCAGCACATGCCCGGCCAGACCGGTGTCGACCAGGAGCCCCAGGCCCTTGCGCGGGTTCCGGGAGAGCAGCAGCTTGTTGAGTTCCTCGCGAACCCGCTCGGCCGACACGATCTCGATCCGCGCGGCCATCTCCGTCATCGCCTTCACGACATCGGAGGCGACGTCGAAGTCCAGCTGCGCGGCGAACCTGGCCGCACGCAACATGCGCAGCGGGTCGTCCGAGAAGGACTCCTCGGCCGTCCCCGGTGTCCGCAGCACCCGTTCGGCCAGGTCCTTCAAGCCTCCGTACGGATCGACGAACTCCTTCTGCGGCAGCGCCACGGCCATCGCGTTGACCGTGAAGTCACGGCGCACCAAGTCGTCCTCGATGGAGTCGCCGTAGGAGACCTCCGGCTTGCGTGACGTCCTGTCGTACGCCTCCGACCGGTAGGTCGTGACCTCGATCTGGTAGCCGTCCTTCTGCGATCCGACGGTGCCGAAGGCGATCCCGACCTCCCACACCGAATCGGCCCAGGGGCGGACGATCCTGAGGACGTCCTCGGGGCGGGCATCGGTGGTGAAGTCCAGGTCGTTCCCGAGTCTGCCGAGCAGCGCGTCGCGGACCGAGCCGCCGACCAGCGCGAGACCGAATCCGGCCTCCTGGAATCGGCGGGCGAGGTCGTCGGCGACCGGGGACACCCGCAGCAGCTCACTCACCGCGCGGTGCTGCACCTGGCTCAGTGCACTGGCGTTCTCTTCGTTGGCGTTCGGCACAACAGAAAAGGGTACGTGCCCCGACCGGCCGGGACGTCATCGTTTACCGGGGTCCTGCGGGCCACCCGCGATCATGTGGCATGGACCCCAGCACTTCGGCCCGACGCACCTCGTTACCATGCGGGGACGCAGGACCGAACGACGACCGACAGAACCTGACGACGACGAGGAACGGGTAGGCGCGTGGCCGAGGCGGCAGACTTCCAGGAGACGCGTCCCTCTCCTGCCCGCCGATGGCTGAGGCGCACGGCCTCCGTGGTGCTCGGAGCGCCCCTGCTCCTCGGCCTGCTGAACGTTCCGGCCACCGCGACCGCTGTCGGCGCCGCCGAGCCCGCCAAGGCCCCCACCGGCTCCCGTACGGTCGATGTGTCCCTCGACACGATCTCCCCAGGCGTCCCCACGAAGGACGACACCCTGACCGTCTCCGGGACGCTCACCAACAAGGGCAAGGAGACGGTCAGCAGCGCCGAGGTCGACCTGCGCGTCGGCCCCCGGCTCTCCGGCCGCGGACAGGTCGACGACGCCGCCAAGCGCACCGGCTACGTTCCCGGCGCCGACCCGGAGGCCGTCGGCGGAAAGTACACGGTGAGGTTCCCGAAGCTCAGCAGCGGACTCAGCCAGGACTTCACGTTCTCCGTGCCCGTGGACAAGCTGGGCCTGGACGACCCCGGTGTCTACCAGCTCGGCGTCTCGGTCTCGGGCCGCACCACCGGCGTCCCCTACGAGCAGGTGCTGGGCATCGAGCGGTCGTTCCTGCCCTGGCAGCCCGAGACGAGCGACAGCAGGACCAAGCTCACCTTCCTCTGGCCGCTGATCGCGTCCCCCCATGTGACGGCGGAGACCCGCTCGGACGAACAGCAGACGCCCGTCTTCACCGACGACGACCTGGCCAAGGAGATCGCGCCGGGCGGTCGACTGGAGCGGATGGTGTCCCTGGGCAGCCGGCTCCCGGTGACCTGGGTCGTCGACCCCGACCTGCTGGCGAGCGTCGCCGCGATGGCCGGGAAGTACGAGGTCGAGTCGGGTGACACCACCGTGCCGGGCAGGAACCAGACCCTCGCCAAGCAGTGGCTCACGGCCCTGGAGAAGGTGGTGGAGGACGGCAAGGTGGTCGCGCTGCCGTTCGCCGACCCGGATCTGGCCTCGATCGCGCACCGCGGCACGACCGTCTCGGGCACGCTGAGCCATCTGCAGAACGCCTCCACGGTGGCCGCCACCACCGTGGAGACCCTCCTCCACGTGAAGCCGTCCACCGACTTCGCCTGGCCCGTCAACGGCGTCGTGGACCCTTCGATCGTCGACGTCGCGACCTCGGCCGGCGCCCACAACGTGATCGCCCGCAGCGACAGCTTCCCGGAGTCAGGGCAGCTCCCCTACACGCCGACCGCGGCCCGGCCGATCGGCGGCGGCACCACCGCGGTCGTCGCCGACGGCCGGCTGTCGACGGCGTTCGACGGGAACATGTCGAGGGCGAACACCTCCACCCTCGCGATCCAGAAGTTCCTCGCCCACACCCTCGCGCTGACCGAGCAGACCCCCGACAACCAGCGCAGCATCGTCGTGGCGCCGCCCCGGATGCCCACCACCGCCCAGGCCCAGACGATGGCCCGCGCCCTGGAGGGCCTGTCGGGCAACCGGTGGACGCAACCGTCCGACCTGGTCGCCGCCGCCGAGGAGAAGCCTGACCCGCAGGCGACGACCAGGATCCCGCGGACCTCCGCGTACCCGAAGAAGCTCCGCGAGCAGGAGCTGCCCACCCAGGCGTTCGAGGACATCCGGACCACCCAGGGCTCGCTCGACAGCTTCCAGATCATCCTCACGCAGCCCGAGCGCGTGGTGACGCCCTTCGGGAACGCCGTCAACCGGTCCATGTCGACGTCCTGGCGGGGGCGGTCCCTGGAGGCGCAGCAGTACCGGGACGCGGTCCGCGGCTACCTCCGGAGTCTGACCAACGAGGTCCAGCTCATCGAGAAGTCCGACGTGACCCTCTCCGGGCGCAGCGCGACCATCCCGGTGACGGTCCAGAACAAGCTGGTGCAGGGCGTCGACCGGCTGGTCCTCCGGCTGACCTCGGACAACATCCGGCTCAAGTTCAACGACGACGGGACCAAGGCCGAACTGCCGGTCAGCATCGCGGGCGGGCACAGCCAGTCGGTGAAGTTCGACACGGCGACCAGCGCCAACGGGCGGGCCCAGGTCACCGCCCGGCTCTACACGGAGGACGGCACCCCCTACGGCGAGGAGATGACCTTCACCGTGAAGGTCTCCGAGGTGACGCCTACCGTGCTGCTCGTGATCGCCGGTGGCCTGCTGCTCCTGGTGCTGGCAGGCGTCCGGATGTACAGCCACCGCAAGCGCGCCGTGGCGAGCGACCCGGCGAACGGCGACGGCGGCGGACCCGAGCAGCCGAGTGACCCGACTCCGGACACCGGTCCGGAAAGCGGGGCCCCGTTGGGAACGGGTGAGAAAGTGGACCGTTGAGCGATGTCTGTCGTGGCCGGTCGGCCGGGGACGATGAGGTAGGGGTTTCGATGAACGCGCCGTACGACGGTGACCGCGGGCAGGGCGCGGGCGGAGCAGCGTCTCCGGGCGGGCCTCCGGTTCCTCCGGACCCGGGCCGGGACGGCTCGGCCGAGCCGGACCCGTACCTCCAGCACGCCTACGA
Source organism: Streptomyces sp. NPDC101181 (assembly GCF_044767975.1). Classification (NCBI taxonomy): domain Bacteria; kingdom Bacillati; phylum Actinomycetota; class Actinomycetes; order Kitasatosporales; family Streptomycetaceae; genus Streptomyces; species Streptomyces sp. NPDC101181. The sequence continues at coordinate 295,043 of NZ_JBIWOX010000007.1, read as the reverse complement.
GGACGACCCCTACCGCGCCTACGGCCTGGCCGCGCAGGACCCGGTGGGCGAGGCGCTGTACGACCGCGCCGCGCACCCGCCGCCGCCCCCCGGCACCTACCAGGAGCCGGGCCCGCTCTACCAGCAGCCGCCCGCTGCCCCGCACGCCCCCGACCCGCGCATCTGGGCCCAGACACCGCCGCCCGAGCCCGCCGGCCCCTCCCGGCACCTGCCGTACGGGGACCGGCCCGCGACCACGCAGTTCGTCGGCGTCGACGACCTCGTCACCCGGGCATCGGACGACCGGCAGGAACCGGACGCCTTCGCCCACCTCTTCCGCGACCAGGAGGGGTCGGGGAGGCCCCCCGGGCCGCCCGACCCCGAGCCGGTACCCGCCCCCGCGCCCGCCAAGGGCGGCGGCAAGGTGTCCGGGCTCCTCAAGTCCAGCGCCGTCATGGCGGCGGGCACGCTCGTCTCCCGCCTCACCGGATTCGTCCGGTCCCTGGTGATCACCGCGGCGCTCGGCGCCGCACTGCTCGGTGACAGCTTCACCATCGCGTACACCCTGCCGACGATGATCTACATCCTCACCGTCGGCGGCGGTCTCAACTCGGTCTTCGTGCCCCAGCTCGTCCGCGCCATGAAGGACGACGCCGACGGCGGCGAAGCCTTCGCGAACCGGCTGCTGACCCTGGTGATGGTCGCGCTCGGCCTGATCGTCGCCGCCGCCGTCCTCGTGGCGCCGGTGCTGATCCAGCTGATGTCCAGCACGATCGCCGACGACGTGGCAGCCAACAGCGTCGCCGTCACCTTCGCCCGGTACTGCCTGCCCACCATCTTCTTCATGGGCGTACATGTGGTGATGGGTCAGATCCTCAACGCCCGCGGCAAGTTCGGCGCGATGATGTGGACCCCGGTCCTCAACAACATCGTCATGATCATCACGTTCGGGCTCTTCATCTGGGTCTACGGCACCTCCGCCGAATCCCGGATGGGCGTCGACACCATCCCGGCGGAGGGCGTCCGGCTGCTCGGCATCGGCACCCTGCTCGGCCTGGTCGTCCAGTCGCTGGCGATGATCCCCTACCTGCGCGAGACGGGCTTCCGCTTCCGCCCCCGGTTCGACTGGAAGGGCCACGGGCTCGGCAAGACCGTCAAGCTGGCCAAGTGGACGGTCCTGTTCGTCCTGGCCAACCAGGCGGGCGTCCTGGTCGTCACCCAGCTCGCCACGGCCGCGGGCAAGCTGGCCGACAAGGACGGCACCGGCTTCCTGGCCTACTCCAACGCCCAGCTGATCTGGGGCATGCCGCAGGCCATCATCACCGTCTCCGTCATGGCCGCGCTGCTGCCCCGCATCTCCCGGGCCGCGCACGACAACGACCCGGGTGCCGTCCGCGACGACATCTCGCAGGGACTGCGCAATTCGGCCGTCGCCATCGTGCCGGTGGCCTTCACCTTCCTCGCGCTCGGCCTGCCGATGTGCACCCTGCTGTACGCCTCCAGCGGCGCCGAGGCGGCCCGCTCCATGGGCTTCATCCTGATGGCCTTCGCCCTGGGGCTGATCCCGTACTCCGTGCAGTACGTGGTGCTCCGCGGCTTCTACGCCTACGAGGACACCCGCACGCCCTTCTACAACACCGTCATCGTGGCCGCCGTCAACGCGGCCGCCTCCGCGCTCTGTTACGTCGTCCTGCCCGCCCGCTGGGCCGTCGTCGGTATGGCCTTCTCCTACGGTCTGGCCTACGCGGTCGGGGTGGGCGTCGCCTGGCGCCGACTGCGCAACCGGCTCGGCGGCGACCTGGACGGCGCCCACATCGTGCGGACCTACGCCCGCCTCTGCATGGCGGCGGTCCCCGCGGCGCTGCTCGGCGGCGGTGTCGGATTCGCGATCCTGGAGCTTCTCGGCACCGGTGCGGGCGGCTCACTGGTCGCCCTGGTCTTCGGCGGCGTCCTCCTGATGGGCGTCTTCTTCGTCGCCGCGAAGAAGATGCGCATCGAGGAGGTCAACGGCCTGGTCGGTATGGTCCGGGGACGGCTCGGCCGCTGAATGAGCGCCCGCCCGCACAACCATCACCGGACTCCGCGTGTCGTGCATAGCGCGGGAGTGTGGGCACAATTGGCGTGACCGGCAGAGCTGGCTGGGCATCGCGCAACGGATGGGGAGGCAGGAACGACGGTGGCGGAACGTAGCACGGCTTCCGTCGACGTGGCCGACAACAGCGGCGACGAGCCGTTGACCGCGAAGGCGGACGGGACCACGACCGACGGAACGGCGCAGGCCGAGGACGCCGCGGGGGCGAGCCCCGAGAACGCCGAGAACACGGGCGGTGGGCGGGCGCGTTCCGAGGCCGTTCCGGCATCGCCCGACCTGCACAGCGGTCACAAAATCGCCGGGCGCTACCGCCTGGAGGAGTGCGTCACCCGTCTGGACGGCTTCAGCAGCTGGCGTGCGGTCGACGAGAAGCTCCGCCGCGCGGTGGGGGTCCATCTGCTTCCCGCCGCCCACCCGCGCGCCCGTTCCGTGCTCGCCGCGGCGCGCTCCTCGGCCCTGCTCGGCGACCCCCGTTTCGTCCAGGTCCTGGACGCCGTCGAGGAGAACGACCTCGTCTACGTCGTCCACGAATGGCTCCCGGACGCCGTCGAACTCACCGCCGTGCTGGCCGCCGGACCGATGGAGGCGCACGACGCCTACCAACTCGTCAGCCAGCTCTCCCAGGCGATGACCGCCGCCCACCGTGAGGGCCTGGCCCACCTGCGCCTCACCCCCGGCGCGGTCCTGCGCAGCTCCACCGGCCAGTACCGCATCCGCGGTCTCGCCGTGAACGCCGCCCTGCGCGGCATCACCGCCGAACGCCCGCTCCGCACGGACACCGAAGCGATCGGCGCGCTGCTGTACGCCGCGCTGACCCACCGCTGGCCGTACGAGAACGACGCCCACGGTCTCACCGGGCTGCCCAAGGGCCTCGGGCTCATCGCCCCGGACCAGGTCCGCGCCGGAGTCCACCTCGGCCTCTCCGAACTCGCCATGCGCGCCCTCGCCAACGACGGCGCCACCGCCTCCCGGCAGGAACCGCCCTGCACCACCCCGGAGGAGCTGTCCAGGGCCGTGGCGGCGATGCCGCGCATCCAGGCCCCGGAACCCACCTTCGCCGCGCCGCCTCCCTACCAGCGGACCACCTATCAGCAGGGCACGTACGGGCGCCCCTCCACCCACCCGTCGGCCGTTGCCCAGCCCGTGATGGCGGCCCCTCCGGCCCCCCTCCAGAGCCGCACCGGCAAGGTGCTCAAGTGGACCGTCTCGGCACTCCTGATCGCCGCCCTCGGCCTCGGCAGCTGGCAGCTCGCGGAGACCCTGCTCGACCGCCGGGGCAGCGCGGGGGACCCCGCACCCTCCCAGGGCCCCTCCGAGCCGGACGACGACGGCAAGGGCCAGGCGGACCAGAAGCCCCTCACCGTCGACAGCGCCGTCGAGTACTTCCCGGACGGGAAGTCGCAGAACTCCGGGGGTGTGGCCCTGACCCACGACGGCGACCCCTCGACGTTCTGGCGCTCCAAGACCTTCGTGGACGGACCGACCCTGGCCCCGTTCAAGGAAGGGGTCGGCATCATGTACGACCTCGGCTCCGAGCAGAAGGTCTCCACGGCGTCCATCGGGCTCACGTTCGCCGGTGATCACACCACGATCGCGCTGTACGCGGCCGACTCCCTCTCCTCGTCGGCGCCGCTGACATCCATGAAGAAGATGGCCGACACGGAAACCACGGGCACCACGGCCGAGCTCACGACGGACAAGCCCGTGAGCACCCGTTACGTCCTGGTGTGGATCACGGACATGCCGCGGTCGCCCGCCAACGACTACAGCGGGGACGGATACAAGCAAGGCGTGACGGACGTCGAGTTCACCGGGTGACCTAGGCCCTGGGGCAGACGCCGTATCGGTCCGGCTGTACGGTGTCAGCCCGGAGATCGTCTCCGGGGTGCAGCACCACTCGGTCATCCGCACAGTTCAGGGGAGAGGAATGGTCGCCGGACCCGCAGATCCTGGATCGAGCGACGCGGACCTGCTCGCCCGGCACGTCGCCGGGGACCCGGACGCCTTCGGTGAGCTGGTACGCCGTCACCGCGACCGGCTGTGGGCCGTGGCCCTGCGCACCCTGGGGGACCGGGAAGAGGCGGCCGACGCCGTCCAGGACGCCCTGGTGTCCGCCTTCCGGGCCTCCCACACCTTCCGGGGACAGTCCGCCGTGACCACCTGGCTGCACCGGATCACCGTCAACGCCTGCCTCGACCGGGTCCGCAAGGCAGCCTCCCGCAGGACGTCCCCCGTGGACGACGCCGAACGCCTCGACCAGCTCCTGGAACCCCACGAGTCGGCCGAGGCGCCCGCCGTACGCCAGGACCTCCACCGCCAGCTCCAGGACGCCCTGGCCACCCTGTCCGCCGAACAGCGAGCGGCCCTCGTCCTCGTCGACATGCAGGGCTACCCCGTCGCGGAGGCCGCCAGGATCCTGGAGGTGCCGTCCGGCACCGTGAAGAGCCGGTGCGCCCGGGGCCGGGCGAGACTGGCCCCCCTGGTGCGCCATCTGCACGGAGGAGCGGCGGACGAGGACGACCCCGACGGCAACGAAGACGCCTCCGGAGGGAACCGGACGCCCAGCCGATCCGTCCCACCGGCGTCAGGACCACTAGACGCGGGATCGAACGACCCTGCCGCAGCGAAGGGAGGAGGTGGGCGCCCATGACCCCCACGACTGACACGGCTCAGCACCCGGAGGTCTCCGAGATCTCCGATCTCACCGAGGGACTGCTCTCCCCCTCCCGCACCGAGGGAGTCCTCCGCCACGTCGCGGGGTGCGCGCTCTGCACAGAGGTGCGGGACTCGCTGGAGGAGATCCGCGGGCTGCTGGGAACACTGCCGGACCCTGGGCCGATGCCCGAGGACGTCGCGGCTCGTATCGACGCGGCGCTCGCAGCCGAAGCCGGCGCACCCGCGTCCGACATGGACGGACCGGTCGATGTTTCACGTGAAACATCAACACCGGAACCAGCGGACGCGACGCCCCCGGTCTCCCGGACCGCGGCCGCGGGTTCCAGCACTTCCGCCCCGGACCGCCCCGCCGGCCGACCCTCCGCCGCTACCGGACCAGGGCGCCACCCGACTCGTCGCCGTCGCCGCATCGCCGTCCTCGGCACCGTGTTCGGCGCCGCAGTCATCGGCATGAGCGTCTTCCTCCTCCAGAGCCTCGCCCCCTCGAACGAGACCGCTCAACAGGCCGACAGCGGAGTCAGCGCCTCGGACAACGGCGCGGCCACCTACACCGACGGCACCCTCGAAGCCCGGGTACACAACCTCATCGGCGACGGGGCGAGCCAGGAGAGCCCGGGAGTGAAGAAGGTGCCGCCGAACGCCGACACCCAGTCGACGAGTGAGGCGGCCACTCCGGAGAACGAGACCTCCAGGAGCCCGTTCCAGGCCCCTGCCGTCTCTGTGCCCCCGTGTGTCCAGCAGGCCACCGGCCGCACCACCCCCGCCCTCGCCATCGATGAGGGGACCTACCGGGGAACGGACGCCTACCTCGTCGTCCTTCCGCACCTGAGCGACCCCTCACGCGTGGAGGCCTACGTCGTCGCCGCCTCGTGTGTGGACACCGCGCCGGAGTCCACCGGTCAGCTGCTGCTCACCCGCGCCTACGACCGCTCCTGAGGACCGCACGGGACCGCTACGGCACGTCGGGAATGCATCACCCGTAGGATCCGTTGGGTGGGGTGAGAGTCATTGAACCGACCCCGTAGGCAGTAGGCAGTCTGCAGAGACGAGGAAGAAACCCGTGAGCGACGTCCGCAATGTGATCATCATCGGCTCCGGACCGGCCGGGTACACCGCCGCGCTGTACACCGCCCGCGCCTCGCTGAACCCGTTGGTCTTCGAGGGCGCCGTCACGGCCGGCGGTGCGCTGATGAACACCACCGACGTGGAGAACTTCCCCGGCTTCCAGGACGGCATCATGGGCCCCGAGCTCATGGACAACATGCGGGCCCAGGCCGAGCGCTTCGGCGCCGAGCTGATCCCCGACGACGTGGTCGCCGTCGACCTCACCGGGGACATCAAGACCGTCACCGACACCGCGGGCACCGTCCACCGTGCCAAGTCCGTCATCGTGACGACCGGCTCTCAGCACCGCAAGCTCGGTCTGCCCAATGAGGACGCCCTCTCCGGACGCGGCGTCTCCTGGTGCGCCACCTGCGACGGGTTCTTCTTCAAGGACAACGACATCGCCGTGGTCGGCGGCGGTGACACGGCGATGGAAGAGGCGACCTTCCTCTCCCGCTTCGCCAAGTCCGTCACGATCGTCCACCGCCGGGACACCCTGCGCGCTTCCAAGGCTATGCAGGAGCGTGCCTTCGCCGACCCGAAGATCAAGTTCGCCTGGGACAGCGAGGTCGCCGAAGTGAAGGGCGACCAGAAGCTCTCCAGCCTCACCCTGCGCAACACCAAGACGGGTGAGACGTCCGAGCTTCCCGTCACCGGCCTGTTCATCGCCGTCGGCCACGACCCGCGTACCGAGCTGTTCAAGGGCCAGCTGGAGCTCGATGACGAGGGGTACCTGAAGGTCGAGGCGCCCTCCACCCGCACGAACCTGACCGGCGTCTTCGGCGCCGGAGACGTCGTCGACCACACCTACCGCCAGGCCATCACGGCCGCGGGCACCGGCTGCTCCGCCGCGCTGGACGCCGAGCGCTTCCTGGCCGCCCTGGCCGACGCGCAGCCCGCCGAGCCGGAGAAGACCCCGGCCGTCTGAGCCACCCATCGCACCACCCCGAGAGACTCCCCCGAGACATAAGGAGGCCGCCGTGGCCGGCGCCCTGAAGAACGTTACGGACGACACCTTCGACGAGGTCGTCCTCAAGAGCGAGAAGCCCGTCCTGGTGGACTTCTGGGCCGCCTGGTGCGGTCCGTGCCGTCAGATCGCCCCCTCGCTGGAGGCGATCGCGGCCGAGCACGGCGAGATCGAGGTCGTGAAGCTCAACATCGACGAGAACCCGGCGACCGCCGCCAAGTACGGCGTGATGTCCATCCCGACCCTGAACGTCTACCAGGGCGGCGAGGTCGCCAAGACCATCGTCGGGGCGAAGCCGAAGGCCGCGATCCTCCGCGATCTCGAAGGCTTCATCGGGCAGTAGCCATCCGCATTTCAGCGCAATGTTTCACGTGAAACGGACCCACCTTGATCAAGGTGGGTCCGTTTCACATCGCGGGGCAGTCGTGGAGCCTGCCGGTGTCACAGCGGGCGCAGCGCGGGTTCCTTCTTGACTGCTCCGAGAAGCCGGTCCAACGCCATCTCCACGTCTTCCTTCCAGGAGAGCGTCGTGCGCAGTTCCAGCCTCAACCGCGGGTAGGTGGGATGCGGCCGTACAGTCTTGAACCCGACCGCCAGCAGATGATCCGCAGGCAGCACGCAGGTGCCGTCCGTGGACCGGGCGTCGCCGAACGCCTCGATCGCCCTGAAGCCCCGGCGCAGAACGTCCTTGGCCACGGTCTGCACCATGACACGACCGAGCCCTTGCCCCTGGTACTCGGGAAGGATCAGCCCCGTGATGAGCTGAACAGCGTCAGGGGAGAGCGGGCTCGTCGGAAAGGCCGTCGAGCGGGGTACGTAGGCGGGGGGAGCATAGAGAACGAAGCCGGCCGGCACATCGTCCACATAGATCACCCGCCCGCAGGAGCCCCACTCCAGGAGGACCGCGGAGATCCAGGCTTCCTTCTCCAGCTCCGGCTCGCCCGCCTTTACCGCAGCTTCTCCACTGACCGGGTCAAGCTCCCAGAAGACGCACGAGCGGCAGCGCTCGGGGAGATCCTGAAGGTTGTCCAGGGTGAGTGGTACGAGCCGACGCCCCATGACGGCGATTCCTCATTCTCTGCGCCCGCCGCCGCGCGTGCGGCTGCCAGCGCGCTCCGTTCCTGGAACAGGCTGCCGACGAATCCCCCGACGACGCCCAGCCCCAGGCCGACCGTGACCAGCCGACCGCGGCTCACTCTTCGCAAGGCCCCCGCCCTCCTCTGAGGTCGATCACCATGGCAGCACCATTCCAGATCGCATCGTATCCACCCAGAGGTGAGGGGGACACCGCGAGACGGCAAAGGGCGGACCGTGTTCCGGTCAGCACCGGCGCACGGCCCGCCCTGGGGAGCCTGCGAGCAATCCGCCGCTCAGCCCTCGTCGTCCCCCTCGGACGTCTCGGCCAGTCGTCGCTCCAGGACGCGGCCCTCACCCGGGGCGAGACTGCCGAGAATCCGGTCCAGATCCTCTATCGAGGCGAACTCCACAGTGATCTTGCCCTTCTTCTGGCCCAGGTCGACCTTCACCCGGGTCTCGAAGCGGTCGGACAGCCGGGTGGCCAGGTCACTCAGTGCGGGTGACAGCCGCCCCCCGGCGCGGGGCCCCTTGGCCTTCGGAGTGCTCGTGGGGCGTGAGCCCATGAGCGTGACGATCTCCTCGACCGCGCGCACCGAAAGCCCCTCCGCGACGATGCGGTGAGCCAGCCGGTCCTGCTCGTCGGAGTCGTCCACGGAGAGCAGGGCACGGGCGTGTCCGGCCGAGAGGACGCCCGCCGCGACCCGGCGCTGGACCGGCGGCGAGAGCTTCAGAAGCCGCAGGGTGTTGGACACCTGAGGCCGGGACCGGCCGATCCGGTCGGCCAACTGGTCATGCGTGCAGTTGAAGTCCTTGAGCAGCTGGTCGTACGCGGCGGCCTCCTCCAGCGGGTTCAGCTGAGCCCGGTGAAGGTTCTCCAGCAAAGCGTCCAGCAGCAGCTTCTCGTCGTCCGTGGCACGGACGATGGTGGGAATCCGGTCCAGTCCCGCTTCGCGGCACGCCCGCCAACGCCGCTCGCCCATGATGAGCTCGTAGCTGTCGGAGTCCACCTTGCGCACGACGACCGGCTGGAGGAGACCGACCTCCTTGACGGAGGTGACCAGCTCGGCCAGCGCGTCCTCGTCGAACACCTCACGAGGCTGGCGGGGGTTCGGCGTGATCGACCCGATCGGCAGCTCGGCGAAGTACGCGCCGGACTCCGACGTGCCCTGCTCGGGCTGGCTCTCCGGTGCGGAGGCGGGCTCGGGCACCACGGGGGAGGACGGCAGCGCGGTCACCTTGGCCGCAGCCACCCCGCGCTCCGCCGTCAGGACCGGTCGCGTTCCGGACGCCCCCGGGCCGCCGGGGCCCGGCACCTGCTTCTCCTGGGGAGCGGCGGGGATCAGCGCACCGAGCCCCCGCCCCAGCCCTCTACGACGCTCACTCACTGGATGCCCTCCGAAACGTTCTGCTGGCTGTTCTGACTGCTCGTGTGGGCGTGCGAAGCCTCGAAGTGCACTCCGACGCCCCGCAGGGCAATCTCCCGGGCGGCTTCGAGGTAGGAGAGCGAGCCGCTGGACCCGGGGTCGTAGGTCAGTACGGTCTGCCCGTAGCTCGGAGCTTCCGAGATGCGCACGGATCGCGGAATGCTCGTCCGCAGCACCTCCTTGCCGAAGTGGGTGCGGACCTCCTCGGCGACCTGGGAGGCGAGCCTCGTCCGGCCGTCGTACATCGTCAGCAGGATCGTCGAGACATGCAGCTCCGGGTTGAGGTGACCCCGGACCAGATCGACGTTCCGCAGCAGCTGCCCCAAGCCCTCCAGCGCGTAGTACTCGCACTGGATGGGGATCAGCACCTCGGCCCCGGCCACCAACGCATTGACCGTCAGCAGGCCGAGCGAGGGCGGGCAGTCGATGAGGACGTAGTCCAGCGGCTGCTCGTAGGCCTGGATGGCCCGCTGGAGTCGGCTCTCCCGCGCCACCAGCGACACCAGCTCGATCTCCGCACCGGCGAGATCGATGGTGGCCGGAGCGCAGAAGAGGCCCTCGACGTCCGGAACAGGCTGGACCACCTCGGAGAGCGGCCGGCTGTCGACGAGCACGTCGTAGATGGAGGGGACATCGGCATGGTGGTCGATGCCCAGAGCCGTGGAGGCATTGCCCTGCGGGTCGAGGTCGACCACCAGGACCCGCGCCCCGTGCAGGGCCAGGGATGCGGCAAGGTTGACCGTGGTGGTCGTCTTGCCGACTCCGCCCTTCTGGTTGGCCACCACCATGACGCGGGTGCGGTCGGGGCGGGGCAGCCCTTCGCCGGCGCGGCCGAGGGCCTCGACCGCCAGCTGAGCGGCACGGCCGATGGGTGTGTCGTCCATCGGTGGCGGTGTTTCACGTGAAACACCATCCCCCACGGACTCGGTTCGGGGACCGGGGACCGGGTCGGTCATCGGTCCCGCGATGTTGGCGTCGGACCGCAAGGATTCACTCTCCTCGACTTCAGGCTCGCAATGCACAGAGCCTGCCATGCTTTCGGGGTCGTGAACCAGCGAGGCCCGCTGTTCTGTGGATGAATCCGTGCGTGTGGACAACTCGGCAACCCGTCCGGGTTTACGGTCGCGCGGTGTGGCAGCCGCACGACCGCGGCCGATGATTCCCTGGAGCAGAGAGCGACGTTTCACGTGAAACACGATGCCTCTGCCGGGCAACTACCAGGCCACGACACTCCGCAGGGGGTACGTATGGCCGTTTCAGCGGCATTTCCTGGCCAATCACCACCAAGAGTGACAAGCGCGGCATTCCGACCGGCCGCGGGGAGGCTGCCAACCGGAGCCCGCCCCCTGCTCGGGGCCCCTCTCAGCGGCGCCTGCGCGTACGACCCGTCCGGGCCGCCTTGGCCTTCTTTGCGGCGAACCTCACACCGCCGGGGCTCTCACCGACCACGACCCGAACCACCGTGGAGAGCGGATCGACCACGCCCTCCCCGACATGGAGCACCTCGGTCTCCTGCACACCGAGCTTGCTCAGCGCGGCCCTGGCGCCCTTGATCTCCTCTTCGGCGGTGTCGCCCTTGATCGCGAGCATCTCTCCGTACGGCTTCAGCAGGGGCACACCCCAGCCCGCCAGCCGGTCCAGCGGCGCCACCGCGCGCGCGGTCACCACCTGCACCGGCTGAAGCGTCCCGAGCACCTCCTCGGCCCGGCCGCGCACGACCGTCACATGGTCCAGGCCGAGCAGTTCGACGACCTCCTGGAGGAAGTTCGTGCGCCGGAGCAGCGGCTCCAGCAGCGTGATCTTGAGGTCGGGACGTACCAACGCCAGCGGGATACCGGGCAGACCCGCCCCCGAGCCCACATCGCAGACCGTGACGCCCTCCGGCACGACCTCGGAGAGCACCGCGCAGTTCAGCAGATGGCGCTCCCACAGCCGGGGCACCTCACGCGGGCCGATCAGGCCGCGCTGGACTCCGGCATCCGCCAGCAGTTCCGCGTACCGGACAGCCTCCGGGAAGAACTCTCCGAATACCGTCCGCGCCTCCGCGGGCGCCTGGGGGAGTTCTGCTGCCTCCGTCACGGGGACCGTCCTTCCGTACCGCGCTGGCGCACTGTGGGTGGCTGACTATCAGGCTGACAAGGATCGGCCCCGCCTGCGGACAGACGGGGCCGACAGGACAAGGGTCCGGTCAGGCCGGGAGAACGACGACGAACCGCTGCGGCTCCTCGCCCTCCGACTCGCTCCGGAGCCCGGCCGCGGCGATCGCGTCGTGCACGACCTTGCGCTCGAACGGTGTCATCGGATCCAGCTTGACCGGCTTGCCCGAGCTCCTGACCTCGTCCGCGGCCTTGGCACCCAGTTCGGCGAGAACCTCGCGCTTCTTGGCCCGGAAGCCGCCGATGTCCAGCATCAGACGGCTGCGGTCGCCGGTCTCCCGGTGCACGGCCAGCCGCGTCAGCTCCTGGAGAGCCTCCAGGACCTCCCCGTCACGGCCGACGAGCTTCTGGAGATCACGCGCCGAGTCGCTGATGATCGACACCGCGGCCCGGTCCGCCTCGACGTCCATGTCGATGTCGCCGTCGAGGTCGGCGATGTCGAGCAGTCCTTCGAGGTAGTCGGCCGCGATCTCGCCCTCCTGCTCCAGGCGCGTCAGGGTGTCGCTGCCCTCAGCGGCGGCCGTGGAGGTGGTGCCTTCCGTCACGGATGGACTCCTTCTTACTTCTTGGACGGGTGCTTGGGCCGCTGCGGACCCTTGCGCTGTCCGGACTTGGCTTGGCGGGAGGAACCGGAGGCGGGCTTGCCCGGAGACTTCGGCTTGTCGTCCTTGGACGCGTCCTGCTTCTGGAGCGAGGTCGTGGAGCCCGCGGGCGCGCTCTCGGTGTCCTTGGCCGCGCCCGCGGAGCCTGCCGGGCCCGTCGTCTGACGCTTGGCCTTGGTCTGGCGCTTGGGCTGCTGACGCTTGTGCGCGGTGCCATCGGCCTCGACCGCGGCGGTCTCGCTCTTCAGCACGGTGCCGTCCTCCTGGGCCGCGAGACCCAGCTTGGCCAGACCGGTGATGAACTTGCGCTCGATGTCGTTGCGGTCGGAGCCCTTGATGACGATGGCCTTGACCATCCTGCGCCGGGTCCGTCCGCGGACCTGCCCGTGGGTGGTGACGCTCTTGAGCACCCGCTGGAGGTAGGCGTCCTGCGCCTTGCTGCCCGGGGTCGGGTTCTGGTTGATCACGTACATCTGCTGACCCATGGTCCAGACGTTGGTGGTCAGCCAGTAGACGAGGACACCGACGGGGAAGTTGATGCCCATCACGGCGAAGATGACCGGGAAGATGTACATCAGCATCTTCTGCTGCTGCATGTACGGGGTCTTGACCGTCAGGTCGACGTTCTTCGTCATCAGCTGGCGCTGGGTGAAGAACTGCGACGCGGACATCAGCACGATCATCAGCGCGGTGACGACGCGGACGTCGGTCAGGGAGGCGTTGAGCGAGGCGACCTTGTCGGCACTGTCCATGAACTTGGCGGCCAGCGGGGCACCGAAGATGTGCGCCTCACGCGCGCTGTCGAGCAGCTGCTGGTCGATCGCGCCGATCTTCTTGCCCGAGGCGATGGACGACAGCACGTGGTACAGGGCGAAGAAGAACGGGGACTGCGCCAGGATGGGAAGACACGAGGAGAGCGGGTTGGTGCCCGTCTCCTTGTACAGCTTCATCATCTCTTCGGACTGACGCTGTTTGTCGTTCTTGTAGCGCTCCTGGATCGCCTTCATCTTCGGCTGGAGCACCTGCATGTTGCGGGTCGACTTGATCTGCTTCACGAAGAGCGGGATCAAGCAGATCCGGATCAGGACCACCAGGGAAACGATCGACAGGCCCCAGGCCCACCCGGAGTCATCGCCGAACAGCGCTCCGTAGATCTTGTGGAACTGGACGATGATCCACGAGACAGGCGTGGTGATAAAGCTGAACAGACTGGCAATCGTGTCCACTAATCAGGCTCCTTGAGCATTGGGCGAGGTCTCTGCGGCCGGGCTCGGAGGTTCGGAGACCGACCCCCCGGGCTTCACATCAGCGGCGGACTCCCCGCCCTTGTCGCCGCGCAGGGCGTTACGCAACAGCTCGTGCCACCGCGGGCGCTTGCGCGGCGGGACGTGGTCCACACCGCCGGGCGACCACGGATTGCACCGCAGGATGCGCCAGGCGGTCAGCGCTGTCCCCTTGATGGCACCGTGCCTGTCGATCGACGTATATCCATAGTGGGAACACGACGGGTAATAGCGGCAGACAGGCCCGAGGAGTGGACTGATCGTCCACTGGTACAGCTTGATCAGCGCAAGCAGCGGGTACTTCATCGCGCGCCCCCTCCCAGCAGCCGCTGAAGCGCGGCATCCAGGTCTCGGGCCAGCTGTGCGTGGTCGGCGTCGCCCGAACCGGGCAGCGCCCGTACGACAACAAGGCTACCGGGGGGCAGCTGTGCCAGCCGGTCGCGGACCAGGTGGCGAAGCCTCCGCTTCACCGCCGTCCGTACGACCGCGCCTCCCACCGCCTTACTGACAACGAAACCCGCACGTGGTGGGGGAACAGTCTCCCCCGTCACGTGCGGGTCCGGTTCACCGCTGCGTAGATGGACGACGAGCAGGGGACGTCCGGCTCGACGTCCTCGTCGTACCGCGGTCGCGAAGTCCTCGCGCCGCCTCAGCCGATTCTCGGTAGGCAGCACGGCATGGACCTGTAAGCGATCAGGCGGACAGGCTGCTGCGGCCCTTGCCGCGGCGGTTCGCGAGAATCGCACGGCCGGCACGGGTACGCATGCGCAGACGGAAGCCGTGGGTCTTGGCGCGACGACGGTTGTTCGGCTGGAAGGTGCGCTTGCTCACTCGGGGGCTCCAGAAATGATTCGTGTCTTGGCGGGACATCGCCTGGCTGTCACCGTGCGCCCACGAGGAACTCGCGTAAACGCCTTAGTGCACCGCTTCACAATCACAGATCGTGATCTTTGCCCATCGGAGGCAGGCGGCAGCAGCCATCGACAACTCGACCTGGTCACGGTACGCGCGGCTACGCCATCCGGTCAAACCAGCTCCGCGCGACCCCCCATTGTGCACAGCCTGTGGACAACAACTTGAACCGTGCGGGTCGCCCTGACTACCGTGGCTGAACTCCGGTTCTTTTCCTTCCCGACTGCCGGGCCTCACCCGACCCGACCCATCCCGTCCCGAGAACCACACATTCGTGGGACATGCGAGAGAGCGTGCCTTGTGGCTGACGTACCTGCCGATCTTGCCGCAGTGTGGCCGCGAGTGCTGGAACAACTCCTCGGGGACGGCCAACAGGGCATCGAGCCGAAGGACAAGCAGTGGATCGAGCGCTGCCAGCCACTGGCCCTCGTCGCCGACACCGCGCTCCTGGCCGTCCCCAACGAATGGGGCAAGCGCGTCCTGGAGGGCCGGCTCGCGCCGCTGATCAGCGAGACGCTGACCCGCGAGTGCGGCCGCCCCATCCGGATCGCGATCACCGTCGACGACTCCGCCGGCGAACCGCCCGGCCCGCCGGCCCCTTCGCGGCACCAGCCGCACGCCCCGCACCAGGGTCAGCAGGGGCACCGCTACCCGGGCCAGCCGCACGAGGACCCCCCGCACAACGACGCCTACGACGGGTACGGCCACCGCCCCGCCGACGACGGTCTGCCGACGGCCCGCCCGGCCTACCCCGACTACCAGCAGCAGCGCCCCGAGCCCGGCGCCTGGCCGCGCACCCAGGAGGACCTCTCCTGGCAGCAGCCGCGGCACGCCGGCTACCAGGACCGCGAGCAGCCCCCGGCCGAGTCCTACCGCGAGGCGGAGGCGTATCAGGAGGGGCCGTCCGCGTACCAGGAAGGCCGCGGCTACCAGGACAGCAAGCCCTACCGCGAGAGCGAGCCGTACCGCGACCAGTCCGCGGAGTCCTACCGGGAGCAGCCCGCCGAGCCGTGGCGTGAGCCGTACGGCACCGGGCGCCCCCCGCAGCCGGAGCGCGACTACCGCTCACAGCCGCCCGAGCACCAGGGGTACGAGCCCTCGCGCCCCGACCGGCAGGACCAGCAGCAGCCGCAGCACCGCCAGGGCGGACCGGGAGGCGGCCCCGGCAGGACCGGCGGCGCGGCCCCCGGCCCGATGGGCGCCCAGCCCGCCCCCGCGCCGGGTCCTGGCGAGCCGCACGCCCGGCTGAACCCGAAGTACCTCTTCGACACCTTCGTCATCGGCGCCTCCAACCGGTTCGCGCACGCCGCGGCCGTCGCCGTCGCCGAGGCGCCCGCTAAGGCGTACAACCCCCTCTTCATCTACGGGGAGTCGGGACTCGGCAAGACGCACCTGCTGCACGCCATCGGGCACTACGCGCGCAGCCTCTACCCGGGGACCCGGGTGCGATACGTGAGCTCGGAGGAGTTCACCAACGAGTTCATCAACTCGATCCGCGACGGCAAGGGCGACACCTTCCGCAAGCGCTACCGCGACGTGGACATCCTGCTGGTCGACGACATCCAGTTCCTGGCGAGCAAGGAGTCGACGCAGGAGGAGTTCTTCCACACCTTCAACACCCTGCACAACGCGAACAAGCAGATCGTTCTCTCCTCCGACCGGCCGCCCAAGCAGCTGGTGACGCTGGAGGACCGGCTGCGCAACCGCTTCGAGTGGGGTCTGACCACCGACGTCCAGCCGCCCGAGCTGGAGACCCGGATCGCGATCCTGCGTAAGAAGGCGGTGCAGGAGCAGCTCAACGCCCCGCCGGAGGTCCTGGAGTTCATCGCCTCCCGGATCTCGCGCAACATCCGTGAGCTGGAGGGCGCCCTGATCCGGGTGACCGCCTTCGCCTCCCTCAACCGGCAGCCGGTGGACCTCGGGCTGACCGAGATCGTCCTCAAGGACCTGATCCCGGGCGGCGAGGAGTCGGCCCCGGAGATCACCGCCCCGGCGATCATGGCGTCGACCGCCGACTACTTCGGTCTCACGGTCGACGACCTCTGCGGATCCTCGCGCAGCCGCGTCCTGGTGACGGCGCGCCAGATCGCCATGTACCTCTGCCGGGAGCTCACCGACCTCTCGCTGCCGAAGATCGGCGCGCAGTTCGGCGGCCGCGACCACACGACGGTGATGCACGCGGACCGCAAGATCCGGGCGCTGATGGCGGAGCGGCGCTCCATCTACAACCAGGTGACCGAGCTGACCAACCGCATCAAGAACGGCTGAGTCCCGGGGCATTCAAGGGCCAGGGCATTCGGGGTCCGCGGCCGCCGGGGCTCAGGGCCTCCGAAACTCCGGGCCGCTGGGGATCAGGGCCTCCGGGTCTCGGGCGGCCTGGGGCCTCCACGCGTCCAGGGCCCAGGCCGGGGCTCTCCAGCCCCGCTCTCACCCCGCCCGCTCCTCCTCGCCCCTTCTCCCGCGCCACTCCCCCCGCGAGCTTGTCCTGGCGCGCTTCTGCGGCGTCTGTCGCGGACCTCCACGGTCCCCGGCAGGCGCCTTTTCGCGCTTCCCGGACCTCCGCGCGGGCTCCCCGAAGACCGTGACGAGCGCCCGTCCGAGGCCGTTCTGTTCGAATACGACCTGCTCAGAGGCCCTTCTCCACAGATGTGCCAGGAATCTTCCGTCCACAGCCTGGGGACCCGGAAGTTGTCCATACTGCGTCCACAGGGTGTCCTGCCGATACTTCATCAGGGCAGGTCATGCGGTTGGGGATTTGTGGCCAACCGTGATCCACAACCTGTGGACAAGATCTTCTTCCACAGGGGCCGGTCGAAGTTGTCCACCGGCCGCCCACAGGCTGGGGGCTGTTGTCCCCAATATGGACCGGCTTCTCCACACCCCTGTCCACTGTTCGGCAACACGACACCCGCTCTCACCGCCCGGAGTGAAAGGCGTCACACCAAGAGGCGGGATTGGGCTGTGGGGAACAGGGGTAAAGCTGGGGACGGCTCTGGGGAGAAGTGGCCCTCCCCTGTGTATCGGGTGTGCAGAACTTTCCCCCGTCCACAGAAAGCCCGGGTTGTCCACGGGCGCCACCCACAGGACCGGTGGACAAAAAACCGTCGTTGACCTGCGCAAACGACGTTATCCACGGTATCCACAAGGCCTACTACTACTACCACCCAGAGTTAGCCAGGAATCCGCTTCGAAGTGGGGCCTGTGTACAACTCGACCGTCGACCGCCGCGAAGCTCTTGGCCCGACTTGACCCCGAGCAGCAACGACTGTCGGTGCCGTACGTCAGACTGGACCCCGGAGTCATCGCCTGCCCTTCGGCAGCGGGCTCCGACCAGACGACGAAGGCCAGCAGGGCGAGCGAGCGACAGCAGGAGGCGGTTCCGGTGAAGATCCGGGTGGAGCGCGATGTACTCGCGGAGGCGGTGGCCTGGGTGGCCCGCAGCCTCCCGGCCCGTCCGCCGGCGCCCGTTCTCGCGGGTCTTCTGCTGAAGGCCGAGGACGGAGCACTCTCTTTCTCCAGCTTCGACTACGAGGTCTCGGCGAAGGTCTCCGTGGACGCGGAGGTCGACGAGGACGGCACGGTGCTCGTCTCCGGCCGCCTGCTCGCGGACATCTGCCGCGCCCTGCCCAACCGCCCGGTGGAGATCTCCACCGACGGGGTGCGCGCCACCGTGGTCTGTGGCTCCTCGCGGTTCACCCTCCACACCCTGCCGGTGGAGGAGTACCCGGCGCTGCCGCAGATGCCGACGGCCACGGGCACCGTCCCCGGTGAGGTCTTCGCCTCGGCCGCCGCCCAGGTCGCCATCGCCGCGGGCCGGGACGACACGCTGCCGGTGCTGACCGGTGTGCGCATCGAGATCGAGGGCGACACCGTCACCCTCGCCTCCACCGACCGCTACCGCTTCGCGGTCCGCGAGTTCCTCTGGAAGCCGGAGAATCCGGACGCCTCGGCGGTGGCCCTGGTGCCCGCCAAGACGCTCCTGGACACGGCCAAGGCGCTCACCAGCGGCGACACGGTCACCCTGGCGCTCTCCGGCTCCGGTGCGGGTGAGGGCCTGATCGGGTTCGAGGGCGCCGGCCGCCGCACCACCACGCGGCTGCTGGAGGGCGACCTGCCGAAGTACCGCACGCTGTTCCCCACCGAGTTCAACTCGGTCGCGGTGATCGAGACCGCCCCCTTCGTGGAGGCCGTCAAGCGGGTGGCCCTGGTCGCCGAGCGCAACACTCCCGTACGGCTCAGCTTCGAGCAGGGCGTCCTCATCCTGGAGGCCGGTTCCAGCGACGACGCACAGGCTGTGGAGAGGGTCGACGCGGTGCTGGAGGGCGACGACATCTCGATCGCCTTCAACCCGACGTTCCTCCTGGACGGTCTGAGCGCGATCGACTCCCCGGTCGCCCAGCTCTCCTTCACCACGTCCACCAAGCCCGCCCTGCTCAGCGGCCGCCCGGCCGTGGACGCCGAGGCGGACGACGCGTACAAGTACCTGATCATGCCGGTGCGGCTCTCCGGCTGACGCCCGACTGCCACCGGCCGGTCCACGGACGGTTCTCCGGCGGGCCCGCTCAGCGCGGAGCGGGCCCGCCGTGCTGTCCGCGGGGGTGTTCCGGGGCGGGCGTAGGCTCGGACCCCGGGGGCCGGGCACACCACCCGCCCCCTGGGCAACAGCCCCTGACGCTTATCGCCACGACGCTTAAGGAATCTCTGATGGAGCTCGGTCTCGTCGGCCTCGGCAAGATGGGCGGCAACATGCGCGAGCGCATCCGCCGCGCAGGCCACACCGTCATCGGTTACGACCGCAATCCGGACGTCGCCGATGTCCACAGTCTCGAAGAGCTGGTGGGGAAGCTGAAGGGCCCGCGGGTCGTGTGGGTCATGGTCCCGGCCGGTGCCGCGACCCAGTCCACGATCGACGAGCTGGCCGAGCTTCTCTCGCCCGGCGACGTCGTCGTCGACGGCGGGAACTCCCGCTGGACCGACGACGAGAAGCACGCGGTCGAGCTGGGCATCAAGGGCATCGGCTTCGTCGACTGCGGCGTCTCCGGCGGTGTCTGGGGCCTGAAGAACGGCTACGCCCTGATGTACGGCGGCGACGCCGAGAACGTCGCCAAGGTCCAGCCGGTCTTCGACGCGCTGAAGCCCGAGGGCGACTTCGGTTCGGTGCACGCGGGCAAGGTCGGCGCCGGGCACTTCGCGAAGATGGTCCACAACGGCATCGAGTACGCCATGATGCAGGCCTACGCCGAGGGCTGGGAGCTGCTGGAGAAGGTCGAGTCCGTCACCGACGTGCGCGAGGTCTTCCGCTCCTGGCAGGAGGGCACGGTCATCCGCTCCTGGCTGCTCGACCTCGCGGTCAACGCGCTGGACGACGACGAGCACCTGGACAAGCTCCGGGGCTTCGCCGCCGACTCGGGCGAGGGCCGCTGGACGGTGGAGGCCGCCATCGACAACGCGGTGCCGCTGCCCGCGATCACCGCGTCCCTGTTCGCGCGGTTCGCCTCGCGCCAGGACGACTCGCCGCAGATGAAGATGATCGCCGCGCTGCGCAACCAGTTCGGCGGCCACGCGGTCGAGTCCAAGTCCGAGAACTGACCGGCACGCCGGCCGCGCGCCGGCGCCACCACCATCTGCGAAGCACGTCGGGGAGAGGTCGGCACCATGCACGTCACGCACCTCTCCCTGGCCGACTTCCGCTCGTACGCCCGGGTCGAGGTCCCTCTCGACCCGGGCGTCACCGCGTTCGTGGGGCCCAACGGGCAGGGCAAGACGAACCTCGTCGAGGCCGTCGGCTATCTCGCCGCCCTCGGCAGCCACCGGGTCTCCTCGGACGCCCCGCTGGTGCGGATGGGCGCCGAGCGGGCCGTGATCCGGGCGGCCGTCACCCAGGGCGAGCGCTCGCAGCTGATCGAGCTGGAGCTGAACCCGGGCCGGGCGAACCGCGCGCGTATCAACCGGTCCTCGCAGGTCAGACCGCGTGACGTGCTGGGGATCGTCCGCACGGTGCTGTTCGCGCCGGAGGATCTGGCCCTGGTCAAGGGCGATCCCGGGGAGCGGCGGCGGTTCCTGGACGAGCTGGTCACCGCGCGTTCGCCGCGGATGGCCGGGGTCCGCTCGGACTACGAGCGGGTGCTCAAGCAGCGCAACACGCTCCTGAAGTCCGCGGCGATGGCCCGTCGCCACGGCGGCCGTTCGATGGACCTGTCCACGCTCGACGTGTGGGACCAGCACCTGGGCCGGGTCGGCGCCGAGCTGCTGGCCCAGCGGCTCGACCTGATCGCCACGCTCCAGCCGCTGGCCGACAAGGCGTACGGGGACGTCGCGCCGGGCGGTGGGCCGGTGGCGCTGGAGTACCGCAGTTCGGTGGGCGAGGACGTGGGGCCCGAGCGGAGCCGCGAGGAGCTGTACGAGCAGGTGATCGCCGCGCTCGCCGGGGTGCGCAAGCAGGAGATCGAGCGCGGGGTGACGCTGGTGGGCCCGCACCGCGACGACCTGCTGCTGGGGCTGCGCGGGATGCCCGCGAAGGGGTACGCGAGCCACGGGGAGTCCTGGAGCTACGCGCTGGCGCTGCGGCTGGCCTCGTACGAGCTGCTGCGTACCGAGGGGAACGAGCCGGTGCTGGTGCTGGACGACGTCTTCGCCGAGCTGGACGCCCGCCGCCGGGAGCGGCTGGCGGAGCTGGTGGCGCCGGGCGAGCAGGTGCTGGTGACGGCCGCGGTCGCCGAGGACGTGCCGGGGGCGCTGGCGGGCGCGCGGTACGCGGTGTCCGCGGGCGAGGTGGAGCGGGTATGAGCGGTCTCGGTGAGGCCGGGCCGCCGGGCTCCGGCGCCGATCGGGGGCGTACGGCCGGGCCCGGCGGGGGCGGGGCCCCGGGAGGCGACGCGGCCGCGGCGGGCCTCGGAGGGGCGAAGGCGGCCGAGCCGAGCGGTGTCGATCTGGCCCGGGTCGCGTTGCGCGCGGCGAAGGAGCAGGCGAAGGCGCGGGGGGCGGCGGCTCAGCAGCGCAAGCAGGCGAGGCGGGGCGGGGGGCTGCGGTCGGGGGCCCGTTCGGACGGGCGGGATCCGCAGCCGCTGGGCTCCGCGATCAACCGGCTGATCACCGAGCGGGGCTGGGAGACCCCGGCGGCGGTGGGCGGCGTGATGGGGCGGTGGCCGCAGATCGTCGGGGAGGACCTGGCGAAGCACTGCGTTCCGCTGCGGTACGACGAGGCGCCCGAGGCCCGGGTGCTGACCGTGAGCTGCGACTCCACGGCGTGGGCGACGCAGCTGCGGCTGCTGGCCCCGCAGCTGGTGGCCCGGCTCAACGCGGACCTGGGACAGGGCACCGTACGGATGATCAAAGTGGTCGGGCCGGGGGGTCCGGAGCGCCGGTACGGGCCGCTGCGGGCGCCCGGCAGCAGGGGGCCCGGCGACACCTACGGGTGACGCTCCTTCGGCCGGCTCCCGGCCGCGCGGGGCGCGAGTCCCCGGCCGTCGCTGGTCCTTGCCTGGTATCCGACCGTTCTGAGCTGCGCTTTTGGCGTAAAATTGTCGTGTACTGGGCGAGCGTTGCGCGGTGATCGTCCTGGTTCGCCCCGGGAGAAACCGGGCGGTACGTCCGAAGCGTCCCTCACCGTAGCCGGAGGTTGACAGGCCGAAGCGCTCCATGCCGGTCAGGGCCTCTTGGAGCCCCTTCCCGAATATGGGGAGTCGTCAGCCGCTCATTCAGGGCGGCACATGCGGACTCAGGTGCCCGCAAACCCCCATTCATGTCGGCGCTACCGGTAGACTGGTGGGTAATCCCGCCGCTGAGGCGGGAGTCGTCGATACAAGCCGAACGACGCAGCCGCTCCCGCCTGTCCGGAGGACGGCCTGTGCTGTGCCAGAAAGGGCGCTTCGTGGCCGATTCCGGCAACCCCAACGAGAACATTCCGTCCACGGCCGGTGAGCCGGGCGAGGTCTCCGCCGCCTCGTACGACGCCAGTGCGATCACCGTGCTGGAAGGGCTGGACGCGGTCCGCAAGCGACCTGGCATGTACATCGGCTCGACCGGTGAGCGCGGCCTGCACCACCTCGTGCAGGAGGTCGTCGACAACTCGGTCGACGAGGCGATGGCGGGTCACGCGGACACCATCGACGTCACGATCCTCCCCGACGGCGGGGTGCGCGTGATCGACAACGGCCGTGGCATCCCGGTCGACATCGTGCCGTCCGAGGGCAAGCCCGCCGTCGAGGTGGTCCTCACCGTGCTGCACGCGGGCGGCAAGTTCGGCGGCGGCGGCTACGCCGTCTCCGGTGGTCTGCACGGCGTCGGCGTCTCCGTCGTCAACGCCCTGTCCACCCGGGTCTCCGTCGAGGTCAAGCGCGACGGCCATCGCTGGACCCAGGACTACAAGCTCGGCGTCCCGACCGCCCCGCTGGCCCAGCACGAGGCCACCGACGAGTCCGGTACGACGGTCACCTTCTGGGCCGACGGGGACATCTTCGAGACCACCGAGTACAGCTTCGAGACCCTCTCGCGCCGCTTCCAGGAGATGGCGTTCCTCAACAAGGGCCTCACCCTGAAGCTGACCGACGAGCGCGAGTCGGCGAAGGCGACGGCGGGCGCGGACAGCGCGGACGCCACCGAGGTGCCCGAGGAGGAGACGGCCCGTTCGGTCACGTACCACTACGAGAACGGCATCGTCGACTTCGTCACGTACCTCAACTCCCGCAAGGGCGACGTCATCCACCGGTCGGTGATCGACATCGAGGCCGAGGACAAGGACCGGCTGCTGTCGGCCGAGATCGCCATGCAGTGGAACACGCAGTACACCGAGGGGGTCTACTCCTTCGCCAACGCGATCCACACGCACGAGGGCGGTACCCACGAGGAGGGTTTCCGCGCCGCGCTGACCTCCCTGGTCAACCGGTACGCCCGGGACAAGAAGCTGCTGCGCGACAAGGACGACAACCTCACCGGCGAGGACGTCCGCGAGGGCCTGACCGCGATCATCTCGGTGAAGCTGGGCGAGCCGCAGTTCGAGGGCCAGACGAAGACCAAGCTCGGCAACACCGAGGCCAAGACCTTCGTGCAGAAGGTCGTCCACGAGCAGCTGACGGACTGGTTCGACCGGAACCCCAACGAGGCCGCCGACATCATCCGCAAGGGCATCGCCGCCTCGACCGCCCGTGTCGCGGCGCGCAAGGCGCGCGACCTGACGCGGCGCAAGGGGCTGCTGGAGAGCGCGTCGCTGCCGGGCAAGCTCAGCGACTGCCAGTCGAACGACCCCACCAAGTGCGAGATCTTCATCGTCGAGGGTGACTCCGCCGGCGGCTCGGCGAAGTCCGGCCGCAACCCGATGTACCAGGCGATCCTGCCCATCCGCGGCAAGATCCTGAACGTCGAGAAGGCCCGGGTCGACAAGATCCTCCAGAACACCGAGGTCCAGGCGCTCATCTCGGCGTTCGGTACCGGGGTGCACGAGGACTTCGACATCGAGAAGCTCCGCTATCACAAGATCATCCTGATGGCGGACGCCGATGTCGACGGCCAGCACATCAACACCCTGCTGCTGACCTTCCTCTTCCGCTTCATGCGGCCGCTGGTGGAGGCCGGGCACGTCTACCTCTCGCGCCCGCCGCTCTACAAGATCAAGTGGGGCCGGGACGACTTCGAGTACGCGTACTCCGACCGCGAGCGCGACGCCCTGGTCGAGCTCGGCAAGCAGAACGGCAAGCGGATCAAGGAAGACTCGATCCAGCGCTTCAAGGGCCTCGGCGAGATGAACGCCGAGGAGCTGCGCGTCACCACCATGGACGTCGACCACCGGGTCCTGGGCCAGGTCACGCTGGACGACGCGGCGCAGGCCGACGACCTCTTCTCGGTGCTCATGGGTGAGGACGTCGAGGCACGGCGCTCGTTCATCCAGCGCAACGCCAAGGACGTCCGCTTCCTCGACATCTGAGTCGGCCGCACCAGCACGCCGCAGCTCGAAAGGACTTTGACCAGCAATGGCCGACGAGAACACCCCTGTGACGCCCGAACCCGCGACGCCCGAGGAAGACACCGTCCCCGGCGTCGGCATGCGTGTCGAGCCCGTCGGGCTCGAGACGGAGATGCAGCGCTCCTACCTCGACTACGCGATGTCCGTGATCGTCTCGCGTGCGCTGCCCGACGTACGGGACGGCCTCAAGCCCGTGCACCGCCGGGTGCTGTACGCGATGTACGACGGCGGGTACCGCCCCGAGAAGGGCTTCTACAAGTGCGCCCGCGTCGTCGGTGACGTCATGGGTACGTACCACCCGCACGGCGACTCCTCCATCTACGACGCCCTGGTGCGCCTCGCGCAGCCCTGGTCGCTGCGGATGCCGCTGGTGGACTCCAACGGCAACTTCGGTTCCCCGGGCAACGACCCGGCCGCCGCCATGCGGTACACCGAGTGCAAGATGATGCCGCTGTCCATGGAGATGGTCCGGGACATCGACGAGGAGACCGTCGACTTCCAGGACAACTACGACGGCCGCAACCAGGAGCCGACGGTCCTCCCGGCGCGCTTCCCGAACCTGCTGGTCAACGGCTCCGCGGGGATCGCGGTCGGCATGGCGACCAACATCCCGCCGCACAACCTGCGCGAGGTCGCCGCCGGTGCCCAGTGGTATCTGGAGCACCCCGAGGCCTCGCACGAGGAGCTCCAGGACGCGCTGATCGAGCGCATCAAGGGCCCCGACTTCCCCACCGGCGCGCTGGTCGTTGGCCGCAAGGGCATCGAGGAGGCGTACCGCACCGGGCGCGGCTCCATCACGATGCGGGCGGTCGTCGCGGTCGAGGAGATTCAGGGCCGCCAGTGCCTGGTCGTCACCGAGCTGCCGTTCCAGACCAACCCCGACAACCTCGCGCAGAAGATCGCCGACCTGGTCAAGGACGGCAAGGTCGGCGGGATCGCGGACGTCCGCGACGAGACCTCCTCGCGTACGGGCCAGCGCCTGGTCGTCGTGCTCAAGCGGGACGCGGTCGCCAAGGTCGTCCTGAACAACCTGTACAAGCACACCGACCTCCAGACGAACTTCGGCGCCAACATGCTGGCGCTGGTCGACGGGGTGCCGCGCACGCTGTCCATCGACGCGTTCATCCGCCACTGGGTGACGCACCAGATCGAGGTCATCGTCCGGCGGACCAGGTTCCGGCTGCGCAAGGCCGAGGAGCGCGCGCACATCCTGCGCGGCCTGCTCAAGGCGCTGGACGCCATCGACGAGGTCATCGCGCTGATCCGCCGCTCCAACACGGTGGAGATCGCGCGCGAGGGCCTGATGGGCCTGCTGGAGATCGACGAGCTCCAGGCGAACGCGATCCTGGAGATGCAGCTGCGCCGACTGGCCGCACTGGAGCGCCAGAAGATCACCGCCGAGCACGACGAACTCCAGGCGAAGATCAACGAGTACAACGAGATCCTGGCCTCGCCCGCCAAGCAGCGCCAGATCGTCAGCGAGGAGCTGGCGGCGATCGTCGAGAAGTTCGGCGACGACCGGCGCTCCAAGCTGGTGCCCTTCGAGGGCGACATGTCCATCGAGGACCTGATCGCCGAGGAGGACATCGTCGTCACGATCTCCCGCAGCGGCTACGTGAAGCGCACGAAGACGGACGACTACCGCTCGCAGAAGCGCGGCGGCAAGGGCGTGCGCGGGACGAAGCTCAGGGAAGACGACATCGTCGACCACTTCTTCGTCTCCACCACCCACCACTGGCTGCTGTTCTTCACCAACAAGGGCCGGGTCTACCGGGCCAAGGCCTACGAGCTGCCCGACGCGGGGCGGGACGCGCGCGGCCAGCACGTCGCCAACCTGCTCGCCTTCCAGCCGGACGAGAAGATCGCCCAGATCCTCGCGATCCGCGACTACGAGGCCGTGCCGTACCTGATCCTGGCGACGAAGGGCGGTCTGGTGAAGAAGACCGCGCTCAAGGACTACGACTCGCCCCGCTCCGGCGGCGTCATCGCGATCAACCTCCGGGAGACCCCGGACGGCCGCGACGACGAGCTGATCGGCGCCGAACTGGTGTCGGCCGACGACGACCTGCTGCTCATCAGCAAGAAGGCCCAGTCGATCCGGTTCACCGCGACGGACGACGCGCTGCGCCCGATGGGCCGCGCCACTTCGGGTGTGAAGGGGATGAGTTTCCGCGAGGGCGACGAACTCCTCTCGATGAATGTCGTCCGGCCCGGTACGTTCGTCTTCACCGCTACCGACGGCGGGTACGCCAAGCGCACCCCCGTCGACGAGTACCGCGTCCAGGGCCGCGGCGGCCTCGGCATCAAGGCCGCCAAGATCGTGGAGGACCGCGGTTCGCTCGTCGGTGCGCTGGTGGTCGAGGAGAGCGACGAGATCCTCGCCATCACACTCGGCGGTGGTGTGATTCGTACGCGAGTCAATGAAGTCAGGGAGACGGGCCGTGACACCATGGGCGTCCAACTGATCAATCTGGGCAAGCGTGACGCCGTCGTGGGCATCGCGCGCAATGCCGAGGCCGGTCGTGAGGCGGAAGAGGTCGACGGGACCGCTGACGCCGAGGACACGGCCGAGGCCCACGCCGCGGGCGTGGCAGAGGGCACTGTCGAGGGCACGGCGCCTTCGACCGGGGAGCACGAGGAGTAGAGCGTGAGTGGAGCCACGGGCGCCGGTTCGGCCGCTTCCGGAGCTGGATCGAACGGTGCCCGTGGCCCTGCCACGGACTCCCAAGGGGGCACGGTGACGGACACACGAGGGCCTCAGCCCCAGTACGAGGGTTACGCGACCGGGCCGCTGCCCGGCGAGCGTGAGCCGGCGGGGCCGTCGGGGCCCTACCACCCGCCGCAGGCGTACCAGGCGCCCGGCGACGGCTCCGACGGCGGCCGGCAGCGCCCCGGACCGGGCGGCGGCACCCTGGGCGGCCAGCAGGCGACGCGCAAGCCGCGCACGGGCGCCCGGACCACGCCGCGGACCCGCAAGGCCCGGCTGCGGGTGGCCAAGGCCGACCCGTGGTCGGTGATGAAGGTCAGCTTCCTGCTGTCGATCGCGCTGGGCATCTGCACGGTGGTGGCGGCGGCGGTGCTGTGGATGGTGATGGACGCGATGGGCGTCTTCTCCACCGTGGGCGGCACGATCAGCGAGGCCACCGGCTCGAACGAGAGCAACGGCTTCGACCTCCAGTCGTTCCTGTCGCTGCCCCGGGTGCTCATCTTCACCTCGGTCATCGCCGTGATCGACGTGGTCCTCGCCACCGCCCTGGCCACGCTGGGCGCCTTCATCTACAACCTGTCGGCGGGCTTCGTGGGCGGCGTCGAGCTGACGCTGGCCGAGGACGAGTAAGCCGTCAGGTATCGATTTTGGGACTGGCCCCGACGTGCGCTAATCTTCTGAAGTCAGCGCGGAGCAGCACAAGCGCGGCGGGGCTATAGCTCAGTTGGTTAGAGCGCATCCCTGATAAGGATGAGGCCACAGGTTCAAATCCTGTTAGCCCCACAGCGGCATAACGCCAGATCAGAAGGCCGGTAGATCTCCAGGATCTACCGGCCTTCTGCATGTACTGCTCTTGGTATCCCACTACTAGCCCGTGACTTCCTGGTGCGCTCGCCGAAGGAGACGTACCGGAGGGGGCGTGGCGGAGAGTCCTCGGACGCACGGGCACGCGTCTCCCCGGACATAACGAGAGGCACCCGGCCGGTGCGCGCGAGCACGCGTCTCCTCGGGCACACGAGAAGCCCCCCGGCCGGTGCGCGCGAGCACGCGTCTCCCCGGGCACACGAGAAGGCCCCCGGCCGGTGTGAACCGGACCAGGGGCCCCGGAGTGCGGAGGTGCGGGGATCAGGGGGGTGGCGCCGGGGAGTCGCCTTCCGGGGCGGTGGGGTGGGAGCCGTCCTGGCCGGTCGTGCGGGCGGCGTCAGCGGTGTCGAGCGGCAGGTGGCGGGTGGCCGGGGAGGAGCCGTGGGCCTCGGCCCGGATGCGCTGCTTCATCGTGGGCGGCAGGGCCCGGTCACGCGGAAGGGTCCATCGCACCGGGGGAGCCGCCGGGGTTGCCGCCGTCGCGCTCGTGTGTTCGTGGCTCGTGGCGCTCGGCTGCGTGGCGGCGTTCGCGACGGGCGCCGTGGCGGTGGCGAGGCCCAGCGACGCCAGGAGGGCGAAGAAGGCGGTGATGAAGGCGGTCCAGATGTTCTTGGGCTGGAAGGTGCTCATGGCCCCTCGCTTTCGGACGGTCCGGTTGCTGACTCCTCCGATGATGTGGATCCGGGGGCCGAATCCGGGGAGCGACGCCCGCGCTGCGCCGATCTTCGGATTAACACCACTCGTATGGTGCAACTGGAGTGGACAGCCCCTCGCGGGTGGTCGGGGAGGGGTGCCGAGGGGGTGTCCGGGAGGCCGCGGCCGGGCTGCTTTTGGGTTCCGGGGAGGTCACCGATCGGTATCGGCCGGTGTGTATAGTCGGCGGCAGAAGGCCCCCATTCCAAGGAAAGACGAGGTCGCGCGGTGAAGAAGCTTCTCCTGGTCGCACTGGCCGCCATCGGCGGGCTCCTCGTGTACCGCCAGATCCAGGCGGATCGCGCCGAGCAGGATCTGTGGACGGAGGCGACCGACTCCGTGCCCGCCGGTCCGGGTGTGTGAGACGGCACAGTCTGTTACGGGCCCCGGTCGCTGAGCGGCCGGGGCTTCGTGCTGTCCGGGGCCGGGGCCGCACCCCGGTGATCCTCCCGGGCGCTGGTGCGGGACCGTGACACCCCGCCCTTGAGTTCGCTCAGGCGAATCGTTAGCTTGCTCAAGCAAACGGGTTGGCCGCCGGGGCGGAGAACGCGGGCAAGAGGGGCAATCCGGCTACGGCCGGAGACAACTGCGGTGTGTGCGGGGCAGGATGGACCGGCATCACGGCCGCCGCCGGGCCGGACCTCCCGGCCGTCGCGGCTGTCACGTCGGGAGAGCTCCTGCCGGTCCCCGGCCATGGAGCGGGGACCGGGCGGTCGAGGGGTACGGGTGGGCGAGGACGACGAGGGGGAGCGCGTGAACAGCCAGCGCAACAGGGGGCGGTTGACCGCCGCGGCACTCGCGGCGATGTGCGCGGTGGCGGTGCTGCCGGGCCAGGCGCACGCGGCCGGTCCGGGGGAGTACGCCTTCGACCCCGACGCGAAGAAGGTGCAGGGGGCGCGGACCAACGTCGAGGCCTCCACGCTGGACGAGGGCGTCCCCTACCGCAGCACGATCAAGCCGGGCGAGAAGCTCTACTACCGGGTCACCCTGGACGACGTCTCCGCCGCCTACGTCTCGGCGGTCGCGGTGCCCGGCGACAGCGGCCCGGCCGCCTACGGCGACGGCCTCACCATCAGCCTGCGGGACCTCGACGACTCCCAGTGCAGCTCGGAGAAGGCGAATTTCGGTTCCGGAGAGTACGCGCGGCCCGTCACCGCGTACGCCTACCGGACGCCCAAGGAGGACAGCACGACCTGCCAGAAGGGCGGGGCGTACGACGTCCTCGTCGAGCGGGAGAGCGAGGAGGGCTCCAGCCCGGCGGCCTGGGACCTGGAGCTGCGCTTCCTCCTGGAGCCGCGGCCGCGGAGCGGGGCGGCCCTGCCGACCGAGGCCCCGTCCAGCTTCCCGTCGGCCACCCCCGCCCCTCCCGCCGGGCAGCCGCGGGAACGCTCCGGCGGCGCGGGCTACTCCGAGGCCACGGGGCTGGAGACCGGCCGGTGGAAGGACTCCGTCGCCCCGGGGCAGACCCGCTTCTACCGGGTGCCGGTGGACTGGGGCCAGCAGGTCTACGCCACCGCCCGGCTCGCCAACAGCACCGACGGAACAACGGAGTTCGTGGGCAACGCGCTCACCCTGTCGCTCGACAACCCGGCCCAGGGCCATGTCACCGAAGCCTCCCTCTCGTACTCCGGCAGGCCGGCGTCCGCGTCGCTGAGGCCGCTGCCGCCGGTGGACCACTCCAACAGGTTCGCCTCCTCGACGCAGGGCGGCGCCATGCGCTTCGCGGGCTGGTACTACCTGTCGGTGAGCCTCAGCCCGAAGCTGGAGAAGACCTACGGCAGCGAGCCGATCCGGCTGGAGCTGGCCGTCGAGGTGAAGAACGACGCCGAGAAGTCCCCGTACGAGGAGGGGGACGCCGGGGTCTTCGGCGTGACCGAGCAGGACAAGGACACCGCCCGCAAGGGCCAGAACCAGCAGCAGGCCGCCAAGAGCGGCACGATGCAGGTGATCGCGGTGGCGGGCATCGGGACGGGCACCGTGCTGGTGCTCGGCCTCGGTGCCTGGACCCTGCTGGCCCGCCGCCGCGGGGCCGCCGGAGCCCCGGCGGCGGCCGGACACCGGGCGCCGCCGCAGGGCTGGTAGCGGCGGCCGCCCCGACGGGCCTCAGACCTGGGTCAGGGCCCAGACGCCGACCGCGAAGCAGATCAGCGCCACCACCAGCACCGGGACCGCCACCTTCGGGGGCGGTCCCGGACGCGTTCCCCGCCCCGGGGTGTGCGGTGCGGCGTGGTGGACCGGGGGGCCCGGCACGTGCGGATCCGGATGCGGCTGCGGCGGCTGGCCCGGGTGGGCGCTCGCCGGCGGGGCGGCCGCCTGGGGCTGTGCGGCGTACGGGTGCGGCTCGGGCCGCTGGTGCGGTTCCTGGGCCGTGTAGGGCCGGGTGACCACGGGGTCGCGCGGGACACCGGAGGTCGGCGCCCGGGAGAGGTCCCGCGCGCCGGGGCCGTACGGGGGGTGCTCGTGCGCCGGGTCGGGGCCGGGCGCCGGGTGCGGGGGCACGGCCGGGGCCTGGGTCGGCGGGGCCAGGTGGAAGCTGCCCGTCTCCGACAGGGAGACGGGAGGCGCGGCGGGCTGCTGCTGCCGGGGGTCGGAGAGCTGCTGCGGGCCGGTCTGCTGTGCCGCGTCCTGCGGCGGCACGGGTGCCGCAGGGCCGGTCACGGAGTCGGCGGCGAGCCCCGACGCGGGCGCCGAGGCCGGTGCGGCCGCGGCCGCTGGTGCGGCCGCAGCCGGTCCGGCCGGGGGCCGGGAGGCCGGGCCGTCGGGGCCGAAGCCCGCCGGCAGGGGGCCGATCTGGTCGAACACCTCCACGGGCTCGTCGTCCGGACCCGCGTCGGGCAGCATCTCGACCGCGGCGGTCAGCGCCTTGCGCGCGCCCGTGGCGGTCCGGAACCGGGCGTGCGGGTCGGGCTGGAGCAGCCCGGCGAGCACCTGCCAGAGCGGTTCGGGAACGCCGTCGGGGGCTCCCGGGGTGCCGTGCGCGGCGAAGTGCTCGACCAGCGCCTGGGAGTCCGGCTTCTGCCCCTGGAGGAGGTAGAGCGCGACCAGGCCGACCGCGAAGAGGTCCGCCGGGAAGTCGGGCTCGGCGCCCATCATCTGCTCGGGAGCGAAGTAACCCGGCGTGCCCACAACGTAGTTGGTCTCGGTCAGCCGGGGCTCCCCCTTGCGCATCGAGATGCCGAAGTCGGAGAGGCGCAGATGCGGGCGGCCCGTTCCGGTCGCCTCCATCAGGATGTTGGCGGGCTTGATGTCCCGGTGGACGACCCCCTCCGCGTGCACCGTGGACAGCCCGGACAGCAGCTGGTCCAGCAGCAGGCAGACGAAGCGCGGCGGCAACGGGCCGTAGTCGCCGATGACATGGGCGAGCGAACCGCCGCCGACCAGGTCCATGGTGAACAGGACCTTGTCGTCGTCGGCGGCCCAGCTGGCCGGGGCCAGCACATGGGGGTGCTCGATGCGCAGCGCCTGCTCGCGGACGAAGCGCAGCAGCGTGTGCGCGTCGCTCTGCTGGAGCACCTTGGCCGCCACGTACCTGCGGCGCCGGTGGTCCCAGGCCCGCCAGACGGCGCCGACCCCACCCCGTCCGATCGGATCGATCAGCTCGTACCTACCGGCGAAGACCTCACCCATTGCGCTGCGCCCGCTCCCCGTCCCTGTTGTCGCCGCGGCCTCTGCCCCGGCCGTTCCCGGCCCCCGGGCTCTGCCCGGTACCGGGGCGCCGCACGGTACGCGTGCCCCGGCTCCGTGGTCGTACGTCGTCGCTCCGTCGCCGTGCCGTCCGCCGGCCGGCTCGCCGTGCCCGGAGCCGTCAGCTCTGGTGCCCCTCGTAGTGCGCGACGGCGTCCGCGGTGCGTCCCGCCCCGTACACCTTGAGGAACTCTGCCAGCTCCGGGTGGGTCGGGGCGAGGGCGTCCGCGGCATCGATGATGTCGCCGGCCGCCGCGACGGACCGCAGCAGGGACTGGATCTCGCGGACCACCCGGCGCACGGTGGGAGCGCCGCCGGTGGTGGCGGTCTGGCCGGTGGAGGTGAGGACCGACCCGCCCTGCGACTTCTTGATCTCCTCCATGCGGTCGGTCGCCTCGCCCGCGCTGACGCTGCCGTCGGCCACCTGACCCGCCAACTCCTGGAGCGCCTGGACGCGTTGGACGACGGCGGGGTTGCCGATCTTGGCCCGCTGGCCGCTCATCAGCTGGGAGAGCATCGGAGCCGACAGCCCGAGAACCGCGGCCAGCCGGGCCTGGTTCAGGCCGAGATCGTCGATGAGCCGACGGAAGAGCGCGCCCAACGGCTCTCCGTACCAGCTGCGTTGAAGCTCTCTGGCTCTTGCCGTCGCCTCTTGCTGCGCTGCGTCCATGGCGTCTCCCCTTCGCTGCGGCTTCGCTGCCGCGAACCTCGTCGTGCATCCTACGGAGAGTGTTCGTTCACCGGGAGCCCTATCTTTTTGGAAGAACCCGGGGGGTACCCGGTACTCTGGTTCCCGTCGGTACCCGGGGCCTTAGCTCAGTTGGTAGAGCGCTGCCTTTGCAAGGCAGATGTCAGGAGTTCGAATCTCCTAGGCTCCACCCCACAAGTGCCCTCTGAACTGCGGAAACGCAGGGCGGGGGGCACTTCGGCGTCGGTGGGCGGCTCACTCCGCGGACCTGTGGGCGGCGGTGCGGAGACGTGGGTGCGCGGGCGCTCGGGGGCGTCCTCCCGCGCCGGGCCGCAGACCGCGATCCCGCCCGCTCCGGTCTCCCGCTCTCTCCCTCCCCGGCGAGGCCCCGGCCGCGCCGGACACGGACACGTCCCTCGGTTGAGGGGGAAGGCTGTCGGCGCCCGGAATAATCAGCTGTCCGGCTCGGACGCCTTCGATATATTCATTCACCATGGAATCGTTGAGTGAGAAAGCCATCCGGAATTCCTTTGTGAACTGCACCAAAGGTGAGGCCTCCCGGTTGCGGCTCCCTCTCGACTTCGGAGAACTGGACTGGGACGATCTGGACTTCCTCGGCTGGGTCGACCCGGGGGCGCTGCTGCGGTCGCACATCGTCCTGCCGGGGCCCGACGGTCCGCGCGGCATCACGCTGCGTGTTTCGAGCGCTGCCCGCAAGAGCGCGG
Organism: Streptomyces sp. NPDC101181; assembly: GCF_044767975.1. Classification (NCBI taxonomy): domain Bacteria; kingdom Bacillati; phylum Actinomycetota; class Actinomycetes; order Kitasatosporales; family Streptomycetaceae; genus Streptomyces; species Streptomyces sp. NPDC101181. Next base: position 261,452 of record NZ_JBIWOX010000007.1, on the reverse strand, counting down.
TGAAGTCCAGCATGTGTCAGGTATGCCTCACGGCGCATTCGTCGTCCGGGGTGAACCTCTTCGTCGCCCCGCTGGCCGGCCCGTCCGGGCGGCAGGGCAATACCGTGGGCATCTATCTGTGCGCGGACCTCGCCTGCTCCTTGTACATGCGGGGGAAACGGCAGCCGAAGCTGCGTTTCCGCCAGTTCGAGGAATCCCTCACCGTCGACGAGCGCATCGCGCGAGCGATGGACAACCTGAACGGCTTCGCGGACAAGGTGACCAGTGCCGCCTGAGAAAACCCGTCTCCGGGAGTCCGCCCGGCGGGGTCACCAGGCACACTTCGTACGTAAACAGTCGAGCCACCGAAGGACTCAGGCATGATCACGTTGACGAAGGAAGACGGCCCGGCGGACCTGGGCGGGGTGACTCACCTGTCCATCGGGGTCTCCTGGGACCCGACCGTCGGGAGCAGCGGCGGCCTCATGGGGAAGCTCCGGCAGAAGGCCGGGACGGACCTCGATCTGATCGCCATCGCGTTGCAGGGTCCCGACCCGGTACGGCTGGCCGGTCTGGACTCGCTCGACCCGCTGGGCAACGGCTCGCTGGTGCACAGCGGGGACAACCAGACCGGGCACGGGGACGGTGACGACGAGACGGTCACCGTCGAACTGGCCCGGGTGCCCACGAACATCACGTCGATCGTCTTCGTCGCCGCCGCGTACAAGAAGCGCAGCGCCTTCAAGAACGCGCGCAACATCAGCTTCAAGGTCTACGACGCCACGGGCGGCAGCACGCAGCAGGTCGCCGACATCTGGCCGAGCATGCTCACCGACGACAACGGCTGCGCCGTGGCCAAGGCCATCCGGGACGGCGCGGGGTGGAAGCTCCAGGTGATCAACGAGACCGGGAAGATCAAGCAGGGTGACGAGCAGTCCCTGATGCGCTTCGCCGTGAGCGGATAGCCCGGGACGTGCGGGAATTACCCCCCTACGTCGGAGGCCCGGAAAGCCCGTGAGGTGCGGGGAGATCCCGTGGTCCCGGTGGCGGCCGGGGGTGACACACGGATGCGGCTGCGGAACCGTCTTCTACGGTTCCGCAGCCGCATCGCGTTCTTGTGCCGGGACCCTGAGCGCTGTCAGGGACTCCCGGACCGGCTCAGTACGGCCGGTGGGGCCGCCCGGGTGTCAGGGGCGGTCGTCCAGGCCCGGGGTGTCCCCGTTGCGCGACTCGGCCTCGGCCTGCTTCGCCTGGACCTCGGGGTCGAGGTCCGCGCGCTCGCTGCCGTCGACCGTGCCGAGCGGCCGGTCGTCGCCGACCTCGGTGGCCACGGGCGGCTCGACCAGCCAGTCCGGATTGGCCTGCTTGTCCCACCAGCGCCAGGCGGCGTAGGCGCCGCCCGCGACGACGCCCAGGATCAGGAAGCCCCTGGTCGCCCGGCCTGCCTTGGCCCGGCGCTGCTGCTTACGGGCGAGCTTCTGGATGTCCTTGGCCGTGACCTGCGTACGCAGCGCGGCCAGGGCGGCGGCACTGCGGGCGGAGGCCTGCTCGGCCACGGGCTGGGCGACGGCCCGCGCGTGCTCGACGCGCGGCGCGGTGTAGTCGGCGGCGGTGCGCGCGGCCTTCCGGGTCGAGACGGCCGCACGGTGTGCGGCCTCGTCGACCTTGGGCGGCACATGGGTCCGGGCCTGTTCGAGGCGCGGGGCGAGATGGGACGCGTACTGCACACGGGCCTGCTTGGCGGCCTTGTTCACCTTCGGCGCGAGGCGAACGCGGGCCTCGTGCGCGTAGTGGGCTGCCTGCGCCTTGGCCGCGTCGGCGTAGGGCGCCACCACTTCCGCGGCGTGCTGCGCGCTGTCCTTCGCCGAGTCGGTTGCGGCGCGCACGCTGTCGATGCGGGTCACGGGATCCTCCTCCTTGGTGGCGGGTTGGTAGACCGCCTGTCCGCCCAGTTCGAAATCATGCCTGCCAAGACCATGACCAGCATGCGGGACGGGCATCCGGGTCATGATCGCCTTTTGGGGCATAACGGTTTTCGTGCTCATAACGGTGTATCGGAGTCTGCCGACGACAATGCCACGGTTCGCTCGCGAACGCGCCGTTTCGCCAGGCATCCGGCCGTACATTTCCCGTTACGTGGGAGGATCGGCGGACGTCAGCGAAGGATTACGGAAGGCAGACCGTGGCCGAGCAGCTTTACGCCACCTTGAAGACCAACCGGGGCGACATCGAGATCCGGCTTCTGCCGAACCACGCCCCCAAGACCGTCAGGAACTTCGTCGAACTGGCCACCGGCCAGCGCGAGTGGGTCAACCCGGAGACCGGTCGGTCGACCACGGACCGGCTGTACGACGGCACGGTCTTCCACCGGGTCATCAACGGGTTCATGATCCAGGGCGGCGACCCGCTGGGGAACGGCACCGGAGGCCCCGGCTACAAGTTCGCCGACGAGTTCCACCCGGACCTGGCCTTCACCCAGCCGTATCTGCTGGCCATGGCCAACGCGGGCCCGGGGACGAACGGCTCCCAGTTCTTCCTGACCGTGTCGCCCACGGCCTGGCTGACCGGCAAGCACACGATCTTCGGCGAGGTGGCCGACGACGCGGGCCGCCAGGTCGTCGATGCCATCGCGGCCGCCCCGACCAACCCGCGCACCGACCGTCCCCTGGAGGACGTGGTGATCGAGTCCGTGGTCGTCGAGACCCGCTGACCGCCTCCGCGACCGCCCGCTGACCGACTCCGCCACGGCCCCCGTCCCCCTCGCCTTTCCGACCGCCCGTCGTGGCCCGCGGGCCGGCCGCCCGCCGCGCTTCGCCTGAGCGGACGGACGGACGGGCCGACCGGAGGGTGGACGGGCGGGTGGCGGGGCAGGCGGTCAGGCGGTCGGCCGGGCGGGAACCAACCGCCCCGCCCGGCCGTACTGTTGATAGCGGGCCGGCGGGGCGGGCGGGTCCGCGCCGCCGACGCCCGAGGACCGAGAGGCAGGCCAGCACCGATGGACCAGCAGCCCCCGGCAGACCGTGAGGCATCGGCGGGCGGCTCGCCGACGCCGACCTGCTACCGGCATCCGGGCCGGGAGACGGGGATCAGCTGCACGCGCTGCGAGCGGCCGATCTGCACCGAGTGCATGGTCAGTGCCTCGGTCGGCTTCCAGTGCCCCAACTGCGTACGCGAGGGTTCCGGCACCGGTCACTCCCCGGCGGCGAGCCGCCCGCGCACCCTGGCGGGCGGGACCGTGGCCGCCGATCCGCGGCTGGTCACCAAGATCCTGATCGGTATCAACGTCGCGGTCTTCGTCCTGGTCGCCGCCGCCGGTCCCACGCTGCTCAACGACCTGACGCTGCTCGGGCGCGCCTGGGACCCCACCCCGCCGCCGGGGACCGTCGAGGGTGTCGCCGAGGGCCAGTGGTATCGCCTGGTGACCTCGATGTTCCTGCACCAGGAGGTGTGGCACATCGGGTTCAACATGCTGGGGCTGTGGTGGCTCGGCGGACAGCTGGAGGCGGCGCTCGGCCGGTCCCGCTACCTCGCGCTCTATCTGCTGTCCGGCCTCGCGGGCAGCGCCCTGACCTATCTCATCGCCGCGCCGAACCAGGCTTCGCTCGGCGCCTCCGGCGCCGTCTACGGCCTGTTCGGCGCGACCGCGGTCCTGATGCGGCGGATGAACTACGACATGCGCCCGGTGCTGGTGCTGCTGGCGCTGAACCTGGTCTTCACCTTCACCTGGGGCGGCATCGCCTGGGAGGCGCACGTCGGCGGTCTGGTGGCGGGCGTGGCCATCGCTCTCGGCATGGTGCACGCCCCGCGGCAGCACCGTACGGCTGTGCAGGCCGGCACCTGTGCGCTGGTCCTGCTGGTCAGCCTCGGGGTCGTCGTCGCCCGGACGATCACGCTCACCTGAGCGGAGAGTGAAGCTCTTCACCCCCAGGGTGACCGAAGTTGTCCACAGTCTGCACGAAATCTTGTGCATGACCAGAGGAACAGTCGTTCCCCTCGTCGCTGACCTGGGTTTTCCCGCCTGATATACGGGGTGCAGCCCCCCTCGATGAGGGAGGCTGCGGTCATACCGGCGTCAACTTCAGGGGAAGTTATCCACAGATCGTCAGACCTTTTCCCCCGACTGTGGATAACTCTGTGGGTAACTCAGGGCAAGGCTTGCGCGAGCGGAAGGGCACCGAGTAGGGATCCGACGGCCGACGAAGCGGACCGATGGCCGACGGAGCGGAGAAGGTCCGCTGCTTGCCCTGCGTCCGCTACTTCCACTGCGTCGACACGGCGAAGCCACCGGCGATGAAGCCGAAGCCGACCACGATGTTCCAGTTGCCCAGGGCGTCGATCGGCAGATCGCCTTCGGTCACGTAGAACACCACGATCCAGGCCAGCCCGATGAGGAACAGGGCCAGCATCACCGGAGCCACCCAGCTGCGGTTGGTCAGCTTGATGGCCGTTGCCTGCTTCGCCGGAGGCGGCGTGAAGTCGGCCTTCTTGCGGATACGTGACTTCGGCACGAGGGACTCTCCTGTCGATGCGCTGCGTGACCGCGCAGGGATCTGTGGCGGGCGCCGGGGACGGGTTACCAGGCGATGCCAGGGGGAATGCTGCCTCCCCCGAGCGTCCGTTAGCGTAGTGCTTCCCTGGCGCCTGATGAGATAAGGGTACGTTGAGCAATTCCGCCGACTCCCCCGAAGGCCCGGCCCGGCACACCTCCGCGTGGGCGGTCCGGGGGCTCACCGCTGTCGTCTTCGCCCTGGCCGGACTCATCTTCGTCACCAGCGCCAACACCGCCAAGGGCACCAACCTGCGCAGCGACTCCTCCCTGCTCAAGCTCTCCGACCTGATCAGGGAGCGCAGCGAGAAGAACGCCGAGCTGAACCGGTCGACGGCCGTCGTGCGCTCGGACATCGACGCCCTGGCGCAGCGCGACGACGGCTCCACCAAGGCCGAGGACGCCCGGCTGGAGGCCCTGGAGAAGGCCGCGGGCACCACCGAGATCACCGGCGACTCCGTCAGCGTCACCCTCAACGACGCGCCTCCCGACGCCACCGCCAACCCGGGCTACCCCGAACCGCAGCCCAACGACCTGGTCATCCACCAGCAGGACCTCCAGGCCGTGGTGAACGCGCTCTGGCAGGGCGGGGCCCGCGGTATCCAGGTCATGGACCAGCGGCTCATCTCCACCAGCGCGGTCCGCTGCGTGGGCAACACCCTGATCCTCCAGGGCCGCGTCTACTCCCCGCCGTACAAGGTCACCGCGATCGGCGACCCGGGCAAGCTCAGGCGGGCCCTCGACGACTCCACCGCGATCCAGAACTACCAGCTGTACGTGAAGGCCTACGGGCTCGGCTGGAAAGTCGACGAGGACGAGGCGGTGACTCTTCCCGGGTACTCGGGCACAGTGGATCTCCATCACGCACAGCCTGTGGAGTGAGCCCGAGCTGAGCCCCGGGGAGGCCGTCCGGTGTCGGTGCGCTTCGTCGTCAGGACCTTCAGCGAACTGTGCGTCACCGTGGGCACGTTGATCGTGCTCTTCGTCGCCTACGTCCTGTTCTGGACGGGGGTGAAGGCCGCCGACGCCGCCGAGGGCGAGATCGACACCCTGCACGGCCAGTGGGGGGCCCGGGAGCCGGTGACGCCCGCCCCGCCACCCGCGCCGCCCCCGGCCTCCGGCGGAGCCTCCCCCTCCTCTTCGCCCTCCGGCTCCGCCGAGCCCCCGTCGTCGGCGGCCCCGGCCCCCTACCGCGCCGGAAAGCCCTTCGCGACGATGCGCATCCCCCGCTTCGGCTCCGGCTGGGAGTGGCCGGTGCTGGAGAACACCGAGGTCAGCACCTTGCGGAAGGGGCTCGGCCACTACAGCGGTACCGCCCGCCCCGGTGAGACGGGCAACTTCGCGGTGGCCGGGCACCGGCGGACGTACGGCGACCCCTTCAAGGACTTCCCCGAACTGCGCCCCGGGGACGCGGTGATCGTCAACGACGGCGCCACCTGGTTCACCTACCGTGTCGTCAAGGAGCCGTACCGGACCGTGCCCGGCGACACCGCGGTCGTCGACCCCGTGCCGCGCGGCTCCGGCTTCGAGGAGCCGGGCCGCTATCTGACGCTCACCACCTGCGAGCCGGAGTGGGGCAGCAGCCACCGGCTGATCGCCTGGGCCCACCTGGACGCGACCCGGCCGGTGAGCGAGGGGAAGCCCCCGGAACCCGCCGGGTGACCCGGGCCCGCCCCGTGGTTTTCCACAGCTGACCCACGCTCGTGCCGCGGCCCTCTAATCTGGTGCGAGTACCGAACGGAGGAATCAGCATGTACGGCTGGATCTGGCGGCATCTGCCGGGCAACGCATGGGTGCGGAGCGTCATCTCGCTCGTGCTGATCCTGGCGGTCGTCTACGCACTGTTCCAGTACGTCTTCCCGTGGGCGGAGCCCCTGCTCCCGTTCGGTGACGTGACCGTCGACGGCGAGGGCGGCGGAGCGGGGGCCGGCCAGTGAGCGCGCGCATCCTCGTCGTGGACAACTACGACAGCTTCGTCTTCAACCTCGTCCAGTACCTCTACCAGCTCGGCGCCGAGTGCGAGGTGCTGCGCAACGACGAGGTGACCACCGCCCACGCCCAGGACGGCTTCGACGGGGTCCTGCTCTCGCCGGGCCCCGGCACCCCCGAGCAGGCCGGGGTCTGCGTCGAGATGGTCCGCCACTGCGCGGACACCGGTGTTCCGGTCTTCGGCGTCTGCCTGGGCATGCAGTCGATGGCCGTCGCCTACGGCGGTGTCGTCGGCCGGGCCCCCGAGCTGCTGCACGGCAAGACCTCCCCGGTCACCCACGAGGGCCAGGGCGTCTTCGCCGGGCTGCCCTCCCCCTTCACCGCGACCCGCTACCACTCGCTCGCCGCCGAACCGGCCGCGCTGCCACCGGAGCTGGAGGTCACGGCCCGCACGGCCGACGGCATCATCATGGGGCTGCGCCACCGTGACCGGGCCGTGGAGGGCGTCCAGTTCCACCCCGAGTCGGTGCTCACCGAGCACGGCCATCTGATGCTCGCCAACTGGCTGGTGCGGTGCGGCGACCAGGGGGCCGTCGCCCGCTCGGCGGGGCTCGCGCCGGTGGTGGGCAAGGCCGCCGCGTGACCCCGGGCCGCCCCGAGGACGCCGGAGAGGAGGGCGGGCCGGACACACCGGGGACCTACGAGCCGGACGCGGCCCTCGTGGCGGCGGTGGGCGGCCTCGCGGACCCCCTGACCGATCCGCTGCCCGGCCGGCACGGCTCACCGTGGTTCCGGGCGGACACCATCCCGGGCAGCCGGTCCGGACAGGGAGCCTCCGCTTCCGACGGACCGGAGCGCGGGACCTCGGCGCACGGCACCCCGGCGCAGGGGACCCGAGCGCAGGAGCCCCCGGCGCACGGAACCGGAGCGCACCCGACCGGAGCACCGACGGCCCCGGCGCCGACGGCCCCAGCACCCACGCCTCCGGCGTATGGGAACCGGACCTACGAGAGCCGTACGTATGAGACCCGGGCGTACGAGACCCGGGCGCATGAGAATCGGGTGCTCGAGGCCCCGAGGGCGCGGACCTCGGCCACCGAGCCCCCGCAGCAGGCGTTTCACGGCCTCCAGCAGCCCCAGGGAGCGCCGGACGAGTGGTATGACCCCGAGGGCTACCAACGCGACTGGTACGGCCCTCAGCGGCCCTCTGCGCCCGAGGAGACGCAGGGTCGGTCACGGCATCTGCCGCGGACAGCGGACCCCGTGGCAGATCTCCTGACGGATCCCGCGGCGGACTCCCGGCGAATAGCGCCGTCCGGGGAGTACGCGTACGCGGACCCCGCGGCGACCGGGATGCCGGTGACGCCCGCGGAGGGGGCTCGCCCATCGGGTCCTGGATCCGCCCCCGCCCCCGGAGCCGCCCCCGAACCGCGTACCGAGGTCATCGACCGTGTCTCCGCCGAGCCGTCCCCCGCCCCCGGAGGACGGGCCGAGAGGCGGAGGGCGGCCAAGGGGCGCGGCCGTCGTCGCCCGGCGGCCACGGGACCGGCCGCTGCGGCGACGGCGGCCGCGCCCACCGCGCCCCTGTCCCGGGTGGAGGCGCGGCGCGCGGCGCGGGCGGCGAAGGACAGCCCGGCGGTGGTCGCCAGCCGGGTGGTCGGTGAACTGTTCATCTCCCTCGGCGTGCTGATGCTGCTCTTCGTGACCTACCAGCTGTGGTGGACCAACGTCCGGGCCGAGCAGATCGCGGGCCGCGAGACCAGCAAGATCCAGGACGAGTGGGCCAACGGCGACCGTAAACCCGGGGTGTTCGCCCCCGGTGAGGGGTTCGCGATCATGCACATCCCGAAGCTGGACGTCGTCGTCCCGGTGGCCGAGGGCATCGACAAGGAGAAGGTCCTCGACCGGGGGATGGTGGGCCACTACGGCGAGGGCAGTCTGAAGACGGCCATGCCCGAGGACAAGCAGGGCAACTTCGCGGTGGCCGGGCACCGCAACACCCACGGGGAGCCGTTCCGTTACGTGAACAAGCTGAACCCCGGCGACCCGATCGTGGTCGAGACACGGGACGCGTACTACACGTACGAGATGTCCAGCATCCTGCCGCAGACCTCGCCGTCCAACGTCTCGGTGATCGACCCGGTGCCGGTGGGCTCGACGTTCACCGGGCCGGGCCGGTACATCACGCTGACCACCTGCACCCCGGAGTTCACGAGTACCTACCGGCTGATCGTCTGGGGCAAGATGGTCGACGAACGGCCGCGCAGCGAGGGAAAGCCCGACGCTCTCGTGGGCTGAACCATCATCACGACAGGGGCGGTGCGGTGGCAGCGAGGACCGAGCACGACGAGCGGACCGATGCGCCCGAGTCACCGGCGCCCGAGCGCTCCCGGCACCCGATCGCCACCGCCGTCAGCGTCTTCGGCGAGCTGCTGATCACCGCGGGCCTGGTGCTCGCGCTGTTCGTCGCGTACTCCCTGTGGTGGACCAACGTGCTCGCCGACCGGGAGGCGGACCGGCAGGGGGACACGGTCCGCAGCCGCTGGGCGGACGGGCCGAGCGGTCCGGGCGCCCTGGACACCAAGGACGGCATCGGCTTCCTGCACGTCCCCGCGATGGACAACGGCGAGGTGCTGGTCAAGAAGGGCACCGACCCGAAGAACCTGAACAACGGCATCGCCGGCTATTACACGGACCCGGTGAAGTCGGCGTTCCCCTGGGACGACGAGGGCAACTTCACGCTGGCCGCGCACCGGGACGGGCACGGCGCCAAGTTCCACAACATCGACAGGCTGAAGAACGGTGACGCGGTCGTCTTCGAGACCAAGGACACCTGGTACGTCTACAAGGTCTACAAGTCGCTGCCCGAGACCTCGAAGTTCAACGTCGACGTGATCCAGCCGGTGCCCGAGGAGTCGGGCGTCAAGGAGCCGGGCCGCTACATCACGCTCACGACCTGCACCCCCGTCTACACCTCGCGCTACCGGTACATCGTCTGGGGCGAGCTGGAGCGTACGGAGAAGGTCGACAAGGACCGCACGCAGCCGGTGGAGCTGCGCTAGTCCCCCCCCCGGTCACGGAGCACGGCACAGGGCCCCGGTCACCTTCGCGGTGACCGGGGCCCTGTGATCTGTGCCGGGGCGGGCGGTCAGCCGCCCGGACCTCCGAAGAGGCCTCCCCCGCCGCCCTCGATGGTGACCAGGGTGACGGTGCTGCCCTTGTCCGCCTCGCTGGTGGGGGCCGGCTGGCTGGTGATCACCCGGGCGTCCGGCTTGTCGACCGAGCCCGGGGCGAGCTGGACGACGAAGCCGAGCCCTTCGAGCTGCCCCTTCGCGTCCTGGTAGGACTTGCCGCCGATGTCCCCGGGGATCTGGACCTTCTGCGGCTCCTCCTGCTTCGGGCCCTTGGAGACCTTGAGGACGATCTGCGCGTCCTTGGCCTGCTTCCCGGGCGACGGGGTCTGCTCGACGACCGTGCCCTGCGGCTTCTCCGAGTCCACGTCGGTCCGGGAGATGTTGCTGAAGCCGATGCCCTGGAGCTGTTGCTGCGCCGCGTCGAAGCTGCGGCCCTGCATGTCCGGCAGGTCCAGCAGCGCCTGCTTGGCGATCGTGATGGTGATCTCGGCCCCGTCCTCGGCGGACTCGCCGCCCTTGGGGTCCTGCTTGATCACCGTGTTCTCGGCCTTCTCCGACTCCCGGGTCTCGACGTTGACCGTGAAGCCCTTGCCCTCCAGGACCTCGCGGGCGCCGTCCTCGGACTTCTCCAGGACGTTGGGGACCTCGATCTTGGGGGCCCCGGTGGACACGACGACGGTGACGGTGCCGTCCTTGTCCATCTCCGCGCCGTTCTGGGGGTCCTGCGAGCAGATCTGGCCCTTCTCCTGCTGCTCGCAGGCCTCCTCGGAGCCGACGGTCACCTTCACACCGGCGTTGTCCGCCAGTTGTTCCGCCTCCTTGACCGTCGACCCGACCAGGTTCGGCGCCTTGATCCGGCCGTCGTCGCCGCTGGAGGAGAAGATGACCCGGCCGATCAGGACGGCCCCGATCAGCACCAGGACGGCGGCGACGACCAGCAGGATCGTGGAGGTGTTGCTCTTCTTCTGCTGCTGACGCCGACGCCCGGCGCGGTCGTCGTAGCCGTAGCCGCCGTCGTCCGGATTGACCGGTGGCAGCATCGAGGTCTGCCCGCTGTTCGGGTCGGCGGAGCGCAGCGCGGTGGTGGGCTGTTCGGCGCTGTAGCCGTCGTAGCCGCCGTACCCCGCGGCGCCCATCGCCGCCGCGGCCGCGACCGGCTGGCCGTCGAGGCAGGCCTCGATGTCGGCCCGCATCTCGTCGGCGGACTGGTAGCGGTAGTCCGGGTCCTTGGTCAGCGCCTTCAGGACGATCGCGTCCATCTCGGGCGTGATCTCGGGGTCGAAGGTGCTCGGCGGCTGCGGCTCCTCCCGTACGTGCTGGTAGGCCACCGCCACGGGCGAGTCCCCGACGAACGGGGGCCGCACCGCGAGCAGCTCGTACAGCAGGCAGCCGGTGGAGTACAGGTCGGAGCGGGCGTCGACCTGCTCGCCCTTGGCCTGCTCCGGGGAGAGGTACTGGGCGGTGCCGATGACGGCCGCGGTCTGCGTCATCGTCATCCCGGAGTCGCCCATGGCGCGGGCGATGCCGAAGTCCATGACCTTGACCTGGCCGGTGCGCGTCAGCATGACGTTCGCCGGTTTGATGTCGCGGTGGACGATCTGGGCCCGGTGCGAGTACTCCAGGGCCTGGAGGATGCCGACGGTCATCTCCAGCGTGCGCTCGGGGAGCAGCCTGCGGCCGGAGTGCAGCAGCTCCCGCAGCGTCGAGCCGTCGACGTACTCCATCACGATGTACGGGATGGAGACCCCGTCGACGTAGTCCTCGCCGGTGTCGTACACGGCGACGATCGCGGGGTGGTTGAGCGAGGCGGCCGACTGGGCCTCTCGGCGGAACCGGGCCTGGAAGGACGGGTCGCGGGCCAGATCGGCCCGGAGCGTCTTCACCGCTACGGTGCGGCCGAGCCGGGTGTCGTGGGCGAGGTAGACCTCGGCCATGCCACCACGGCCGAGCACCGAGCCCAGCTCGTACCGGCCGCCGAGGCGACGCGGCTCTTCCATAACTGTTCCAGCCCTCTCCGTCAGTCCGACCGCACCCGTGTGAGGTCCGCGGCGGTGCGCTGTTCGCGCATACGCTACCGGGCACCGGTGACGTGATCAGCCCGCACCCGGCAGCCGATATCCGACCGGTATGCGATGCGCCGGTGTGGACGGACGGCCGCCGTGACGGGCCTCACTTCTTGCTGTCGATGACCGCCTTCATCACGTTCTTCGCGATGGGGGCGGCCAGTCCGCCACCGGAGATGTCGTCCCGGTTGGCGTTGCCGTCCTCGACCACGACGGCGACGGCGACCGGTGAGCCGTTGTCGGTCTTCGCGTACGAGATGAACCAGGCGTACGGCTTCTCGCTGTTGTTCAGACCGTGCTGGGCGGTACCGGTCTTGCCGCCCACTGTGACGTCCGGGATCTGCGCGTTGGTTCCCGTGCCGTCCTTGACGACGCTCTCCATCATCTGCTGGAGCTTCTGCGCGTTCTCCCCGGAGACGGCACGGCCCAGCTCCTCGGGCTCGTGGGTGTAGACCGGGTCCAGGTTGGGCGCCTGGCGCTCGGAGACCATGTACGGCCGCATCAGCTTGCCGTCGTTGGCGATGGCCGAGGCCACCATGGCCATCTGGAGCGGGGTGGTGCGGTTGGAGGCCTGGCCGATGCCCGCCATCGCGTTCTGCGGCTTGTTGTCCTCGGGGTAGATGCTCGCGTCGGCGCGGACGGGGGTGAAGACTTCCTTGTTGAAGCCGAACTTGTCCGTCTGCTCGATCATCTTCTCGTTGCCGACGTCGTCGCTGACCTTGCCGAAGACGGTGTTGCAGGAGTACCGCAGGGCGTCCCGCAGCGAGGCGTCCTTGCAGGGGATGCTGCCCTCGTTCTTCAGCTCCACCCGGGTCTGCGGCAGCGTCCAGGGCAGCGGGGAGTCCGTCTTGGCGTCGATGTCGTCGTAGAGGCCGTTCTCCAGCGCCGCGGCCGCGGTGACGACCTTGAAGGTGGAGCCCGGGGGGTAGGTCTCGCGCAATGCCCGGTTGAGCATCGGCTTGTCCTTGTCCTGGAGGAGCTTCTGCCGGTTGTCGGAGTCCTTCATGGAGTTCCCGGCGAAGACCGAGGGGTCGTAGGACGGGGTGCTGGCGAGAGCGAGCACCGCGCCGGTCTTGGGGTCCAGGGCGACGACAGCGCCCTTCTTGTCACCGAGGCCGTCGAAGGCGGCCTTCTGGGCGTCGCCGTTGAGGGTGGTGACGATGTTGCCGCCGGTCTTCTTGTCGCCGGTGAACATCGACAGCGTCCGGTCGAAGAACAGCTGGTCGCTGTTGCCGGTGAGGATGTCGTCCTCCAGGCTCTCCAGCTGCGAGGAGTCGAAGGCCTGCGAGGAGTAGCCGGTCACGGGGGCCCACAGGGGGCCGTCCTTCCAGACCCGCTTGTACGTGAAGTCGCTGTCCTTCGTCTCCACGGATCCGGTGATCGCCTTGCCGTCCACGATGATGTCGCCCCGCTCGTGGGCGTAGCGCTCGATCTGGACGCGGCGGTTGTACTTGTGGCTGTTCAGCTCGTCGGCACGGACGTACTGGAGCCAGTTGTCCCGGATGAGCAGGGCGAGCACGAGGATGCCGCAGAAGAGCGCGATCCGACGCAGGGGCTTGTTCACGGTCGGACCACCTGGGTCATCTCGGCGTCGGTCGACGGGGCGGGGGCGGGCGCCGGGCGGCGGGCGGTGTCACTGATTCTGATCAGGATGGCGATCAGCGCCCAGTTGGCCAGGACGGAGGATCCGCCCGCCGCGACGAAGGGCATGGTCATACCGGTGAGCGGGATGAGCCCCATCACGCCGCCGGCGACGACGAACACCTGGATGGCGAACGAACCGGAGAGGCCGATGGCGAGGAGCTTGCCGAACGGGTCGCGGGCCGCCAGCGCGGTGCGTACGCCGCGTTCGACGATCAGGCCGTAGATGAGGAGCACGGCCATCATTCCGGCGAGCCCCAGTTCCTCGCCGACGGTGGCGAGGATGAAGTCGGAGTTGGCGGCGAAGCCGATCAGGTCGGAGTGTCCCTGTCCCAGGCCCGTACCGAGGGTGCCGCCGGAGCCGAAGGCCATCAGGGACTTGGCCATCTGCTCGCTCGCCGCCTCCTTGCCCCACCCGGCGAAGGGGTCGAGCCAGGCGGTGACGCGCTGCTGGACGTGCGGTTCGAACGAGGCGACGCCGACCGCCCCGATCGCGGACATCAGCAGACCGAAGACGATCCAGCTGGTGCGCTCGGTGGCGACGTACAGCATCACGACGAACATGCCGAAGAAGAGCAGCGAGGAGCCGAGGTCGGTCTCGAAGACCAGGATCAGGATGGAGAACGCCCAGACCATCAGGATCGGACCCAGGTCGCGGCCCCGGGGCAGGTAGAGCCCCATGAACCGGCGGCTGGCCAGGGCGAGCGCGTCCCGCTTGACCATCAGGTAGCCCGCGAAGAACACGGTGATGATGATCTTGGCGAACTCACCGGGCTGGATCGTTCCGACGCCGGGGATCTTGATCCAGATCTTGGCGCCGTTCACCGCCGGGAAGAACATCGGCAGGATCAGCAGGAACAGCGCCACGACCATGGAGATGTACGTGTAGCGCTGGAGGATGCGGTGATCCTTCAGCACGGCCAGCACGACGACCAGCAGAGCCACCCCGATGGCGGAGAACAGCAGCTGCTTGGAGGCGGCGGGCGCGAACGTCTCCAGGGCCTGGAACCGCTCGGACTGGTCCAGGCGCCAGATCAGCGCCAGTCCCAGTCCGTTCAGCAGCACGGCCAGCGGCAGCAGCAACGGGTCGGCGTACTTGGCGAACCTGCGGACCACGAGGTGGGCCACGCCGCCGAGCAGCGCGAGCCCCGCCCCGTAGCCGAGCATGCCCGAGGGCAGCTCCCCGTTGAGGGCGAGGCCCACGTTGGCGTAGGCGAACACCGAGATGGCGACGGCGAAGACGACGAGCGCCAGCTCGGTGTTGCGGCGGCTCGGTGCGTCGATCGCGCCGATGGTGGTCGTGTTGGTGACAACGCTCATGGTGCTGAAGGCCCCCTACGGCTTACTGCTTACCGCACTGCGGGACCAGCTTCTGCTCTTCCTCCGAGAGGCTGGGGCCGGGAGTGGGAGCTGCGGTCGTCGCGGTCCCCTTGGCGGGGGACGTGGCGGAAGTCCTGGCGGCGGGGGCTCCGGCGGTGCCGCCGGCCTCGCCCTCGCCCGTACGGGCCCTGTTCTCGGCCTCGGCCGCGCGGCGCTGCGCGTCCTTCTTGCAGGCGGACGCCTGGGCGGCGAGCTCGGTGACCTTCTCGCGGGCGTCGCTGAGACTGCCCTCGGCGATGGTCGCCTCGACCTGCTTGCGCTGGTACGGCGGCAGGTACTTGAGCTCGATCTCGGGGTGGTCCTTCTCGACCTTCGAGAGGGAGACCCAGGCGAGGTCCTGGCTGATGCCCCGGAACAGGGCGACGTTCTTGTTCTGCGCGCCGACGTAGTACTGGGTCTGCGTCCAGCGGTAGCCGCCGTACAGACCGCCGCCGATCACCGCCAGGGCGAGCACGATGTAGACGGAGCGCTTGAGCCATTTACGCCCGCCGCCCCGTACGACGTAGTCGTCGTCCGTATACGCCTCGTAGGAGTCGTCCGGCATCCCCCCGTAGCCGCCGCTGTCGCCGCTGCCGGGCGGGCCGAAGCCACCGGCGGGCGGGGCGGCGGGGCGGCCGAGTCCGGCGGCGCGTCCGGCGGGCGTCTGCATGGCCCCGCCGTCGCCCAGCTGGGCCTGGTTCTCGGCGACCGCGCCGACGACGACCGGGGTGTCGTTGAGCTGCCCGGCCAGGGTGTCGTTGCTGTCGACGTCCAGGACGTCGGCCACGATGCAGGTGATGTTGTCGGGGCCGCCGCCGCGCAGGGCGAGCTGGATTAGCTCCTGGATGGTCTCCTGCGGGCCCTGGTAGCTGGCCAGGGTCTCTTCCATCGTCTGGTGGGAGACGACGCCGGAGAGGCCGTCGGAGCAGATCAAGTAGCGGTCGCCGGCGCGGACTTCGCGGATGGAGAGGTCCGGTTCGACGTGGTCGCCGCTGCCCAGAGCCCGCATCAGCAGGGAGCGCTGGGGGTGGGTGGTGGCCTCTTCCTCGGTGATCCGGCCCTCGTCGACGAGACGCTGCACCCAGGTGTGGTCCTGGGTGATCTGCGTCAGCACGCCGTCGCGCAGCAGGTAGGCGCGGGAGTCGCCGACGTGGACCAGGCCGAGCCGCTGACCGGTCCACAGCAGGGCGGTGAGCGTGGTGCCCATGCCCTCCAGCTGGGGGTCCTCCTCGACCATGACGCGGAGCTGGTCGTTGGCCTGCTGGACCGCGGTGCCCAGCGAAGTCAGCAGGTCGGAGCCGGGGACGTCGTCGTCGAGCTGGACGAGGGTGGAGATCACCTCGGAGCTGGCGACCTCCCCGGCCGCCTGGCCGCCCATGCCGTCGGCGATGGCGAGGAGGCGGGGCCCGGCATAGCCGGAGTCCTCGTTGCCCTCGCGGATCATGCCCTTGTGCGAACCGGCGGCGAAGCGCAGCGACAGACTCATGCGCACCTGCCCCGTCGACTCCGCCTCGGGGTACAGCCTGTCTCGCGCCACCCTGCCCAC
The DNA here is from genome assembly GCF_044767975.1 of Streptomyces sp. NPDC101181. NCBI lineage: Bacteria > Bacillati > Actinomycetota > Actinomycetes > Kitasatosporales > Streptomycetaceae > Streptomyces > Streptomyces sp. NPDC101181. The sequence continues at coordinate 245,255 of NZ_JBIWOX010000007.1, read as the reverse complement.
CCTCCGGTCGGGAACCGGGCAGCGTCCGTCGTCCAGGCCGCCGCGGCTCGCTCGCTCCGCTCGCTCATTGTCGTACTACTTCCGCAGCTCGATGACGGTCTTGCCGATACGGATCGGCGCGCCCAGCGGAATCGGTGTCGGGGTGGTGAGCCGGGTCCGGTCCAGATACGTGCCGTTGGTGGACCCGAGATCCTCGACGATCCACTGGCCGTCCCGGTCCGGGTAGATCCTGGCATGCCTGCTGGAGGCGTAGTCGTCGTCCAGCACGATCGTCGAATCGTGGGCCCGGCCCAGGGTGATGGTCTGGCCCTGGAGCGCGACCGTCGTGCCCGTGAGCGTGCCTTCGGACACGACCAGCTTCGTGGGTGCCCCGCGGCGCTGCCGACCGGGCTGCTGGCGCTGCTGGGGCGGCGCCGCTTGTTGTTGTTGGCGGCCCTGCTGCGGACGCGTCTCGGCGGCAGTACGGCGTGAGCCGCGCTGCGTGACGCGCGTTCCGAACAGATCGCTGCGGATGACCTGGACGGCCACGATGACGAACAGCCACAGAACAGCCAGGAAACCTAGCCGCATGACCGTCAGGGTCAGCTCTGACATTGCCCCCGCTTCACCCTTCGGCTTGCCGGTAAACGATGGTGGTGCTGCCCACGACGATCCGCGAGCCGTCGCGGAGCGTAGCGCGGGTGGTGTGCTGCCCGTCTACCACGATGCCGTTGGTAGACCCGAGATCCTGGATCGTCGAGGGCGTTCCGGTCCGGATCTCACAGTGCCGGCGCGATACGCCGGGGTCGTCGATCCGCACGTCGGCGTCGGTGCTGCGTCCCAGCACCAGCGTCGGGCGGGAGATCTGATGGCGGGTGCCGTTGATCTCGATCCAGCGTCGCGTCCGGGCGTCCGGCAGCGGGCCGGACGCGGCGGGCGGGCGCCGGTCGTTCGCGGGGCCGGAGGGCCGTGCGGAGCCCGGCGGCGGGGCCGCGGGCATCGGCGGAGCGGCGCTCGGAGGGTAGCCGTAGCCGCCGTCGGGGGCCTGCGGGGCGGGGCGTCCGGCGGCGGGGCGCTGGGGCTCGCCGGGACCGTGCTGGTCCTGCTGTGACGAACTCGACGCCAGGGTGCGGCTGCGCACGCGGTAGAGGCCGGTGTCGAGGTCGTCGGCCTTCTCCAGGTGGACCTTGATCGGTCCCATGAAGGTGTAGCGCTGCTGCTTGGCGTAGTCGCGCACCAGGCCGGAGAGCTCGTCGCCCAGCTGGCCCGAGTAGGGGCTGAGCCGCTCGTAGTCGGGGGTGCTGAGCTCGACGATGAAGTCGTTGGGGACGACGGTCCGCTCGCGGTTCCAGATCGTCGCGTTGTTGTCGCACTCCCGCTGGAGGGCGCCCGCGATCTCGACCGGCTGCACCTCGGACTTGAAGACCTTGGCGAAGGTGCCGTTGACCAGCCCTTCGAGGCGCTGCTCGAAACGCTTCATGACCCCCATGGGGCACCTCCTCCGGTGTTCTCGTCCCTGTACTGCTTACTGATCGTATCCACGCGTCGGGAAATCGGCTGGTTCCCCTTGTCTGGGCTGTGGATGAGTGTCACCCCTCACACGGATCGTAGAGGTGGCCTCCTCACAGTGTCCCGCACCCGGGACGCACTCTGGAGGAGTGGGGGCAGCGGCCCGGGGTTCCCGCTTCCCCTCCGGGAGCCGGTGAAACAACGGATGTGAATCCACCCAGTCCAGCGTGCTAATCTTCCGGATGTCGCCAGGCGCTCGCACCACTCGGTGGGAGAGCCTGAAAACACCACTCATGCGCGAGTGGCGGAACGGCAGACGCGCTGGCTTCAGGTGCCAGTGTCCTTCGGGACGTGGGGGTTCAAATCCCCCCTCGCGCACGACGGCAGTTGCTCGCAACTGTCAGGTCGGTTCGACAGAACCCCCGCACCGGAGAGATCCGGTGCGGGGGTTCTCCGTTGTCCGTCCGTGCCGACAGCAACCTCGTTCGCCCGCGCTTACAGCGACCTTTCGCCCGTGCCGACGGCGACCTCGCGGCAGCGGCCGGCCCCGGGCTCGGTGTTCCTTACGGCCGGGCGGGGTACGGGCGGAGGAGGGGCCCGGTTCGGGCGGCCTGGCGGAAGGGGCGGCGTGGTCGGCGGTGCCGGTCCGCGAGGCGCGGTTTCCGGACAGACGGAAAGCCGGAGCGGCGGCGCGCTTGCTTACGCTGGCTCCAGAGGTCGGATCGACGGCGACTCGGCGGTGCAGGGCCGAGGCGCACAGAATGTCCCGGAGGCGGAACATGGCGAAGCAGGCTCGCGCGGTCCAGACGTGGCGGACGATCGTGGACGCCGCGGCGAGTGTCTTCGACGACTACGGCTACGAGCGTGCCGCCATCTCGGAGATCCTCCGCCGGGCCAAGGTCACCAAGGGGGCGCTGTACTTCCACTTCGCCTCCAAGGAGGCGATCGCCCAGGCGATCATGGACGAGCAGGTGTCCACGGTCGACTTCACGGTGGTCGGCTCGCCGCTCCAGTCCCTGGTGGACGTCGGCCAGCAGTTCGCCTTCGCGCTGCGCCACAACTCGATGGCCCGCGCCGGTACGCGGCTCTCCATCGAGGGCGTCTTCCTCGGCGGCCCGCACCCGTGGGGCGACTGGATCGACGCGACGGCCCGCATGCTGGAGCTGGGGAAGGAACGCGGCGAGGTGTTCCCCCAGGTCGACCCGGTGGTGTCGGCCAAAATCATCGTCGGCTCGTTCACCGGTATCCAGCTGATCTCGGAGGCCGACACCGGCCGCCTGGACCTGCGGGAACAGGTGGCACAGATGTTCCGCCACATCCTGCCGTCCATCGCCCATCCCGGTGTGATCGCCCACATCAAGCCGGAAGGCCGGGTGGACCTGGAGGCCCAGGCGCGCGAGGAGGCGGAGCGCGAGGCCCAAGAGGCCCGCGAGGCGCAGGGCACCGGGCCGGCGGGAGAGGCCCGGGAGGCGCGGGAAGTGCCGGGGAGCGGTGCTGTCTCCGGGGTCGATGCGGGCGTCCGGCCGACCGGTGCGGGGGTGGCGGCCGGAGGGGTCGTCTGATCCGCTGGTTGGGCACCGGCTCGTGCTGACTTCGGGCACGGATTCGCGCTGTTCGGGCAGCGAGTGGTGTCGTCGGGCGCGGGGCGTGGGGGAGCTCGGGTTCGCGTAGGCGCGGGTGGGGTCGCCGATGTGCACGGCTCTGACCGGTGTGCCCGGCTCTGTCGGCGTACATGGGATCCGCGGGCGGGCTGTGTTTCACGTGAAACGCCCGGTTCGTCGCGGTGGTCGGCTGTGCCGGGGCCGCGGAGTTCCCAGGATTCCGCAGCCCCGCTGTCGTGCGCTCTCGGGCTGTTCGGTCCCTTGGTTCGGTCCGTTGGCCCAGCCTCTTGTTCTGCCGGTGTTCTCAGGCGGCGAGGCGGGAGGCGAGGGCCTTGGCCTTCTCCCGGGCTTCGCTGAACGCCTGGGTGCGGGAGGCTTCGGCGAGCGGGATCAGCTCCGCCATCGACGGCTTCGAGTGGGCGAGGGTCAGTTCCGGAACGATGAAGTCGACCTCGACGGAGAACATGGTGGTGAGCACTTTCTCCACGTAGTTCTGGACAAATTCGAAGCTCTCTCGGGGCGTCCCCGGAGCGTACGAACCGCCCCGGCTGGCGACGACGGTCACGGGGACGCCGGCGATGGAAGTGTCCGGTCCCGAGTTGTGCCCGACGATGATCACTTGGTCCAGCCATGCCTTGAGGGTGGACGGGATCGTGAAGTTGTACATGGGCGCACCGATCAGGACGGCGTCCGCCGCGGCCAGTTCCGCGGCGAGCTCCCGGCGCAGCGGGTCGTCGGCGCCCGCGGCCACGGCGGCGGCGCTCAGGTGGGGCAGGGGCTCGGCGGCGAGGTCACGGTGGACGACGGTGCCGTCCGGGTGCTGTTCGCGCCAGGCCTCCACGAACGCAGCGGTGACATCGCGGGACGCGGAGCCCTGCGGGAAGACGGCGGAGTCGAGGTGCAGCAGCGTGGCCATGGAGGTCTCCACAGAGGGCGAAGGGAAGAGGGGGACGGAAGGGGAAGGGGGCGGGCACCTGTGGGCTCCCTTCCGTACGTAACTAGTAATAGCACAGTTCCTTACTTTTCATAAGTGACCCACGGCGGCGCAGTACCCTGAGGGCATGGCGGAGCACAGTGAGCAGGCCTGTCAGCGGGTCGATGTGGGGATCAGTCGCGTCTTCGAGCTGCTCGGCAAGCGCTGGACCGGCCCGATCGTCTCGGTGCTGTTGCGGCGGCCGGTGTACTTCGCCGAGCTGCGGCGGGCGATCCCCGGGATCAGTGAGCGCATGCTTTCCGACCGGCTGACCGAACTCGGCGCGGCCGGTCTGGTGATCCGCGAGGTCGACGAGGGCCCGCCGCTGCGCGTCGCGTACCGCCTCACCGAAGCAGGTGCCGCCATGGAGCCCGCCCTCAAGGAGCTCGGGCGGTGGGCGAACACGCACCTGGCGCCGGAGCGCGGAACCGGCTGCTGACGATCCCCGAGCCGACCGTCTGTGGTCCCGGCGTCGGTTGCTGACGACTCCGTCAGCTGCTGACGACTTCAGGGCCGGGTGCTGATGGTGCCGGTCCCTCTCTGTCCTCCTGTTCGGTCCCGGCCTCTGAGGGGTCGCGAACTTCCGGCTGGCCGTAATAAAGATGTATGCTACAACTAATAAATAGTTGTCAAGGCCAACCATGGGAGATCGTTCTGATGTCCGCAGGCTCTCGTACCGCGCCCGGCGCCCCCGCCGGGTCGTTGCGCCATGTACTGGGTCACCTCCTCACGCCCCTGCTGATGTGCGTCGGCATGGGGCTCGCCTACCTGGGGGCCTTCCACGCCCCGCAGCCGCACGAGTTGAGGGTGGACGTCGTCGGGTCCGGGCCGAGCGCACAGGTCCTGGCCCAGACCCTCCAGGACCGGGCGGACGGCGCGCTGAGCGTGCGGACGGTCGCGGACCGCTCCACGGCGGTGGAACACCTCAGGACCCAGGACAGCTTCGGGGCGTACCTCCCGGGCGCGAGCCCGGAACTGGTGGTGGCCACCGCGTCCTCGGACACCAGCGCCACCGTCGTCGAGAAGGTCTTCACCGCGGTGGCGGCCGAACAGGGCGCGCCCTTGAAGGTGACGAACGCGGCGCCGACCGCGGACGGCGACCCGACCGGTCAGGGTGTCTTCTTCCTGCTGGTCGCGATCAGCATCGGCTCGTACGCCTCGGTCGCCGTGATCGGTGGTGCGGGCGGTGCGCTGCCGCTGCGGACGCGGGCCGCTCTGGTGGCGGGCGCGTCCCTGGTGGTGAGCCTGATCGGGGCGGTGTTCGCGGGACCGCTGTTCGGTCTGGTCGACCACGGGCTCGCCGGGCTGTGGGGGCTGGCTTGGCTCTACTCCGCGGGCATTCTGCTGATCGGCGTCGGGCTGCACACCTTCCTCAAGCGGTGGACGACGCTCGGCGTGATGGTCCTGTTCGTCATGCTCAACTTCACCAGCTCCGGCGGGATCTTCCGCCCCGAGCTGCAACCCGGCTTCTTCGGTTCGCTGCACTCCTTCTGGAACGGCGCGGGCTTCGTCGAGGGAGTGCGCAGTCACGTCTACTTCGGCGGTTACGCGTTCGGCGGTCACGTGCTCGTCCTGGTGCTCTGGTTCGTGGCGGGCCTGGCGATGCTGGGTCTGGCCGGACTGGCCGAGGCACGCAGGCGGTCCGAGCCGTCCCTGGGCCGCGATGCCCCGCGGGGGACCGCGTCGCGGCCCGCTGGAGCGGAGCGGGCGGAAGAGCGGGTCGAGGAGGAACTGGAGGAGGCGGTCGGCGTCTGACCGCGACCTCGGTACCGCCGCCCGGCGGCTGAAGGTGTGGTCTGTGGTCTGTCCACAGGGTGGGGCCGTAGTTGTCCACAGGGGCGGACGGGCCTGCGGGAACGGCGGTACCGTCGTGCTCGGTCGCTGGTGCACAGGACCGCTGCCCGGCGGGAAGGCCGAGCAGCCGGAGAGCGGTACGAGGGTGGGGGAGGCGACGCTCCATGAGCGGAACCGGGGCGACGATGCCGGAGCAGCGTGCTGCGGGGGCGGATCCGCGCATTCCGGTGGTGCCCGGGTTCGCCCGGCGCGGGGCGCCGATCTCGCAGAAGGCGGCCGGGAAGGCGCTGCGGGAGGGGGTCCCGCGCTCCTCGCACGCCTCGCTGCTCCTGCCGGAGGGACGGCCCGACGCGGTGCGCGCGGTCGAGGAGTCGAACCGGGGCCGGGTGCCCAGCCTGACGCCGATACGGGTCGGGCGGATGGCGGCCACACCGTTCGCCTTCCTGCGGGGTGCGGCCGGGCTGATGGCGCATGACCTGATGGGCACCCCCGTCACCGGTGTGGGAGCCCAGCTCTGCGGCGACGCCCACGCGGCCAACTTCGGCCTGTACGGCGATGCCCGCGGCAACCTGGTCATCGACCTCAACGACTTCGACGAGACCGTGTTCGGGCCCTGGGAGTGGGACCTCAAGCGGCTCGCCACCTCCCTGGTGCTCGCGGGCCGGGCCGCGGGGGCCGACGAGGACACCTGCCGCCGCGGGGCGTACGACGCCGCCGGCGCCTACCGGCGCACCATGCGGCTGCTGGCCCGGCTGCCCGCACTCGACGCCTGGAACGCCATCGCGGACGAGGAGCTGGTCTCGCACACCGACGCCCGTGATCTGGTCGGCACCCTGGAGAAGGTCTCCGAGAAGGCCCGCAGGAACACCAGCGCCCGGTTCGCCGCCCGCTCCACGGAGGAGGGCCCCGATGGCGGCTGCCGCTTCGTCGACGCCTTGCCGGTGTTGCGCCGGGTGCCGGACGCGGAGGCGTCGGCGGTGGCGGCCGCGCTCGGCGGCTACCTCTCCACCGTCTCCGAGGACCGGGTGCCGCTGCTCGCCCGGTACGCGATCCACGACGTGGCGTTCCGGGTGGTAGGGACCGGCAGCGTCGGGACCCGGTCGTATGTGGTGCTGCTGCTCGACCACCGCGGCGAGCCCCTGGTCCTCCAGGTGAAGGAGGCCCGTCCGTCGGTGCTCGCGCCCTACCTTCCGGCGGTCGGTTTCGATGTGCCGCACGTGGACCACGAGGGCCGCCGGGTGGTGCTCGGGCAGAAGCGGATGCAGGTCGTCAGCGACATCCTCCTCGGCTGGGCAGAAGTCGACGGGAGGCCGTTCCAGGTGCGTCAGTTCAGGAACCGCAAGGGCAGCGTCGACCCCGCCGCACTCGCCGCCGACCAGGTCGACGACTACGCCCGGATGACCGGTGCCCTGCTCGCGCGGGCGCACGCGCACAGCGCCGATCCCCGCCTGCTCGCGGGCTATTGCGGCAAGAGCGACGAGCTGGACGAGGCGGTGGCCGCCTTCGCGGTGACCTACGCGGACCGTACGGAAGCGGATCACGCCGAGCTGGTGCGGGCGATCAAGGCGGGTCGGCTGGCCGCGGAGTTCGGGATATGACGGGGCTTGCCGCGTGGGGCCGCGGGGCTGGGGGGCCGTGGGGACGGGGGGCTGCGGGCATGGCCGGTCCGTGGGGCGTGAGCCGGTCCGTCAGGGGGATGGGGGCGCGGCCGGTCCGCGGAGGGGGACGGCGGGGACGGACGGGGGCCTTGGAGTGGTGGTGCCGGGCTGCCGGGGCCGCCGTTGTCCCGGACCGCCGGGCCGGGGCCATACGCTGGACGGGTGACCCACGAAGCCACCGGGGTGCCGACCACCCCGAACGATGATGACCGGCAGCATGAAGACCGGCCGGAGGCGCCGCAGCCTCCGCCGGAGGAGAACGAGCCGCGTCCCGAGGCGCGGCTCGCCAAGGCCGTGCAGGCCGCCGAGCAGGCGTTGATCGAGTTCGAGATCGCCGTGGAGACCTTCCGGGTGGAGGTCGAGAACTTCTCCCGGCTGCACCACCAGAAGCTGGGCCCGATGTACGCCCGTCTCGACGAGCTGGACGCTTTGATCGCCGAGGCACGGGCCGCCCGCACCGGTGACCCGGAGGACCGGCGCAAGGCCGAGGAGGCGCGGGCGGCCGTCCTGCCGATGCCTGGTGTCGACGAGCTGTTCCACGACTGGATGGACAGCGACGGGCTGTCCCCGGAGGCCGCTGCCATGCTGACCGAGCAGCCGGTCCGGTCGCCGAAACGGGTCCGGCCGAGCGAGGAGGCCCGCAAGCTCTACCGCGAGCTGGCCCGTAAGGCGCACCCCGACCTCGCGCGGGACGAACAGGAGCGGGCGCGCCGGGACGAGTTCATCGCCCGGGTGAACGCCGCCTATGGGCGCGGTGACATCGCGTTGCTCGAAGAGCTGGTGGCGGAGTGGGAGGCGGGCCCGGCGCGGCCCGCGGTGCCGTTGAGCGAGAGCGAAGAGCTGTACGCCCGGTTGGAGTGGCTCAGCAGGCGCAAGGAGCTGCTGACGGCGGTCGCCAAGGAGCTGGAGGAGGGCGCCATCGGCTCGATGCTCCGGATGGCGCCGGACGACCCGGACCGGTTGCTGGAGGACATCGGTGAGCAGCTGCTGGGCGAGGTGTCCCGGCGTGAGGCCGAGCTCGCGGGGCTGGTGCAGTAGCGTTCCGGGTGACCCGCCGCGTACGTACGAGAGAAGGCATGACCCATGAACTTCGCCCCGCTGCCCTCGGTGGATGCCGCGGCGGTGCCGTCGGACGGCTTCGTCCTGGACGTCCGTGAGAACGATGAGTGGGCGGCCGGTCATGTCGAGGGTGCCCTGCACATTCCGATGAGCGACTTCGTGGGCCGGTTCGGCGAGCTGACCGAGGCCGCCGAGGACGGGCGTCGCGTGCATGTGATGTGCCGGGTCGGCGGCCGGTCGGCCCAGGTCACCCAGTACCTGGTCCAGCAGGGCATCGACGCGGTGAACATCGACGGCGGTATGCAGGCCTGGGACGGCGCCGGGCGCCCCATGGTCACGGACAACGGGACGCCGGCCTTCGTTCTCTGAGAGCCCGGGAGCCGGAGAGCCCGAGAGTTCGCCCGGGAGCCCGGGAGCCGGAGAGTTCGCCCGGGAGCCCCGGGGCTCGGGAGCCTGGGAGCCGTCCCCGGAGCCCGCGGCCGCCGGGCGGTCAGGCCCAGGTCACGTGGTCCCGGACGGGCGGGCGGGCAGCCTGGTCCCGGGGCGGCCGGTCAGCCGAGAGGGTGGGCGGCCAGCAGCTCTCCCAGGGCCTCTTCGTGGGCGGCGGCGGGACCGAGGGACAGCTCGATCTGCTTCGCCCAGGCGTGGAACCGGTGCAGGGGATACTCGGCGTCCGCGCCGAAGCCGCCGTGCAGGTGCTGCGCGGTCTGCACGACGCGGCGGACCCCGTCGGAGGCCCAGATCTTCGCGACCGCGACGTCTCCCGACGCGGGCAGTGGCCCGCCCGCGTCGGTGGAGATCCGCCAGGCGGCCTGCCAGAGCGTCGCCTCCATCGCCCGCAGATCGATGTACCGGTCGGCGGTCTGCACGGCGACCGCCTGGAACGTGGCCACCGGGAACCCGAACTGTTCGCGCTTGCCGGTGTATTCGGCGGTCATCGCCAGTACGCGCTCGCCGAGCCCGAGGGCCAGCGCGCAGGTACCCGTGGTGAGCAGGGACCGCAGCCAGTCCCAGCAGCCCGAGGTGCCGATCAGCTCGCGGGCCTCGATCCGCACGGCGTCGAGCCGGACCTCCGCGAGGCGCTCGCCGCTGGTGGAGACCTGCTCCGCCAGGGTGACGCCGTCACGGGCGCGTGGCACGAGAGCCAGGACCGCGTCGCCCTCGGGGGTGTGGGCGGGCACGGCGATGAGGTCGGCCGCCTGGGCCCAGGGCACCGCGGACTGCACGCCGTCGAGCACCCACCCCGAAGGGGTGTCTCCCGAAGGGGCGTCGCCGTCCGCTCCCGCGTCGCTCCACGGCCCATCCGGTCCCGCGTCGCCCCGCGGCCTCTCCGGTTCCGCCTCCGGCCGTGCGGTGACGGCGAGTTCGGCCGCTTCGAGGCCGCTGCGCCCGTTGGCCCCGGCGGTCAGGATGAGCTCGCCCCGGGCGGCCCGGGGCAGCAGCTCCGCCGCGAGCGCGCCGTGCCCGTACCGCTGGATCGTCATCGCGACCGCACAGCTCTCCAGTAGCGGTACCCGGGCCAGCACCTTGGCCGATTCCCGCAGGACCAGGCAGAGTGCGATCGGGTCGAGCCCGGCGCCGCCGTGGTCCGGTGACAGGGTGAGCCCCAGCAGGTCCGTGCGTGCCAGCTCGTCCCACAGCCGCCGGTCGATGTCCTCGGCCACGGCGCCCGGTGTCAGGGCGGGGCTGGGCACACCGTCGGGCGCGACGCCCGAGAAGACTGCCCTGGCCGCTTCCACGGCCGCCTGCTGTTCCTCGGTGAAGGTGAAGTCCACAGTCCCGGCCTCCCGTTACCCGTTGACGCTCCCTGACGGGTCGTCAAGATAGAACAGGTTCTATGGGAAGGGAAGTTCTACGGGATGGGAAGGGAGTAGCGCGGCTCCCCGCGGGTCCCTCAGCGGTCGAAGTCCAACTCCACCTCCGAGGTGAGCGGATGGGACTGGCAGGCCAGCACGAAGCCCGCCTCGGTCTCCTCCGGCTCCAGTGCGAAGTTGCGCTCCATCCGGACCTCGCCCGTGACCAGGAACGCCCGGCACGTCCCGCACACCCCGCCCTTGCAGGCGTACGGGGCGTCCGAACGGCTCCGCAGCACCGTGTCCAGCAAGGACTCCGCGTTCTCCACGGGCCAGCGGCCCGAGCGGCCGTGGAGGGTCGCCGTCAGCGTGGAGTCGGCCGGGGCGGTGACCTTGGCCACCGGGACACCGGAGGGGCCGTCGTCGACGTGGAAGATCTCCTGGTGGACGCGGGTCCGGTCGACGCCGAGCGCGCGCAGGGCCTGCTCCGTGCCTTGGACGAGGCCGAGCGGGCCGCACAGGAACCAGCCGTCCACCTCCCCCACCGGAAGCACCGCGGGCAGCAGGCCGGTGAGCCGTTCGGTGTCCAGCCGCCCGGAGGGGAGACCGGCCGACTGCTCCTCGCGGGAGAGCGCGGTGACCAGCTGGAATCGGTGCGGGTAAAGGTCCTTGAGGTCGGCCACCTCGTCGAGGAACATCGTCGAGGCCGCGGTGCGGTCACTGCGGATCAGGCAGAACCGGGCGGTCGGCTCCCGCTCCAGCAGGGTGGCCGCCATCGACAGCACCGGGGTGATGCCGCTTCCGCCGACCACCGCGGCGAACAGCCCGGGGCGCGGCTCCAGGACGAAGCGGCCCATCGGGGGCATGGCCTCCACCTGGTCGCCGACGGCCAGTTTCTTCAGGGCGTACGTGGAGAACGCCCCGCCCTCGACCCCGCGGATGCCCACCCGCAGCACCGGCTCTCCGGGCCGCTCGGTGGCCGGTGCGCAGATCGAGTAGGAGCGGCGGACCTCCTCGCCGTCCACGGTGTAGCGCACGTTCAGATGCTGGCCGGGGGCGTGGCGGAAGGTCTCGCGCAGCTCGGTCGGCACGGCGAGGGTCACGGCCACCGCGTCATCCGTGATCCGTTCGATCGCGCTGACCCGGAGCGGATGGAACATCTACAACTCCTTGAAGTGGTCGAACGGTTCACGACAGGCGACGCAACGACGCAGGGCCTTGCAGGCGGTGGAGGAGAACCGGCTGAGCAGCTCGGTGTCCGTGGAGCCGCAGTGCGGGCAGCGCACCGAGAGCGTCAGCGACACGGGCCCACCGTCGGTGCTGTGGGCGCGGGGCGGGGCGATGCCGAACTCGGCCAGCTTGCGGCGCCCTTCGGCACTGATGTCGTCCGTCGACCAGGCCGGCGCCAGCACCGTGACCACGGACACCTCGGGCACGCCGTGGTCGTGCAGCACCCGCTCGATGTCGGCCGACATCGCCTCGATCGCCGGGCAGCCGGTGTAGGTCGGGGTGAGCCGGACGGTGACCCGGCCCGGCCCGTCCACCGTGACGTCCCGCAGGACCCCCAGCTCCGCCAGGGTCAGGACCGGCAGCTCGGGGTCGGGCACGGAGCCCGCGAGACCGCGCAGCTCCGCCTCCAGCCGGGTGTCGGTCACCATGACGCCCCCGGGTGGCTGCGGTGCAGATGCTGCATCTCGGCGAGCATGCGGCCGAACGGCTCGGTGTGCAGGCCCTGCCGCCCGGCGCCCGCCGCCCAGCCTCCGGACCGCGGGCCCGACGGGACGACCAGCGTGGCGCGCGCGACGACGTCGGTGACGGCGATGAGCCAGCTGTCCCCCAGCGCCTGCCAGTCGACACCGGAGCCGGGCGCGTCCAGCCCCTCGACCGGCTGGAACAGCTCACCGGTGAACCGCCACAGCGCGTCCAGGCCCTCCTGCATCCGGGCGTGGCTCTCCTCGGTCCCGTCGCCGAGCCGCAGGACCCACTGCTCGGCGTGGTCCCGGTGGTAGGCCACCTCCTTCACGGCCTTGGCGGCGAGCCCGGCGAACTCGCCGTCCCCGGCCGCCAGCCGCTCGTACAGCAGGTGCTGGTACACCGAGAAGTAGAGCTGCCGGGCGATGGTGTGGGCGAAGTCCCCGTTCGGCTGCTCGACCAGCTGGAGGTTGCGGAAGGCCCGCTCCTCGCGGAGGTAGGCCAGCTCGTCCTCGTCGCCGACGAGTGAGAGCAGCACCCGGGCCTGTCCCAGCAGGTCCAAGGCGATATTGGCCAGGGCCACCTCCTCCTCCAGGACGGGGGCGTGGCCCGCCCACTCCCCCAGCCGGTGCGAGAGCACCAGCGCGTCGTCGCCGAGTGCGAGAGCCGCGCTCACAGGTGCTTCACCCCTTCCGGGATCTCGTAGAACGTCGGGTGGCGGTAGGGCTTGTCCCCGGCGGGCTCGAAGAAGGAGTCCTTCTCGTCGGGGGAGGAGGCCGTGATCGCAGTGGAGGGGATCACCCAGATCGAGACGCCCTCCGAGCGGCGGGTGTAGAGGTCGCGGGCGTTGCGCAGGGCCATCTCGGCGTCCGGCGCGTGCAGGCTGCCCGCGTGGGTGTGGGACAGGCCGCGCCGGGAGCGCACGAACACCTCCCACAGGGGCCAGTCGGTCGAGCCGCTCATGCCGTCTCCTCCACATGCTGTGCGGGCGCGCCGTCCATCGGCGGGGCCGGTGCCGGGGTGTGCTTGGCGGCGTACGCGGCGGCCGCGTCCCGGACCCAGGCACCCTCCTCGTGGGCCCTGCGCCGCTGGGTGATCCGCTGTTCGTTGCAGGGGCCGTTGCCCTTGAGGATCTCGTGGAACTCCGCCCAGTCGATCGCGCCGAAGTCGTGCTGTCCGCGTTCCTCGTTCCACCGGATGTCGGGGTCCGGGAGCTCCAGGCCCAGGGCCTCCGCCTGCGGTACGCAGATGTCCACGAAGCGCTGGCGCAGTTCGTCGTTGGAGTGCCGCTTGATCTTCCAGGCCATGGACTGCTCGGAGTGGGAGGACGCCTCGTCCGGGGGACCGAACATCATCAGCGACGGCCACCACCAGCGGTTCACCGCGTCCTGGGCCATGGCGTGCTGGGCCTCGGTGCCGCGGCTGAGGGCGAGAAGCAGCTCGTACCCCTGGCGCTGGTGGAAGGACTCCTCCTTGCAGATGCGGACCATGGCGCGGGCGTAGGGGCCGTAGGAGCAACGGCAGAGCGGCACCTGGTTGGTGATCGCCGCCCCGTCCACCAGCCAGCCGATCGCACCGACGTCGGCCCAGGTCAGCGTGGGGTAGTTGAAGATCGACGAATAGCGCTGGCGGCCCGCGTGGAGCTTGTCGAGCAGCTCCTCCCGGCTGGTGCCCAGGGTCTCGGCCGCGCTGTACAGATACAGGCCGTGGCCCGCCTCGTCCTGCACCTTGGCCATGAGGATCGCCTTGCGCCGCAGCGAGGGCGCGCGAGTGATCCAGTTGGCCTCGGGCTGCATGCCGATGATCTCGGAGTGGGCGTGCTGGGCCATCTGGCGGACCAGGGTCGCCCGATAGGCGTCGGGCATCCAGTCGCGCGGCTCGATCCGCTCGTCGGCCGCGACCGCTGCGTCGAAGACCGCGACCAGGTCCGCGGCCGCCCCGTCCCCAGCGCTCGCCGCAGCCGCATCAGCCGCGTGTGCCGCGCCGGACGTGCTGCGCGCCTTCTGGTCCTGCGTCTGGTCCGCAGTCACTGCCGCCATCCCGGGCTCCCTACCGACCGATCGTTCGGTTCCGTGACTTCAATGGTGAGTCGGAGGCCCGTAGGGTGTCAACCCTGTGGATAACTGAGCGGTGATCGACGGCGGGCGGGGCGGGATGGATTCGGACCACGACGGGAGCTCTGCCGACGGCGAGAAGGACCCCTGGCCCCCGGCGACACCACGGCAGACCGCGGGCCCGGACGTATCTCCGTCCCCGGCCCCGCCCCTACCGCCCCCGCCTCTGCCCCCACCGCCCCCGGCTCCCGGCACCGGCGGTATAGCCGGGCTCTCCTTCCCCTACCAGGTGGTCGCGGCCCTCTCGCTGTCCCTGATCGGGCTCCTCGCCTGCGCCCATGTGGCCATGGTGTTCCTGCACGTCAGCCCGTCCAACACGGTCACCAAGCAGCACGGCAAGGCGATCGACGACTGGGTCTACCCGGAGTTCGAACAGAACTGGAAGCTCTTCGCGCCCAATCCGCTCCAGCAGAACGTCGCCGTCCATGTGCGGGCCGAGGTGGCGGAGGCCGACGGCCGCCGCACCACCAGGTGGATGAGCCTGACCCATGAGGACGCCGAAGGGGTCCGCGGCAATCTCTTCCCCAGTCACATCCACCAGAACGAGCTGCGCCGGGGCTGGGACTTCTACGTCAACTCCCACGACAGTGAGAACCGCGCCAACGGCCTGCGCGGCGAACTCTCCGAGCGGTACGTCCGCCGCATCGCGATGCTCCGGCTGAGCGAGCGCGACTACGGCGGCACGATCGAGCGCATCCAGCTCCGTTCCGCCACGGCGTCCATCGCCCCGCCTCCGTGGAGCACGGAGAAGATCAGCACCCGGCCCGTCTACCGCGTACTCCCCTGGTGGACCGTGACCCCGGACGATCTCCCCGCCGACGACGCGGCGCCCCCCGCGGAGGGCGACCAGTGACCATCCCGCAGCCGTCCGCCCCGCGGCCCGAGCGGCCGAAGCAGCCCGCCGACGCCTCTCCGCCCGAAGGCGGCTCTCCTCCCGAAGCCCCACAAGCCCTCGAAGCCACCGGAGCCCGCGACGCCACCAGGACCCCGGGAAGGGCCGGTTCCGCCGCAGCCGTCGGCGGCAGACTCGCCCGCGCTCTCCAGCAGGTCACCGCCACGGCCCTCGGCCCGTACCAGAGCGCCGTCGTCCGGATCGGTTTCGCCGCCACGTACCTGTTCTTCCTGTTGCGCGAGTTTCCGCACCGGTATGAGCTGTACGGTCCCGACAGCCCGTGGCGCTGGGATCTCGCCCGCCAGCTCACCGAGAGCAACGGCGCCTTCTCCGTCCTCATGTGGACGGACAGCGCGCTCTGGTTCGAGGCCGTGTACGTCCTGACCCTGCTGTCCGCGCTCGGGCTGCTCCTCGGGTGGCGGACCCGGACCATGTCCGTCCTCTTCATGGTCGGCGTGCTCTCCGTGCAGAACCGCAGCATCTTCATGGGCGACGGCGGCGACAACGTCGTCCACCTCATGGCGATCTACCTGGTCCTGACGCGCTGCGCCCGGGTCTGGTCGCTGGACGCCCGGCGCGCGGCGCGGAACGTGGAGCGCGCGGCGGCCGGACTCCCGCCCGTACGGGACATCGCGGGGCCCGTCCTGTGGGCGCTGCTCGGCCCGGTCCTGGTGGCCGCCACCCTCATGGGCGGGTTCGGCGGCACCTGGTGGCTCCCGGCTCTGCTGTGGGTGGTCTGGCTCTCCGCCGCCGCCTGGTGGGCGGTCAACCGCTACGCGCCGCACGGGGAACCCCGCGCGCTGCTCGACGTGCTGGCCAACCTCGCGCACAACGCCACACTCGTCGTGATCATGGCCGAGGTCTGCCTGATCTACGCGACCGCCGGCTGGTACAAGATCCAGGGCTCACGCTGGCAGGACGGCACCGCGCTCTACTACCCCCTCAAGCTCGACTACTTCACCCCGTGGCCCGCCCTGTCGGACGTCCTCGCTTCCAACGGGCTGATGGTGATGGTGCTGACGTACGGCACGGTCATCGTGCAGGTCGCCTTCCCGTTCACGCTCTTCAACCGGCGGGTCAAGAACGTCCTGCTGGGCGTGATGATCTGTGAGCACGCGGGGATCGCCCTGCTGCTCGGGCTGCCGTTCTTCTCCCTGGCGATGATCGCGGCCGACGCGGTGTTCCTGCCGACCGCCTTCCTTGTCTGGCTGGGCGGACGTGCCGTCCTCGGCAGACGGCGGCTGCTCTCCCTGCTGCCGGGCCGGGCACCGGAGTCGGGCGCCGCTCACGGCTCCCCGGAGACCAGGGATCCCGGAGGACCGGACAGGGGCGGACCCGGGGGTACGGAGGAGCCCCGGCGCCCTGGCGGCGGCGGGGGTCATACGCTCGTCGGGTGAGCAGTGAGACCGGCAGAACCCCGAAGCCCCCGGCAGTGTCCGCGGACCCCGCCCCGGCGGACAGCCTCCCCGCGGACCCCGTCCGGGCCGACGCCCCCGCGATGGACCCCGCCTCCTCGGATGACACCGCCTGCTTGGACGCCTCCGCCCCCTCGGAGGGCCCCGCCCCGGCGGACGCCCCCGCCGAACTCCTCCAGTACGACGACGGGCACGCCCAGGGGATCGGCGTCGGGCCGCATACGCTGCCCTGGCCCGAGGGCGAGCGCTACGACCCCGAGCTGCTGGCCCACGGCGACCGGCGCAACGTCGGTGACGCGTACCGCTACTGGACGCGGGAGGCGATCGTCGCCGATCTCGACCTGCGGCGGCACGACTTCCACGTGGCCGTGGAGAACTGGGGCCACGACTTCAACATCGGATCCGTGGTGCGCACCGCCAACGCCTTCCTGGCGAAGGAGATCCACATCGTGGGCCGACGCCGCTGGAACCGGCGCGGCGCCATGGTCACCGACCGCTACCAGCATGTACGCCACCACCCCGGCACGGCGGACCTGACCGCGTGGGCGGCGGCCGAGGGGCTGCCGATCATCGGGATCGACAACCTGCCCGGGGCCGTGCCGCTGGAGCGGACCGTGCTGCCGCGCCGGTGCGTCCTGCTGTTCGGGCAGGAGGGGCCGGGTCTCACCGAGGAGGCGCGTGAACACGCCGCGATGGTGTGCTCGATCGCCCAGTTCGGATCGACCCGGTCCATCAACGCCGGAGCCGCCGCCGCCATCGCGATGCACGCCTGGATCCAGCGCTACGCGGAGGTCCCGGACCCTGGGGGCGCCCGCTAGCTATGCCTGGCGGCGCACCTCCACCACACGGAAGCGGTTGGCGACGAAGGCCCCGTCGCACAGGGCCGCGTTCGCGGCCGGGTTGCCGCCGGAGCCGTGGAAGTCGGAGAAGGCCGCGGTCTGGTTGACGTAGACACCCCCGGTCAGATTCAGCGAGAGCTGGGCCGACTCGTCGAGGCAGACCTCCTCGACCGCGCGCTCCACCTCGGGGGAGGTGGTGTACGCGCCGACCGTCATGGCGCCCTTCTCACGGATCGTGCGGCGGAGCAGCTCCAGGGCGGCGGGCGTCGAGTCGACCGCGACCGCGAAGGACACCGGGCCGAAGCACTCGGAGAGGTAGGGCGCGGCGTCGTCGGACGTGGAGCCGTCGAGCTTGACGAGGACCGGCGTCCGTACGACCGCGTCGGGGAACTCGGCGTTCGCGACCGTACGCGAGGGCAGGGCCACTTCGCCCAGCTCACCGGCCGCCTCGACCCGGGCCCGGACGTCCGGGTTGACCAGCGCGCCGAGCAGCGCGGCGGCGCGGGCGTCGTCGCCGAGCAGGCCGGTCACGGCGGCGGCGAGGTCGGTGACCACGTCGTCGTAGGACTTGGCGCCGTCGTCCGTGGCGATGCCGTCCCGGGGGATCAGGAGGTTCTGCGGGGTGGTGCACATCTGGCCGCTGTACAGCGAGAGCGAGAAGGCCAGGTTGGCGAGCATGCCCCGGTAGTCGTCGGTGGAGTCGACGACGATCGTGTTGACGCCGGCCTTCTCCGTGTAGACCTGGGCCTGGCGGGCGTTCTCCTCCAGCCAGTCGCCGAAGGCGGTGGAGCCGGTGTAGTCGATGATCCGGATCTCGGGGCGGACCGCCAGCGTCTTGGCGATGCCCTCACCGGGCCGCTCGGCGGCGAGCGCGACCAGATTCGGGTCGAAGCCCGCCGCGTCCAGCACCTCGCGGGCGATGGACACCGTGAGCGCCAGCGGGAGCACGGCGCGCGGATGCGGCT
Source organism: Streptomyces sp. NPDC101181 (assembly GCF_044767975.1). Lineage (NCBI taxonomy): Bacteria > Bacillati > Actinomycetota > Actinomycetes > Kitasatosporales > Streptomycetaceae > Streptomyces > Streptomyces sp. NPDC101181. The sequence continues at coordinate 226,972 of NZ_JBIWOX010000007.1, read as the reverse complement.
TGACCAGCACCGGGTTGCCCGTGGCGAGGGAGGCGAAGAGGCCGGGGTAGCCGTTCCAGGTGGGGAAGGTGTTGCAGCCGACGAGCAGTGCGACGCCGCGGCCGGACGTGGTGAACGACTTGTGCAGCTTCAGGGGGTCCCGCTTGCCCTGCGGCTTGGACCAGTCGGCGGTCCGAGGGGTGCGGACCTGCTCGTGGTAGGCGTACGCCACGGCCTCCAGACCGCGGTCCTGGGCGTGCGGCCCGCCCGCCTGGAACGCCATCATGAAGGCCTGGCCGCTGGTGTGCATGACGGCGTGCGCCAGCTCGTGGGTGCGGGCGCTGATCCGCGACAGGATCTCCAGACAGACCAGGGCCCGGACCTCCGGACCCGCCTCCCGCCAGGCGGCCCTCCCCGCCCGCATCGCGGGAAGCAGGACGTCGAGGTCGGCGTGCGGATACTCGACGCCCAGCTCCGGCCCGTACGGCGAGATCTCGCCTCCGGTCCAGCCGTCGGTGCCCGGCTGCCCGAGGTCGAGCCTGGTGTTCAGCACCGCGTCGAACGCGGCCTTGCCCTCGGCAGCCCCGAGGCTGCCCGGCGTGCCGCCCTCGCCGTACGCCTTCGGGTGCTCGGGGTGCGGCGACCAGTACGCGCGGCTGCTGATGGCGTCGAGGGCCTGGTCGAGCGTGGGCCGGTGGGTCTCGGACAGCTGCTGGGGGGTGAGCACGGCGGCCATGGCGGACCAACTCCTCATCGAGCCGGGCGGGGAGGTACGGACGGAGTTAGAGTAACCGAACGATCGGTCGGGACAAGGGGCCGCAGGAAACCTGTGGACAACTTCGATGGTCCCCGCGTACACGGGGGCGATCCCTCATGGGGGAGGATCGCGGACATGACCACGGCCAAGCGGGACACGTACACCCCGGAGACCCTGCTCACCGTCGCCGTCCGTGTCTTCAACGAGCGCGGCTACGACGGCACGTCCATGGAGCACCTCTCCCGGGCCGCCGGTATCTCGAAGTCCTCCATCTACCACCACGTGGCGGGCAAGGAGGAGCTGCTCAGGCGGGCTGTCAGCCGGGCGCTCGACGGACTCTTCGGCATCCTCGACGAGCCGGGGGCGCTGCGCGGGCGCGCGATCGAGCGGGTCGAGTACGTCACCCGCCGCACGGTCGAGGTACTGATGGCCGAGGTCCCCTACGTGACGCTGCTGCTGCGGGTGCGCGGCAACACGAAGACCGAGCGCTGGGCGCTGGAGCGGCGGCGGGAGTTCGACCAGCGGGTGTCGGAGCTGCTCCAGGCCGCGGTGGCCGACGGGGATCTCCGGGCCGACGTGGACATACGGCTCGCCACCCGGCTGCTGTTCGGCATGGTGAACTCGCTGGTCGAGTGGTACCGGCCGCAGGCCGGCGGCTTCCCGGGCGAGGACCAGCTCGCCGACACGGTGGTCCAGCTGGCCTTCGAGGGCATGCGGGCCGGCGGGGACCGCGACTGACCTGTCCGCGCGATGCGGGGGCGCGGACCGGACGCGGGGTGCGTGGGGTGTGCGCTGCGCGGTGCGGGGGCCGGGGCGCGGGGGGTGCGCGCTGCGGGGGCCGGGGTGCCGGGTGTCCCGGGGTGCGGGCAGCGGGGGCCGGGTGTGCGGGGTGCGGGCAGAGGATGCCAGGTGTGCGGCCTGCGGTCGCGCTCAGCTCAGTTCCGTCGGGCGGTCGGGGAGCGGGCCGAGGTCCGTCTCCTCGAACACCAGCAGCGTCCGCGTCGAGAGCACCTCGGGAATGGCCTGGATCCGGGTGAGGACCAGTTCGCGCAGTGCCCGGTTGTCCGGGGTGTGCACCAGCAGCAGTACGTCGAAATCGCCGCTGACCAGGGCGATGTGCGTGGCCCCGGGCAGTGCCTGGAGCTGCTCGCGCACGGTCCGCCAGGAGTTCTGCACGATCTTGAGCGTGATGTACGCGGACGCGCCCTGGCCCGCGCGCTCGTGGTCGACGCGGGCGCCGAAGCCGCGGATCACCCCGTCCTCGACGAGCCGGTTGATGCGGGCGTAGGCGTTGGCGCGCGAGACGTGGACCCGCTCGGCGACCGACCTTATCGAGGCGCGGCCGTCCGTCTGGAGGATGCGCAGGATGTCGCGGTCGACGGCGTCCAGCGGCCGCGCGGGCGCGCTCTCGCCGGGGTCCTCGCCCCTGTCGGCCATTTGTTCAGCGGCCATCTGCCCGCGCCTCCCTGCCCTGGACGACCTGTCTCCATCTCAGGCTGTGGAGAACCGTTTGTCCACAGGCTGGCGCCGCCTGTAGCCAAAATGCGCCCGCGACCGAACAATCGGTAGGTGAGGCGCACCACACCCGTGCCTCGCCCACACCTCGACATCCAGCTCCCCGTGCCACCCCGATCGACGTCCAGCCCCAACCGACGTCCCTGCCTTGTCGGCGCTCCGATCGACACCCCGCGATCTCCCCCGATGCCAGGAGGTGCTTCTCATGACGGTCCAAGAGCTGCCCGGCGCGGCCGCCCACCGGCCCACGCCGCCCCCGGCCTGGAAGCCGGTCACTGACCCCGCCCCGCTGCTCCCGGACCCGGAGCCGTACCGGGTGCTCGGTACGGACGCGGTCGCCGACGTCGATCCCGAGCTGCTGCTCCGGCTCCACACCGAGCTGGTCCGCGGCCGCCGGTACAACGCCCAGGCGACCGCGCTGACCAAGCAGGGCCGCCTGGCCGTCTACCCGTCGAGCACCGGCCAGGAGGCGTGCGAGGTGGCCGCCGCTCTGGTCCTGGAGGAGCGCGACTGGCTCTTCCCCAGCTACCGGGACACGCTGGCCGCGGTCGCCCGCGGCCTGGACCCGGTCCAGGCCCTGACCCTGCTGCGCGGGGACTGGCACACCGGCTACGACCCGCGTGAACACCGCGTCGCCCCGCTCTCCACCCCCCTCGCCACCCAGCTGCCGCACGCCGTGGGGCTGGCGCATGCCGCCCGGCTCAAGGGAGACGACGTGGTCGCGCTGGCCATGGTGGGCGACGGCGGCACCAGCGAGGGCGACTTCCACGAGGCGCTGAACTTCGCGGCGGTCTGGAAGGCCCCCGTCGTCTTCCTCGTACAGAACAACGGCTTCGCGATCTCCGTGCCGCTGGCGAAGCAGACCGCCGCGCCCTCCCTCGCCCACAAGGCCGTCGGATACGGGATGCCGGGCCGCCTCGTGGACGGCAACGACGCCGCCGCCGTGCATCAGGTGCTGGGCGAGGCGGTGGAGCGGGCGCGGCGCGGCGAGGGTCCGACGCTGGTCGAGGCGCTCACCTACCGCATGGACGCGCACACCAACGCCGACGACGCCACGCGCTACCGGGTCGACAGCGAGGTCGAGGCCTGGCGGGCGCACGACCCGGTGCTGCTGCTGGAGCGCGAGCTGACCGGTCGGGGACTGCTCGACGACCAGGGCATCGAGCGGGCACGGGAGGCGGCCGAGCACATGGCGGCCGCGCTGCGCGACCGGATGAACGCCGACCCGGTGCTGGAGCCGATGGACCTCTTCGCCCATGTGTACGCCGAGCAGACCAGCCAGCTCCGGGAACAGGCCACCGCCCTGCGCGCCGAGCTGGACGCCGAGCAGGACCACGACGAGCACAGCGCGGAGGCGGGGCGATGACCACCGCGGCACCCACAGCCGGCGGACGTACGGCGAAGGCGAAACCGGCCACCATGGCGCAGGCCCTCGGGCGTGCCCTGCGGGATTCCATGGCCGAAGACCCCACCGTCCATGTCCTCGGTGAGGACGTGGGCACGCTCGGTGGGGTCTTCCGGATCACCGACGGGCTGGCTGCGGAGTTCGGCGACGATCGGTGCACCGACACTCCGCTGGCCGAGGCAGGCATCCTCGGCACGGCCGTCGGCATGGCGATGTACGGGCTGCGGCCCGTGGTGGAGATGCAGTTCGACGCCTTCGCCTATCCGGCCTTCGAGCAGCTGATCAGCCATGTCGCCAAGATGCGCAACCGCACCCGGGGGGCCATGCCGCTCCCCATCACCGTGCGGGTGCCGTACGGCGGGGGCATCGGCGGGGTCGAGCACCACAGCGACTCCTCCGAGGCGTACTACATCGCCACGCCCGGCCTCCACGTCGTCACCCCGGCCACCGTCGAGGACGCGTACGGGCTGCTGCGGGCGTCGATCGCCTCCGACGATCCGGTCGTCTTCCTGGAGCCCAAGCGGCTCTACTGGTCCAAGTCCACCTGGTCGCCCCAGGCCCCGGCGGCGGTGGAGCCGATCGGCAGGGCCGTGGTCCGGCGCCCCGGGCGCAGCGCCACGCTGATCACGTACGGGCCGTCCCTGCCGGTCTGCCTGGAGGCAGCCGAAGCGGCGGTCACCGAGGGCTGGGACCTCGAAGTGGTGGACCTGCGGTCGCTGGTTCCCTTCGACGACGAGACGGTCGCCGCTTCGGTGCGGCGCACCGGGCGCGCCGTCGTCGTCCACGAGTCGACCGGGTTCGGCGGGCCCGGCGGTGAGATCGCGGCCCGGGTCACCGAGCGGTGCTTCCACCACCTGGAGGCTCCGGTGCTGCGGGTGGCCGGGTTCGACATCCCCTACCCGCCGCCGATGCTGGAGCGGCACCATCTGCCGGGAGTGGACCGCGTGCTCGACGCGGTGGCGCGGTTGCAGTGGGAGGCGGACAGCTGATGGCACGGGTGCTGGAGTTCAAGCTGCCGGACCTCGGCGAGGGGCTGACCGAGGCGGAGATCGTCCGCTGGCTGGTGGAGGTCGGCGAGGTCGTCGCCATCGACCAGCCCGTCGTGGAGGTCGAGACGGCCAAGGCCATGGTGGAGGTGCCGTGCCCCTACGGAGGCGTGGTGACCGCCCGCTTCGGTGAGGAGGGGTCGGAACTCCCGGTCGGCGCCCCTTTGCTGACGGTCGCGGTCGGGGCGCCGGACGGATCGGAGCCTTCGGCCGACAGGTCGCCCGGCTCGCCCGCGTCGGCGTCGTCGGACTCGTCATCGGCTGCGGGGTCATCGACCGCGTCGTCGGGCTCGTCGGCTTCGGCGTCCGCGTCCGCGGAGGAGTCTTCGAGCGGGTCGGGGAACGTGCTCGTGGGATACGGGACGGGCGCACCGGCCGCACGGCGTCGGCGCATCCGGCCGGGCGGGCTGACGACCCCTGCCGATGGTGGAGCCGCGGCCCCCGTCCAGGTGGTCGAAGCCGCCGCCCCGGCCCCGGCTTCTGAGACGGCATCGGCACCGGCTGCCTCTGTGGCCGGTCCCGCTGTCGACGGGGTGGCGCGGGATCGCGCGGTGGACCGGCAGGGGCCCGTGGCCGTGGTCTCTCCCTTGGTCCGCCGGCTGGCCCGGCAGCACGACATCGATCTGCGGCTGCTGACGGGGTCGGGCCGCGACGGGCTGATCCTGCGGGCCGATGTGGACGCCGCGATCAGCCGGGCGGCGGAGACGGCCACCGCAGGCGTCACCGCGGCCGGGAGCGCGACGGCGAACGGGACTGCGACGACCACATCGACCGCGGCAACGAAAGCGTCCGGCGCTTCTTCGGTTCCGGCAGGCACGAGGGCGTCGGCTGGTGCGGACGGCGAGCGGATTCCGCTGCGCGGTGTGCGGGGAGCGGTCGCCGACAAGCTGTCGCGGAGCCGGAGCGAGATCCCGGACGCCACGTGCTGGGTGGACGCGGACGCCACCGAGCTGATGACCGTCAGGGCCGCGATGAACGCGGCGACAGGCCCGTCCGCCGGGCCGAAGGTCTCGGTCCTGGCCTTGCTGGCGAGGATCTGCACGGCCGCGCTGGCCCGGTTCCCGGAGCTCAACTCCACGGTGGACAAGGACGCCCGGGAGATCGTCCGGCTGCCCGGGGTGCACCTCGGGTTCGCCGCCCAGACCGAGCGGGGTCTGGTCGTCCCGGTCGTGCGGGACGCGCACACGCGTAACGCGGAGTCGATCGGGGCGGAGATCGCCCGGCTGACCGAGCTGGCGCGGACCGGGAAGCTCAGCCCGGCGCAACTGACCGGCGGTACGTTCACGCTGAACAACTACGGGGTGTTCGGCGTCGACGGTTCGACGCCCATCATCAACCACCCGGAGGCGGCGATGCTCGGCGTCGGCCGGATCATGCCCAAGCCCTGGGTGCACGAAGGGGAGCTGGCCGTCCGTCAGGTCGTCCAGCTCTCGCTGACCTTCGACCACCGGGTGTGCGACGGCGGGACGGCCGGGGGCTTCCTCCGTTACGTGGCGGACTGTGTGGAGCAGCCCGCGGTGCTGCTGCGCACGCTGTAGGGGTGTCCGGCCGCGCAGCCGGAGCCGGCTCGTCGGCCGCGCTGCCCCCGGAGTCGGCGCCTACGTGCCCGTCCTGGGGTGATTGGGTCTTCCGGCCACCCCGGACGGGGTGGCGCGGTGGGGCGCGGCCCATACTCGACGTATGACCGCCTACGACGTGATCGTCCTGGCCGGCGGGGCCGCGAAGCGGCTCGGCGGCGCCGACAAGCCGGCCGTGCGCGTGGGCGGCCGGACCCTGCTCGACCGGGTCCTCACCGCCTGCGCCGGGGCGGGTGTCACGGTCGTGGTCGGCGATCGGCGGCCCACTGCCCGGCCGGTCACCTGGACCCGCGAAGTCCCGCAGGGCGGCGGCCCGCTGGCGGCGCTCGGCGCGGGGGTGCGGCTGACGACGGCGGACGTCGTCCTCGTCCTCTCCGCCGATCTGCCGTTCCTCGGACCGAGCACGGTGCAGTCCTTGGTCGCCGCCGCCGCTGTCGCTGCCGAAGGGGAGGGTGGGGCGGGCGGGGATGGTGCTCTGTGCACTGACCCCGACGGACGCGATCAGCCGCTTGTCGCCGCCTATCGCGCGGAGCCGTTGCGCCGGGAGTTGGCGCTCATCGCCACCGAGCACGGCAGCCTCGCCGGGTTGCCGCTGCGGCTGCTGACCGCGGAGCTGGATCTGGCCCGGGTCGACGCCGGGCCGCACGCCGCGTTCGACTGCGACACTTGGGACGACATCGCCGCTGCCCGCGCCCGGATCAGGGAGCATGGGGCCGTGCTGGACGAATGGATCACCTCGGTCAAGAACGAACTCGGAATCGAACTCGACGTCGACACCGGTGTCCTGCTCGACCTCGCGCGTGACGCCGCGCACGGAGTCGCCCGGCCCGCCGCCCCGCTCACGACCTTCCTGGTCGGATACGCGGCGGCCAGAGCCGGTGCCGACGCGGGGCCCGAAGCGGCTGCCGCCGCGGTCGCGGACGCCGCTCGCAAAGCCGCCGACCTCGCACTGCGTTGGGAGGCCGAAGCGGCGGCCGCTGCGGGACCGGCTGCCGGGACCGAGGGCGGCGCCGAGGTGGCGGGTGAAGCGACGGGCGAGGCGAAGCCGGACGCGGGCGGCGAGGGGACCGGAACACCGTGACCGCCCCCGGTTCGCCCGATCCCGGCCCGGCCGGTCCCCCCTTGACCGCCCCCGGCCCGTCGGATTCCGGTGTGGTCGGCCCCGGCCTGAACAGCTCCGGTTCGTATGGTCCCGACCGCGCGGAGTCCGCGAACGACCTCGCCCGTGCCGAGGAGGAGCGGGCTGTCGAACAGGCCCTCGCCCTGGTCGGCGGGTCGAGTTACCGCCCCCGGCCCGTCGCCGACAGCGGTCCTGGCAGCACCCGCACCACCTCCTCCAGCAGTGCTCGCGACGGCGCGTCCAACGACGCCCAGCGCGACGGCCGTCGGCCCGGTGCGTCCGGTGCACCCGCCGATGATCACGTGGCCGAGGCCGACCGTGAACCCCTGCCGCGCCCCACCGGGAACCACCCGGAAGCCGGAGCCGAAACCGAAGTAGGGGCCGACGTCCGAGCAGAAGACGGAGTCGGAGCCGAAACCGACGAAGGGGCCGGAGCCGAAGACGGATTCGGAGCCCGAGGCGGACCGACCCTCCCGCACGCCAGTAGCCCTCGTGGCACCCCTCCCACCGGCACCCCTCCCACCCGTACCCCCGCCGCCGTATCCCTCTCCTGGGAGCGGGCGCGGGCGGTTGCCGCGCGGGAGGGGCGGTCCGGTCCGGCGGCGGTCGTCCGGTTGCCGCTCGACCGCGCGCTCGGGCATGTGCTCGGCGAGGCGCTCGGCGCGCTCACGGACCTGCCGTCGTTCGACACCTCGGCGATGGACGGCTGGGCGGTGGCCGGACCGGGTCCCTGGGCGTACGAGGCCGGGGCGGGCCTCCTCGCGGGACGTCGGGCCACCACGCCGCTGCCCGACGGCACCGCCGTACGGATCGCCACCGGGGCCCGCGTCCCCCCCGACACCACCGCGGTCATCCGGAGCGAGCACGCACACGCCGACGAGGCCAAGGGGCTGCTGCACGCGCGGCGCTCCGTCGTGACCGGGCAGGACATCCGGCCCCGGGGCCAGGAGTGCCGCTCCGGCGAGCAACTCGTCCCGGCCGGGACCGTGGTGACCCCGGCGGTGCTCGGGCTGGCCGCGGCCGCCGGGTACGACGCGCTGCCTGCCGTGCCCCGGCCGCGCGTCGACATTCTGGTTCTCGGCGACGAACTGCTGGCCACCGGGCTGCCGCACGACGGGCTGATCCGTGACGCCCTCGGTCCCATGCTGGGCCCCTGGCTGCGGGCTCTGGGCGCCGAGGTTTCGGAGCCCGTCCGCCTCGGGGACGACGCCGGAGCGCTGCGGGAGGCCATCGTCTCCACGGACGCCGACGTCATCGTCACCACCGGCGGCACCGCGGCCGGTCCGGTCGACCATGTGCACCGCGTCCTCGACGGGCTCGACGCCGAGTTGCTGGTCGACGGAGTGGCCGTCCGCCCCGGTCACCCCATGCTGCTGGCGCGACTACCCGGCGCCGGGAACCGGGTTGGGCAACTGCCGGGCGGGCCCTGTCTGGTCGGGCTGCCCGGGAACCCGCTGGCGGCCGTGGCCGGGCTGCTGACGCTCGCTGAACCGTTGCTCGCGGGGATCGCGGCCCGCCCGGCCCAGGACGCGTACCGGGCGCTCGTCCACGCCGACGTACCCGGTCATCCGCACGACACCCGCCTCGTCCCGGTGGTCCATCGCGCGGGGCGGCCGGGCGGCCGGGACCATGTCGCGCCCCTCCGGTTCAACGGTCCCGCGATGCTGCGCGGGATCGCCGCGGCGGACGGGTTGGCCGTCGTACCCCCGGGCGGGGTACGGTCCGGCACCGAGGTGGAGATTCTGGATCTCCCGTGGGCCCCGGCGACGCCGTGGTCGGAAGGGTGTTTCACGTGAAACTTCCCGGCCACGATGCGATGGCCAGGCGAGCCGACGAACTGGTCGTGCCGACGCGGGTGATGCTTCCCCGCCGGGTGGCCGTCGGTCCGGCCCGTCAGGTGGCCAAACGCCTGCTGATGGCGCTGCTCGTGCTGGCCGCGACCGTGCTGATCGTCTGGCTCGACCGCAGCGGTTACAACGACAACGCCGACGGCAAGGTCGATCTGCTGGATGCGATCTACTACGCGACGGTCACCCTCTCCACCACTGGGTACGGGGACATCACCCCGTACAGCGACGGAGCACGGCTGATCAATGTGGTGCTCGTGACACCGCTGCGCGTGATCTTCCTGATCATCCTGGTCGGGACCACTCTCGAAGTCCTCACGGAACGGACCCGGGAGGACTTCCGGCTGAAGCGTTGGAGAGCCAACTTGCGTGACCACACCGTCGTCGTCGGCTTCGGTACGAAGGGCCGGTCGGCGATTCTGACCCTCTGCGCCACCGGTCTGTCGAAGGACCAGATCGTCATCGTCGACCCGGCCACCAAGGTCATCGAGGCCGCCAACGCCGAGGGCTTCACCGGAGTCCTCGGGGACGCCACCCGCAGCGATGTGCTGCTGCGCGCCGAACTCCAGAAGGCGCGGCAGATCATCATCGCGACCCAGCGCGACGACACCGCCGTGCTGGTCGCCCTGACCGCACGCCAGCTGAACCGGAGCGCGAAGATCGTGGCGGCGGTCCGTGAGGAGGAGAACGCACCCCTGCTCCGGCAGTCCGGCGCGGACGCGGTGATCACCAGCGCCAGCGCCGCCGGACGGCTGCTCGGCCTCTCCGTCCTCAGCCCGAGCGCGGGCACCGTGATGGAGGACCTGATCCAGCAGGGCAGCGGCCTCGATCTCGTCGAACGGCCGGTCATAAAGGCCGAGGTGGGCAAGAACGTGCGGGAGACCGAGGACCTGGTCGTCAGTGTGCTGCGCGGCCACCGGCTGCTCGGTTACGACGATCCGGCGGCCAGCCCCCTGCAGTTGACGGACCGCGTCATCACCATCGTGCGGGCCAGTCCGACGTCGGCCGCCACGCCGAAGAGCCCGCCGCCCCCGCCCCAGCGCTCCTGAGCGTCGAGGCAGTCCCCCGCGCGACAGGGCGACCGCACGGCGGGGCGATTGCACGACGGGGCGACCGCACGACGGGGCATCGGCACGACGGGGCATCGGCACGACGGGCCGTCCGTGATGGCCGCCGAGGCGTCCGTGATCGGACGGGGCGTCCGCCGGGGTGGGCGCGGCGGGAGTAGCCTCGCGGCCATGCATGCGATCACGATCCCCGAACCCGGTGGCCCCGAGGCGCTCGTCTGGGCTGAGGTCCCCGATCCCGTACCCGGCGAGGGCGAGGTTCTCGTCGAGGTTGTCTCCAGCGCCGTGAACCGCGCCGACGTGCTCCAGCGGCAGGGTTTCTACAACCCGCCGCCCGGTACGTCCCCCTACCCCGGTCTGGAGTGCGCGGGCCGGATCGCCGCGCTCGGCCCGGGGGTGAGCGGCTGGGCGGTCGGCGACGAGGTGTGCGCGCTGCTGGCGGGCGGCGGGTACGCGGAGAAGGTCGCCGTACCGGTGGGCCAGCTCCTCCCCGTACCGGAGGGGGTCGGCCTGGTGGAGGCGGCGGCGCTGCCCGAGGTCACCTCGACGGTCTGGTCGAACGTGTTTCTAATTTCCCACCTGCGGCCCGGTGAGACGGTGCTGATCCACGGCGGTTCCAGCGGGATCGGCACCATGGCCGTCCAGCTCGCGAAGGCGGTCGGCGCCCGGGTCGCGGTCACGGCGGGCAGCCCGGACAAGCTGGCGCGGTGCGCCGAGCTGGGAGCGGACATCCTGATCAACTACCGCGAGCAGGACTTCGTCGAGGAGGTGCGGGAGAACACCGCCGGGGCGGGGGCCGACGTCATCCTCGACATCGTCGGAGCCAAGTACCTGGAGCGGAACGTCCAGGCGCTCACGGTGAACGGCCGCCTCGCGATCATCGGACTCCAGGGCGGGGCCAAGGGGGAACTGAACCTCGGGGCGCTGCTGGCCAAGCGAGCCGCCGTCACCGCCACCTCCCTGCGCGGTCGTCCGCTCGGGGAGAAGGCCGCCATCATCGCCGCCGTACGCGAGCACGTGTGGCCGTTGATCGGCGGCGGGGTGGTCCGTCCCGTCGTGGACCGCACGGTGCCGATGCAGGACGCCGCCGAGGCGCACCGGATCCTGGAGTCCAGCGCGCACATCGGCAAGGTGCTGCTGGCCGCGCCCGCCGCGCCCTGACCGCCCGCCACCACCCGTGATCTGACCCGCAGCCGCCCTCGCGGGGGCTGCGGTCTCCCGGGCGCCGGGCGCCCGACCCGCAGACGTACATCAACAGGCACATCGGATACGCACGACGGGAACGTACGACGGGGCCCGGCCCCCACCTCACGGTGGGGGCCGGGCCCCGTTCGGTCGCTGCGGCGGCTACGGGTCGCGGATACGGGCTTACAGATACGGGCCCGAGCGGACCGGGCCGTGCGGGTCCGCGCCGCCCTCCTCGTCCTCGCCGCTCATTCCCGGCGGCAATGCGCGGCGCATCTGCTCCAGCTGGGCGCGGGCCGCCATCTGCTGGGCGAACAGAGCCGTCTGGATGCCGTGGAAGAGGCCCTCCAGCCAGCCCACGAGCTGCGCCTGCGCGATGCGCAGTTCGGCCTCGGAGGGCACCGAGTCATCGGTGAACGGCAGGGAGAGCCGCTCCAGCTCCTCGACCAGCTCGGGGGCCAGACCGTCCTCCAGCTCCTTCACGGAGCTGGCGTGGATCTCCTTCAGCCTGACGCGGCTCGCCTCGTCGAGAGGGGCCGCCCTGACCTCCTCCAGCAGCTGCTTGATCATGCTGCCGATGCGCATGACCTTCGCGGGCTGTTCCACCATTTCCGTCACCGGGACCTCGCGCGACTCGTCGTCACTGGCACCGCCGCCGATAGCCATTCCGTCCTGGCCCACGACAAGGACCTGCGGGTGCTCCTGCGACCGGTCATTCCTCGGCATTTCCATGCCGCCATTGTCTCGCACACATGCCGTACACCACGGTGGTGCCCCCGGAAACGGACGATCCACCTTCTCCAGGGGCACCGGAACGCGTTCCGCCCGGGTTCAGCCCGCGCGCCGCGCCAGGGGCGGCCGGGAGCTGGTGAGGGCCGCGGCGAGCAGTCCCGTCGGCACGGGACGACCAGGTCCGGCAGCCCGCGTCCCCCCCATGGCAGCGCCTCCGGCCGGGAACGGACCGGGGTGCCCCTCAGGCCGTACGGCGCATACGGAACGCGAGGAAGCCGAGCCCCAGGCCGACCAGGGCGATGCCCGAACCGAGGGAGAGCTGCTGCACCTGCCGTACCGCGGCGGCGTCCAGCGCCTGTCCGGACCGCCGTGCCGGATCGGTGAACGCGTCGGGCGGTGGGGTGAACACGGGTACTTCGGAGCCGTCGTCCACGACCTGCTCGGCCTCGCCCCGGTCGCGCGTCCCGACCGGCGTCTCGTCCCTGGTCTCGACCCGGGCGAGCTCCAGAGGGGTCAGGGAACGACCGGGCCGCGCCCTGCCGATCCCGGCCTCGTGCCCGGCCAGGGGGGCGGTCGACCCGGTCACCTGGGGCGAAGCGGAAGGGGAGTCAGAGGCTTCGGCAGGGCCGGAGAGCTCGCCCGCAGGCGCGGTGTCGGCCTCGGCACCTCTCGCGGCGGAGGTCCCGGGGAACGGGCTCGTACCGCCGGACTGGGGGACTCCGGAGCTCGGAAGGCCGGACGACTGCGGGTGCGGGGGCGGGCTCGAAGGGAGCGCGGAGGGGGACGCCGGACCCGACGGGCGCGGGGCCGTAGGGGAGACCGACGCGGACGGGGCGGCGGCGAACGACCGGGTGACCTTCGCCGCGGTCGGCGATCCGTGGGCGGGTCCTCCCGGCGGCCCCAGAGCCGCTGCGGCCGCCGCCATCAGACAGACCGCGCATCTCGACGCCCACGCTGCCGGAAGTCCTGGAGCCATGAGATCAGCGTCACACGGGCCCCTCCATCCGGCATCCCGGATGCGGTATCCGAAACTCCAGGGCCGCTGCCGGTCCTGAAGGGCTACGCGGAGAACAGAGAAGTCTCCACGACGATCAGAAATGAGCGAATCGGCACGCTCGACAGCCCCTGGGTACCCAGGATCAGCCTCCTCCGGAGCCGTCGGGAGCAGAAGGACTGGAGCAGTCAGAACAGAAGGACCGGAGCAGCCAGAACAGAAGGAAAGGCCGCGTGGCGGACAACGGCGCGGGGCAGGAACAGCCGCTCAGTAAGGAACAGCCGCTCAGGGAGAAGGGACCGTGCGGGAGGTCAGGAGGGCCGGCCCGTGGAGACCTTCAGCTCGAAGTGGGCGCCCTGTTCGTCGACCGCCGTACCGGAGGACGGGAACTGTCCGACGACCTGGCCCTCCGCGTAGGTGTTGCCCGGCTCCTCGATCTCCTTGATCGTCCAGCCCGCGGCGGCCGCGCACGCCTTCGCCGACAGGATGTCCTTATAGATGAAGCTCGGAGCGCTGACCTTCTTGGGGTCGTTGGAGTCCTCCGAGGCGTTCGAGCACATCGTGTCCTTCATCGTGCGATTGCGCTCCGGCGGGCGGTAGCCCTGGTCCGAGGACTCGCTGGTGCCCGGGTCACCGCCCTTGCCCGCCTGGTCGTCCTTGCCGTTCTGGAGGGCGATCGCGGTGATCAGGCCGCCGACGGCGAGGAGCGCGACGACGATCGAACCGACGATGACCGGCATGTTCCGCTTGGACCCGCCGCCGCCCGGACCTCCGGGGGACGTCGGGTGCTGCGGGTTGATCGTGTACGGCGGCGGGGTCTGGTGGGAGAGCTGGCCCGGGGCCGGGTACCCCTGGACCTGGCCGGACTGCGGGTAGCCGTAGCTCGGGGTGGGCGCCGGGGTCGGTTGGCCGTAGGGCCCCGGCTGCTGGTGCGGGTGGGGCTGATACGGCGTCTGGACGCTCTGGGGGGCCGGGGTGGACTGGTCGACCGGCGGGAACACCGCCGAGCCGACCCCCGACCCGCTGTTGGCGGGTCCGCCGCCCGCCACGATCATCGGGGCGCCGGTCTGGCCGCCGGAGGCGTTCAGCACCCGGGCGATCTCGTCGCGCATCGCGGCGGCGCTGGGGAAGCGCTCGTTCGGGTTCTTCTTGAGCGCGCGGGCGACGAGCGCGTCCACCGCCGGGGTGACCGACCGGTTGATGCCGGACGGCGCCCCCGGCTCCTCCTGCACATGCGCGTACGCGATGGCCAGCGGGGAGTCCGCGTCGAAGGGCAGCCGCCCGGTGAGCAGCTGGAAGAGCATGATGCCCACCGAATACAGGTCGGACCGGGCGTCGACGCCGCGGCCGAGGGCCTGCTCGGGGGAGAGGTACTGCGGGGTGCCGACGACCATGCCGGTCTGCGTCATCGAGGTGACACCGGACTGCATCGCGCGGGCGATGCCGAAGTCCATGACCTTCACGACGCCGCGCTTGGTCATCATCACGTTGCCGGGCTTGATGTCCCGGTGGACCAGGCCCATCTCGTGGCTGGTCTCCAGCGCGGCGAGCACGTCCGCCGTCACCTTGAGGGCCTTGTCGGCGGGCATCGCGCCGTGCTGTCGGATGTCGGCGGCCAGCACCGAGCCGAGCGGCTGCCCCTCGACGTACTCCATGACGATGTAGGGCATCAGCGCACCGCCGAGCTCGTCCTCGCCGGTGTCGAAGACGGAGACGATGTTGGTGTGCTGGAGCTTGGCCACGGCCTGCGCCTCACGCCGGAAGCGCTCACGGAAGGACTGCTCGCGGCCCAGCTCGGTGTGCAGGGTCTTGATCGCGACCTGGCGGTCCAGGGCGGAGTCGTAGGCGAGGTAGACGGAGGCCATCCCGCCCTCGCCGAGCAGGTCGCGCAGTTGGTAGCGGCCGCCTGCGACCGAACCGCCCGCATAGCGGCCCTGTGCGCCGTCCTGGCTCATGACGTGCATCCCCCTCGGCGGCGCGCAGGTGAGCGGTGTGCCGTGCGCGCGATATTCCCTGATGTACGCGCCAAGTCTGCCCGAGGGGTCTGACACGTCAAGCCGGGTGCCCGTTCCGTGACCCTCGGCACAGGAAGTGTCCCGGAAGCGTTACAGGAAACGCATGAAAAACAGGTGGAGGGCGCGCCGGGCGGTCGGATGATCGGTCCGGGACGGAACCGTGGTGTCCGCCGGAGGCTGTAGCGTGACGTGGCAACGCAGCAAGGCACCGTGAGAACCCGCGGACGCGCGGACAGATACGACGGCGAGGACTGATGGCACCCGATTCCGAAGCAAACGGCGGCGGAGTCTCGGATGGCACCGACTCCTGGGGCGTCGGCGGCGTCGTCGGTGACGGACGTTACCGGATGACCCACCGGCTCGGCCGGGGCGGCATGGCCGAGGTCTACGCGGCGGAGGACATCCGGCTCGGACGCACCGTCGCGGTGAAGCTGCTCCGTTCCGACCTGGCCGAGGACCCGGTCTCCAAGGCCCGCTTCACCCGCGAGGCACAGTCCGTCGCGGGCCTCAACCACCACGCGATCGTCGCCGTGTACGACTCCGGCGAGGACGTCGTGGGCGGCCAGACCGTTCCGTACATCGTGATGGAGCTGGTCGAGGGCCGGACGATCCGCGATCTGCTCCTGACCGCCGAGGCCCCGCCGCCCGAGCAGGCCCTGATCATCGTCTCGGGGGTGCTGGAGGCCCTCGCCTACTCGCACCAGCACGGCATCGTGCACCGCGACATCAAGCCCGCCAACGTGATCATCACGGATTCCGGCGCGGTCAAGGTGATGGACTTCGGGATCGCCCGCGCCCTGCACGGCGCGCAGTCGACGATGACCCAGACCGGCATGGTCATGGGCACGCCGCAGTACCTCTCCCCCGAGCAGGCGCTCGGCAAGGCCGTCGACCACCGGTCCGACCTGTACGCCACCGGCTGTCTGCTCTACGAGCTGCTCGCGCTGCGTCCTCCGTTCACCGGTGAGACCCCGCTCTCGGTGGTCTACCAGCACGTCCAGGACATCCCGGTGCCGCCGTCCGAGGTCTCGGACGTGGTGCCGCCGGAGCTGGACGGGCTGGCGATGCGCTCGCTGGCGAAGGACCCGGACGACCGGTTCCAGAGCGCCGAGGAGATGCGCGGCCTCGTCCAGTACAGCCTCCAGATGCTCCAGGTGCAGGGTGGTCACACCGGGACCTGGAACACCGGCCCCGTCGCGCTGCCCGAGGGCGGTCACACCCCCTCGCAGGGCATCACCGGTTCCACCCGGGCGATGGGCCACCCGGCGCACGGGGACACCTCCCAGGGCCCGATCCTGCCGCCGCTCAACCCGGACGACGGAGGCTACGACGGCGGACAGCGGCGGTCTCGCGGCGGGCGCGGCAAGATGTGGCTCTTCGTCCTGCTCGCGCTGATCGCGATCGGTGCGGGGGTCGCCTTCGCGCTCAACGCGGCGCAGGGCAACGGCGACAAGAAGGATCCCGTCTCGCCCTCCCCCTCGGTCAGCCGGTCCGAGGAGAAGCCCTCGGAGAAGCCGTCGCAGGACGAGACGTCGAAGGAGCCGGAGCAGCCGGACAGCACGGGCGGCGGTCAGACGCAGCCGAACCCGCCGCCGCCGACCCGGGACCCCACCCCGAGCAGGCCCACCTTCACCCCGTCCCCGACCCCCTCCGAACCGGACCCCGGCACCTCGGACGGCAACACCAACGAGGGCTCCAGCGGGGAGCCCACCGGCGATCCCACCGCCCCGACCACCGACCCGGGGACCCCGGGCGGCAACGGCGGCGACGACGGCGGAGCCGGTGGAGGTGACGACGGCGGTACGGGGACCACGCCCGGCGCCTCGGCGGGCAACACCACCTCCTGAGTCCGCGCGGCCGGCCCCGGGACGAACACCGTGAGCACGCCGCACCCAGCCCCGCCACGCGGCCCGGGTGCGGCTCACTCCGCGGACCGGGTGAAGCGGACGGGTGGGGTCGCGGTTCGTGCCGTGAAGCGGACGGGCGCGGCTCACTCCGTGAACGCCGCGCGGACCTCCTCGTAGGCGTCCGTCCACCAGACCACCAGGGCCGACACCGCGGGGAACTGCGGGTCGGCCCTCCGGTCGTCCAGGCGGTAGCGCCAGCGCAGTATCCAGAAGTCGTTCAGCCGCTCCCACCACACCCGGTGCACCGCGGCCGCCAGCTCCGCCCGCCCGGCCCCGGTCGCCCGCCGGTACGCGCGGGCGTACGCCCGTACCTTGGCGAGATCCAGCCGCCCGGCCGGGCGGACGAAGAAGATCGCCGCGGCCCGTACGGCCTCCTCGGCGCGCGGCTGGACGTCCAGCCGGTCCCAGTCCACGATCGCGACCGGATGGGCGCCCCGGTAGAGCAGGTTCAGCGGGTGGAAGTCCCCGTGCACCCAGCCGGTGGCGGGTCCGTCCGGGGTCGGCGGGCGGCGGTGGGCGTGCTGTTCGAGCAGGGCGCGGCGCTCCACGAGGCGGTGGACGGCGAGTTCGTCGAAGGCGTCGCGCGGGGCGTTCCGGCCGCCCTCGCCGCGCGCGGCGGCCAGCAGGTCGTCGATCAGCGCGAAGGTGTCGGCGGGGTCCGGGCTGTGATGGCCGGGCCGGGGCGGCCCGTCGGGGTCCGGCGGACCGTCGCGCGGGGCCATCACCTGCTCCAGGCCGGTGTGCACGGTCCCCAGGAGCGTGCCGAGCCGACGGGACTGGGCCAGGGTCAGCTCGGCGCCCGCCCGGTGCAGCCCGTCGACCCAGGGGTGCAGGGCGTAGCAGCCCTCACCGATCACGGTGACCGTGTCGCCCCGGGTGTCCGACAGGGGCGGGACGACGGGCACACCGAGCGACTGGAGGCGCTGGGTGGCCCGGTGCTGGCGGACGATCGCGGCGGGCTCGCCGGAGGTGTCGTCCAGGTGCCGCTTGTCGAGGTGGTGCTTGAGGAAGAACGCGCCACGCGTGGTGGAGACCCGGTACCCGTGGTTCAGCAGGCCCTTGGTGACCGGCTCGCAGGCGAGCGGTTCCCCCACCTCGGGGTATCGGCGCAGCACCTCGCCGACCGGGGGAACAGGCGGGCGGATGACATATGAGCGCGGCACTTACCAGATGTTAGATCACTCTGTGTGGCGACTTCGCGGACTTGCGGTCACCGCAGCAGGTGCGCTAAGTGCGCTGGGGGATCCCTTGGTGATCAGGCCCCGCGTGCCCGGCATGATCAGCGAGACACCCGCTGGGCGCGGTCGGCGAAGCTCAGCGTGTGCTCCGTGACGAAGTGCGGGTCCACCCGGATGTAGGCGGGCGCGAAGGGCTCCCCGTTCACGGTGGCGGGGGCGGCTCCGAACAGCTGCCGCTGCTCGGGGGCGGGGTGCGCGATCTCGGCGGGGCCGGTGAACTGCACCGACCACAGCTCCCCGTCACCGGACGACGGGCCGTTGTAGTTGTCCGCGCCGTACGCCACGACGCTCCCGTCGCACGCCTCGTGGTAGCCGAACCCGCTGTGCATCCGCAGCAGGATGCGGCCGTCGCTCACGATGTGCCGGGCCACGGCCAGGAAGGGCAGGGCCCGGATGCTGGTCGCGAGCCGGCCGTAGGGGACCCGGCCGAGCAGCTCGATCGGCGCGGCCCGCTCGATGGTGCCGGCCGCGCGGCGTGCGCGGGGGGAGCCGTGGTGGCCGGGGGAGTCGATGGGCATGGACTCCACTGTTCCCCCGCTGTAGGGCGCGAGTAAGAGTCGCCTGCCCCGGACGACCCGGGACCAAAGTCCCGTCGGCCGCCCCGGAGGTGACCCGGCCGCCCAAAGGGAACCTGTCCGTCCCCAGGCGAGATCCGGCCGCCCCGGAGGTGACCCCTCCCGCCCCGGCGCCCGGTTGTTCAGCGCCGCCCCGTCGTTCAGCGGCGCTCGGCCTGGAGTCGCGCGACGTACGCGGCGGCCTGGGAGCGGCGCTCCATGCCCAGCTTGGACAACAGGCTGGAGACGTAGTTCTTGATGGTCTTCTCGGCGAGGTGCAGCCGCTCCCCGATGACCCGGTTGGTCAGCCCCTCGCCGATCAGGTCCAGGATCTTGCGTTCCTGTTCGGTGAGGCCCGCCAGCTTGTCGTCGCCCCTGCCGTTGTTCCCGTCGCGCAGCCGCTCCAGTACCCGGGCCGTGGCCACCGGGTCCAGCAGCGACTTGCCTGCGGCCACGTCCCGCACCGCGTTCAGCAGTTCGTTGCCGCGGATCGCCTTCAGTACATAACCCGACGCCCCGGCCATGATCGCGTCGAAGAGCGCCTCGTCGTCGGCGTACGAGGTGAGCATCAGGCAGGCGATGCCCTCGTCCTGCGAGCGGACCTCCCGGCACACCTCCACCCCGCTGCCGTCGGGCAGCCGCACGTCCAGCACCGCCACGTCGGGCCGGGTCGCGGGGATCCGTGCCAGCGCGTCCGCGGCCGTGCCCGCCTCACCGACCACCTCGATGTCCTCCTCGACGGAGAGGAGCTCGTGGACGCCACGCCGGACGACCTCATGATCGTCGAGCAGAAATACCCTGATTTTTCCTTCTTCGCGCACGATCGCAGTCTCACACACTCGCCTCTCCTCCGCTCTTCCCTGCCGCTGATCCGCGGGATAACGTGCCGTTGTTCCGGCGGCCTGTCAGGCTGTTTCCAGTGCTGTGACCAGCAAGGCTTCGCGGTTTTTTCGATTTACTTGGAAATCCAAGCAAAATCGCAGGTCAGATAGGTTTTCGCAGTTATGCGAAGCACTGGGTAACGTGCCTATGACAGGGCGCTCGCCGGGGCACCTGTCACGCCTGATCCCCGGCCGAGCGGCACCCACCCCGTGCACGGGTCCGGATTCAGGCGAGCCGCACTGGTTCCCGGCAGACCCCGGGGGCCGGACCGACGGAGGAGCACGCACGTGACCGTGGAGAGCACTGCCGCCGCGCGTAAACCGCGACGCGCGAGCAAGCGGACCAGCGCCGCGAAGAAGCCGCAGAGCGCCGAGCCCCAGCTCGTACAGCTGCTGACGCCCGAGGGCGAGCGCGTCGAGCACCCCGACTACGGCATCGACCTTAGCGCCGACGAGCTGCGCGGCCTTTACCGGGACATGGTGCTCACCCGCCGGTTCGACGCCGAGGCGACCGCGCTCCAGCGCCAGGGCGAGCTGGGTCTGTGGGCCTCGCTGCTCGGCCAGGAGGCCGCGCAGATCGGCAGCGGCCGTGCCCTGCACGACGACGACTACGTCTTCCCGACCTACCGCGAGCACGGTGTGGCCTGGTGCCGGGGCGTCGACCCGACCAACCTCCTGGGCATGTTCCGCGGCGTGAACCACGGCGGCTGGGACCCGACCACCAACAACTTCCACCTGTACACGATCGTCATCGGCTCGCAGACCCTGCACGCCACCGGCTATGCCATGGGCGTGGCCAAGGACGGCGCGGACTCCGCCGTGATCGCCTACTTCGGCGACGGCGCCTCCAGCCAGGGCGATGTCGCGGAGTCGTTCACCTTCTCCGCGGTCTACAACGCCCCGGTCGTGTTCTTCTGCCAGAACAACCAGTGGGCCATCTCCGAGCCCACCGAGCGTCAGACCCGGGTGCCGCTCTACCAGCGCGCCCAGGGCTTCGGCTTCCCCGGCGTCCGCGTCGACGGCAACGACGTCCTCGCCTGCCTGGCCGTCACCCGCTCCGCGCTGGAGCGCGCCCGCCGCGGCGAGGGCCCCACCCTCGTGGAGGCCTTCACCTACCGTATGGGCGCGCACACCACCTCCGACGACCCGACGAAGTACCGGGCCGACGAGGAGCGGGCCTCGTGGGAGGCCAAGGACCCGATCCTGCGGCTGCGCACGTACCTGGAGAAGTCCGGCCACGCCGACGAGGCCTTCTTCACCGCGCTGGAGGCGGAGAGCGAGAGCCTCGGCAAGCGGGTACGGGAGGCGGTGCGCGCGATGCCCGACCCGGAGCCGATGGCCCTGTTCGAGCACGCCTACGCCGACGGGCACTCCCTCGTCGACGAGGAGCGCGCCCAGTTCGCCGCCTACCAGGCATCGTTCGCAGACTCCGCCGAGGAGGGCAAGTAGCCATGGCCGTGGAGAAGATGTCCATCGCGAAAGCGCTCAACGAGTCGCTGCGCCTCGCCCTCGACACCGACCCCAAGGTCCTCATCATGGGTGAGGACGTCGGGAAGCTCGGCGGTGTCTTCCGTATCACCGACGGACTCCAGAAGGACTTCGGCGAGGACCGGGTGATCGACACCCCGCTCGCCGAGTCCGGCATCGTCGGCACCGCGATCGGCCTGGCCCTGCGCGGCTACCGCCCCGTGGTGGAGATCCAGTTCGACGGCTTCGTCTTCCCCGCGTACGACCAGATCGTCACGCAGCTCGCGAAGATGCACGCCCGTGCGCTGGGCAAGATCAAGCTGCCGGTCGTCGTCCGTATCCCCTACGGCGGCGGCATCGGCGCGGTCGAGCACCACAGCGAGTCCCCCGAGGCGCTCTTCGCGCATGTCGCGGGCCTGAAGGTGGTCTCCCCCGCCAACGCCAACGATGCCTACTGGATGATGCAGCAGGCCGTGCAGAGCGACGACCCGGTCATCTTCTTCGAGCCGAAGCGGCGTTACTGGGACAAGGGCGAGGTCGACACCGAGTCCATCCCGGGTTCGCTGCACCGGGCCGCCCGCGTCCGCGAGGGGAGCGATCTCACGCTCGCCGCGTACGGGCCGATGGTGAAGGTCTGCCTGGAGGCGGCCGCGGCCGCGCAGGAGGAGGGCAAGTCGGTCGAGGTCCTGGACCTGCGCTCGATGTCCCCGATCGACTTCGACACCATCCAGACGTCCGTCGAGAAGACCCGCCGGCTCGTCGTCGTGCACGAGGCGCCCGTCTTCTACGGCTCCGGCGCGGAGATCGCCGCCCGGATCACCGAGCGCTGCTTCTACCACCTCGAAGCGCCCGTGCTCAGGGTCGGCGGCTACCACCTGCCCTATCCGCCCGCCCGGCTGGAGGAAGAGTATCTGCCCGGCCTGGACCGGGTGCTCGACGCCGTCGACCGCTCGCTGGCGTTCTGAGGAGAGGGTCCGTGACGACGATGACCGAAACGTCCGCTCGTTTCCGCGAGTTCAAGATGCCCGATGTCGGCGAGGGACTGACCGAGGCCGAGATCCTCAAGTGGTACGTCCAGCCCGGTGACACCGTCACCGACGGCCAGGTCGTGTGCGAGGTCGAGACGGCGAAGGCGGCCGTCGAGCTGCCGATCCCGTTCGACGGCGTGGTGCACGAACTGCGCTTTTCCGAAGGCACGACCGTCGACGTCGGCCAGGTGATCATCTCGGTGGACGTCGCTCCGGGCAGCGGCGACGCGGCCCCGGTCCCCGCTCCGGTGCAGGAGCCGGTGGAGACCGCCGCCGCGCCCGCCCCGGCGGCCACCGCCGACGGTGGGCCGAAGGGCCGTACGCCGGTCCTGGTCGGCTACGGCGTCGCCGAGAGCTCCACGAAGCGCCGCCCGCGCAAGGGGGCGGTGGCCCCGGAGGCAGCCGCCGTGGCTGCCGCGGTGCAGGCCGAGCTGAACGGGCACGCTGCGCCCGCTCCGGCGGCCGACGCTCCGGTCACCCGCCCGCTGGCCAAGCCGCCGGTCCGCAAGCTCGCCAAGGACCTGGGCATCGACCTGGCGACGGTCACCCCGACCGGCAAGGACGGGATCATCACCCGCGAGGACGTCCACGCGGCGGCGACACCCGTAGCCACTTCGCCCGGGACTCCCGCCGCGCCCGCGGCTGCCCCCGCGGAGGAGGCCGGCGCTCCGGTGGTGGCGTCCCCGGTGGAGGCCGGCGCTCCGGTGGTGGCGTCCGGCTCCGCCCGCGAGACGCGCATCCCGGTCAAGGGCGTCCGCAAGGCGATCGCGCAGGCGATGGTGGGCAGCGCGTTCACCGCGCCGCACGTCACCGAGTTCGTCACGGTCGACGTCACCCGCACGATGAAGCTCGTGGCGGAACTGAAGGAGGACAAGGACATGGCGGGGGTGCGGGTCAATCCGCTCCTCATCATCGCCAAGGCCCTCCTCGTCGCGATCAAGCGGAACCCCGACGTCAACGCCGCCTGGGACGAGGCCAACCAGGAGATCGTGCGCAAGCACTACGTCAACCTGGGCATCGCGGCCGCGACCCCGCGCGGCCTGATCGTGCCGAACATCAAGGACGCGCACGAGCTGACCCTGCCGCAGCTCGCGGCGGCCCTCGGCGAGCTGGTCTCCACGGCCCGGGACGGCAGGACGTCCCCGGCGGCGATGGCGGGCGGCACGGTGACCATCACCAACGTCGGTGTCTTCGGCGTCGACACGGGCACCCCGATCCTGAACCCCGGGGAGTCCGCGATCCTGGCGGTCGGCGCCATCAAGCTCCAGCCATGGGTCCACAAGGGCAAGGTGAAGCCGCGTCAGGTCACCACGCTGGCCCTGTCGTTCGACCACCGCCTCGTCGACGGCGAACTGGGCTCGAAGGTGCTGGCCGACGTGGCGGCGATCCTGGAACAGCCGAAGCGCCTGATCACCTGGGCGTAGACGCGTTCGCAGGCATTCGTACGCAAAGGGGCCTGCCCGCACGATATGTGCGGGCAGGCCCCTTTCCCGCCCTGCGGGCGCGGGTTACTTGGCGAAGCCGTAATCCATCAGCTTCTTCGCGTCGGCGGTGCGGTTCGCCTCGGAGGAGGAGGTGAGCACCGTGCCGATGACGGTCTTGCCCTTACGCGTCGCGGCGAAGACCAGGCAGTACTTGGCGGTCGGGCCGGAGCCGGTCTTCACGCCGATCGCGCCGCTGTAGCTGCTGAGCATCTTGTTGGTGTTGCTCCACGACATGTAGCGGTAGCCGCCGCTCTTCGTGGTCACCTTCTGCTTGGTCGACTTGGTCTTGACGATCGCGCGGAAGGTGGAGTTCTTCATGGCCTTGCCGGCGATCAGCGTCAGGTCGCGGGGGGTCGAGTAGTTCTTCCCACCCCCTATGCCGTCGAACGAGTCGAAGCTGGTGTTCTTCAGCTTGAGGCTCTTGGCGGTGGAGTTCATCTTGCCGATGAAGGACTTCACCCGAGCCGCGCGGGTCGAGCCGGAGCCGAACTTGTCGGCCAGGGCGTAGGCCGCGTCGCAGCCGGAAGGGAGCATCAGGCCGTAGAGGAGCTGGCCCACGGTGACCTTGTCGCCGACGATGAGCCGTGCGGACGAGGCGTTCTTCGAGACGATGTAGTCGCTGTAGGCCTTCTGGACCGTGACCTTGGAATTCAGGTTCACGTTCTTCTGCGACAGCACCACCAGCGCCGTCATGATCTTGGTGGTGGAGCCGGTGGCCCGGCGGGTGTCCGCGGACTTGGCGTAGAGCGCCTTGCCGGTGCCGTCGTTCATCACGAAGCCGCCCTTGGCGACGATCTTCGGGACCGGCGGCGCGGCGGCGTGCGCCGTGGAGGCGAGGGCGCCGCTCGCGAGCAGCGCGCCTGCGGTGAGTGTCACGGTGGCCGTGACGGAGACGCGATTGACGCGCTTGATGCCGATTTTCAACTGAACGCTCCAAATGCCCCTGAAATGCGGCTACATAAGGGTGCCGCTCACCATCTTGAGACTACTGAGAGGCGTCCAGGGATGCGTCCCCTAGCAGGTGAATTCGCACGCGCTGGAATTGACGCCTGTCGGGGATCCCGGGGCGCAGCATCCCTTTCCCCGCCACGCGTCGCGCCCCTCCTTGGCCGCGACGGCGGCGATGCCGAGAGCGGCGACCGGGTCGGCCCAGGACCAGCCGAGGACGGCGTTGAGTACCAGACCCACGAGCAGTACGGCGGACAGATAGGTGCACAACAGGGTCTGCTTGGAGTCCGCGACGGCGGAGGCGGAGCCGAGTTCCCGCCCTGCTCTGCGCTGGGCGGCGGAGAGGAACGGCATGATCGCGAGCGACAACGCCGCGATGACGATGCCGGGCAGCGACCGTTCGGCTTCCCCGGCCCCGCCGGACAGCGCCCGGACCGCGTCGACGGCGACGTACGCGGCGAGTGCGAAGAAGGACAGGGCGATGATCCGAAGTGCGGTCCGCTCCCGGGCCTCGCGCACCGCGTGCTCGCGGGCGGAGAACTGCCAGGCGACCGCGGCGGCCGAGGAGACCTCGATGACGGAGTCCAGTCCGAAGCCGATCAGCGCGGTGGAGGAGGCGATCGTTCCGGCGATGAGGGCGACGACCGCCTCGACGGCGTTGTATCCGATGGTGGCCGCCACCAGCAGCCGTATCCGGCGGGTGAGCGCGTCCCGGCGGGCCGGGGACGGGCCGAGGGAGACCGTCGCCATCAGCAGCAGCCCTTCGTCCCCGCGTCCGGGCAGGTGCGGTCGGACGCGACGGCCACCACCGCGGTGCGCAGGTCGTCCAGGGCGTGGCCGAGGCGTTCGTCGGCCAGTTCGTACCGCGTGCGTCGGCCGTCCGGCACGGTGACCACCAGTCCGCAGTCGCGCAGGCAGGCCAGGTGGTTGGAGAGCCGGGAGCGCGAGACCCCCAGGGCCTCGGCCAGGTCGGAGGGGTACGCCGGGGCCTCGCGGAGCGCGAGCAGCAGACGGCAGCGGATCGGGTCGGCGAGCGCGCGGCCGAACCGCGCGAGCACCTCGACGTCGGGGGCGATGGTCAGCATGAGCTGACAGTACAGCGATTGATGAATTCAGGGAAGCGTGAACTATGCGAGGTGTCCGGCGCTGCCCGAGGCGTCCCCCGGTGACCGGATGTCCCACTGGTCCGGTGGCCGGATGCCCCGCTGGTCTCACCGCCCTCCCTCGCACCCGAGGTCCAGATGCCGGACCACACTCTCGTATGCGTGCATGTTGTATCTATGCTGTGCGCATGCCTGTCGCGCCCTCCCCCGTACCGCCCGCCTCCTCCTCCCTCAAGCGCCCGCCCGCCGCCGAGCGGGTCTACACACACATCAAGGAAGCGGTCCTGGACCGGCGCTACGAGGGTGGGACGCTGCTCACCGAGGGAGATCTCGCGGACGCGGTCGGGGTGTCCCGGACGCCCGTGCGCGAGGCGCTGCTGCGGCTGGAGGTCGAGGGGCTGATCAAGCTCTACCCGAAGAAGGGCGCCCTGGTGCTCGCCGTCTCCGCGCAGGAGATCAAGGACGTGGTGGAGACCCGGCTGCTGGTCGAGGAGTTCGCGGCCCGCAAGGCGGTGCCCGCCACCCCGCAGCTGGTCGCCCGGCTGGAACAGCTGCTGGAGGAGCAGCGGCGACTGGCGCAGGACGGCGATCTGGCGGCCGTCGCGGTCAAGGACCGGTGTTTCCACGCGGAGATCGTCAGCCACGCGGGCAACGAGATCCTCCTGCGCCTCTACGACCAGCTGCGCGACCGGCAGCTGCGGATGGGCGTCGCGGTGATGGAGGCCCACCCCGATCGCATCCAGGCCAACATCACCGAGCACGGGGAGCTGCTGGCGGCGATCCGGGCCGGGGACGCCGAGGCGGCCGCACAGGTCGTGCGGCGTCACGTCGGCCGGGTGCGGGTGCTGGTCCGGGGTGAGGACCGGTGACCTCGGCCGCCCCCACCCTCTCCCTGCCCGGTGACCCGCCCGGCGGCCGACGCGCCGCCTGGGTGTGGGGCATCGGCGTCGCCGTCTACTTCGTCGCGATCATCTTCCGTACGAGCCTGGGGGTCGCCGGACTCGACGCCGCCGACCGGTTCGACGTCAACGCCTCGGCCCTGTCGACGTTCTCCATCCTCCAGCTCCTCGTCTACGCGGGCATGCAGATACCCGTCGGGCTGATGGTCGACCGGCTCGGCACCAAGAGGGTCCTGACCATCGGGGCCGTCCTGTTCACCGTGGGCCAGCTCGGCTTCGCGCTCTCCCCCTCCTACGGCATGGCGCTCGCCGCCCGCGCGCTGCTCGGCTGCGGGGACGCGATGACGTTCATCAGCGTGCTGCGGCTCGGCAGCCGCTGGTTCCCAGCCCGGCGCGGCCCGCTGATCGGACAGGTCGCGGCGCTGTTCGGGATGGCGGGCAACCTCGTCTCGACGCTGTTCATCGCCCGCGCCCTGCACAGCTTCGGCTGGACCACCACCTTCGTCGGCAGCTCGCTGGCGGGCGTGGTCGTGCTGGTGCTGCTCCTGCTGTTCCTCAAGGACCACCCCGAGGGTCACGAGCCGCCGCCCGCCGAGCACACCGGCGCCGCGTACGTCCGCCGGCAGATCGCCGCCGCCTGGCGCGAGCCGGGGACCCGGCTCGGGATGTGGGTGCACTTCACCACCCAGTTCCCGGCGATGGTGTTCCTGCTGCTGTGGGGGATGCCGTTCCTGGTCGAGGCGCAGGGACTGGGCCGGGGCACGGCGGGCACGCTGCTCACGCTGGTGGTGCTGTCCAACATGGCGGTGGGACTCGTCTACGGGCAGATCGTCGCCCGCCACCACGAGGCCCGCACCCCGATCGCGCTCGGCACGGTGGCGACGACGGCGCTGCTCTGGGCCTCCGCGATCTTCTACCCGGCCGACCACACGCCGATGTGGCTCCTGGTCGTGCTCTGCCTGGTGCTCGGCGCCTGCGGACCCGCCTCGATGATCGGCTTCGACTTCGCCCGCCCGGCCAACCCGCCCGAGCGCCAGGGCACGGCCTCCGGCATCGTGAACATGGGCGGGTTCATCGCCTCGATGACCACGCTGTTCGCCGTCGGGGTGCTGCTGGACGCGACGGGCGACAACTACCGGGTGGCCTTCGCCTCGGTCTTCGTCCTGGAGGCGCTCGGCGTCACCCAGATCCTGCGGCTGCGCCGACGCACGGCGGCCCGGGAACGCGACCACCACGTGGTCAGCCGTGTCGAGGCGGTCCACGTGCCCGCGTGATCCGGCGGGGGCGCGGGCACGCGCACCGGCGGGGCTACGGCGTGACGGAGAAGTTGGCCAGGATCGCGGCGGCCAGCTCCTGGTCGCCCTCGATCTTGATCTGGTCGGCGACGGCGGCGGGCCGGACCCGTCCGCACGCGAGCCGGACGTACGTCTCCCAGTCGAGCGACAACGTCACGGCGGGACCCAGGGACGGCGCACCGTCTATCGAACCGCGGCCGTCGGCGTCGACCCGTACGGTCCGCAGGAACTCCACCGGGCCGTGCACATCGAAGACGACCGCCGAGTTGGCGGGGGCGCCCGCGTCCTTGGCGACCACCTTCGGCAGCGCCAGGAGCAGGATGTCCCGGGTGATCAGCGCTCCGGGGGAGTCGAGGTTGCCCGGCTGACCGAGCGCGACACGCAGATCCTGCTCGTGCACCCAGACGTCGAAGGCCCGCATGTGCAGGGCCGTTTCGAGGGTCTGCTCGGCGCCCAGCGGTGCGCGGACCGTGGTCTCCGGAGCGCGCGACTCGTTGCGGAGCTGGCGGGCCCGGCGAATGAGGACGTACTCCAGCTCGGAGGTCATCTCCGGGGCGGTGTGGTGGCGCCGGACGTCGACCTGCATCTCCATGTAGCGGGCGAAGTCGCTCTGCACGTGGTAGAGATCGCGCGGCAGCGTGTGGATCGGCCGGGGGTCGCCGAGCATCTCGCACTCCATGCCGATGACGTGCGACACGATGTCGCGCACCGACCAACCCGGGCAGGGCGTACGGCGATTCCACTCGCTCTCGGCGAGGGGCTTCACCAGCTCGGCTATCGCCTCGAGGGAGTGGGTCGCGGCGTCGGTGTAGGTCTGGAGGCTGGGATGGACGGTCACGGGACCCCTCGTGCGGTTCTGCGGTGCATGGGCTGGAGAGCAGGGAGTGCTGGCGGTCGGGCGGGCACTGACGGCGCTGTCGGAGAGCTGCGTGGGAGGTTCGGTGGCTCGGACCCACCGGCGGTGGAGGGTGGGTCCAAGTTACGCTGCGAGCAGGCACCCCGGCAGTGCTTTCGTGTGACGATCGTAGGCCCGTGTTGACGGCTCGAATGCCAGGACGGTGGTAGTGTGCGCGCCTCGCTCATCCAGATCGCAGTAGACCCTGATGAATCGGTCACCTCCCGCAGGGAGCGGGCGGCCTCCCTGGTCGTCGCCCAGCGGGGAGCCGATCTCGTGGTCCTCCCCGAGCTGTGGCCGGTCGGCGCCTTCGCCTACCAGTCCTTCGCCGAGGAGGCCGAACCCCTCCAGGGGCCCACCCACGACGTGATGGCGAAGGCGGCCGCCGAGGCGGGCGTCTGGCTGCACGCGGGCTCGTTCGTGGAGCGCGCCGGGGACGGCACGCTCTACAACACCGCGCTGGTGTTCTCGCCCGCCGGTGAGCGCTCGGCCGTCTACCGTAAGATCCACCGCTTCGGCTTCGACCAGGGCGAGGCGGTGATGATGGGCGCGGGCGAGGAGCTGGTGACCGTTGCCCTGCCGCAGACGACCCTGGGCCTCGCCACCTGCTACGACCTGCGCTTCCCGGAACAGTTCCGCGCGCTCGTCGACGCGGGCGCGGAGACGCTCGTCATCTCGGCGGGCTGGCCCGAGCGCCGCCGCGCCCACTGGACGCTCCTGGCGCAGGCCCGTGCCGTGGAGAACCAGGCGTACGTCCTCGCCCTCGGCACGGCGGGCACCCACGCGGACGTCCCGCAGGCCGGACACAGCATCGTCGTCGACCCGTGGGGCGAGGTGCTGGCCGAGGCCGGTGCGGAGGAGGAGATCCTGACCGTGGAGTTCGACCCGGCGAAGGCGGGTGCGACGAGGGAACAGTTCCCGGCCCTCAAGGACCGCCGGCTGGGGCTGGCGCCACCACGGCGGTGATCCGGTGCTGTTTCACGTGAAACGAGGTGTTTCACGTGAAACAGCGAACTGCCCCGCACGGCAACGGATTCAGCCCTCGTTCTCCTTGTCCGCCAGGACGATCACGCACATCGCCACCGCGATGAGCAGCGCGGTGTCGGCGTCGTCCCGGATGACGTCGATGCCGTAGGTGTCCCGGATCGTCAGCCAGCGGCGCGAGACCTGGGCCAGGAGTTCGCCGTCGTACTCGATGGCGAACTCGCGGTCCAGGATCTTGCCGCTCACGTCCAGCTCGGTGCCGTCGAGCAGGGTCACCCGGTAGTGGTTGCGGAGCATCGACAGCCGCTTGCGCTTGACCTTCGCCAGTTCCTCGCCGCCGCGCTCGATGAGCATGGTGTCCCGCAGGCTGACCAGCTTCTGGCGCAGCTCGACCAGGACCCGGCCTTCGGCGTCCTTCAGCTCGAAGGTGTCGCGCAGCCGCATCGCCTTGCCGTCGACCAGGAAGACCTTGCGGCCCGCGTCGTCCTCGATCCAGTAGTCGTCACCGATGGCGAACAGTCGCTCACGCACTACAAGTCTCATGCGACACAGGTTCCCCCGGCCCCCGGCGGAATGCGTGCAGGCGGCCACGGTGTTGACTGGTGACATGGCTACACGTGCACGCGTCCGCGCCCCCGAACTCACCGGCAAGGGCGGCTGGCTCAATACAGGTGACCAGCAGTACACCCTCGCTGACCTGCGAGGACGTATCGTCATCCTCGACTTCTGGACGTTCTGCTGTGTGAACTGCCTCCACGTTCTGGACGAGCTGCGCGAGCTGGAGGAGAAGCACCGCGACACCGTGGTGATCATCGGTGTCCATTCGCCGAAGTTCGTCCACGAGGCCGAGCACCAAGCCGTCGTCGACGCCGTCGAGCGTTACGAGGTCCACCACCCCGTCCTGGACGACCCCGAGCTGGCCACCTGGAAGCAGTACGCCGTCCGCGCCTGGCCGACGCTCGTCGTGATCGACCCCGAGGGCTACGTCGTCGCCCAGCACGCGGGCGAGGGGCACGCGCACGCCATCGAGAAGCTCGTCGGTGAGCTGGAGGCCGAGCACACCACCAAGGGCACGCTCCGCCGGGGTGACGGCCCCTACGTCGCCCCCGAGCCCGTCGCCACTCACCTGCGCTTCCCGGGCAAGGCGCTGCTCCTGCCGGACGGGGGCTTCCTCGTCTCCGACACCACCCGGCACCGCCTGGTCGAACTGGACGCTGACGGCGAGACCGTACGGCGCAACTTCGGGACCGGGGAGCGCGGTCTGCGCGACGGCGGTCCGGACGAGGCCCGGTTCAGCGAGCCGCAGGGGCTGGCCGCCCTCCCCGACGGCCGGGTCGCCGTCGCGGACACCGTCAACCACGCCGTCCGGGCCCTCGACCTCACCACCGGGGTGACGAGCACCCTCGCCGGGACCGGCCGCCAGTGGTGGCAGGGGACCGCGACCAGCGGTCCGGCCCGTGAGGTGGACCTGTCCTCGCCGTGGGACATCGCCTGGTTCGGGGACCGGCTGTGGATCGCCATGGCGGGCGTGCACCAGCTGTGGACGTACGACCCCGAGGCCGCAAGCGTGGGCGTCGCGGCCGGGACCACCAACGAGGGGCTGGTCGACGGACCGGCCGCCGAGGCCTGGTTCGCCCAGCCGTCCGGGCTGGCCGTCTCCGCCGACGGTGAGCGGCTCTGGGTCGCCGACTCCGAGACCTCCGCTCTGCGGTACGTCGACCGGGACGGGAACGTGCACACCGCCGTCGGCACCGGGCTCTTCGACTTCGGACACCGGGACGGGGCCGCCGACCAGGCACTTCTTCAGCACCCGCTCGGAGTGACCGCACTGCCCGACGGGTCCGTCGCGATCAGCGACACGTACAACCACGCCCTGCGCCGCTACGACCCGGCCTCCGGCGAGGTCACCACCCTGGCCACCGACATCCGCGAGCCCAGCGACGCGGTGCTGGTCGACGGCGATCTGGTCGTCGTCGAATCCGCCCGCCACCGGCTGACCCGGCTCCGGCTGCCCGACGAGGCGGTCCGGGTCGCGGACCAGGCGCACCGCACCCGGCGCGCGGCCACCGAGATCGCCCCGGGCACCCTCCGGCTCGACGTGGTCTTCCAGGCGCCCGCCGGGCAGAAGCTGGACACCCGCTACGGTCCCTCGACCCGACTGCTGGTCTCCGCGACCCCGCCCGAACTGCTGGCGGACGGCTCCGGCACGGGCACCGACCTCGGCCGGGACCTGGTCCTCGCGGACGGGATGACCGAAGGCGTCCTGCACGTCTCCGCGATGGCCGCGTCCTGCGACGACGACCCGGCCAACGAGTACCCGGCCTGCCATGTCCACCAGCAGGACTGGGGGGTACCGGTCCGCGTCACGGCCGACGGCGCCGCCCGGCTGCCGTTGGTACTGGCCGGGATGGACGACCAGGGCTGAGACGAGGGCCGGGCCGCTGCGAGGGTCCGTCGTCGCCCCGCACGACAGGCGGCAGGCGACGACGGACCCTCGCAGCGGCCCGGCTTCTTCAGCTCAGTGGTAGTGCTGCTGATCGTCGTGGACGACCGCGGTGTTCGTCGGCACGACCATCCGACGGCGCCGCGCGATGCTCATGTAGACGAAGACCCCGATGAGTCCGACGAGCATCATGATCCAGCCGACCAGGTCGATGTTGATGCCGTCGACCTGCCAGTCGGTGGCGAACGCCAGGATGGCGCCGACGCCGATCAGGAGAATGCATCCTCCGAGTCCCATGATTCCCGCCTCCTCGACCGCCCGGTGAGTCCGGACCGCTGTACGAGGCGGGTACCCGGCCCGGCAACAAGCATGTGCGCCAAGGCGGTTGGCCTTGTAACGGTCAGCCCGCCAGGAACGCGGCCAGTGCGTTCGCCAGCAGATAGGGGTCGTCGGCGCCGCACAGTTCGCGCGCGCTGTGCATGGAGAGAATCGCGACGCCGATGTCCACGGTCTGGATGCCGTGGCGGGCCGCGGTGATCGGGCCGATCGTCGTTCCGCAGGGCATCGCGTTGTTGGAGACGAAGCTCTGCCACGGCACGCCCGCCCTCTCGCAGGCCGCGGCGAACACCGCCCGGCCGCTGCCGTCGGTGGCGTACCGCATGTTGACGTTGACCTTGAGGATCGGCCCGCCGTTGGCGACCGGGTGGTGCGTCGGGTCGTGCCGCTCCGCGTAGTTGGGGTGCACCGCGTGCCCGGTGTCGGAGGAGAGGCAGACCGTCCCCGCGAAGGCGCGGGCGCGGTCCTCGTACGTGCCGCCGCGCGCGAACACCGAGCGCTCCAGCACCGATCCGAGCAGCGGCCCGTCGGCCCCCGTGTCGGACTGGGAGCCGTTCTCCTCGTGGTCGAAGGCCGCCAGCACCGGGATGTAGGGGATCTCGGCGTCGGGCTGACCGGCGACGGCGGACAGGGCGGCCGTCGCGGCGTGCACCGAGAGGAGGTTGTCCATCCGCGGCCCGGCCACCAGCTCCCGGTCCCGGCCGAGGTAGGAGGGCGGCTCGATCGCGTGCGGCATCAGATCCCAGCCGGTCACGTCCGCCGCGTCGACCCCCGCCTCCTCGGCGACGAAGCGGATCAGGCCGCCCTCCTCCACATCGCCGAGCCCCCAGATCGGCTGCATGTGCCGCTGCCGGTCCAGCTTGAGCCCCTCGGTGTTGGCCGACCGGTCCAGGTGGACGGCGAGCTGCGGCACCCGCAGCAGCGCCCGGTCGATGCTGACCAGCCGGTGACTGCCGTCCCGCAGCGAGATCCGTCCGGCCAGGCCGAGATCCCGGTCGAGCCAGGTGTTCAGCAGGGTGCCGCCGTAGACCTCGACGGCGATCTGGCGCCAGCCGTGCGCACCGCTGTCGGGCAGCGGCTTCACCCGGAGGTTCGGGGAGTCGGTGTGCGCGCCCGCGATCCGGAACGGGGTGTGCGCCTCGGCGCCCTCCGGCACGTACCAGGCGATGATCGCCCCGCCGCGCAGCACGTACTTCCCGCCGGTCGAGGCGTCCCAGGCGGCGGTCTCCTCGACCTGACGGAACCCGGCCTTCTCCAGCCGGGCGGCTGCGTTGGCGACGGCGTGGTACGGGGACGGGCTGGCCGCCAGGAAGGACATCAGGTCATCGGTGTGCGCACGGTCGAACCGGAGAGGGGAACTCATGTTCTTCACTGTAACGAGGACTCGCGGTCCGCTATCCGGTCACGGGGCGAGGCCCCGCCCCTACAGCTCACCGATCGAGGTCAGCGGAGCCGGGGGGGCGACCTCCACGGCGAGGAGGAGGTCTGCGGCTTCGTGACGGGTCTGGCTGAGCCCCGCCACCCACGAGGCCGGAGTCGTCCGGCTGACGGGGCGGCGATTCGGGCAGTGCCTCGGCGGTCATGGTTCCTCCCCGGACGGGATTCCGGGCCGTGCACCCAGCGTATTTCAGCCGACACGACAGCGCCGCCACCCGAAAGATCTCGGGTGGCGGCGCCGGTTGACGGACCGGTCGGGCGAGTGGGGTCCTAGAACGCGGCCTCGTCCAGGTCCATCAGGGAGTTGTCGACGGTCTCGGCGAGGGCGCGCTCGGTCGAGACGCCCGGCAGGACGTTCGCGGCGAAGAACTTCGCGGCGGCGATCTTGCCCTGGTAGAAGGCGGCGTCCTTGGCGGAGGCGGACGGCAGCTTCTCGGCGGCCACGACCGCGCCCTTGAGCAGCAGGTACCCGACGACGACATCGCCGGAGGCCATCAGCAGGCGGGTCGTGTTGAGGCCGACCTTGTAGATGTTCTTGACGTCCTCGCCGGTCGCGGTGAGGTCGGTGATCATCGTGCCGACGATCGCCTCCAGGTCCACGGCCGCCTTGGCGAGCGAGTCCAGCGCGGGGGCCAGGTCATCGTTGCCCTGGCTGGTGGCGAGGAACTTCTTGATCTCCTCGGAGAGCGTGTTGAGCGAGGCGCCCTGGTCACGGACGATCTTCCGGAAGAAGAAGTCCTGGCCCTGGATCGCCGTGGTGCCCTCGTAGAGCGTGTCGATCTTGGCGTCGCGGATGTACTGCTCGACCGGGTACTCCTGGAGGTAGCCGGAGCCGCCGAAGGTCTGGAGCGACTGCGCGAGCTGCTCGTAGGACTTCTCGGAGCCGTAGCCCTTCACGATCGGCAGCAGCAGGTCGTTCAGGCCGTTCAGCGCCTTGGCGTCCTCGCCCACGGCCTCCCTCTCCTGGATCGCGTCCTGGACCGAGGCCGTGTAGAGCACGAGGGAGCGCATGCCCTCGGCGTACGCCTTCTGCGTCATCAGCGAGCGGCGGACGTCGGGGTGGTGCGTGATGGTGACCTTGGGCGCGGTCTTGTCCATGAAGTTCGCCAGGTCCGGACCCTGCACGCGCTCCTTGGCGTACTCCAGCGCGTTCAGGTAGCCCGTGGAGAGGGTGG
Organism: Streptomyces sp. NPDC101181; assembly: GCF_044767975.1. Classification (NCBI taxonomy): domain Bacteria; kingdom Bacillati; phylum Actinomycetota; class Actinomycetes; order Kitasatosporales; family Streptomycetaceae; genus Streptomyces; species Streptomyces sp. NPDC101181. The sequence continues at coordinate 191,659 of NZ_JBIWOX010000007.1, read as the reverse complement.
CGATGGCCTTCGTGCCGACCATCATGCGGGCGAACTCGATGATGCGGAACATCTGGCGGATGCCGTCGTGCTTGTCGCCGATCAGCCAGCCCTTGGCGGGGATCTGGTCGCCGAAGGTCATCTCGCAGGTGTTGGAGGCCTTGAGGCCCATCTTGTGCTCGACGTTCGTGGCGTAGACGCCGTTGCGCTCGCCCAGCTCGCCGGTGGTCCGGTCGAAGTGGAACTTCGGGACCATGAAGAGCGACAGGCCCTTGGTGCCCGGCCCCGCGCCCTCGGGGCGGGCGAGCACGTAGTGGATGATGTTCTCGGACATGTCGTGCTCGCCCGAGGTGATGAAGCGCTTCACTCCCTCGATGTGCCAGGAGCCGTCCTCCTGCTGCACGGCCTTCGTCCGGCCGGCGCCGACGTCGGAGCCCGCGTCCGGCTCGGTCAGCACCATCGTCGAGCCCCACTGCTTCTCGACGGCGATCTCGGCGATCTTCTTCTGCTCCTCGTTGCCCTCCTCGAAGAGGATGCCGGCGAACGCCGGGCCGGAGGAGTACATCCACACGGCCGGGTTCGAGCCGAGCAGCAGCTCCGCGTAGCCCCAGATCAGGGAGCGCGGCGCGGTCGTGCCGCCGATCTCCTCCGGCAGGCCCAGGCGCCAGTACTCGGAGTCCATGAAGGCCTGGTACGACTTCCTGAAGCTCGCCGGGACCGGGGCGGTCCTGGTCTCCGGGTCGAACACCGGCGGGTTGCGGTCGGCGTCGGTGAAGGAGTCGGCGAGCTCGTTCTCCGCGAGCCGGGCGACCTCCTCCAGGATGCTCTTCGCGGTGTCGACGTCCATCTCACCGAACGGACCGGCGCCGTACACCTTGTCGCGCCCGAGGACCTCGAAGAGGTTGAACTCGATGTCGCGGAGATTCGACTTGTAGTGCCCCATGGGAAGGCTCCGTAATCAATAGCAGTGGCGCGCAGCGCCCCGGGGAGTGGTGCGGGTCGGGCGACAGGCAGGCATGGGTCGAACAGCTGACCTCTACGATGATGCTACCCGTCAGTAATAAGGTGCAACCCCTCAAGCCGTAGATGTGTCCGATTACTCTTTGCGGTATGTACGGCTACGACCAGAACCCTGGTGCTCAGCAGCAGATGGGTCAGACGGGTCAGATGGGCGGCGGGTACGCGGACCAGCCGCTGTATCCCGAACCGTCGCCGCCCTCCCTGGCCGACGCGGTACGGGCCTTCACCACCGGCTCTCTCTCCGCCGAGGACTTCCAGCAGATCTTCGCCTCGTCGAAGGTCTACTGCCCGCGCGGCGACAATCCCGGCTTCCTGGCGCTGCACAACACGCAGCAGCCGGTCATCCCGATGTTCACCACGCTCAAGGAGCTGCGGCGGTACGCCGGCAAGGAGTCCAAGTACTTCGTGATCACCGGGGCCGAGGTGATCGACCTGCTGCCGACGGGATACGGCTTCGTCCTGGACATGGAGGGCGATCACCGGATGGTCTTCGACGCCAAGGCCGTCGAGCAGATGGTCGACTTCGCGATGCGCCGTATGTACGGGTAGGCGGCCCGCCGCACGACGGCCGAGGGCCCGCGCCGCTTGTGGTGCGGGCCCTTTCCGCTGCCCGGGGAGCCCCGGGAATGCGCGACGCCTTGCAGGATGTTCACCGTTCAACTAAATTGGCTCCAGAACACTCGCCCGGAGGTGGCTCCCATGCCCGCAGTGACCGTCGACAACCCGCTGACCCTGCCCAAGGTGACAGCCTCGGGTGACGCCGTGGCCCGTCCCGTGCTCGCCGTCACGACCGCGCCCAGCGGGTTCGAGGGCGAGGGCTTCCCGGTGCGGCGCGCGTTCGCCGGGATCAACTACCGGCACCTCGACCCGTTCATCATGATGGACCAGATGGGTGAGGTGGAGTACGCCGCCGGGGAGCCGAAGGGCACCCCCTGGCACCCGCACCGCGGCTTCGAGACGGTCACGTACCTGATCGACGGGACCTTCATCCACCAGGACTCCAACGGTGGCGGCGGCACCATCGAGAACGGCGACACCCAGTGGATGACCGCGGGGTCGGGGCTGCTGCACATCGAGGCGCCGCCGGAGTCGCTCGTCATGTCCGGCGGGCTCTTCCACGGTCTCCAGCTCTGGGTGAACCTGCCCAAGGCCGACAAGATGATGAACCCCCGCTACCAGGACATCCGCGGCGGCGAGGTCCAGCTCCTCGCCTCCCCGGACGGCGGGGCGCTGCTCCGGGTCATCGCCGGTGAGCTCGACGGCCACGAGGGCCCCGGCATCACCCACACCCCCATCACGATGATCCACGCCACCGTCCGTCCCGGCGCCGAGGTGACACTGCCCTGGCGCGAGGACTTCAACGGCCTCGCCTACGTCCTGGCCGGGCGCGGTTCGGTCGGCGCCGAGCGCAGGCCGATCGCGATGGGCCAGACCGCGGTGTTCGGCTCGGGCGGTGCGCTCACCGTCCGCGCGGACGAGCGGCAGGACGGCCACACCCCGGACCTGGAGGTCGTCCTGCTCGGCGGCCGCCCGATCCGGGAGCCGATGGCGCACTACGGTCCCTTCGTGATGAACAGTCAGGCCGAGTTGCAGCAGGCCTTCGAGGACTTCCAGGCGGGCCGCCTGGGAACGGTCCCCGCCGTCCACGGCATGTGACGGACTGTCACCCGTACGGTGTGCGTCGACGAGCCCGCCGACGCACACCGTGATCGGCTGGGAGGGTGCCCGCATCCAAGCCCCTCCTCCCCGAGAGCGCCCGCCGCACCGCCGCCTGGTGCGGCGTCGTCCTGCTCGTCGTGGGCGTCGCCGCCGTGGCGATCTGGCTGGTCGTCGAGCTCAAGACCGCGGTCACCCCGGTGCTGCTGGCCCTTCTCGGCACCGCGCTGCTCGGCCCCGTGCACCGCTGGCTCATCGCCCGTCGCCTCAACCGGTCGCTGGCCGCGGGACTGACCTGCGCGGCCCTCGTGGCGGTGGTCGGCGGGGCCGGGTACATCGTGGTCACCGCCCTCGTCGACTCCGGGGCGCAGATCGTCGCCTCGCTGAAGGACGCCGGTCAGTGGATCGTCGACCATCTGAACATCGGCGGCAGCACCGATGTCGACAGCCTCACCGACAACGCGAAGAGCCTGGTCGACAAGTTCGGGGCGAGCGCGGCGGGCGGTCTGCTCAGCGGCATCAGCCTGGTCGGTTCGCTGGTCGCGACCAGCGTGCTGGCCCTGCTGCTGACCTTCTTCTTCCTGCGCGACTCGGACCGGGCCGTGCACCTCGCCCACTCGGTGGCCCCGCGGGGCACCGGCGGCCTGGTGGAGGCCATGGGGCGCCGGGCGTTCGAGGCCGTCGAGGGCTTCATGCGCGGGACGACGTTCATCGCCCTGATCGACGCCGTGTGCATCACGGTGGGCCTGCTGATCCTGGACGTGCCGGGGGCGGTGGGGCTGGGCGCGCTGGTCTTCGTCGGCGCGTACATCCCGTATCTCGGTGCGTTCGTCTCCGGCACGGTCGCGGTGCTCGTCGCGCTGGCGGACCGGGGGTTCGTGACCGCGCTGTGGGCCCTGGGGGTGGTGCTCGCGGTCCAGGTGCTGGAGGGCCATGTGCTCCAGCCGGTGATCCAGAGCCGTACGGTCCAGATGCACCCCGCCATGATCATGGTCGCGCTCACGGCGGGGGCGAGCGTGGCGGGCCTGCTGGGCATGCTGCTGGCCGTCCCGGTGTGCGCGGCGGCCTTCGGCGTCCTGGGCGAGCTCCGCAAGGGCCACGGCTCCCCTCCGGCGCCCGAGCCCGCTCCGTAGCGGTCACCGCCGGGGGCCTGCGCGGCGGGGCCGCGCAGACGGCCTCAGGAGGCGGCTTCCGCCAGCTCCTGCCCTTCTTCTCCTTCTCCCTCCCCCTCGCCTCCTGCCTGCTCTGCGGGCTGCTCCGGCTCCTGCGACTCGTACAGCTCGAACCAGATCGACTTGCCCTCGCCCCGGGGGTCCACCCCCCACGCGTCCGCGAGCATCTCCATCAGGACCAGCCCCCGCCCGCTGGACGCCATCTCGCCGGGCCGCCGCTTGTGCGGCAGTTCGTCGCTCGCGTCCGCGACCTCGACGCGCAGCCGCCGCTCACCCCGCTCCCCGCCGATCTCGGCCACCATCAGCGCGTCCCCGTCCGTGTGGACGAGCACGTTGGTGGCCATCTCGGAGACCATCAGGACCGCCGAGTCGATCTGCTCCGGGTCGTTCCAGTCGTGCAGGAGCTCCCGCACCAGCTGCCGCCCCACCGAGATCCGCTCGGGCTCGGCCTGCGCGATGGTCAGCACGCTGCGCCGCGGCGGGGCCTGCCGGGCCGCGGCGATCTCGCGCCGCAGCACCAGCACCGCGATGTCGTCCTCCCGCCGGTCCGCGAGCGGCCCCGTCGTGTAGTGCGACGTCGGCCCGTGCACGGCCTGGACCAGGGCGTCGGCCAGCTGCTCCAGATCCTCGGTGGGCTCCTCCAGGACCGGCCGCAGCCGGGTCCAGCCGGTGGCCATGTCGTGTCCGCCGGTCTCGATCAGGCCGTCCGTGCACAGCATGATCGTCTCGCCGGGCTCCAGGACCACCCGGGTGGTGGGGTAGTCCGAGTCCGTCTCGATGCCGAGCGGCAGTCCGCCCGCCGTCTGCCGGATCACCGCGGTGCCGTCGGCGCTGACCACCACCGGGTCCGGATGGCCCGCCCGAGCGATGTCCAGGGTCCCGGCCTCCGGGTCCACCTCCGCGTACAGGCAGGTCGCGAACCGCGGCGCCGCGGGCTCCTCGTCGCCCTCCACGCTCTCGTACGCGTCGGTGAGCCCGGACAGGAAGCGCGAGGCCCGGGAGAGCACCGCGTCCGGGCGGTGCCCCTCGGAGGCGTAGGCGCGCAGAGCGATGCGGAGCTGGCCCATCAACCCGGCGGCCCGCACGTCGTGACCCTGGACGTCCCCGATGACCAGGGCGATACGCCCGTTGGGCAGCGTGATCATGTCGTACCAGTCGCCGCCGACCTGGAGGCCGCCACCGGTCGGCACGTACCGCGCGGCCACCGTCATCCCGGGGATGTCCGGCCCCAGGGTCGGCATCATCGAGCGCTGGAGCCCCAGCGACAGTTCGCGCTCCGTCTCGGCGACCCCGGCACGGGCCAGGGCCTGGGCCAGCATCCGGGCCACCGTGGACAGGACCGCGCGCTCGTCGGGCGAGAACCCCACCGGATGCCGGAACCCGGCCATCCAGGCCCCCATCGTGCGGCCGGAGGACACCAGCGGCAGGAAGGCCCAGGACCGGCGGCCGAAGCGCCGGGCGAGCGGCCAGGTGATGGGGAAGCGGCGGCGGTACTCGTCCGGCGACGGGAGGTAGATCGCCCGGCCGGTACGGACCACCTCGGCGGCCGGGTAGTCGGTCTCCAGCGGCATGTCGGTGAAGGGGTCCTCGTCCCCGACGTTGTGCCCGTGGTGCCCGATGATCGTCAGCCGCTCCCCGGCGACCCCGAAGACCGCCAGCCCGTCCGGGGAGAAGCCCGGCATGGACAGCGATCCGGCGACCCGCAGCACCTCCTCGGTGGACCGGGCCTCGGCCAGTGCCCGCCCGGCATCCAGCAGGAACGCCTCCCGGGAGCGGCGCCAGTCCCCGGTGATCGGCGTGTGCGTGGCGTCGGAGGAGCCCGGCTGGGGTTCGGCGACCTCCTGGAGGGTGCCGATGAGGAGGTAGTTCTCGGTGTCCCGGTCGTCCGGGAAGACCGGCTTGGAGCGGCTGCGTACGGTGCGCAGCACCCGTCCGCGCTCATCGACGATCCGCAGCCGTGCTTCGGCCAGGGTGTCCTCGGCGACGGCGAGGTTCACGATCCCGTAGATCTCGTTCCAGTCGACCGGGTGGAAACGGGAGCGCACGGCGGACTCGCGGTAGGCGCCGGGCTCGGGAGGCAGCCCGAGCAGCCGGGCCGCCTCCGCGTCGAGCGTGACCGTGCCGGCTGCGTTGTCCCAGCGCCACAGGCCGGTCGCGATCGCGGCCAGGACTTCCTCGGTGCGCATTGCCCCACTTTAGGAAGATGTGCTCGGCGGACGCCACCGAGGGGGCATCCGGAGCGCGTCCCGGCCGGAGCCCGGCGGGGACACCGCGGGGCCGAGGGAGGAGAGCACCACTGACCGAGGGAGCTCAAGCGCCCCCGCGCCGGGCGGTAGCCTGGGGTGGCTTATCCCGCCCCTAATCGCGAAGACTGGATGAACGACGATGCATCGGTACAGGTCCCACACCTGCGGCGAGCTCCGCGCCTCTGACGTCGGCACCGACGTCCGGTTGAGCGGCTGGCTGCACAATCGCCGAGACCTGGGCGGCATCCTCTTCATCGATCTGCGCGACCACTACGGTCTGGTGCAGCTCGTCGCGCGTCCCGGCACCCCCGGCAACGATGCGCTGGCGAAGCTGACCAAGGAGACCGTCGTCCGGATCGACGGCAAGGTCTCCGCGCGCGGCGCCGACAACGTCAACCCGGAGCTTCCGACCGGCGAGATCGAGATCGAGGTCACCGAGGTCGAGGTGCTCGGCGAGGCGGGCCCGCTGCCGTTCACGATCAACACCGAGGACGGCGTCAACGAGGAGCGGCGCCTGGAGTACCGCTTCCTCGACCTGCGCCGTGAGCGTATGCACCGCAACATCATGCTGCGCTCGGCCGTGATCGCCTCCATCCGCTCCAAGATGGTGGCCCTCGGCTTCAACGAGATGGCGACCCCGATCCTCACCGCGACCTCCCCCGAGGGCGCCCGTGACTTCGTCGTGCCGTCCCGGCTGAACCCCGGCAAGTTCTACGCGCTGCCGCAGGCTCCGCAGCAGTTCAAGCAGCTGCTGATGATCTCGGGCTTCGACCGCTACTTCCAGATCGCGCCCTGCTTCCGCGACGAGGACGCCCGCGCGGACCGTTCGCCGGGCGAGTTCTACCAGCTCGACGTCGAGATGTCGTTCGTCGAGCAGGAGGACGTCTTCCAGCCGATCGAGAAGCTGATGACCGAGCTGTTCACCGAGTTCGGCAACGGCCGCGAGGTCACCTCGCCGTTCCCGCGCATCCCGTTCCGCGAGTCGATGCTGAAGTACGGCAACGACAAGCCTGACCTGCGCGCCAAGCTGGAGCTCGTCGACATCTCGGACGTCTTCGCCGACTCCGAATTCAAGGCGTTCTCGGGCAAGCACGTCCGCGCGCTGCCGGTCCCGGACACCGCGGGCCAGTCCCGGAAGTTCTTCGACGGCCTCGGTGAGTACGCCGTCGAGCAGGGCGCCAAGGGCCTGGCCTGGGTGCGGGTGGGCGAGGACGGCACGCTGGCCGGTCCGATCGCCAAGTTCCTCACCGAGACCGACGTCAAGACGCTCACCGAGCGACTCGCGCTCGTCCCGGGCCACGCGGTCTTCTTCGGCGCGGGCGAGTTCGACGAGGTCTCCAAGATCATGTCGGCGGTCCGGGTCGAGGCCGCCAAGCGCGCCGGCCACTTCGAGGAGGGCGTCTTCCGGTTCTGCTGGATCGTCGACTTCCCGATGTACGAGCGGGACGAGGAGACCGGGAAGATCGACTTCTCGCACAACCCCTTCTCGATGCCCCAGGGCGGCCTCGCCGACCTGGAGGAGAAGGACCCGCTGGACATCCTCGCCTGGCAGTACGACATCGTCTGCAACGGAATCGAGCTGTCCTCGGGCGCCATCCGTAACCACGAGCCCGAGCTGATGCTCAAGGCCTTCGAGATCGCCGGGTACGACCGCGAGACCGTGGAGCACGAGTTCGCGGGCATGCTCCGCGCGTTCCGCCTCGGCGCCCCGCCGCACGGTGGCATCGCCCCGGGCGTCGACCGCATCGTGATGCTGCTGGCGGACGAGCCCAACATCCGCGAGACGATCGCCTTCCCGCTCAACGGCAACGCCCAGGACCTGATGATGGGCGCCCCGACCGAGCTGGACGAGACCCGTCTGCGGGAGCTGAACATCCAGCTGCGCAAGCCGGTCGCCGCGAAGGGTGCGGGGACGCCGGAAAGGCCCGCCGAGAAGTAGGGCGCCCGTCCGCCCCCTCTCCGCCTTGCGCATGTTTCACGTGAAACAGCCCCCGGTCACCTGATCGGGGGCTGTTTCGTCGCGTGCGGCGGAACACCGGTGGCGGCCGGGCGACGCGGTACGGCCGGATGGCCCCGATGCGGATTCGGCCGGGCCGGGCCCGGCAAAGACTGGCACCGAGACACCCCTACCGCACCGCGTGCCGCCACCCGAGGAGCCAGTCACCGTGTCTGTCCCGCGCCGTCCGCCGGCCCTGCTCGCCGCGCCGCTTCTCGCCCTGCTCCTCCTGCTCACCGGCTGCTCCTCCGCCCCGCCCTCCGCCCCCGCGTCCGATCCGGTGCGCGGAGCGGCGGGCCCCCAGTCCGACGCCGCGTCCGGCAACCGGTCCTCGCCCAGGGCCACGCCCACGCCGGCTCCCACGCCCGCCGAGATCCCCGGCCTGGGGCCGGGGACCCGGGCGAGCATCCCGGAGGACGCCCGGCAGGCGTTCGTCGTCACGGGGGAGGAAGCCGACGCCAACCAGTCCAGCGCGACCCTCTACAGCCGCGAGGACTCCGCCAAGGGCTGGAAACCGGTCGCGGGCCCCTGGCAGGCGCACAACGGCATGGAGGGCTGGACCGACCACCACGTGGCGGGCGATCTGCGCTCCCCGACGGGCGTCTACTCCCTCACCGACGCGGGCGGCCGTCTCCCCGATCCAGGCGCTCTGCTCCCGTACGACGAGCACCCCCGGTTCGCGCTGGACGGTGTCGGCTTCTTCGGGGAGCCGCTGGAGGGTTCCTTCGACCACGTCATCGCGATCAACTACAACCGCACGGAGGGCGTCAGCCCTCTGGACCGCACCCGTCCCCTCGGCCTCGGACGCGGCGGCGGCATCTGGATCCACGTCGACCACGGGGGCCCCACCCAGGGCTGCGTCTCGGTCCCGGAGAACCGGATGAAGGAGCTGCTGCGCACTCTGGACCCGGAGTTGAGCCCGGTGATCGTGATGGGGGACGCCCAGTCGCTGAAGCGGTGAGCCGACCCGTACGCCTGCGGCTCACCGCTGCCGTACGCGTACGCACAGGAGCCCGGAACCGTGAACCACGGTTGCGGGCTCCTGTGCGTACGGGGTGTTACGCCGGCTTCTCCTCCAGGCGGGGGAAGAGCACCGCGCCCTTCGTCACCGTCGCGCCGACGGGCAGGACGCCCCAGGCACCCGCGTCCTGGACCCTCTGGTCGGCCAGGGCGCCCAGGGACTCCTCGGCGCCCAGGGACTCCCAGAGCTTCTGGGAGGTCTCCGGCATCACGGAGTTCAGCAGGACCGCGACCCCGCGCAGCGACTCGGCGGCCGTGTACAGGATGGTCGCCAGACGGGCCTGGCCCTCCGGGGTGGTGTCCTTGGCCACCTTCCACGGCTCCTGCTCCGTGATGTAGCCGTTCACCTGCTTCACGAAGTCGAAGACGGCCAGGATGCCGCCCTGGAAGTCCAGCTCCTCGCCGATCTTCCGGTCGGCGGCCGCCACGGCCTCCGCGAGGCCCTCCCGCACGGCCCGCTCGGCGTCTCCGGAGGCCGTCGCCTCCGGCAGCGCCCCGCCGAAGTACTTGCCGACCATCGCCGCGACGCGCGAGGCGAGGTTGCCGTAGTCGTTGGCCAGCTCGGAGGTGTAGCGGGCGGAGAAGTCCTCCCAGGAGAACGATCCGTCGCTGCCGTAGGAGATGGCCCGCAGGAAGTACCAGCGGTAGGCGTCGACGCCGAAGTGCGAGGTCAGATCCTGCGGCTTGATGCCGGTCAGGTTCGACTTGGACATCTTCTCGCCGCCGACCATCAGCCAGCCGTTGGCGACGACCTTGCCGGGCAGCGGCAGACCCTGGGCCATCAGCATCGCGGGCCAGATCACCGAGTGGAAGCGGAGGATGTCCTTACCGATGAGGTGCACGTCCGCCGGGAACGTCCCGTCGAACTTCTCCTGGTTGGCGCCGTAGCCCACCGCCGTCGCGTAGTTGAGCAGCGCGTCGACCCACACGTAGATGACGTGCCGGTCGTCCCACGGCACGGGGACGCCCCAGTCGAACGTCGAGCGGGAGATCGACAGATCCTGGAGACCCTGCTCGACGAAGTTCACCACCTCGTTGCGCGCCGACTCGGGCTGGATGAAGCCCGGGTTCGCCGCGTAGAACTCCAGCAGCTTCGGGCCGTACTCGCTCAGCTTGAAGAAGTAGTTCTCCTCCTTGAGGAGTTCCACCGGCTTCTTGTGGATCGGGCAGAGCTTCTGCCCGGCGAAGTCGCCCTCGCCGTCGATGAGATCGCCGGGGAGCTTGTACTCCTCGCAGCCCACGCAGTACGGGCCCTCGTAGCCGCCCTTGTAGATCTCACCCTTGTCGTACAGGTCCTGCACGAACTCCTGCACCCGGTCGGTGTGCCGCTTCTCCGTGGTCCGGATGAAGTCGTCGTTCGCGATGTTCAGATGCTCCCAGAGCGGCTTCCACGCCTCCTCGACGAGCTTGTCCGCCCAGGCCTGCGGAGTGACGTCGTTCGCCTCGGCCGTGCGCATGATCTTCTGACCGTGCTCGTCCGTGCCGGTGAGGTACCACACCTTCTCGCCGCGCTGGCGGTGCCAGCGCGTGAGCACGTCGCCCGCGACGGTCGTGTAGGCGTGGCCCAGGTGAGGAGCGTCGTTGACGTAGTAGATGGGGGTCGAGACGTAGTACGCCGCCGCCCCCTGCTTCTCGGATCCAGTGGCCGCCATGGGCGAAATCCTAACGGCCCGTCGAAGATCCACTCACATCGATAAAGCACCCACCGCGGCCGGGGCCGTGAGGGGAGAGCTCCGCGAAACCCTCCTTGCCGTCATGCTGCCGTCATGCTTCCCGCGGGGAGGCCGCATCCTGGTGGGGGGAGCGGACAGCGGGCAGCGGACAAGCGCGCACGAGGCAGGGGAGATCACCATGCGGGTACTGGTCGCCGAGGACGAGGAGATCCTGGCGGAGCTGGTCGCCACCGGACTGCGCCGCGCCGGTTTCGCCGTCGACACGGTCTACAGCGGCGACGCGGCCCTCGCCTACCTCGGACTGCACGACTACGACGTCGTCGTGCTCGACCGCGACCTTCCCCGGGTGCACGGCGACGACGTGGCCCGCCGCCTGGTCGCCTCCGGGTCGCGCACCCGCATTCTGATGCTCACCGCCTCCGGAGCCATGGAGGACCGGGTCGCCGGGCTCGACCTCGGGGCCGACGACTACGTGAGCAAGCCCTTCGACTTCCCCGAGCTGGTCTCCCGCGTGCGCGCCCTGCGCCGCCGCAGCGCCCGCCCCGTACCGCCCCAGCTGGAGCGGCACGGCATCCGGCTCGACACCGTACGGCGCTCCGCTTTCCGCGACGGCCGGGACCTGGACCTCTCGCCCAAGGAGTTCACCGTGCTGCAACTGCTGCTGGAGGCCGACGGCGGGACGGTCGGCGCCGACGAGCTGCTGGAGCGGGCCTGGGGCACCAACGCCGAATCCGCCCCGGGCTCTGCCCTCTCGTCGTCCGAGCAGGAAAGGCCCCACTCCGGTGCCGTACGGGTCTGTGTGAGCCAGCTCCGCGGCAAGCTGGGCGAGCCCGCGCTGATCCGCACGGTGCAGGGCGCGGGGTACGCCCTGTGAGGCGCCCGGCCGTGGCGCGGAGGCTGCTCGACGCGTCGAAGCTGCCGCACTCGACGATCAGGACCCGCATCGCCCTCGTGTACGGCGGGGTCTTCCTGGTGCTCGGCACCGCTCTGCTGGCCACCGTCAACCTGGCCTCCCGCGCCGGTACGGAGACCGAGGCGCGGGCCATCGCGTCCTCCGCCGTGGAACTGCCGCCCGGGTACACCGTGAACGGGCCGCTCATCGTCCGCGGCCCGAACGGCGGGCCCACCGTGTACGAACTCACCGACCACGTCAGCGACGCGGCGGGCGAGCAGCTCATGTACTGGTCGTTCGCCGCGCTGCTCGTGATGACGGCGGGCGCGGTCGGCGTGGGCTGGTGGACGGCGGGCCGGGTGCTGCGGCCCGTCCACGCGATGACCGCGAAGGCCCGCAGCCTCTCCGAGCGGACCCTGCACGAGCGGATCGCCTCCAGCGGGCCCGACGACGAGCTGAGGGAACTGGGCGAGACGCTGGACGCGCTGCTGGACCGGCTGGAGAAGGCGTTCGACAGTCAGCGCAGGTTCATCGCGAACGCCTCGCACGAGCTGCGCACCCCGCTGGCCACCCAGCGCGCCGCGATCCAGATCGGCCTGGACGATCCGTCCCCCGCGGACCTCGCCGCCACCCGGCAGACCTTGCTGGACGCCAACCGGCGCAGCGAGCGCCTCATCGAGGGGCTGCTCGTCCTGGCCCGCAGCGAACGGGGCCTGGCCTCCGACGAGCGGGAGGAGGTCCGCCTCGACCAGGTGGTGCGGGAGGAGACGGCCCGCTGCCCGGGGGCGGGGCTGACAGCGACAGAGGCGAAGGCCGGGGAGGGCCCGGAGGCGCGGGCACAGGACGGCGAAGGGGCCGCCGTGCGCGTCGCGGCCGCCGTCTGCCGGGTCCGCGGCAACCGGCTGCTGCTCGCCCAGCTGGTGGCGAACCTGCTGGCCAACGCGGTCACGTACAACGTGCCGGGCGGCTCGGTGGAGGTCTCGCTGACCGAGGACGGCGCGCTGCTGGTCCGCAACACCGGGCCGGTGGTCTCCGAGGCCGACATAGCGGAGTTCTTCGAGCCGTTCCGGCGAGGCGAGGGACGGGACCGGATGGGCCCGGGGTCGGGCCTCGGGCTGTCGATCGTACGGTCCATCGCGACGGCTCACGGCGGGACGGTCACGGCGGTACCGTGCCCGGAGGGCGGCGGTCTCGCCGTGACCGTGCGGCTGCCGGCCGACGGGGCTCAGACCCCGCGGGCGGCTCCGCGAGCGGCGGTCCAGGCGGGCAGACCGGCCAGCACCGCCTGGTAGAGCTCGGCGTCCGCGATCTCCCGGGGGGTCGGGCCCGCGTGGAAGAACCCGGCGTTCGGAAGGTTCAGCCTCCGCAGGAAGTCGAAGCCCTTCCCGTCCTGCTCGCCGAAGGCGACGAACTGGAAGTACAGCGGCAGCCGCGCGGCCTCCGCGAGCGCCTGACGGGCGGCCTGCTTGGCGTCCGGCGGACCGTCCGTCTGGAAGATCACGAGCGCCGGACCGGTGGCCCCCGCCTTCTCGTGCTGGGCGACGACCTCTTCGATCGCGCGGTGGTAGTGCGTCCGGCCCAGGCGGCCGAGCCCGGCGTTCAACTCGTCGACGCGGCCCTCGTGGCCGGACAGCTCGATCGTGCCGGTGCCGTCGATGTCGGTCGAGAAGAAGACGACGGACACGCTGGCGTCCTCGTCCAGGTGCGCGGCGAGCGCGAGCGTCCGGTCGCCCAGGTGCTGGGCGCTGCCGTCCTTGTAGAACGGCCGCATCGAGCCGGAGCGGTCGAGCACCAGGTAGACGCGGGCGCGCAGCCCGGTCAGCCCGTGCGCCTTGAGCGCCGCCTGCGCCGTCTTGTACGGGGCGACGAGCCGGGGGGCCCGTGACCGGACCCGCGCGAGGGTGGTGGCGGGCTTGCCGGGGGCGGCTGCGGGAGCGACGACAGGGGCGTCAGCGGCGCCGGAGACGGCGGTCTCGGGTCCGGTGGTGCCGAGGCTTTCGGGCTCCGTCCCAGCGGACTCGGTGATCTCGGCGGACTGGGCGGCGGCCGGGGTGGCTGTCGCTGCCTGGGGGGCCTCAGGGGCCTGCGGGGCCTGCGGGGTTTTGGGAGTCTCAGGGGTCTTGTCGGTCTCGGGCGCGGCCTCCGGGGCTTCCGCGACGGGAGCGTCCACGGTGGCCGCGGGCTCCGGCATCGGAACGGGCGAGGGCACGGGCGCGACGGCCGCTTCCGGCGCGGGTGCGGGCTCCCGCCCGGACGAGTCCCGGATCTCCGGCTCGGCCGGTGAGGCGGGCGCCGGCCCGGCTTCGGGCCCGGCTTCCGACGGGGCCGCGCGTGTGGCCTCCGGCTCCGGCTTCGGCTCCGGCTTCTGGGCAGGCACGGAGACCGGGGCCTCGTCGAGGTCGAAGTCGATCGTGATCGCCTCCGGAGCCGCTGCGGCCGGGACCGGAGCCGCGGACTCCGTCGGCTTCGTCGCCTCGGGCGTGGTCCCCTCCGAGCGTCCCTCCGGTGTTGCCGCCGGGGCGGAGCCCTGCGCGGGGACGGTCGGCGTCGGCCTGGCCGGGGCGGCGGCCTTGTCGAAGGCCTCCGCCACCAGGTCGGCGGCGCGCGAGCCGCCGCGCTCCGCGGAGCCGCCGCCGGTGTCCGCGGCGGAGGGGGCGGCCGGGGTGGCGGGGGACGCCGGCGAGGCCGGGGCCGGGATGGACGCCTTCGGCTCCTCCGGTTCCGCCGCGGACCCGGCCGCCGAAGTGGTCTCCTGCTCCGCCTCCTTGGGCTGGGTGCGCTCGGCCTGGGGCGGGACGGTGGCCGTGGCCGGCTCGTCCTGCTCCGTGCGGCCGAACACCTTGCGCAGCAAGCTCCGAATGCCCATGGGCGAGGCCTTTCGCATGAGTTGGGTGCGGTGAATGTCCGACCTGGAGGAATTCATCCCTGGCCAGGACGGATACGTAAGGTTAGCGGCCGGATCCGGCCGTTCGCCGGTGCGGCCCACCCCCGCGTCAACCGAGCCGACAGTGATCCCCGAGCGTGCCCGTGGTCCGTCTCAGGCCGTGTCCACCGGACCACCTCGCGGAAACAGCGGTGGTCCGGACTTCACCCTCTGTTCATCGGAAGTCCCTCGGGTCGCGTGGAGCCGCCCCTACCGTCACGCACGAGTACATAGACGGAGGGAATCCACGTGCGTAATCTGCTGCCGCTCATCAGCTCGCATCCGGGTGGGCGTTCCGCGCTGACCTGCCGCTTCCGCTGCGGGGACGCCTGCTTCAAGGAGACGCCCAACACCAGTGACAACGCGTACGCCGGTGACATCATCGCCGGTGCGCTGTCCCGCCGCTCGATGATGCGCGCCGCCGCCGTGGTCACCGTCGCCTCCGCCGCCGGCGCGGCCGCGTTGACCGGCCCGAACGCCCCGCAGGCGGAGGCCGCGGCGCTCGCCGGACACGGCCACGGTAAACCCTGGCCGCCGCAGAAACCGGGCTCCTCCGGCGCCCGCGGCCTGCGGTTCGCGCCGGTCGCGCCGAACACGAACGACAAGGTGACCGTCCCCGACGGCTACGCCCAGAACGTGGTGATCCGGTGGGGCGACCCGATCCTGCGCGGGGCGCCCGCGTTCGACCCGGACAAGCAGACCGCGAAGGCGCAGGCGGGCCAGTTCGGTTACAACAACGACTTCCTCTCCCTGCTGCCGCTGCGCGGGGAGCGCGGCCGTCAGGTCCTGGTCGCCAACCATGAGTACACGGACGAGGTGATCATGTTCCGTGGCTACGATCCGGCCAACCCGACCCGCGAGCAGGTGGAGATCGCCTGGGCCGCGCACGGACTGTCTGTGGTCGTCGTCCAGGAGGAGCACCGCACCGGCAAGCTGGGAGCGGTCAGCCGTCACCCGCTGAACCGCCGTCTCACCGTCACGAGTGAATTCCGCCTCACCGGACCTGCCGCGGGCAGCACCCTGCTGCGGACGTCCGCCGATCGCTCTGGCCGCAAGGTGCTCGGCACCCTCAACAACTGCGCCGGTGGTACGACCCCTTGGGGCACCACGCTGCACGGTGAGGAGAACTTCAACCAGTACTTCGCCAACGGCACCACCGCCATGCACAAGCGGTACGGGATCGGCACCAGCGCTACCGAGCGCAAGTGGGAGCGGTTCGACCGCCGGTTCGACCTGGCGAAGGAGCCCAACGAGGCCAACCGCTTCGGCTGGGTCGTCGAACTCGACCCGTACGACCCGGACTCCACCCCGCGCAAGCGGACCGCGCTGGGCCGGTTCAAGCACGAGGCGGCCCAGCCCCGGCTGACCGCGGACGGCCGCCCGGTCGTCTACATGGGCGACGACGAGAGGTTCGACTACTTCTACAAGTTCGTCTCCAGCAAGCGGATGAAGAAGGGCAACTCGCGGGCCGCCCGTGAGCACAACCTGACGCTGCTGGACGAGGGCACGCTGTATGTCGCCAAGCTGACCGGCGACTCCCCGGCCACGGAGATCGACGGCACCGGAAAGCTTCCCGCCGACGGTGAGTTCGACGGCAGCGGCGTCTGGATCCCGCTGGCCACCGGCACCACCTCGCACGTCCCCGGCATGACCGCCGAGGAGGTGTACGTCTACACCCGTGCGGCCGGTGACAAGGTCGGCGCGACCAAGATGGACCGCCCCGAGGACATCGAGCCCTCCCCGCGCACCGGCCGGGTCTACGTGGCGCTCACCAACAACACCGACCGGGGCAAGGCGGGCAAACCTGGGGCGGACGAGGCCAACCCGCGCAACGCCAACAAGCACGGTCAGATCCTGGAGCTCGCGGAGAACTGGGACGACCCGACGAGCGACGGGTTCGCCTGGCGGCTCTTCCTCGTCGCGGGCGATCCGGACGACCCGGCGACGTACTTCGCCGGCTTCCCCAAGGAGAGCGTCAGCCCCATCTCCTGTCCCGACAACGTGGCGTTCGACGCGTACGGCAACCTGTGGATCTCGACCGACGGTAACCAACTCGGATCCCACGACGGCCTGTTCGGCGTGGCGACGCAGGGTGACCGACGGGGCGAGCTGAAGCAGTTCCTGACCGTGCCGACCGGAGCGGAGACCTGCGGTCCCGTCATCCAGGACCGCCGCGTCCTGGTCGCCGTCCAGCACCCGGGCGAGGTCGACGGCGCGACCGTGGACAAGCCCGCGAGCAGCTGGCCGGATGGACCCGGCAAGATCGTTCGCCCCTCCGTCGTCGCCGTCTGGCGCAAGGACGGGCGCGACATCGGCGTGTGATCCGGCCTCTGTCGAGAGGGGGCGACAGGGGGCCGGGGACACCGGCGGCCTCCGGAGACGTGCGGAGACTCGGGAAGGCCCTGGAGGCGGACTCGGCGCGAAGCCGGGTCCGCCTTCGCGTGGGCGTTCCGCACCGGGGGAGGATGCGGACGCCCTACCGGAGCGAGCGCGTCGCATTACAGTCGGACCCATGGTTTCCGGTGACGCACCACAGGCGGCGGGGAGCGTCCGGGTCGACGCGTGGATCTGGTCGGTCCGGCTGACGAAGACCCGCTCCCAGGCGGCCGCCGCCTGCCGGGCGGGGCATGTGAAGGTCGGCGGGGAGCGGGCCAAGCCCGCCCAGATCGTCCGCGTCGGCGACGAGGTACGGCTGCGGCACGCGGGGCGGGACCGGGTGGTCGTCGTCTCGAAGATCGTGAAGAAGCGCGTCGGGCCCCCGGTGGCCGTGGAGTGCTACATCGACAACAGTCCGCCTCCGCCTCCGCGTGAGCTGGCGATCCAGGTCCCCGTACGGGACCGGGGCGCGGGTCGCCCCACCAAGCGCGACCGCCGCGAGATGGAACGCCTTCAGGGACGCCCGCCGGAGCAGTGACCGGGCACTCCGGAGCAGCGATCGGAGCGCTGAGGAGCATGGCGGCGGGGGCCCTTCGCCTCGGCGGCTGTTTCACGTGAAACAGCCGCCCGACTCCGTTTCCGTACCCCGTGTCAGCTCCGCGTGGCGGTGGGCCGAGGCTTTCGGCGTCCCAGGAGGAGACGGGTGAGCAGCGCGCCGACGAGCAGGACAGCACCGGCGGCCAGCACCACCCACACCGTGGTCCGCAGCGAAGCGGTCAGGGCGTCGACGACCGCGGCGGCCGCGTCACGGTCCTGACCCGGTGCCTCCTCCAGCGCCCGGCTCCGGCCGACCGCGACCACGATCCGGAGCACGATCGCACCGAGCGCCAGTCCGCCGCCCACCACCGCGGTGACCCACAGCCCTCTCCGCGCCCCACGCCGTACCGTGGCGAGGCCCACCACCAGGACGAGGAGCACCACGGTGGCCACCGCGGGCCAGATGCTGCAGTAGCGCAGCCACCGCAAGGAGGCCCTGAGGCTGTCGGCCTGGTCGGGGCCTAGCACGGTGATCTCCGTCCGCTGGACCGGGATCCGGTCGGCGAACGGCACCCCGTCGCGCACGAGTTCCTGCTTGACCTGGTCGATGACCGGTGCCAGATCGATGCGCACGGACTGGCCGCCGTCACCGTTCAGCGCGTCCTCCACCACGCCGTGGGCGCCTCGGTTCGCGGTGTCCCAGGCTTTACCGAAGGCCGTGGTGGTCGTGAAGGAACGCACGGTCTCGTGCAGGAAGTCCCGGACCGTGTCCTGGAGCGGCCCGAGATCGATCTGGCTCATCGCCTCTTCGGTGATCACCTCCGTGACGGTGGACCGCACCGCCGGGTCGGAGGAGAGCGGGGAGACGGCGGCGACGTACCGGTCGGTGTCGTCGATCTCCAGGTCGACCCAGGCGGAGAGCGCGCTGAACGGCACCAGGACGGCGAGCAGCACGAGCAGGACCGCCGAGAGGGCAGTCGAGGTCGCTGAGATCGCTGAATGAAGGGTCCGCACCCCACCAGGGAATCCCGTACGGAGTCGGCCCGCTCCGGACCGTAGGCCATTCGAGTTGCCGGGCGGTGCGGGCGGGTGTGCTCTGGAGGGACGGGGGGCGACGGAAGGAGCTGTCCGCGATGGCCACACACGCAGCCATGCCCGGCCGGAGGACCCCCCGGGCGCACGCACGGCCCCGCCGCCGCACCACGCTCGCCTGGGCGCTGCCATTGGTGCTCGGTGTGATCTACGGCTTCTACGCGGCCTTCATCCGCCGCGACGGCGGCCCCAGCACCGGCGGGCAGGTTCTGCTCGGCCTCGTCTCGGGCGCCGCCCTGGCAGCGCTCTGCTTTGCGCTGGGCCGGACCCAGCGGTCCCTGCCGCTCGTGCTGCGGGCGGTGGCGTACGGAGCGCTCACCGCTTCTGCGATCGGCTTTCTGGTGAGCCTCACCGACACCAGTGTGCTGCGGTCGGCCGGGCTGGGGCTGGCGGTGGGCGCGGGCGTCCTCGTCGTCACGTTCTACACGCTCTACAGCCGGGAGACCTGAGGGCCGGGAGCCGGGACCTGAGGGCCCGGAGCCTGCCGTGCGAGGCTCCGCGTCCGGCCCGCTCGTGCACGAGCGCGGCCGCCAGATTCAATCTGGCGGCCGCGCCTCGCCGTCTCGCGCCCACAGGGTGAGGAAAGCGGGAGGAGGAGCGAGTGATCACGGACGACGGGATCGATGAGGACGCGGGCAGCAGCAGTGGTGACGGTGGCATCGCGGGCACCGGCGATCCGCTGCGGGTCGCCGTGATCATCGGCAGTACGCGCGAGGGGCGGATCGGCGACGCGGTCGGCCGCTGGTTTTTGGAACGGGCCCGGGGCCGGACGGAGCTGGAGCTCGCCGTCCTGGATCTCGCCGCGTTCGACTTCCCCGTGCACTACCCCGGGCGGGCCACGGAACAGATGACGGAGTTCACCGAGGCGATCGCCGAGGCCGAGGCCTATGTCGTGATCACCCCGGAGTACAACCGCTCGTTTCCCGCCTCGCTGAAACAGGCCATCGACTTCGCCTACGACGAGTGGCAGACCAAGCCGGTCGCGTTCGTGAGTTACGGACACGGCTCCGCCGGGCTGTACGCGGTGGAGCAGCTGCGCTCGGTCTTCACCGAGCTGCACACGGTGACCCTGAGAAACGGGGTCGCCCTCGACTTCCTCCAGCAGCCGCTGGAAGGCCGGCCCGGGGACGGCGGACGGGACCGTGCCGTGGGACTGATGCTCGACCAGCTCGGCTGGTGGGGCTGGGCGCTGCGCGAGGCACGGGCCACCCGCCCCTACGTCTCCTGACCCCGGCACACCGGGCCGAAGCGCATCGCACCCTGAACAGACGACCTCCAAGGAATGGATCATGAGTACTGAACTGGCCATCGAGACCGCGGGGCTGGTGAAGGTCTTCGGCGACAACCGCGCGGTGGACGGCGTCGACCTGGCCGTCCCGACCGGCACCGTCTACGGCGTCCTCGGACCCAACGGAGCGGGGAAGACCACCACCGTCCGCATGCTGGCGACCTTGCTGCGGCCCGACGGCGGAACGGCCCGGGTGTTCGGCAAGGACGTGGTGAAGGACGCCGACGCGGTCCGCAGCCGGGTCAGTCTGACCGGGCAGTACGCCTCGGTGGACGAGGACCTAACGGGTGCGGAGAACCTCGTTCTGCTGAGCCGTCTCCTCGGGCACTCCAAGCCCGCGTCCCGCGACCGGGCGGCCCAGCTGCTCGAAGGATTCGGGCTGAGCGAGGCCGCGGGGAAGCAGGTGAAGAACTACTCCGGTGGTATGCGGCGGCGTATCGACATCGCCGCGTCCATCCTCAACACCCCCGACGTGCTGTTCCTGGACGAGCCGACCACCGGACTCGACCCCCGCAGCCGCAACCAGGTGTGGGACATCGTGCGGGCGGTCGTCGCCCACGGCACCACGGTCCTCCTCACCACCCAGTATCTGGACGAGGCCGACCAACTGGCCTCCCGTATCGCCGTCATCGACCACGGCAGGGTCATCGCCGAGGGCACCAAGGGCGAGCTGAAGGCCTCCGTCGGATCCGGCACCGTCCACCTGCGGCTGCGGGACGCCGACCAGCGGGCCGAGGCCCAGCAGATCCTGGCGTCCGCGCTGGACGCGGTGGTCCAGCTGGACGCGGACCCGGTGGCCCTGACCGCCCGGGTCGACGGGCACAGCACCGAGCAGGGCGCCTCGGAACAGGCCGGACGGGCTCTCGCCGAGCTGGCCCGGTGCGGCATCACGGTCGACAACTTCTCGCTGGGACAGCCCAGCCTCGACGAGGTCTTCCTCGCACTCACGGACAAGAAGGGAGTGGCGGCATGAGCACCGCGACCGCCAAGACGGAGCTGGAAGACATCGCGCTGGCCGATCCGGACCGGGAGAGGCTCTCCGCGCTCCTGGTGGGCCACGACCGCCCGCCGAGGCCCAGCGCCCTGTCTGCGTCGGTGACCTTCGGCTGGCGCGCCATGCTGAAGATCAAGCATGTGCCGGAACAGCTCTTCGACGTCACCGCTTTCCCGATCATGCTGGTCCTGATGTACACGTATCTCTTCGGCGGGGCTCTGGCGGGCTCCACGCAGGAGTACATCCAGTTCCTGCTGCCCGGCATCATGGTGATGAGCGTCGTGATGATCACGATGTACACGGGGATCGCGGTCAACACCGACATCGCCAAGGGCGTCTTCGACCGGTTCCGTACCCTGCCGATCTGGCGACCCGCACCGATGGTCGGCTATCTGCTCGGTGACGTCCTGCGCTATCTGCTGGCGTCCGCGGTGATGCTCGCCGTCGGCATGATCATCGGGTTCCGCCCGCAGGGCGGCGCCATCGGTGTGCTCGCCGGGGTCGGTCTGCTGGTGTTGTTCTCGTTCGCGTTCTCCTGGATCTGGACGATGTTCGGCCTGCTGCTGCGGACCGAGAAGTCCGTCATGGGCGTCAGCATGATGGTGATCTTCCCGCTGACCTTCCTCAGCAACGTCTTCGTCGATCCGGGGACGATGCCGGGCTGGCTCCAGGCCTTCGTGAACAACAGCCCGGTCACCCACCTCGCCACGGCGGTGCGCGAGCTGATGGCGGGCAACTGGCCCGCCGCGGACACCGCTTGGACGCTGGGCTGGTCCGCCGTGTTCCTGGTGGTCTTCGGTGCGGCGACGATGCGGCTCTACAACCGCAAGTGACCGACGACGCCCGGGACCGGCCGGTCGGCCGGTGCGGCCCGGCCCGGCGAAGGTGGAGGGGGGCGGCTGATGGCGGGGCCGGGGAGGGGCGGCTCGCCCCGCCCGGACGGATCCGCCCGGGGGCGCGGTTCGGGCTTAGCGCCCGGCCCTCCGCCGCTGAACGTCCGGCTGGATCCGTCCGGGGGTGCGGTGCTTGCGGGTCAGAGTCGCCAGCGCGGGGTGTGGGCGGGGCGGTAGGCGCAGGTCGTTCCCGTCGTCACGGACGCCTTGAGGTGGTCCGCCAGGGCGGGGTGAAGGGCGTCCAGTTTGCGCAGGGTGTCGCGGATCCGGGCGGTGACCGTCTTGCGGGCCCGCTCGGTCTGGTCGCCCAGGCGGCGGGTGCGGCCGCCGAGACCGGCGGCGGTGCGGAGTTCGTCGAGGAGGGCTTGACGTTCCCGGTCGTACTTCTCGACGAGCCGGACGTCGTCCCGGGCCGCGGCTCGGTCT
Organism: Streptomyces sp. NPDC101181; assembly: GCF_044767975.1. NCBI lineage: Bacteria > Bacillati > Actinomycetota > Actinomycetes > Kitasatosporales > Streptomycetaceae > Streptomyces > Streptomyces sp. NPDC101181. The sequence goes on along the minus strand of NZ_JBIWOX010000007.1, from coordinate 169,476 downwards.
ATCTCGGCGTCCAGCCGGTCCAGATGTCGCTTGTACTGGCGCTTGGCCTCCTCGTCCAGCACCGGGTCGCCGCCGAGCTGCCCGGCGGCGACGACCAGCCCTCCGCCCTCCGGCGCGAGCAGGTGGGCGGCCGGGATGTCGGCGCCGGGCTGCCCGAGGAGGCTGTGCAGGTCGCGCAGGCCCTTGGCATCCGGTACGTGCACGGTGACCCCGTCCCAACACAGCTGCCAAACCGGCCCGTTCCGGCGGAACTCGGCGGTGGGCGAGGGAGACGCCCCGACGCCGCGCCCCGGCCCGTTCTCCGGCGCTGGCCCTGACCCCGGCCCTGACTCGGGGCTTGGCCTTGGACCTGGCTCGGCATCCGGCCCCGGCGCTGAGTTCGGTGCCGGTCTCGCCTCCGGTGCGGGTGCTTGCTGTGGGGGCGGTCCTGACTCCGGTTCCTCCCCTGACGCCGAATGCGGCTCGGGGGTGGGGCCGGGGTCTCGCTCCCCGGGGTGGTCCTCGGCGGTGAAGGGGGTCCCGGCGGGGGCACCGGGATCGGCGCAGGCGTTGGACAGCATGGCGGAGTCGGACAGGGCGGAGACGTTGGACAGGATGGGGCCGATCGGGCCGAGGACAGTGGTGGGTGGGACGGGCGTCTCGGGGGTGATGGGAGCGTGAGCATCGGGGCGCCCGAGGAGGGTGGCGGCCTCGGCGGCCAGGTGGTCCAGCCCCAGTTCTTTCGCCTCCCGCACCACGGCGGTGAGGAGCCGACGTGCCTGACGGGCGTCGTCCGCACCGTTCGTGTCGGCGTGGGCGAGCAGGGTGCGGGCCAGGTGCAGGCGGGCGCGTACGGCCCAGGGGCGGGCGCCGAGCCGGTCCGCCGAGGCGGCGGCCTCGGTGAGCGCCGCCACCGCCTCGTCCCGGTCGGCGCGGGCGGCGGCGAGCATCCCGAGCCAGAGGTCCACGGGACCGCCGATGTCGCAGCCGTACAGGGAGACGACCCACTGGCCGGTGTAGGGGGTGAGTTCGTCCTCCGCGCGGGCGATGAGACGCGGGTCGCCGGTGGCCGCGGCCGTCTGGGCGAGGAGCCGCAGCCAGAGCGGCATGAACGCCCGCGGGTAGGGGGCGGCGCGCTCCTCGTGCTCCGCGACCAGCCGAAGGCCCGGCGTGGCGTCGCCCTGCTCCACCGCGGTGACCGCGTCCAGCAGCGCGGGGTGCGGGTATCCGCGGCTCGGAAGCCCGGCGAGGACCTCCTCGGCTTCGGCGAAGTGCCCCTGGATCAGGTGCAGGGCCCAGTGCAGGTGGTGTCCCATGAAGCCGAACGCCGCGTGGTCGTTGTTGTCCGGGTCGAGCGAGTCGTCGTCGAGCGCGGCGGCCGCCTCGGCGAACCGGCCCTGGAGCGAGGCGATGAGGCTGCTGTCGACGGCGACGCTCAGGGCGAAGCGGGGCAGGTCGGTGCGTTCGGCGAGCCGGACGAACGCCCGGAACTGGTCGAGGAAGGTTGGGTCGCCCAGCTCCAGCAGGGCCACCCACCGCATGGACGTCGCGTGGAGCTCCATGTCCTGGTGCTGGGTGCGGCGGCCGACGACGGTCATCTCGTCGGTCAGCCCGATCCGCTCGACCGCCGAGCCGAGACCCCAGACGGAGTCGTGGCGGGCCCAGAGCGAGAAGGCGAGGGCCTCGTCGTCCGATCCGCTCCGCGCCAGCGCCATGATGTGGATGGCCAGCTCCTGGGCGAGCCGGTCGTCGGAGACGCCGTCCTGGCCCTCCTTGCCGGTGATCCTGCGGTGCGCTTCGGCGAGGAGACCGCCCGCCGAGGCGTCACGGCCGCCCAGCGACCCGTCGCGGTAGAGGGTGATCGCCACCCGGGCCAGCAGCTCCGGTTCGTCCAGCTCCCGGGCCAGGTCGACCGCGCGGTCCAGGTGCCGCCGCGCCTCGGCCTCCTCCCCGGCGTGCCGGAGCTGCCCGGCGAGGTCCAGACAGATCAGTGCCGTGCGCCGGGGGTCGGGGCCCTCGTCGGCCGTGTCCGCGACGGTGAGGGCGCGTCGGTAGTGACTGAGGGCCTCTTCCTCGGCCAGCCGCCCCGACGCGTCCCGGGCGGCGGCCAGGAGCAGGTCGATCCGGCGGTCGCGCTCCAGCTCACCGCCCGACAGATGGGCGTGCCGGGCGAGGTCGCCGGGGTGCACCGCGGCGTCGAAACCTCCGTGGGCGTCCAGGGCCCGTACGACGTCGGCGTGGTGGCGGCGGGCCTCCTCGTCGCCCAGGGAGGCGTACAACGTCTCGCGCAGCAGGTCGTGGGCGAAGGCGTACTGCCCGGACGGGCGGGGGACGACGACACGGGCGACGACCGCCGACTCCAGCAGCCGGTCGACGTGGGCGACCGGCGCCCCGTGCACCACGGCCAGCACCTGGCGGCGGAACTCCCGGCCGAGCACCGCGGCGGCCGTCAGCAGCGAGACGACCGGGTCCGGCAGCAGGGCGAGCCGCTGCCGGACCGCTTCCCGCACGCCGGGCGGGATGGTGGAGACCGGGCTTCCGCTGTGCCAGAGCCGGGCGGTCTGCTCGACGAAGAAGGGGTTGCCGCCGGTCCGCCGGTGCACCTCGTCGATCAGCGCGGGCGCGGGCTCGCGGCCGGTCGTCACGGTCATCAGCGCGCCCACCTCCGCCCGGCCGAGGCCGGTCAGGGTGAGTGTCGTCGAGGCGCGGGAGACCAGCGGGAGGATCAGGGCCTGGAGCGGGTGACCGGGGGCGTCCACCTCGACGTCCCGGTAGGTGCCGACGAGCAGCAGCCGCTCGAACCAGGCGTGCTGGGCGGCGAATTCGAGCAGGCGCAGCGAGGCCGGGTCGGCGCTGTGCAGATCGTCGAGGACGACCACCAGCGGCCTGCTCTGGGAGATCGTGACGAGGGCGGTGGTCACCGCGTCGAACAGCCCGAACGCCTCGACGCCCTCCACGCCACCCGACCCGAGGACGGCACCCGCCCCGATGACCTCCACGGCCCCGACGCCTTCCACGGCCCCGATTCCCGCCCCCGACGCAGCAGCCGCCCCTGGCCCGGCACTCGCTCCGAGGCCGACCACCGCCCCTGACCCGGCTGCTATCCCGGCTGGCGTCCCGGCTGGCGTGGCGGGGCCGGCTCCGGTCCCCGGTCCGGGGCCCGCCCCGGGCCCCGTTGTCAGGGGTTCCGCGTTCCCGTGAGGGACAGGGGAGCCGTGTGTGCCCGCGCCCGGGTCGCCGAGGAGCACGCCGAGCCTGCCGTCCGAGGCCTCCTGGGCCGCTGCCCACTCCGCCGCCGTGGCGGACCGGCGCAGGGCGCGCAGCACCTGCACCCAGGGCCAGTAGCCCGGGGTGCTGTCGGAGTCCCAGCACGAGCCGCCGACCACCAGCGCACCGCGACGACGGGCCTCGTGCGCGGCGTCGGTGACGAGGGTGGTCTTGCCGATCCCGGCCTCGCCCGTGACGAGCACGAGACCGCCGTGGCTGTCCGTCGCCCGCGCGATCTCCGCACGGAGGACGCCTGAGGGGTGGTCGCGCCCGAACAGAGCTGGGGTCATGCCCACACGATAGGAGCCCCCACTGACAACGGCCCCCGCTTATCCGGGCGCCCACCCCTGACCTGCCGAAAGGTCCTGTCGGACACCGCTGCGGTCAGAGTCCGCCGCTGCCTTACGCCCGTCCCGTACGGACCCGTCGCCTCACGCCCGTCCCGTACGGACCCGGCGCCGCAGTCGTGTGGCCCGTACGGGCCCGGCACCTCACCCGCGTACCGTCGTCGCCTCGGTCGCCGGGCCCGGCCGGGCCGTCCGTACCGCTCGGCGTCTCAGTCGCGTACGACCGTCACCGGGCACGGTGCGTGCTGGGTGACGTGCAGGCTGACGGAACCGAGCAGGGTGGCCTTGAAACCGGTGTGGCCGCGCGCGCCCACGACGAGCAGGTCGGCGCCCTGCGCGCGGTCCAGGAGGGCCTGCGCCGGGTTGCCGATGACCACGATCTTGCTGACGGCGGCCGCGCCCTCCCCGCCGAGGGCTTCTTCCAGAGCCTCGTTCAGCGAGACCGTGGCCAGGGTCTGCGGGTCGAAGTCCTCCGGCATGCCCGGCATCATCGAGGCCCAGCTGGTCGCGGGGTACTCCCAGCTGTTCACCGCCTCCACGGTGGCGCCGGTCAGCTCGGCCTGGCGTACCGCCCAGTGCAGTGCCTTGATCGATGCGTCGGATCCGTCCACGCCCACGACGATCCTGCCCATGTCTGCCTCCAGCTCACTCCGGTGATACCGGTGGTCACACCGGTCACTTCGTCCAGGTCACTCGGCTCGGTACAGCGTCCGTCTTCACTGTAGTCAAAGCGGACAATAGGTTCGGTCGGTGCCCGGCCGACTCAGCGCGGCCGCAGCTCCGCGAGCTGTTGCTCGAAGGGGACGACCGCGTCCTCCCCGTCGTCCAGGCCCGGTGTGCGCGAGGCGCCGGAGACCGTGCGACCCAGCATCGCCGAGGCCAGTTCGCCGCCCGCGCGCCGGATGCGGGACGGCAGGCCCTCGGTGTACTCGTCGCCCCCGGAGCCCCAGTCCTCGGAGGCGGCGTAGACGGAGGTCGGTACGGTGACGGCCCGCAGGTAGGCGAAGAGCGGGCGCAGCGCGTGCTCCAGGACCAGCGAATGCCGAGCCGTGCCGCCGGTCGCGGCGATGACGACGGGCTTGCCGGTCAGTGCGGTGTTGTCGATCAGGTCGAAGAAGGACTTGAACAGACCGTTGTACGAGGCGGTGAAGACGGGTGTCACGGCGATCAGCCCGTCCGCCGCTGTCACCGCGTCGATCGCTTCCCGTAGTCGGGCCGACGGGAAACCGCTGACCAGGTGGTTCGCGATGTCCACGGCGAGGTCGCGCAGCTCGATGACCTGGACCTCGCTGATCTGGGCCTCGGAGACCTGGACCTCGGCGACCGGGTCCTCGAGGCCCTGGACCCCAGCGCTCCGGTTCCGGTCGGCCGACGGCGGGTTCTGCTCGGCCAGGAGCCGTTCGCGGGTGGCGGCGGCCAGCCGGTCGGCGAGCAGCCGGGTGGAGGACGGCTGGCTGAGCCCGGCCGAGACGGCGACGACGCGCAGGGGGGTGGTGGGGGCGGACATCGGGCCGGACCTCCTCTTGCTCGGTTACTGCTCGTTACTGCTCAGTGGTGCGGGCGGCGGTCACCGCCGGGTGGACGGGCGCGGTCTCCGGCACCCCGGCCGGCCGCAGGTTGGCGAACTCCTTGCGCAGCACGGGCACGACCTCCTCGCCGAGGATGTCGAGCTGCTCCAGGACCGTCTTCAGCGGGAGCCCCGCGTGGTCCATCAGGAACAGCTGCCGCTGGTAGTCGCCCACGGCGTCCCGGAACGTCAGCGTCCGCTCGATGACCTCCTGCGGCGACCCCACGGTCAGCGGGGTCTCGCGGCTGAAGTCCTCCAGGGACGGGCCGTGGCCGTAGACCGGGGCGTTGTCGAAGTACGGGCGGAACTCCCGTACCGCGTCCTGGGAGTTCTTCCGCATGAAGACCTGGCCGCCGAGCCCGACGATGGCCTGTTCGGCGGTGCCGTGCCCGTAGTGGGCGTAGCGCCGCCGGTAGAGGGAGACCATTTTCTTCGTGTGCTCCATGGGCCAGAAGATGTTGTTGTGGAAGAACCCGTCACCGTAGTAAGCGGCCTGTTCCGCGATCTCCGGGGAGCGGATGGAGCCGTGCCAGACGAACGGCGGGACGCCGTCCAGCGGGCGCGGGGTGGCGGTGAAGGACTGGAGCGGGGTACGGAACGTGCCCTCCCAGTCGACGACGTCCTCGCGCCACAGCCGGTGCAGCAGGGCGTAGTTCTCGATGGCCATCGGGATGCCCTGGCGGATGTCCTTGCCGAACCAGGGGTAGACCGGTCCGGTGTTGCCACGGCCCATCATCAGGTCGACGCGGCCGTCGGCGAGGTGCTGGAGGGTGGCGTAGTCCTCGGCGATCTTCACCGGGTCGTTGGTGGTGATCAGGGTGGTGGACGTGGACAGGATCAGGTTCTCGGTGCGGGCGGCGATGTAGCCGAGCGTCGTCGTCGGGGAGGACGGGACGAACGGCGGGTTGTGGTGCTCGCCGGTCGCGAAGACGTCCAGGCCGACCTCTTCGGCCTTCTGCGCGATGGTCAGGGTCGCCTTGATCCGCTCGTTCTCGGTGGGGGTGCGGCCGGTGGTCGGGTCGGTCGTGAGGTCCCCGACGGTGAAGATCCCGAACTGCATGACGTCCGCCTTCCTGCTTCCTCTTCCTGGGGCCGGGTTTCTGAACCCCGGCTGCGGAGCGGTTCCCGGCCGTGGGGCCGAACCCCGAGCCATTTGGTTGAACGTTGAACTACATCCTACAACGGGACCCTCCTCCGACCTATTCCGGACCGGCGGCCTACTCCGGACTCCGGGCCGACAGCGTGCTCCGGACCGGCGGCCTGTTCCGGACCGGCGGCCTGTTCCGTCAGTCCGGCCTGTGCCGGACCTCTGGCTTGTTCCGTCAGTCCGGCCTGTTCTGGCCCTTCACCCTGTTCCGATCCGCCTATTTCGTTCGCCCGTGCCCGCACACGTACCTACACTCGGTGCATGACCTCCGTCCCGTGCCGAAACTGGTGGCGCTCCTCCTAGGAGCGGCCGGAGTATCTGCGCGGAACCAGGGCCGTTCGATCCGGACGGCCCTTTTCGCTGCCTCCTCACGACCCTCGTCCCTGCTGACCGGCCGGGTACGGAGGCGAGGCACCGCGCCACCTCAGGGGCCGTCCTCCACGCATCCACCCACGCGAGGACAGGCACGCATCATGACCATGGCCAAGACCACGACCTCCGCAGCATCCACCCCGACGCCGAGCTCCACCCCGACGCCGAGCCCCACCCCTGCCCCGAGCCACACCACCCCGAACTCGGTCCCCGCCGAGCGCCGCAGCGCCGAGCTGGAGCGGCGACTGGCCCAGGACCCCTCCCGCTTCCGGGTCCTCACCGGGGACCGCCCCACCGGCCCCCTCCACCTAGGGCACTACTTCGGCACCCTGCGCAACCGGGTCCGCCTTCAGGAACTCGGCGCGGACATCCTGATCCTCATCCCCGACTACCAGGTCCTGACCGACCGGGACACCGCCGAGCGGCTGGGGGAGTACACCGACGGGCTGCTCCTGGACCACCTCGCGCTCGGCATCGACCCGGCCCGGTCCACGGTCTTCAACCACAGCGCCGTCCCCGCCCTCAACCAGCTCCTGCTGCCTTTCCTCAGCCTCGTCTCCGTCGCGGAACTGGGCCGCAACCCCACAGTCAAGGACGAGATCGCGCACTCCCGGCAGTCGGCGGTGAGCGGGCTGATGCTCACCTCCCCGGTCCACCAGGCCGCCGACATCCTGTCCTGCAAGGGCGACGTGGTCCCGGTCGGCCTGGACCAGCTGCCCCACCTCGAACTCACCCGAACGATCGCCCGCCGCTTCAACGAGCGGTACGGGAACCTCTTCCCGGAACCCGACGCCCTGCTCTCCGCCGCGCCGCTCCTCCTCGGCACCGACGGCACCAAGATGAGCAAGAGCCGCGCCAACTCCATCCCCCTCGGTGCCACCGCCGACGAGACGGCCCGCCTCATCAGGGGCGCGACCACGGACGCAGACCGGCGCATCACCTACGACCCGGACAACCGGCCCGGCGTCTCCTCGCTCGTCCTGCTGGCCGCGCTCTGCCTGGAGCGGGACCCGCACGCGGTCGCGGCGGAGATCGGCGACAGCGGGGCGGCCGCCCTCAAGCGCACGGTGACCGACGCGGTCAACGGCCACCTCGCCCCCTTCCGGGCCCGGCGGGCGGAGTACGCGAAGGATCTGACGTACGTGCGGTCCGTCCTGCGGGCGGGCAACGAGCGGGCTTCCGCGATCGCGGAGGCGACGCTGGACGAGGTACGGGAAGCCATGGGCACGTTCCGGTAGGTGCTCCCGCCGGGCTGCTGCCCCGGGGCTCCCCCCTTCCCTAGGTTTCGCCCCCCGGGGCATGGCCCGCCCCGGGCTTCGGTCCTCCTCCCGGATTTTTGCCCCCCCGGGACATAGTTCCCCCCGGCTCGGGTCACCCGAGCCGGGGGTTACCGCCGACCCGGCGCCGGTTGCCGTCGCAGCAGTTCCGCCAGGCCCCGGCGGGTGGCCGCGATCACGACCCGGTCCTGGGCGCGGAGCACGTATCCGGGAGGCGGCTCCCACACCAGGCCGGGGGCGGGTGCCGACGCGTCGCCGGCCGGGGTGTACGGGGGGAGCGCGGTGAGGTCCGGGTTGCGGTCGGCGGGCGGGGTCGCGTCGATGGCCAGGATCCGCCAGGCGCCCGCCCGGAACGCCTCCTCGACCGTGTGGTCCTCCAACTGCGGGTGCCCCGCCACCTCCAGGGCCGCGAAGAGCATGACCTTGCGTTCGACCGGGACCGCGCCCAGGATCTGACGGCCCATCATGGCCACCGCGAACGACGGCGCGGCCAGGTGGGAGACGGAGCGGGAGCGGGTCAGGGCCTGCGGGTGCGCGGTGCGCAGGGTGCGGTAGACGGCGGTGGCGAACTCGTCGTCGTACAGCCGCAAGGCGACCCGCAGGTCCGGCTTCACCGACCGGGCGTAGAGCGCCGCCTCCAGGTTCGTCGTGTCGATGCTGGTGAGCGCGAGGAGGGCGTGCGCCCGGCGGATCTTGGCCGCTTCCAGGACGCCTTCCTGGGTGACGTCGCCGATGACCGTCGGGACGTGCATGGAGCGGGCCAGCGGGATGCCCCGCGCGTCGGGGTCCTCCTCCACCACGACCACCGGTATGTCCAGTTCGCGGAGGCGTACGAGGACCCGCGTACCGATCTTGCCCAGTCCCAGCAGCACCACGTGACCCGACAGGCCGCGCGGCGGGCGGCGCAGCGAGGACGCGGTGCGCAGGGTGCCGAAGGCCTCCAGGACGGCGGCGATCAGCAGCGGGAGCAGCAGGATGCCCGCGACCCCGGAGAAGATCTGGATGACCTTCCGGGCCGTCGTACCGTCCTCCGACGGGTCGTTCATGCTCAGCAGGTCGAGCAGGATGAGATAGGCGGAGCGCGGCAGGCTGTCCTCCGTGGTGAGGACCGAGACGATCACCAGGGCGACCGCGGCCAGCGCGAACCCCAGGGCCGACCAGCGCAGCCTGCGCGAGAAGACCTGGGCGAGCGGGGCGCCCCGGCCGCCCATCCGGGTCGCGGGGCGGTCCGGATCGGCCCGGCTGATCGTTTCCAGGACGACGGTGCCCCGTCCGGTGGCGGCGGCCACGGCGCTCGCGTCGGGCAGCAGCCGGGGCCCGTCGTCCCCGCTGCTGTCGGAACCCTCCGCTCCCGCCGGGTCGTTGGCGGTGGCGGACAGCAGGGCGAGCGTGCACAGCCCCGGGTCGGCGGTCCGCCCGGGGCGGGGCGGGGGACGCTCGGCGGCGCGCAGCAGCAGGCCCTCGGCCTGGATGACCTTGCTGCTACCGGTGAGGGCGGTGGCGGCGAGCGCGGGGGCGGCGGTGTCGGCGTCGGAGAGGACGGTGGTGGACGCGTCGAGTAACGCCGGGTCGATACCGGGCATGGCGACGGCCGCCGCCTGGTCGAGCAGCTCCTCCAGATGCTGCCCGAGCTTGCGGTTGTAGAGCCGGATCACCAGGCGCAGCCGGGGGTTGAGGCGGCGGGCGGTCAGCGCGGCGCGGATGTTGCGCTCGTCGTCGTCGTAGACGAGCGCGAGCGCCGCCGCCCGGTCGACGCCCGCCTCCTCCAGCACGTCGTCGGACGGCTCGGGGGCCTCCATGATGCGCACGGCCTCCACCCCGGCGTTGGTGTCACCGGTGCCGCCCCCCGGGCCGTCGCCCCCGGCCCCGGTGGCCGTGCGGTTCATCGCCGCCGACATCCGGCCGAACAGGGCCGCCGCGCGCCCCCGTTGGGTCAGCGGCGTCTCGGGGTGGTTGGCGTCCCGGCCGGGCGGCAGGAGCAGGGTGACCCGCTCCCCGTAGACGTACCGCAGCTCCACCGCGAGCCGTCGGGCCAGCGCGTCGTCACCGCAGACGATCATGTGGCCGGAGGCGGGCGGACGCCCCGGCTGCGGGGGAGGGGGGACGAAGCCCAGCATGCCGTGGCCCTTCCGACGAGATGTTCCCCGATCCTGCGACCGGTCCGGTCTTCTCCTGCACCCGGTCCGGTCTTCTCCTGCTTCTCCTGAGACCGGCCCGGTCTTCTCCTGCGAGCGGCCCGGCTCTTCTCCTGCGAGCGGCCCGGCTTTGCCGATCAGCCTTCTCAGTCTTCCTGATCGGTGTGAAGTGTTGGTGATCCGCGCATGATGATGCGGCGGGGCCGACCGGTCGTTCGCCGGGCCGCGGCGGCTACCGGGCCCCGCGTACGGCGGTGAGGGGGATCGGGCCCCGCGGGGCGGTCGGTCGGCTTCAGTGGACGGGTCTGCGCGACCGGAGCCGGGCATCCGCGCGTCCCCGGCTCGTGCGTCCGCGTCCCGTGCCCGCGGCGACGGCGCCGAGTCGTCCCGTGCCGGGCGCGAGGGCGGGGCGGAGGTGCGGGGCCCGGTGCTACGGCGCTGCCGGAACATGCCGCAGCGACCGGGTCGTTCCCCTCAGGTTCCCCCGTCGAATCCCCCGTGGATTGTCCGAGGGGGGCTCCTGTGTTCCCCCGTTTCCCCCGTGCTCCCCCGTGTGTTTCCCCCGTGCTCCCCCGTGGTGTTGCTGACCTGATCCTGTCATTCGGACGCCCCCGTCGCATTGCCGGATTCCGGCAATCTTTATGCTTTCCTGATGCCGGGCACCGGCACCGCCCCGCGAGCGTGGGGAAATGACCGGACTGTTGCACGGCTGAAGGAGAGGCGTGGCCGAGCCGAGGATTCCCGAGGAGATGTTGGGTGACTATGCCTATATTCTGGGCGAAGTCGCCACCACCGGGCGTCGGTTGACGCGCGCGGAGCTGGAGAGGCGCCGGGCGCTGGGCCGGGAGGCGGCGGAAGCGGGCCATCAGCTGAGGGCGCTGGTGACGATGCACCTGGCGCAGACGCGTAGCGCCTGGCCGGCCGCCGCTGCCGGAAACTCCCCCGCCGTGACGGACGCCGTGCTGGCGGCGGTGGAGCAGGCGGTCGACGCGTTCGCCGAGGGCTTCGAGCGCGCGCAGCGGCTGACGGTGCGCCGGGAGGAGGCGGCACGCCGGGAGTTCATCGACGATCTGCTGTACGGGCGGAGCGACTTGGTCCGGCTCGCGGAGCGGGCCACCCGCTTCGGCCTGCGGCTCTCCCGGGCGCACGCGGTGGCGGTGGCGTCGGGTCCGGAGGCGTACACGGAGACGGACGCGGTGCCGCGCAGTGTGGAGGCGGCGCTGCTGGCGCGGTTCAGCGGCCGCAAGATCCTGCTGACGACGAAGGACGGCCGGATCGTCTGCATCGCGCCGGGCGGCCAGCCCGACGTCCTGCGCTTCTTCGCCAAGCAGTCGCACGCGGCGACGGACGGTGGCCGGGTCGCGATCGGCCGCCCGCACAAGGGGCCGGGCGGGGTGGTCCACTCGTACGACGAGGCGCTCGAAGCGCTGGACCTGGCGGACCGGCTGGGGATGGGGGACCCCGTGCTGTACGCCTCGGACCTGCTGGTCTACCCGGTGCTGACCCGGGACCGGCAGGCGATGGCCGATCTGGTGCGCAGCGAGCTGGGCCCGCTCCAGAAGGCGAGGGGCGGGGCGGAGCCGCTGCTGAACACCCTGGCGGTCTACTTCGACGCGGGCTGTGTGGCCGCCGAGACTGCCCGCCGACTCGCGCTGAGCGTAAGGGCGTTGACGTACCGGCTGGAGCGCATCCACCAGCTCACCGGCTCCGATCCGGCGGACCCGATGCACCGCTACAGCCTCCAGACGGCGGTGATCGGCGCGCGGCTGCTGGACTGGCCGGCGAAGGAGCTGTGACCCGTTCCGGCCGCCCTCGACCGGTCCGAGCTGTGACCCACTCCCGCCGCCCTCGACCGGCCCGAGCTGTGACCCGCTCCCCGGCCGCCTTCGACCGGCCCCGGTCCCGCGCCTCCTCCTTAGGAACGCGGCCGGATACGGGGCCGGGAACGAGAAAGAGGAGCGGGGAGAGAGACGCGGAGCGGAAAAGGCCGGAAAGTGACTGGCTCTCGTGGGCGTTCGCTCAGAGGTCGAACTCGTGCGGCGGCAGGTCGAGCGCGAAGCACGCCTCCCGCACCACGGCCCGCTCCGTGGCGTCGAAGTCGCCGTCGGCGCCGCCGATGACGATCCCGATCTGGATGACGGCACGCGCCTCGGCGGGCTTCTTCTTCGCCTTGGCGATGTCCTGGAGGATGCTGACCTTGCCGAAGTCGAAGTCGGCGGTGAGCTTGTCGACGTACTCGTTGAACCGCCGCTGGAGGTCGTCCGCGGGGAAGTTCTGAAGGACGTCGTTGCTCATGATGAGCCCGGCGACGCGCTGGCGCTCGGCCGGGTCGACGGAGCCGTCGGCGGCGGCGACCAGGGCGCACATGGCCATGCTCGCGTCCCGGAAGGACCCCGACTTCAGCTCGTTCTTCTTCGCCTCCAGCTGCGTCTGCATCGACGACGCGGATTCCTTGATGCGATCCCAAAGAGCCATGACATCTCCCTACGTTGCGGTGCAATGCCGAAATAAAGGCAACTCTACAGACGTGTAGAAGTTAGCAGCCGGGGTCTCCCGCCGACGGCCGAACCGGTGGCCCGTACGCGCCGAGCGAAAGGTTCCGGACACGGCGACGGCCGGTCGGAGCCGCCCCGCAAAGGCGATCCGGCCGACCGGCCGTGGATCCCGCTGTGGGATCCCGCGGTGGTTCCCGCTGTGATTCCCGCCCTGGTTCCTGTCGTGACGTGGGGGGCGCAGGGAGCTACTCCCGCTTTTCGCCCGCCGGTTCCGGCGTGAGGTCGTCGTGCGCGCCCAGCCGCCGCTCGGGCGCGGCCTTCGCGACGGGCTCCTTCGCGACGGGTTCCTTCGCCGGGTCGCCCGCGTCCTTTCCGCCGCCGCGCCGGGCCTCGATCCCCGCCGCGAGCGGCTGGGTCCAACGGGCGGTGAGCGGACCGAGGATGACGAGGATCAGGACGTACGCGGTGGCGATGGGACCGATGCGCGGCTCGGTGGCGACGGCGAGCCCGGCGATGACGATGGAGAACTCACCGCGCGCCACGAGGGTGCCGCCCGCCCGCCAGCGCCCGCGCGGACCGACTCCGGCGCGGCGGGCCGCGTAGTAACCCGTGGCGATCTTGGTGAGGGTGGTGACGACGGCGAGCAGGGCCGCGGGCAGCAGCACCGGCGGGATGTCCGCCGGGTCGGTGGAGAGCCCGAAGAAGACGAAGAACACCGCGGCGAACAGGTCGCGCAGCGGGGTCAGCAACTTGCGCGCGCCCTCGGCGACTTCACCGGAGAGCGCGATGCCGACGAGGAACGCGCCGACGGCGGCGGAGACCTGGAGCTGCTGGGCGATCCCCGCGACCAGGACGGTGAGGCCGAGGACGACCAGGAGCAGCATCTCCGGGTTGTCGGAGGAGACCGCGCGGCTGATCAGCCGGCCGTGGCGCAGCGCCAGATAGAGGACGACACCCACGGCCCCGAGCGCGATCACCAGGGCGAGGCTGGCGCCGGCCAGGCTGACCCCGGCGAGCATGGCGGTGAGCAGCGGCAGGTAGACCGCCATCGCCAGGTCCTCCATGACGAGGACGCCGAGGATGACCGGGGTCTCCCGGTTGCCGAGCCTGCCCAGGTCGGTCATGACCTTCGCGATCACGCCGGACGAGGAGATCCAGGTGACGCCCGCGAGCGCGACGGCCCCGACGGGACCCCAGCCGAGCAGGAGCGCGGCGACGGCCCCGGGCGTCGCGTTGAGGACGAAGTCCACGGCCCCGGAGGGGTATTGGGTCTTCAGGCTGGTGACCAGCTCGGAGGCGCTGTATTCGAGCCCCAGCAGGAGGAGCAGCAGGATGACGCCGATCTCGGCGCCGACCATGGTGAACTCCTCGCTGGCGTCGAGCGGGATCAGCCCGCCGTGCCCGAACGCCAGCCCGGCGAGGAGGTACAGCGGGATCGGGGAGAGCCCGATCCGCCCGGCGAACCGTCCGAGGAGTCCGAGCCCGAGGATGACGGCTCCCAGCTCCACCAGCAACGCGGTCGTGTCATGCACGGTCAGCCCTCCGCGATGATCTCGGAGAGCGCGTCGACGCCCTCACGCGTACCCACGGCGACGAGCGTGTCCCCGATGGCCAGCCGGAAGTCCGGTTCCGGCGACGGGTGTGCGCTGTGCGTGCGCAGCACCGCGACGATGGACGCCCCGGTCCGGGTCCGCGCGCGCGTCTCCCCGAGCTGCCGCCCGCCGTACGGAGACCGGGAACCGAGCGGGATGTGCTCGGTGACGAGGTCGATGCCCTCGGTCCGTACGGCGTCGATGGGCGCCGGGTCGATGAGGTGCGCGAGCGCGGTGGCCTCGGCCGTCGTCAGGGGGACGGAGAGCCGGCACGCGTCGGGGTCGTCCTGTTCGTAGAACCCGATGAACCGGCGGCCGTCGTGGTGGACGACGACGGAGATGTGCTGACCCGTCTCGGTCGTGAAGTCGTACTGGGCACCCACTCCGGGCAGGGACGTGCGGCGGGTTCCCATGGCTTCCTCCCGAGACGTGCGGTGGTGGGCCGTACGTGATGATCTCTTTGTCCGGCCCACACCCTATCGGGCGGCCGAAAGGCGTCCTGGGGACCCGGAAACCGTTGCCTGAATGGTCACTTCACCACCCTTTCGCGTCGCGAAGAGGCCAACCCGCCCCCTTCCGGTCCGGGCCCCCCTACTGTGCGCACCAGCCGTGCTGACCCGTCGCGGCCACCCGAGGAGGAATGCTGTGCTGTCGCCCTACGGTCCTCAGAACGCTCCCGCCGGTGACGTGGGTGCGGCGTTGCTGCTGATCGACTCCCGGCTCAAGACCGTCCACGACGGCAAGGACCGGACCGATCCCGAACAGCGGGAGCTGGTACGCCAGTTCACCGCCTCGTTGAGCCGTGAAGGGGTCCTGGACCTGCTGGACGGCGCGTGCACGCTCATCTACATGTATATGACGTGGCTGCGGCAGGCCCACGAGGAGCACGACAAGGACGTCATCGAGTACGTGGTCCCCAGCCTCGTCACCACGATGCGGCAGATGACCATGAGCGTCAGGCCCGAGGCGATCCCGACCATGGCGGGCATGGTCATCGCGGCGGGCACCGGCCTGAGCCCCACGCTGTGGCGCAAGCAGTACGGGGACTGGACCGAGGCGGAGCTGACCCCGCTGGAGGCGACGGCCTTCCTGCTCGCCGAGCACATCAACCGCATCGCCGACGACCCCGACTTCTCCACCCGCATGATCACGGAAGCCCTGACCAGGGCGGAGACGGAGAGGGAGGCGGAGGAGGGCTGAGCGGCGCCGTCGCCCCGTCCGGTCCGGTGTGCTTGAGTCCCGTCCGGTCTGGTGTGCTTGAGTGGGGTGACCCGGAAGTCCCCGGTCTCCGGTCCCGGGTCAGGTCCAGGTCCTTCCCGGGTCAGGTCCTTCCCGGGTCCCGGTCCGTCTCGGTCCCGGTCCGTCCCGGGTTCAGGTCCGTCCCGGTCCCGGTCCCGGTGCTCCGCGCCTCGCTGTTCGGCGCCGGAGCGGTCCCGGGGGCCTCCCGCGCTCATGAGAAGAGTCCGTTCCGATGCCTGTGCACGGCCCTGCCCCGGGGAGCAGGACGCATGTCCTGGTGCTGGGGGGTACGACCGAGGCGCGCCGACTGGCCGAGAGCCTTGCCGGTGACCGGGGCGTCCGGGTCACCACCTCGCTCGCCGGACGCGTCTCCGCCCCACGGCTGCCCCCCGGTGACGTGCGCGTCGGCGGGTTCGGGGGACCCGACGGGCTCGCCGCCTGGCTCCGCGAACACCGGGTCGACGCGCTCGTCGACGCCACCCACCCCTTCGCCGCGACGATGAGCCGGAACGCGGCCGGGGCCGCCGCGTCGGCCCGGGTCCCGCTGCTGGCCGTGCGCCGGCCGGGCTGGACGGCCCGGGACGGCGACCGCTGGCACTCCGTCGCCTCGCTGACCGAGGCCGCCGCCCTGCTGCCGTCGCTCGGCGAACGGGTCTTCCTCACCACCGGACGGACGGGGCTCGGCGCCTTCGCGGGGGCGGACCTCGACGCGCTGTGGTTCCTCGTCCGGTCCGTCGACGCCCCCGAGCCGCCGCACCCCCGCCGGATGCGGGTCCTGCTCGACCGGGGGCCGTTCGGCCTCGCGGGGGAGCGGGAGCTCGTCCGGCGTCACCGCGTCGACGTCCTCGTCACCAAGGACAGCGGCGGCGACGCCACCGCCCCCAAACTCGCCGCCGCCCGCGAGGCCGGGATCCCCGTCGTCGTCGTGCGGCGGCCACCGGTACCGGAAGGAGTGCCGGTGGCCGGCACGCCCGACGAGGCGGTGGCGTGGGTGCGGCGGCTCTACGCGGAAGGCCCGGGGGACGCGGCCGCGTCCGGAGCCTCCGGGGACGCGGCCGCTCCGGACGTCTCCGGGCAGCGGGCGGACACTCCCGGCGTCTCCGGGCAGCGGGCGGACGCGTCCGACGGCTCCGGGTAGCGGCGCGGCGTCCATACGATGCCCCGGTCGTCCCCGTCACCGCCCCGCCGCACCCAGCGGGTCTGCGACGAGCCCACGATCAGCAGCGTCCGCATGTCCACCTCCGCCGGGTCGAGATCCGCCAGCCGCACCGTACGGACGGACTCCGCGGGACCGCCGACGTCCCGCCCCA
The DNA here is from genome assembly GCF_044767975.1 of Streptomyces sp. NPDC101181. Taxonomy (NCBI): domain Bacteria; kingdom Bacillati; phylum Actinomycetota; class Actinomycetes; order Kitasatosporales; family Streptomycetaceae; genus Streptomyces; species Streptomyces sp. NPDC101181. Next base: position 152,749 of record NZ_JBIWOX010000007.1, on the reverse strand, counting down.
GCACCACCGGGGTGTCCGGGGAGCGGTACTCCAGGAGCAGGTCGCGGGCCCGGCCGACCTGCCACGTACGGGACTTCGAGCCCGGGTTGTACAGGGCGAGCACCAGGTCGGCCGAGGCCGCCGCGCGCAGACGTTCCGCGATGACCTCCCACGGCTTGAGCCGGTCCGAGAGCGAGATCGTCGCGTAGTCGTGGCCGAGCGGCGCGCCTGCGCGGGCGGCGGCGGCGTTCGCCGCGGTGACGCCGGGCAGGACCCGGACCGGGATGTCCGCGTGGGCGTCCTGCGACGCCGCCTCCAGCACCGCCGTCGCCATCGCGAAGACCCCCGGGTCGCCGCCCGAGACCACCGCGACCCGGTGGCCCCGCCGGGCCAGGTCGAGCGCGAACTCCGCCCGCTCCGACTCCACCTTGTTGTCCGAGCCGTGCCGCGCCTGCCCGGGACGGACCGGCACCCGGTCCAGGTACGTCGTGTAGCCGACCAGGTCGTCGGCGGCGGCCAGCGCGCCCCGCGTCTCCGGCGTCAGCCACAGCGGGCCCGCCGGACCGGTGCCCACGACCACCACCTCGCCCGCGGAAGCCCCTGCGGAAACCTCCGTGGACGCCCCCGCGGAAGCCTCCGTAGAGGCCCCCGCGGAAGCCTCCCGGGACGTCCCCGCGGGCCTCGGTGCGTCGACCCGGCTGGGCAGCACCGCCACCGAGAAGTACGGGACGGACGCCGGGTCGATCGCGGCCAGTTCGCCGGTACGCTCCCCCGCCATGGTGGCCCGCTCCACGTACCGCGCCTTATCCAGCCGGCCCGACGCCTCGAACGCCCCGCGCACCGCCGGGAACGTCCGGCCCAGCTTCATCACCACCGCGGTGTCGGTGGCGGCGAGGCGGGCCGTCAGCTCCTCCTCGGGGAGCGTGCCGGGCAGGATCGTCAGGATCTCCTCGCCCTCGACGAGCGGGGTGCCGAGCCGGGCCGCGGCCGCGCTGACGGACGTGACGCCGGGGACGACCTCGGTCGCGTACCGGTCGGCGAGCCGCTTGTGCATGTGCATGTACGAGCCGTAGAACATCGGGTCGCCCTCGGCGAGGACCGCCACCGTCCGGCCCGCGTCGAGATGCGCGGCGAGGCGGGCCGCGGCCTTCTCGTAGAACTCCTCCAGCGCGCCCCGGTAGCCGCCCGGGTGGTCCGTGGTCTCCGTCGTGACCGGGTAGACCAGGGCCTCCTCGATGTGGTCGGGCCGCAGGTGGGCCGCCGCGATGGACCGGGCGATGGACCGGCCGTGCCGGGCGCTGTGGTACGCGATCACCTCGGCCTCGCCGATGGCTTGGACGGCCCGCAGGGTCATCAGGCCCGGGTCGCCGGGGCCGAGGCCGACGCCGTAGAGGCGGCCGGTGCCGCCGCCGGAGTCGTGGAGAGGGCCGCCCCCGGAGTGGGGGAGGGAGCCGTCGCCGCCGGAGTCGTGGAGGGGGCCGTCGCCGCCGGACTCGCTCATCACTACTCCTCCTCGCTGGCGATGGCGTTGAGCGCCGCCGCCGCTATCGCGCTGCCGCCGCGCCTGCCCCGGACGATCAGGTGCTCCAGGCCCGAGGCGTGCGCGGCCAGGGCCTCCTTGGACTCCACCGCGCCGACGAAGCCGACCGGGACGCCGATGACGGCGGCGGGGCGCGGGGCCCCCTCCTCGACCATCTCCAGCAGCCGGAACAGCGCGGTCGGCGCGTTGCCGACCGCGACCACCGCCCCCTCCATCCGGTCCCGCCACAGCTCCAGGGCGGCCGCGCTGCGGGTCGTCCCCAGCTTCGCGGCCAGGGCGGGCACGGCCGGGTCGGACAGCGTGCACACCACGTCGTTGTCCGCGGGCAGCCGCCTGCGGGTGACGCCGCTGGCCACCATCTGCACATCGCACAGGATCGGTGCGCCGGAGCGCAGCGCGGCGCGGGCGTCGGCCACGGCGTTCGGGGAGAAGGCCAGGTCGCGTACCAGGTCGACCATGCCGCAGGCGTGGATCATCCGGACGGCCACCTGGCTGACGTCGGCGGGCAGCCCGGCCAGATCCGCCTCCGCGCGGATGGTGGCGAAGGACTGGCGGTAGATCGCCGGTCCGTCCTTCTCGTACTGGTGCACAGCGCTGTCGCTTTCTTCGGCTGATGGTTCACAGGGGCCGGTTCACGGGGACCGGATCACGCGGACTGGATCACATGGGCCGGTCCACGCGGACTGGATCACATGGGCCGGTCCACGCGGGCCGGTTCACGCTGGCCGGATCACACGGTCCGATTCACGCGGGCCGGTTCACACGGGCCGGTTCACCGGGACGGGGACCGCGAGCGGGCCGCGGCGACCGCCGCCGCCAGGGCCGCCGGATCGTCCCGGACCGTCTCCGGGGGGTCCCGCCGCTCTCCCCGCACGTGCGAGACGCGGTGCCCGTCGGGGGTGGCGACCACGTCGATCCACTCCCCTTGGGGGTGGCCGCAGCGGCGTTCGCACCCGGACCAGTACACAGGGAGCCGCCCGACCGGTCCGACGGCGGCCCCCGCCTCGGCCCGCACGTCGGAGGAGGACTTCGCGCAGCCGGGGTGGCCGATGCACGCGCCGACACCGGTCCACGGGGAGTCGGGGGCGGTGATCAGTCCGGCCGCCGCGAGGGCGCCGAGCGCCTCGGCCGCGTCGTCCGGCCCCCCGAACGGGCCCGGGACGACGACCCCGCGCCACGGGGTGAGCCGCAGTTCGCCCCCGTGGCGGCGGGCCGTCCCGGTGAGCAGCCGCCACTGGGCGGGGGTGAGCCGCCCCAGGGGGACGCCGACGCTGATCGCGTTCGACGAGCCGTGCCGTCCCGGGGCGGGGGGCGTCGCCGTGCGGGGGCGGGGGCGGCGCACCGCCGGGCCGGCCGTCGCGCCCACGGTCCGGACCAGCGCGGCCCGTACGCCATCGGGCAGGTCCCGTACCCGCCACGCGCCGGAGCCCGGGGCGGCGCGCAGGAACGCTTCGGCGGCCCGGAGCGCGGTGCGCGGGCCCTCGTCGGCGGACGGCAGCCGGAACACCTCGTCCTCGGCCCCGATCCGCAGGAGGCAGCCGTCGTCCGCCGCGATCAGGGTGACGTCCGCGCCCAGCGCGTCCACGTCCCCGCGCCCGTCGTCGAGGGCGAAGAGGAAGCGGCCGGAGAGCGCGGCCGCGGCGGGCGAACCGCACAGCAGCCGGTCCAGCCCGGTCAGCCAGGCCCGGAGCGGGGGTGGACCGTCCAGCCCGGCGAGCGGCGAGGCCACGACGTTGCGGGCCCGTTCGTGTGCGGCGGAGGGCAGCAGCCCGGCGGCCGTGAGGAGCTCCGCGAGTTCGCCGCCGCACTCCGCGCCGAGGCCGCGCAGCTGGACGTTGCCCCGCGAGGTGAGATGCAGCTCACCGTCCCCCAACCGGTCCGCCGCTGCCAGCAGGGCGTCCGCCTGAGCCGCGGTCAGCACGCCCCCGGGTATCCGTACGCGGGCCAGCGCCCCGTCGTCGGCCCGGTGCAGCCGCAGTGTCCCCGGGCAGGCGTCGCCTCCGGCGCGTGGCGGGGCGCTGCCCGCGGAAACGGGCGAGGGGGCGGAATCGGGCATGGCGGCGAGCATACCGACCGGGCCGGGCCCGGTGGCGGGCCCGCGGCTGTGACCTGCGGGACAGCGCGGGCCCGGCCGGACCGGAGCGCGCACCTCCCGCCCGCCCCGGGGAGGCGCGCGCCTCCCCGCGAGGGACCCGCGTACGCCCCGCCCCGAGAGCGATCCGAGGGTGATCATCGCCGCACCCCCGCCCCCTGCCCCGTCCTCTCTCCGCCGCTTAGGATGCTGGCGGTGGTCCGTTCAGGCCGCCATCGCCAGACGGCGACAGGGGAGGAAGCCCGGTGCGATTCCGGCGCGGTCCCGCCACTGTGAGTCCGGCCGCCGCCGCCACCGGCTGCCGGGCGAGTCAGGAACTCCCTTCTCCGCGTGCCCGGGTCGGTTACCGGCCACCGGGGAGACCCTCCGACACCGCCCGGGGCGTGGACACCCCGAGGAAGGCCTGACGCAGCATGATCCTGCTCCTGTCGACGTCCGACACCGACCTCCTGAGCGCCCGCGCCGCCGAGGGACCCGTCAGCTACCGGTACGCCAACCCCTCCCGCGTCGGCCTCGACGGGCTGCCGGGGCTGCTGGAGGGCGCCGACCTCGTCGTCGTGCGGCTCCTCGGCGGCGTACGGGCGTGGCAGGAGGGGCTGGACGCGGTGCTGGCCACCGGCCGCCCGGTCGTCGTGCTGACCGGTGAGCAGGCCCCGGACGCCCAGTTGATGGCCGCGTCCACCGTGCCGATCGGGATAGCCGCCGAGGCGCACGCCTACCTCGCGCACGGCGGGCCCGCGAACCTGGAGCAGCTGGCCCGGTTCCTCTCCGACACCGTGCTGCTGACCGGCCACGGCTTCGAGCCGCCCGCCCCGGCCCCCGCGTGGGGCCCGCTGGAGCGGGAGGCGCGCGTGGTGCCCGAGGACGGGCCGACCGTCGCCGTCCTCTACTACCGCGCCCACCACATGAGCGGGAACACCGCGTTCGTGGACGCGCTGTGCCGGGCGGTGGAGGATGCCGGGGGCCGCCCGCTCCCGCTGTACGTCGCCTCCCTGCGGACCCCCGAGGCCGAGCTGATCGCCGAACTCCGCACCGCCGACGCCATCGTCACCACCGTCCTCGCGGCGGGCGGCACCAAGCCCGCCGAGGCCTCCGCCGGGGGCGACGACGAGTCGTGGGACGCGGGCGCGCTGACCCAGCTCGACGTCCCGATCCTCCAGGCGCTCTGCCTGACCAGCCCGCGCAGCGCCTGGGAGGAGAACGACGAGGGCGTCTCCCCGCTGGACGCGGCCACCCAGATCGCGGTGCCGGAGTTCGACGGCCGCCTGATCACCGTCCCGTTCTCCTTCAAGGAGATCGACGAGGACGGGCTTCCGGCGTACGTCCCCGACGCCGAGCGTGCCGCGCGGGTCGCCGGGATCGCCGTACGCCACGCGAAGCTGCGCACCATCCCCAACGCGCACAAGCGCGTCGCGCTGGTCCTCTCCGCCTACCCGACCAAGCACTCCCGCATCGGCAACGCGGTCGGCCTCGACACCCCCGCGAGCGCGGTGGCCCTGCTACGGCGGCTGCGCGCCGAGGGGTACGACTTCGGGCCCGAGGCGGACATCCCGGGGCTGGTCTCCGGCGACGGCGACGAGCTGATCTACGCGCTGATCGAGGCGGGCGGCCACGACCAGCAGTGGCTGACCGAGGAGCAGTTGGCGAAGAACCCGGTCCGGATTCCGGCCGCCGACTACCGCCGCTGGTTCGCCGGGCTGCCGCGGGAGCTGCGGGAGGCCGTGGAGGAGCACTGGGGCCCGGCCCCCGGCGAGATGTTCGTGGACCGCTCCGCCAACCCGGAGGGCGACATCGTCCTCGCGGCCCTGCGGCGTGGGAACCTCCTCATCCTCATCCAGCCGCCGCGCGGCTTCGGCGAGAACCCGATCGCGATCTACCACGACCCCGATCTCCCGCCGTCCCACCACTACCTGGCCGCCTACCGCTGGATCGCCGCCTCCGCCGAGGACAACGGCTTCGGTGCGGACGCGATGATCCACCTGGGCAAGCACGGCAACCTGGAGTGGCTGCCCGGCAAGAACGCGGGCCTCTCCGCCGCCTGCGGCCCCGACGCGGCCCTGGGCGACCTTCCCCTGGTCTACCCGTTCCTGGTGAACGACCCGGGCGAGGGCACGCAGGCCAAGCGCCGCGTCCACGCCACCCTCATCGACCACCTGGTCCCGCCGATGGCCCGCGCCGACAGCTACGGCGACATCGCGCGGCTGGAGCAACTCCTCGACGAGCACGCCCAGATCGCCGCGATGGACCCGGCGAAGCTGCCCGCGATCCGCGCCCAGATCTGGACGCTGATCCAGGCGGCGAAGCTCGATCACGACCTCGGGGTGGAGGACCGTCCGGAGGACGAGGGCTTCGACGACTTCATCATGCATCTGGACGGCTGGCTCTGCGAGATCAAGGACGTCCAGATCCGTGACGGCCTGCACGTCCTGGGCAGTCCGCCCGCCGGGAACGACCGGGTCAACCTGGTGCTCGCCGTGCTCCGCGCCCGCCAGATCTGGGGCGGCACCGCGTCCCTCCCCGGCCTCCGTGAAGCGCTGGGCCTGGACGAGTCGGCCGCCACCCGCACCGCCGCCGACGCGATCGAGGAGCAGGCGCGCGCCCTGGTCCAGGCGATGGACGACGCGGACTGGGTGCCGGAGGCAGTGGCGACGGTGGCGGCGGGCCTTCCCGAAGCCGTGGCCGACATCCTCACCTTCGCGGCCACCGAGGTGGTCCCCCGCATGGCGGCCACGACCGACGAACTGACCCACGCCGTCCACGCGTTGAACGGCGGTTTCGTCCCGGCAGGCCCCTCCGGCTCCCCACTCCGAGGCCTGGTCAACGTCCTCCCGACGGGCCGCAACTTCTACTCGGTCGACCCGAAGGCGGTTCCCTCCAAGCTCGCTTGGGAGACGGGCCAGGCCCTGGCCGACTCCCTCCTGACCCGCTACCGCACCGACCACGGCGACTGGCCCACCTCGGTCGGCCTGTCCCTCTGGGGCACCAGCGCGATGCGCACGGCGGGCGACGACATCGCGGAGGCGTTCGCGCTGCTCGGCATCCGCCCCGTCTGGGACGACGCCTCGCGCCGGGTGACGGGCCTGGAGCCCATCCCGTACGCCGAGCTGGGGCGCCCCCGTATCGACGTCACGCTCCGCATCTCCGGCTTCTTCCGGGACGCGTTCCCGCACACGGTGGGGCTGCTCGACGACGCCGTACGCCTGGCCGCCTCGCTGGACGAGCCGGCCGAGCACAACCACGTACGGGCGCACACCCAGGCCGACCTGGCCGAGCACGGCGACGAACGCCGGGCCACCACCCGCATCTTCGGCTCCCGCCCCGGCACCTACGGCGCGGGCCTCCTCCAGCTCATCGACTCCCGCGACTGGCGCACCGACGCCGACCTCGCCGAGGTCTACACCGTCTGGGGCGGCTACGCCTACGGCCGCGAACTGGACGGCCGCCCGGCCCGCGAGGAGATGGAGAGCGCCTACCAGCGCATCGAGGTCGCCGCGAAGAACACCGACACCCGCGAGCACGACATCGCGGACTCCGACGACTACTTCCAGTACCACGGCGGCATGGTGGCCACCGTGCGCGCGCTGAAGGGCAGCGCCCCGGAGGCGTACATCGGGGACTCCACCCGCCCCGAGACGGTCCGCACCCGCACCCTCGTCGAGGAGACGTCCCGCGTCTTCCGCGCCCGCGTCGTCAACCCCAAGTGGATCGAGGCGATGCGCCGCCACGGCTACAAGGGCGCCTTCGAGCTGGCGGCGACGGTCGACTACCTCTTCGGCTACGACGCCACGACCGGCGTCGTCGCCGACTGGATGTACGACAAGCTGACCCAGACCTACGTCCTGGATCCGGAGAACAAGCAGTTCCTCCAGGAGGCCAACCCCTGGGCCCTGCACGGCATCGCGGAACGCCTGCTGGAGGCCGAGTCCCGCGGCATGTGGGCCAAGCCCGACCCCGCGGTGCTCGACGCGCTGCGCCAGGTGTACCTGGAGACGGAGGGCGACCTGGAGGGCGAGGACTGACGCGGCGGGCGCACCGCCACCGGTCGGGCGCGACGCGGCGGATATGCGATGGCCCCGGCGGCCCCCGCCCAGCACAGTGGGCGCATGACGACCCCCGCCCGCGCCTTCCTGCCCGGCCTCGAACTGTCCCGGATCCTCTATGAGGAGGCGGTGCGCCCGATCCTCGAAGCGGAGCTCCCCGGGCTGCGGTACGCCGCGGCCCGGGTCGGTCCGGGCTCCGAGGTGCTCGGCTTCGACACGGCCCGGTCGGCGGACCATGACTGGGGCCCGCGCCTGGATCTGTTCCTGGAACGGGCGGATGCGGAGGCGTACGGGGAGCGGATCCACCGCCTGCTCGCCGAGCGGCTGCCCAAGCACGTACGCGGCTGGCCGACACACTTCCGGCACGCCGGCCCGTCGGACCCGGTCGGGCACATGGAGCCGACCGACGGCCCGGTCGACCACCGGGTCGCGGTGCGCGAGGCCGGCGGCTGGCTGCACGACCAGCTCGGCCTCCGCCTGCCCGGCGCTGCCGGGGACATCCCGCAACCCACGGTCCGCGACTGGCTGGCCATGCCGCAGCAGAGACTGGCGGAGGTGACGGGCGGCGCGGTGTTCCACGACGGGGTCGGCACGCTGACCCGGGCACGGCGGGAACTGGCCTGGTACCCGGACCAGGTGTGGCGCTATCTGCTGGCCTGCCAGTGGCAGCGGATCTCCCAGGAGGAGGCGTTCGTCGGGCGCTGCGCCGAGGTGGGGGACGACCTGGGATCGGCGGTCGTCGCGGGACGGCTGGTGCGCGACCTGATGCGCCTGTGCCTGCTCCTGGAGCGGGAGTACGCCCCGTACGGCAAGTGGCTGGGGAGCGCGTTCGCCCGGCTGGCCGTGGCGGGTGACCTGCTGCCCTCGTTGCGGGGAGCCGTCACCGCCGACGACTACGCGACCCGCGAGCGGCACCTCTGCGACGCGTACGGGCGGGTGGCCGCGGCGCAGAACCGCACGGGCCTCACCGAGGAGGTGGACCCGGCGCGGCGGCCGTACCACAGCCGCCCGTTCCAGGTGCTGCACGCCGAACGCTTCGCCCACGCGCTGGCCCGCACCGTCACCGAGCCGGAACTGCGGGGTCTGCCGCTGACCGGGGGCGTGGACCAGTGGGCGGACAGCACGGACTTCCTGGCGCGGCCGGGGGCGGTGCGCGCGGCGGTGGAGGCGCTCGGCTGAGGCGGCGCGCACGCCGTCGGCCCCGGGAGGACGTCCCGGGGCCGACGGATCACACGGGGGAGGCGAGACGGATCAACGCCTGTCTGACGCGCACTAGTTGGCGTTCACCAGGTCGTGCGCGGGGACCTTCACGGTGCGGGCGCCCTTCTTGCCGCCGAGGACGACCTTGCGCAGCGCGCTGTTGTTCTTGTGGTCGGTCTCCTTCAGGCGGTTCTCCGGGTTGGCGAGGACCTGGATGTAGTACGTGCCGTTCGGCAGGTCCGTGATGTCGAAGGACTGGCCGGGCAGGTCCTGGGTGTAGGTGTCGCCGGAGCCCACGTCGAGCACCTCGCGGACGGAGATGGAGTTCTCCTGGCCGCACGCGGTGGACAGATCGGTGTTGCCGGGGTGCCAGTTGGCGTTCTTGACCGTGTAGTCGACCGCGTCCGTGTTGGCCAGGCAGAAGGCCTCCTTGCCGCTGCGCACGGCCTCCTTCTTGTCGGCCTTCAGCAGCCGGTAGCTGGCGAAGTCGGTGAAGTGCCAGTGCTCGTGGCCCGGACGCGGGTCCCACTCCATGGTCCCGGTCGGGGCGTAGCCGACCTGCTTGCCCTGGGCGTCGTAGAAGTACTGGTAGGCGTCCATCAGCTTCTTGCCCGGGGAGCGGAAGCCGTCCACGACGAGCTTGGCCGGGCCGGCGTTCCACACGTTGGCGCTGAAGGCGAGGTAGTCCTTGCCGGGCACGTCCTCGTAACCGTCGCTCACGGTGATGCCGTAGGCGGGCAGCGAGCGCAGGTCGGGCTTGGGCACGTCGGGTACGGAGGCCTTGCCGGAGGGCCGCTTCGCCGCGGGCCGCTCACCGGGCGCCTGGCGCGACCCGTCGGTCTGCCCGGGGCGGTCGCCGACCCGGGCGGCCGCGAAGGACTGCCGCTGGAGCGACTCCTTCTTCAGCGCCCAGGGCAGCGCGGGCGGGGCGGGCGGGTAGGGCCCGTGGCCGACGTTGAAGGTGGGGGCGGCGCCGGTCGTCCGGCCGGCGGGGGCCTCGGGGCGGGCGGGGGCACCGTGCGCGGCATGGGCGGAGGCGTTCCCGGTGCGGGCGGCGGGAGCTCCCGGGGCCTGCCCGTGCCCGGCGTGGCCGCCGTGCCCGCTGTGCGCCGCGTCGTCCGCGTGCTGTCCGTGCTTGCCGTGCGCGGCGGCGGACCCGGCGGTCCTGGGGGCGGCGCCGCGGGGCGCGGAGCCCGCGCCCGCTTCCTCCCCACTGAGCTCGCGGACGGTGACCTTGACCTTCTGCGGCTTGTTCGCGATGCCGAAGAGGTCGCGGTACTTCTTCGTCACGGAGATCGTCGCGGTGTAGGTCCCGGCGGCCAGCTGGGCGGGCTCGGCGTAGTAGCCGGCGTAGGTGTTGGACGCCCAGCCGTTCTCGACGCCCCACACCGAGCCGAGGGTGAAGGGGTTCACCGGACAGCTCTGCGGATACTTCGAGTTGGCGGGCGCGTCCGGCCGGACCCGCCCGGAGGCGTTGTTGGGGCAGAAGGCCTCCGTCTGCTTCAGCACGGTCTTGCCGGCCGCGTCGGTGACGGAGATCTGCGCGAAGTCGGGGAGTCCGGAGAAGTCCTTCACGAGTCCGGCGGGCAGCGCCTTGACCGTGGTCTTCTTCCCCGTCCGGAGCACCTGTGCGGCGACGACCGGGTCCTTGTACGACTTACGGGTCACCCGGAGCTCGAAGGCACCGTTCTCCGAGGTCAGATAGGTCCCGAGGTCCAGATAGACCCCGGGGTCGTCCTTCCAGGAGTCGAGCGTCACCGAGGGGGACGCGGCGATCAGGCTGAGCTTCGGCGAGGGCTCGGCCGTCCTGGCGTCGGGCGCGGCGGCCACGACACCCGCCGTCACGGCGACCGCCGCGGCGACGGCGATCGAGGGGCGGATGAGGCGGTTGGTGCGGCCCTGCGGGAGTCTGGTCATCATTCCTCGTACTTCCGGTCTCCGAGTGCGCGATGGAACGTGGACGAGCAGCACGACCCCAACTCACCGGTGGCGACGCTGTGTCCGGCCTGTGAGATGCGAACCCGGATTCCCGGGTTGTCTCCGGCCTTCCGATCGGCTCGGGTTGTCCGAAAGCAGAGCCCTCGCGGCACCGCCCGGTCGGGCACATTCGTCTGCGGCCGACGGTCCGTTCGGGCGTTTTGCCGAAGCGGGTCCGGTCGTGACGGCTAATCGAACACGCCGGGCGCGGCGTTCCAGGGAGCGGTACGTTCCGGGGCCGTCTTGCCGCCTGACGCGAAGCCCTGATGAGATGGATGCCGGAGACTCATCTGGACGGCAGGAACGCGGAGCGTCGGCTATGCGTGGGGGGTGGCGGAAACCCCTTCCGCGGCCGCCGGAGGAGGAAGCATCGTGAACGAGGTCGCGGACACCCATGGAGTGCAGTTCCGGATTCTGGGCTCGTTCGAATGCTGGGACGGCAACGACCGAATCCGGGTCGGCGGACCGGTGCATGAAAAAGTGCTTGTCACACTCCTGCTCGAACCTCAGCGCGTCCTCCCGGTCTTTCGGCTGGTGGAAGCCGCCTGGGACGAGAACGCCCCCGCCACCGCCGCCCATCAAGTGCGCAAGGCCGTCGCGGAGTTACGGCAGCGCATTCCCGGCGGACGGGATCTGATCGTGACCGAGGGACCCGGATACCGGGCCCTCACCGCGCCGACCCAGGTGGACCTCGGCCGATTCACCGAGGGATTAAAACAAGCCAGGGAAGCCGCTGTCGCCGGACAGAGCGCCTATGCCATGACGACTCTTCGCGAGGCGCTGGCGCTATGGCGGGGGCCTTTGCTCTCGGGCACCGGCGGATCGGTTCTGTCCGCGGCCTCCGCCGCCCTGGAGGAACGCCGCCTCACCGCGGTGGAGCAGCTTTTCGACCTGCGGCTCGCGAGCGGCGAAGGAAGCGAGATCATCGGGGAATTACGCGAATTCATCGATGCGCATCCGCTGCGGGAAACTCTGCGTGGCCAGCTCATGCTCGCCCTCTTCCGTTCCGGACGACAGGCCGACGCGCTGGAGGAGTTCGCCAAGGTCCGGGACTACCTGATCGACGAACTCGGCATCGGCCCCGGCGACGCGCTCTCGGAGCTGCACAACGCGGTGCTCCGCAACAGTCCGGAACTCGCTCCTCCACAACTGCCCGCCGCCGTCCCCTTCACCCCGGAGGACAAGCCCTCCACCCTCCCGTACGACCTGCGCGACTTCACCGGACGGGAGGCGGAAGTCAGCGAACTGCTCGGGTTCGTGGAGGAGGCCCCGGGCTCCGGACCGCTGATCGTCGCCATCGACGGCATGGGCGGAAGCGGCAAGACGTCCCTGGCCGTGCGCGCGGCACACCAGCTCGCCGAGAACTACCCCGACGCCCAGCTCTACATCGACCTGCGCGGATTCACCCCCAACGGCCGCCCGCTGAGCGCCGGCGCGGCGGCCGAGGCCCTGCTGCGGATGCTCGGTGTCCCCGGTGACCGCATCCCCGACGACGCGGAGGGCCGCATCGCCCTGTGGCGGCGCACGATGAGCACCCACCGGATGATCCTGCTGCTCGACAACGCCATGGACGATTCGCAGGTCAGACCGCTTCTCACCTCCCCGACCGAGACCCTGGTCCTCGTCACGAGCCGGGCGCTGCTCGTGGATCTCGACGCGGCCCACACGGTGTCCCTGGGGGTCATGCCGCCGAGCGACAGCGTCGCCCTCGTCGAGGGCGTACTGGGCCGGACGCGAGCGCAGAACGAGCCCGAGGCCGTCGCCCAGCTCACGGAGCTCTGCGGCCACCTTCCGCTCGCCCTGCGGATCGCGGCGGCCCGGTTGCGCAAGCGCCCGCGCTGGACCGTGCGTTACCTCGTCAACCGGCTCCGGGACGACGCCCACCGGCTGGCCGAACTCAACTCGGGCGAACGCAGCGTCGAAGTCACGCTGCGGCTGTCCTACGAGGGCCTGGCCGCCGAGACCCGCGAGGCGTTCCGGCTCCTGGGCCAGCACCCGGGGTCCGAGATCGACACCTACGCCGCCGGAGCCCTGCTCGGGATCAGCGCCCGGGAGGCGGAGGAGGTCCTGGAATACCTCCTGGACATGCACCTCCTCCAGCAGCACGAGACCGGCCGCTACGCCTTCCACGACCTCGTCCGCAGCTTCGCGCAGAACCTCGCGCGCGGCGGCGGCACCCGCAGACAGCCGGAGGCCGGCGGGGAGCAGCACGCCGCGGCGGACGGGGACGACGAGATCGTGCGCGCCGTGGGACGGCTGCTCGACTTCGCCCTGGCCGCGACCGACGCCGCCTGTGACCTGCTGTTCCCCGGGCGGGCCCGGGTGGAGCGCTCCGGGCCCCCGACGCCGACGGCCGAGCTTCCGCCGCTGGAGACCGTCGAGCAGGCCCGCGACTGGCTGGAGCGCGAACAGGACTCGCTGCTGGCCGTCGTCTCCCTGGCCTACCGCTGGGAGATGGACCGGCACGTGGGGCTGCTGGCCGCCAACGTTGTCTTCCCGCTCGATCTGCGCGGGCGGCTGGAGGAGTTCCGGGAGCTGGGCCGGATCGCGGTGGCCGCCACCCGCCGGCTCGACGACGCCGCTCTGCTGCGGCTCAGCCTCTCCAACCTCGCCGTGGCCTGCTGGAAACTCGGTCACCTCACCGAGGGCATCGCCATGTCGGAGGAGGCACTGGCCCTGGCCATCGGTCTCGACGACCGCCGGGGCGAAGCGAAGGACACCGGTGTCCTCGGGCTGCTGCTCAGCACCCTGGGACGGTACGACGAGGCGCTGCCACGGCTCCAGCAGTCCATCGAGATCAAGCGGCAGCTGGGCGCGGAGCGTGCCGAGGCCGAGTCCCTGACCAACCTCAGCAGCCTGTACGCCGAATGGGGGCGCTATCCCGAGGCGGTGGAGGCGGCCACCCGCTCCGTCACCCTCTCCCGCTCCATCGGTTCGGTCGACAAGGAGGTCGAGGGGCTGACCGATCTGGCCGTGGCGAGAATCGGCCTGGGCGAGATCGACGCGGCCTCGGACCTCCTGGCCCGCGCCCGCAAGCTGGCGGGGGAGGTCATGTCACCCGCCGACCTGTCGCTGGTGCTCGCCCTGTCCGCCGAGGTCGCCGACCGGCTCGGCGAGAGCGCCCAGGCCACGGAGTGGGGGGAGTCGGCGCTCCACCTGGGCGACCTGAGCGGCGTCCCCATGCGCGAGGCCGCCGTCCACAACATCATCGGCCGGTTCCACACCCGTAACGGCCGGTACGCACCGGCCTTCGAGCTCCACGCGCGGGCCCGCGACGCGGCCTCACGCATCGGTTACCGCGTCGAGGAGGCCCGCGCAATGGCCGGCATGGCCGACGCCCTGGAGCAGATGGGCGAGCGGGAAGCGGCCTCGACCCACCGGGAGTCGGCCCGCGAGGCCTTCGACGCCATGGGGATACCGACGTCCCGGGCCGCGTGAGGCGGCCGCGTCCGGCCGACGCGGTGCCCGCGGGGCCGCCGCGAACAGGTTCTTCCGGTGCTGCCGGCTCTTCCGGGCCTTCTAGTTCTTCCGGTACTTCCGGTTCCTCGGCGGACATGAGAGCGCTCTCGCCGCCGTGAGGCGACGAGAGCGCTCGGAGAGGGAAGTGGCTCAGACCAGGTTGGGGCCCTCGCCGCCGGAGGCGGGGGTCAGGTTCGGGCCTTCGCCGTCCGAGGCGGCGGTCGCGTTGGGGCCCTCGCCACCGGAAGCCGGGGGCACGTTGGGGCCCTCGCCGTCCGAGGCGGGGCGTACGTTGGGGCCTTCGCCGTCCGAGGCGGTGGTCAGGTTCGGGCCCTCGCCGGTGTCGGACCGCGTGGCCACGATGTTCGGCCCCTCGCCGGTGTCCGATCCCGCGGCCACGATGTTCGGGCCCTCGCCGGTGTCCGATCCGCCGAGGACAGCGGAGCGTGCGGTGGCCGACAGGGCGGAGAGACCATCGTCCGCCGCCGCCGCGGAGGTGGCGGCGCCTCCGGCCATGAGCACGGCGGCCGTAAGGATTCCCACCATCGTCGACACCGAGTTCCGCATGATCTACCGCCTTCTGGAGTGGTCTTGCCGGGACGTTCCTGCTGACGGGAATGACTTTCGCGGGCGCTGCTCCCCGGTCGTTCCACTTCCGCTACCGACTCCCGGACGCCGACCGGGAACGCGGCAGGAAACCCCTGTACACAGGCGTGGGAGGCTCATTTCCTGGTCGGCGCGGCGGGGGGAACACGTACACGAAAGGGCCCACCGGCGACAGCGGTGGGCCCCTCCGTCGAGCGGGTCCGGGTGGATCGAGCGGATGCGGGTCAGGTGGGACAGCCGAGCAGGGCGGCGGTGCGGGAGGCGAGTTCGGCGGGTGTGAGCGCGGTGAGGACGACGTACCCGTCCCGCGCCTCCCGCACGTCCGCGGGTGCCGCGATCCGCCCGGGTGCTCCGGGCGGATCGGACATCGGGACGGCGGCGGCACACCCCACCGGCATCGCGGCCTTCAGCGGCTTGCCCGACAGGGCGTGGACCAGTTCCCGTTCCGCGACCAGGCCCGTGGTGAGCTCGATCAGCCGGGAGACGGGCCAACTCGCCTGCTGTGGA
Source organism: Streptomyces sp. NPDC101181 (assembly GCF_044767975.1). Classification (NCBI taxonomy): domain Bacteria; kingdom Bacillati; phylum Actinomycetota; class Actinomycetes; order Kitasatosporales; family Streptomycetaceae; genus Streptomyces; species Streptomyces sp. NPDC101181. The sequence continues at coordinate 137,349 of NZ_JBIWOX010000007.1, read as the reverse complement.
ACCGCGTCCACGACCCGTGGCCCGTGTCCGGTGCGCGCGACGCGGATGAACGCGTACCCGAACTCGTAACCGACCAGGTCCAGGAGGCCCGTGGCCAGGGCCCTGATCTCCGCTTCCTCCGCGCCGGTGATCGGGGCGGGGAAGGTGTGGACGGCGAGACCGGCGCCCCGGGGTGCCGTGGCGGTTCCGGCCGCCCGGTCCGGCCCGGCCTCCGCGCCGGGTTCCCCCCGGTCGCTGAAACGCCCGCCACCGGGACCTCCGCCGCCGGAACCCCTTTCACCGGGACTCCCGTCGCCGGAACGTCCGTCTCCAGGACCTCCGCCGCCGGGAATCGCGTCGCGGAAGCTCCCGTCGCCGGAGCGGAACTCCACGATGCCGGTGACCCGGTGCATCCCCTCCACCGTGAGGGTCTCCACCCCGTACCCGACATCGCACAGCGGCGGCCTGTGCTCCGGCTCGTCCGGCAGGGCCAGCGCCTGCCACTGGGGGCCGCTGAGGTTCAGCAGGTTTCTGACCTCGACGGCGTCCGCGAGCAGCCGGGCGGCGGAGGCGGGGTTCGGTGAGACGCCCAGTTCCTCGGCGGTCTCCAGCACGGCGGGGTGGGAGCTCGCCTCCCCGCAGGCCACCATCCGGCCCACCCGGTGGGTGAGCACGGTCTTCCTGAGGTGCGCGCGAAGCTCCTCGTCCGTGAATCCGGCCGTGTCCGCGAGGGTGACGACATGGAAGCCGGCCTCCGTCGCCGCCACCGCCAGTTCGGGTGACGGCGCGACGAGGAGGAGACGCCGGGGATCGGCGGTGCCGGATCCGGCCGATGCCGTCATGGCCGCTGTCCTCCGGTGTCCTGCGGGCCGGGCCGGGAGACGGCGTCCGCGAGGAGGGCGTCGGCGAGCACGCCGCCCTTCCCCCAGTGGTCGGTCTCCACGTCCCGCACGATCACGGTGACGGCCTCTTCGGGACATCCGGCTATCCGGGACACACAAGCGGTCAGTTCCTCGACCAGTTCCTGGCGCTGGGCACGATCGTTCCCTTTCCACCAGTCAACGGAAATCACAGGCACGGGAGGACTCCTTCGGTTCGGGGCGAGGTGGGGAGCGGCGCGGGACCGCGGTGGCCGCCGACGCGGAACCGGGCCGGCTGTCCGGCCGGACGGTCGCGTGGTGCTCAGGCGAGTGTGGGCCGGACCGTTCCTGAATGTTTCCCGGCCCGTTCCCCTCTCGTTCCGCACAGCCCGGGACGCTCCCGCCGGGTGGGAACGCGGCGGGACTCGGGCGGGAAGCCCACCGGGCAGTCTCTGCACCAGTCATGAGGCCCACCCCGCCCCTGGAGCCACGATGAGCCTGCTCAGTTCGACGAAACCGGAATCGCGTCCGGCCCTCGGTCCCGCACCCGGCACCGCCTCCGCGTCCGCCGGCGGGTCCGGGGGGCCGGCGGCCACCCCCGCCTCCCCCACCCCCCGTCTGCTCGCCGCGCTGCGCGAGGACCTCTCCGTCGTCGTGGCCCGCGACCCCTCCGTACGGGGCGGGAAGGAAGCGATCCTGCACCCCGCGCTCACCGCGCTGTGGGCGCACCGTGTCGCCCACCGCCTGCACGGCCGCGGCCTGCGCATCCCGGCCAGGCTGCTGGCCCGCTGGGCCCGCCGGGTGACGGCGGTCGAGATCCACCCCGGGGCCGTCCTGGGCCGCCGGGTCTTCATCGACCACGGCGCCGGGGTCGTGATCGGGGAGACCGCCGTCGTCGGTGACGACGTGACCATGTACCACCAGGTCACCCTGGGCGCCGTCGGCTGGTGGAGCGACAACAAGCGGCCCGAGGGCGACCGCCGCCACCCCGTCGTCGGCAGCGGCGTCATCCTCGGCGCCAACGCCACCGTCCTCGGCCCGGTGACCGTGGGGGACCGGGCGGTCATCGGCGCCCAGGCCCTGGTCAACAAGGACGTCCCGGGCGGTGCCCGGGTGCTCGCGCCCACCGCCGTCATCAAGGAACCCGGCCGTCGGCCGCAGCTGATGGAGGACGTCTTCACCGTCATCGCCTCCGCGGGTTCCTGGTGACCGCCTCCCGCCGGTCGCCGCTCACGGCCCTCCGCCGGTCCCCCGCGACGGCCCTCCGCCCGGTCTCGGTGACGGCCTTCCGCCGGTCCCCGGTGATGGCCCTCCGCCGGTTCCTGGTGACACTCCTGCACCGGTTCCCGGTGACACCCGAGGCTTCCCGCCCCCGACTTCCCCGATTGCGAGAGATGCAGCCATGACCACCACCGTCAACGCCCCGCTCACCTCGGTCGCCCCCGCCCGCCCCGCCGTCGCCTCACGGATCGAGGACCTCGTCGGAGCCACACCGCTGCTGGAACTGCGGCTGCGCGATCTGGCGCCCGGCGCCCGGGTGCTGGCGAAGCTGGAGTCCGCCAACCCGATGTCCTCCAGCAAGGACCGCGCCGCCCTGTACATGCTGCGAGCGGCCGAGGAGCGCGGCGCGCTCCGGCCCGGCGGCACCGTGATCGAGGCGACCTCCGGGAACACCGGGATCTCCCTGGCCGCGTTCGCCGCCTCCCGCGGCTACCGCTGCGTGATCGTCCTCCCGGACAACGCCACCGCCGAACGGGTCAGGCTGCTGCGCGCGTTCGGGGCCGAGATCGTCCAGACGCCGAGCTCGCTCGGCTACCCGGGGGCGATCGCCGAGGCCGAGCGGCTGCACGCGGCCACCCCGGGCTCCTGGTTCCCCTGCCAGCACGAGAACCTCGACAACGTACGAGCCCACTACGAGACCACGGGGCCGGAGATCCAGGCGGCCGTGTCCTCCCTCGGCCGCCGCGTCGCGGCCTTCGTCTGCGGGGTGGGCACCGGCGGCACCCTCACCGGTGTCGCCCGCGCCCTCAAGGAGCACGATCCGGACGTCCGCGTGATAGCGGTCGAGCCGGAGAAGTCGCCGGTCCTGTCCCAGGGATACGCGGGCCAGCACCGTATCCCCGGGCTCAACGGCGGCTTCGTGGCCGACACGACCGACGTCTCCCTCATCGACGAGGTGGTGACGGTCTCCGACGAGGACGCCCTGCTCACCGCGCGGCGGCTGGCGACCGGTCAGGGCCTGTTCACCGGCGTCTCGTCCGGCGCCGCCGTGTACGCCAGTGAGCGCGTCGCCCGCAGGCCGGAGCTCTCCGACGGCATCGTGGTGACCCTCCTGCCGGACACCGGCGAGCGCTACCTGAGCATGTGGGAGGACCAGGCATGAGCCACGCGATGTTCCGGGCCTACGCGGACGCGGTGAAGGCCGAGATCGGCACTGCCACGACCACCCGGTTCATAGCCCTCGCGGAGACCACCGACGGGCGCTTCGGGCTCTTCCACCACTCGATGCTGCCGGGGGCCGGCGGGGCGGACCCGCACTACCACTCCAAGATCTCCGAGTCCTTCTACGTCCTGTCGGGCGAGGTCCGGCTCCACGACGGCACCGGCTGGCGCACCGCCCGTGCCGGGGACTTCCTGCACGTGCCGGAGAACGCGGTGCACGGCTTCCGCAACGAGAGCGACTCGCTCGTGGAGATGCTGATCCTCTTCACCCCGGCCGAACACCGCGAGGGCTACTTCGAGGGCCTGGCCGCCCTGCTCGCCGACGGAAACCGTCCCTCCCGCGAGGAGATGGTCGCGCTGATGGAGAAGTACGACCAGTTCGAGGTCGACGCCCCCGACACCGATCACGACCACCCGCACCAGCACACGCACGGCGACGGCCCCGACCACCATCACCACCACGGTCCCGACCACCACCATCACCACGGTCCCGACGGGGCGCACTCCGCTCCGCACCACCACGACTGACCGGCGGCTCAGCCCGGCGGCTCCGACCGGCCCCGCCGGTGGCCCTCCCGTACTCCCCGCTCTCCCCGCCGTCCCCGTCCCCGACCCCGTTTACGTCTCCGACCTCCCCGACGTCCTCTCCCTCCCCGTACTCCAGCCCGTGCCCGTCCTCACCTTCCCCGTTCCTCCCACCTCTTCCGAGGAGATCACCTCATGAACCTCGCCAACTGGGGCCGCTTCGGTCTGCTGGCCGCTCTCTGGGGCTGCAGCTTCGCCTTCATCAAGATGTCGCTGGAGGCGTTCGCGCCCCTGCAACTCGCCTCCGGACGACTCGTGGTCGGCGCGCTCGTCGTCCTCGCCATCCTCGCCGTGAAGCGCCTTCACCTGCCGGGGCGCCCGCTGTGGGGCCACATCGCCGTAGCCTCCGTCTTCGGCAACGTCATCCCCTTCACGCTCTTCGCCATCGGCGAGCAGCACACCACCGCGACCATCGCGGGCGTGATCCAGGGCGCCACCCCGCTCATCACCATGGGCGTCGCCGCTCTCGCGCTCTCCGAGGAGAAGCCGACGCGCCGCAAGGTGATCGGCCTGGTCGGCGGGTTCGTCGGGCTGATCATCGTGGTGGGTCCGTGGAACACCGACGGCTTCGGCTCGATCGGCGGCCAGCTGGCCTGCGTCGGGGCCGCCGCGAGCTACGCCGTGAGCTTCGTGTACATCCGCCGCTTCATCGGCCCCCACAAGCTGCCCGCGCTCTCCGTGACCGCGGCCCAGCTGGGCATGGCCTCGGTCATCACCCTGGTGCTCACCACGTTCGTGACCGGCTGGAGCCTGCACGGCGACCTCACCGCCAAGCCGCTGCTCGCCCTCCTGGTCCTCGGCGCGGCCTCCACCGGTATCGCCTTCGCGCTGCTCAACCGCCTGATCGCGGACGCCGGTCCGACCACCGCTTCCGGCGTGAACTACCTCGTACCGGTGTTCTCCGTGGTCGTCGGCGTGCTCGCGCTGGGCGAACCGCTGTCCTGGAACGTACCGGTGGGCGGCGTCCTCGTCATCGCCGCGCTCGCCCTCGCGGAAGGCCGGATCTCGTCCCTGACCCGGGCCGGGAAGCCCGAGCCGACGTCACCGGTCGCCCCCGACCGCGTCCCGGAGAAGAGCCGCCCGTAGCACCGCCGTACGACGGACCGGCACAGCCACGCCTGGACCGGTCCCAGCCACAGCGGGAACAGCACAGCGAAAACAGCACGACGCGGCTGCGGCTGCGGCACGAACAGCGGCGAGGAGCGGCCACAGCGCGGCCCGCAGCAGTCACAGCGGCCCGCAACAGCCACAGCGCGGCGCACAACAGCCACAGCACGGCACTGAACAGCCACCTCGCAGGAAACCGCCACAGCGCAGCCAGGTCTCACCGAGCCGGGGCCGGCGCGGACACCCTTCCCAGGGTCCGCGCCGGCCCCGGCTCGTTGCCGTGCCGCCGGTCCTCCCAGCAGCGGAACCCACCGCGGCCGCCCTCCCGGCCCCGCCCCGGATCGCCCAGCCACGCGGCCGCCGTGCCGCCGGGACGCCGTGCGGCCGGTCCTCCCCGAAGTGGCCGGATTACGGATCGGTTCCCGGCCACCTCCCCGGCCCCGGTAGCGAGGCGGGAGGGCGACGGGACCGCTCGGCGCGAGTCTTTCTTCACAGGGCGCCATCAGGCCACCCGGCTCTACGGCCCCCGGCGTCACCCCTCTCTCCCTCCCCCCTCTGCCCTTCCAGCCCCCTGCCCTGCCCTCCCCTCCCTCCTCAAGGAGCAACTCGCATGACGCGCACCACCACCTCGCCGTCTCCCAGCGCTCCCTCCCTCGGGGACGCTCGGATCATCTCCGCCGGGGACTTCTTCTTCGCCCCGCTGGCCGGCCGGCTCACCGAGGTCGCCACTCCGGTGAGCCCCGCCGTCGGCTCCACCCACGTCACGCTGCATGTCGTCCGTATCGCTCCGGGCGAGACCTTCAGCCCCGAGTCGAGCATCGAGGAGGAGAACACCGCGGTCGTCTTCGACGGCCGGGGAACGGCCACGGTGGGCTCCCGGAGCCGGAGCGTGGAGCGGTCCCACGCCGCGTACGCCCCCACGGGCCAGGCCCTGAGCCTCACGGCCGTCGAGGACGTCCTCACCGTCTACATCTGGCGCACGCCCCTCACGCCGGGCCGCCGGCCCGGGACCGACCCCGAGCCGTTCTCCACGCTCTGGGACGAGACGACCCAGCTGCGCGGCTTCGGCGGCACCGGCCAGATCGCTCCCGACGGCGACCGCGCCACCATGAACTTCGTCTTCTGGCCCGGCAACGGCAGCAGCCAGCTCTGTCTGCACTGCGGCATCCAGCAGCCGGGCCAGACCTTCAACGTCCATCTGCACCCCGACAGCGACGAGGCGTTCATCGCCTTCGAAGGCATCGGCCAGATGTACCTGCGCGACCGCTGGTTCGACGTCGCCGCCGGTGACGTCCTGTACGCCGCGCCGGGTGTTCTGCACGGCGCCCGCAACCCGCACACCGGGCCCGACGCCCGGCGCTTCGTGACCTGTGGGGGCCCCAGCCCCTACGACCCGGCGCTCTATTCCGCCGCCGGCCTCTCCTCCGACGTCAGGTGATCTGAGTCATGTGCCGAATCCACGGATCCTTCCACGCCCGCACCACCGACGACGAGATGCGCCGGGTCGCCGGACTCCAGCACCACGGCGGCCCCGACGCCCAGTCCTTCGCCCGGCAGTCCGGCTGGGCCCTCGGCAACAACCGGCTCTCGATCATGGACCCCGAGGGCGGGGACCAGCCCTACCGCCTCGGCGACATCACCGTCGTCTTCAACGGTGAGATCTACAACCACGACCGGCTGCGCACCGAACTCATGCGCCAGGGCTTCCACTTCGACGACCGCTGCGACGGATCGATCCTCCCCGCGCTCTACCTGACGTACGGGGACCGGTTCGCCGAGCACCTCGACGGCATGTTCTCCGTCGCCGTGATGGACCTGCGGCGCTCGCCGCGCCTGGTGATCGCCACCGACGCCTCCGGCATGAAGCCGCTCTACTACCACTGGGAGGAGCGCGGCGGCCAGTTCCACTTCGCCTCCGAACTGCCCGCCCTCCTCGGCTTCGACGGTGTGCGCCCCTACGAGGACGAACTGGGCCTGCACACCTACCTGTCGGCCAAGACGCCCTTCGGCCAGCGGACCATGTTCGAGGGCATCGACGTCCTGCCGCCCGCCACCACCGCGGTCGTCACCCGCGAGGACGGGCTGCGCCTCACCTCCCGCCGCATGGGGTACGAGACGGCTCCGCCGGTCGACGAGGCGCGGAGCCTGTCCCGGGCCGGCGCGTCGCTGCGCGAGCTGCTGTCCCGCGAGGTCTCCCGGCTGCTGATCGCCGACGCGCCGGTCGCGGCCATCACCTCCGGCGGACTCGACTCCAGCCTGGTCACCGCGCTCGCGGCCCGCATCCTGTTCGAGCGGGGCTCCAGCGATGCGCTGCACACGTTCAACATCGCCTACACCGGCAACTGGCCCGGTGACGAGCGGGCCTTCGCCTCGGAGGTGTCCCGGCACACCGGCACGGTGCACCACCAGGTGGAGATCGACCCGGCCACCTTCCCGGACCTGATGGGCGACGTCGTACGCCACCTCGGCCAGCCCAACGCCGACCCGATCACCCTCTCCACCTTCTCGCTGTTCCGGGCGGTCCGCGACGCCGGGTTCAAGGTGGCCCTCACCGGGGACGCGGCCGACGAACTCTTCGGCGGATACAGCCGCATGACCCAGGCGCTCGCCGCGCCCGAGGGCGCCGACTGGGCGGGCCCCTACCTCGACCACCTGGCCGCGGTGCCCCAGTCCCTGCGCCGGCAGCTGTACACCCCCGAGTACGCAGCCCGCGTCCTGGCGCCCGGCGCGTCCCCGCTGCCGCCCGGCCTCACCGACATCCTCGCCCACGGCGAGGGCAGCAGGCTCCAGCGCATCACCCGGATCGAGCAGCGCTACCGGCTGCCCGCTTACCACCTCCGCCGCGTCGACCACCTGTCAATGGCCAGTTCGGTGGAGGCCCGGCTCCCGTTCTGCCAGCCCAGCGTGGTGCGCTTCGCGGCGTCCCTGCCCGACCAGCACCGCACGGTTCCCGGTGTCGGCGTCAAGCGCGCGCTGTACCGGGCGGCCGAGGGCCTCCTGCCCGACAGCGTCCTGAACCGGCCCAAGCAGCCCTTCACCCTGCCGATCACCGCGATGCTGGCCCCCGGGCAGCGGCTGTGGGCGATGGCCCGCGACGTCCTGTCCCCGCAGGCCCTGCGCGCCGACGGGCGACTGCGGTACGAGGTGGTCGACGCCCTGTTCGCCGAGCAGGAGGCCCGCCCGTCCGACGGCACCTCGCTGGCCCTGTGGGCCCTCATGTCGCACCAGATGTGGCGAGTTGAGTTCTTCGGCCCGTCCACCGGCGCGCGCCGGGGGACCCGCGAACTGGCGGTGATGGCCGGATGATCGTCTCCCTGGTCAAGGCGACGGGCGCCCCCTGCCCCACCGCGGTGCTGGACGGCCGCGACCTCCCCGAGTCCGACCCCCAGCTGCTGGACGCGCTGACCGACCTGCGGGCCGACCTGACCCGGCAGGGCTCGGCCGACGTACTCAAGAACGCCATCGTGCGCCCCTCCCGGCACCCGCTCTTCGACCTGGACTACCGCTTCGTGCAGTCCCTGCCGCAGAGCCACGACAGCTTCGACCTCCGCGGCTCCTGCGGCCACTCGATCCTGGCCGCCGTCGAGGCGGCCGCCCGCACCGGCATGATCCAGCCGCTGGTGCCGGGGTGCCGGGTGCGGGTCAACGTCCTCAACAACGGTGACAACGTGGTGTGCGAGGCCGAGGAGACCTTCGGCGACGGCACCCGGTTCACGGCGCACTTCCTGTGCTCGCCGCCGCTGGAGCTGCCCGAGCTGCTGATGACGGGCGAGCCGGTGACGTACGTCCCCTTCGAGGGGCGGACCGTGCCCGTCTCGCTGGTGTCGATGGGCAATCCGTACGCCTTCGTCGACGCGACGCAGCTCGGCGTCGACGGGCCGGACGCCCTGTTCGGCGACGACCCGGCCCTGTTCGACACCATGACCCGGCTGCGGATCGCGGTCTGCGCCTCGCAGGGCTGGGACACCTTCGGGGCCTTCCCCAAGATCGCGGCCGTGCTCCCGCAGGACGGCGGCGGACTGTACGTACGGGCCGTGTCGGTTCCCTCCTGGCACCCCACGGTCGCGCTGACCGGCGCCATCTGCCTGGGAGCCGCCGCCGGCATCACGGGCACCGTGCCCTGGTCGCTGGCGGGCCGCGAGGCCCGGCACCCCGACGCGCTGCTCCAGGTCCGCACCCCGGGCGGCTGCGTCCGGGTGGCCGCCCACTCGACGTCCGGCCCCGACGGGCGGCGCGAGCTGGCCTGGGTGTCGGTCGCCGAGAAGCAGGTCGAGTACCGGGGACTGCTGCCGCGCTCCCGCCCCGCCGACGCCCCGCTCCCCTCCGCCGATCCCCGCCTCGTCCCGTCCACCTCTCTATCCGAGGAGAACCCGTGGGTTCCGCTGACAGCCTGACCGCCGTACGCGACGACATCCGCCCCGGGGCGTTGTCCGACCCGTTCGCCATCGACCCGTTCCCCGGCGGCCACCGCCGCGCCGCCCGCGACGTCACCGCCCGCCCCGCCCCGCTCCTGCCCACCCCTCCGGTCCTGGAGCGGCTGGCGGCCTGCGCCGAGGCGGCCGACCTCGGCGGGGAGCCGGACCGCGAAGCCGTCGCGGTGCTCCGCGAGAGCGGTCTGCTGGCCCTGGTCGTCCCGAAGTGCTACGGCGGCGGCGGCGCCGACGCGGTGGCCCTCAACACCTGTGTGGAACAGGTCGCGTCGGTGAACGCTTCGGCGGCGATCATGCTCTTCCAGCACTGCGCCGTGACCAGCCGCATCGTCGAGAACGGCTCGCCCGCCCAGCACCGGGAGGTGCTGCCCAGGCTGGCCGACGGCCGCTGGCTGGCCGCCTCCGCCTGGTCGGAGAGCGGGGCCGGCGCCGACAAGAAGAACCTCGCGACCCGGGCGGACCGCACGCCCGAGGGGGACTGGCTCCTGGACGGCGCCAAGTCCTTCACGACCAGCGCGGGCCTCGCGGACGTCTACCTCGTCCTGGCCCAGACGCCGGAGGAGACCCCGGCTGCTGCCTCCTCCGGGGACACCGGGTACGGAGCGGCCGGGCAGACGTTCTTCCTGGTCCCGGGCGACCACCCGGGACTGGTCCCCGACACCTCGATGCGGCTGACCGGGATGCGCGGCTCCGCCACCGGATTCGTCTCGGTGCGCGCGTGCGTCGTGCCGGACTCCGCACGGCTCGGTGCGACGGGCGTCGCGGCGTCCATCATCGCCCGGGTCCGCGACAGCGGCGCCTCCCTCGGTGCCGTCGCCGTGGGCGTCGCCCAGGCCGCGCTCGACGCCGCACACGCGCACGCCGAGCGCCGGGGGCTCTACGCCCACCAGGCGGTCCGGCACCGCCTGGTGGACCTGGCCACCGAGGTGGAGTCCGCCCGCGCGGTGGTGGAGCGGGCCGGCCGGCGCACCGCCGCCGACCCCGGGATGGCCACGCTCCACTCCAAGCTGGCCGCCTCGACGGCGGCGGAGCGGGTGGTGGCGGACGTGGCCCGCTTCCTGGGATCGGCGGGCTACGTGGAGACGCATCCGATCAACCGGTTCGGGCGGGACGCCCGCGCCGTCGCCCTGATGGGACCGACCAACGACCTCTGCAAGGAACTGGTGAGCCTGCCGTGGAACCGATGAACTCCCCCTCCCGCATATCCGCCGACTCCTCCCCGGCCGACCTGGTCGTGGAGGGAGGCCGCCTGGTCACCCCCGAGGGGGTGACCGAGGGCAGCGTCGTCGTCCGCGACGGCCGCGTCGCGGCGATCGTCGCCCCCGGCGCCCCGCTGCCCGCCGGCCCCCGCCTGAGCGCCGCGGGCCGGTACGTCCTGCCGGGCCTCATCGACTCCCACGTGCACTTCCGCACCCCTGGTCTGGAGCACAAGGAGACCTGGGAGAACGGCAGCCGGGCCGCGCTCGCCGGCGGCGTCACGACGGTGATGGACATGCCCAACACCCGCCCCCCGTCGCTCGACGAGGCGACCCTGCGGGAGAAGGCGGCGCTGATCGCGGGCCGTTCCTACGTGGACCACCGGTTCCACATGGGAGCGGACCCCGACCACCCCGAAGTGCTCGCCGGCCTCGCCCCGGAGGTGGCGACCTCCGCCAAGGCGTTCATGGCGGGCCACCACACCGCCCCCGTGGTCTTCCGCGAGGCGCACCAGCTGGAGGCGGCGTTCGCCGCCGCCGCGCGCGGCGGGGTCCGCCTGGTGCTGCACGCCGAGGACCAGCACGTCTTCGACCTGCTCGACTCCCACACCGGCGACCCCGATTCGTACGACGGCTACGAGCCCCACCGGCCGCGCTCCGGGGCGATCGTCGCGGTCGCCAAGGTCGTCCAACTGGTCCGTACGTACGGCACGAAGACGCACATCCTGCACGTGTCGTCCGCCGAGGAGACCGACCTGCTCGTGGCCGCCGCGGCCGAGGGGCTGCCGATCAGCTTCGAGGTCACCGGGCACCACCTCGCGTTCACCGACCACGACACCGCCCTGCGCGGCCCCCGCACCCGGCTCTCCCCGGCGATCCGCGCCCCCCGCGACCGGGACCGGCTCTGGCAGGCCGTACTCAGCGGCGAGGCGTCCACCATCGGCAGCGACCACGCCCCGCACACCGTCGAGGAGAAGAACCGGCCCCCGGCCGAGGCGCCTCCCGGCCTCCCCGGTGTCCAGGAGCTCGCCGTGTCGGTCTGGACGGGCATGCTGGCGCGCGGCATCGACCCCGACGCCGCCGCCGTCCACCTGACCCGGCTGATGGGGACGGGCCCCGCGGACCTGTTCGGCCTGACCGGCAAGGGCCGGCTGACCGTCGGCGCCGACGCCGACCTGGCCCTCCTGGACCCGGCCGCCCGCTGGCAGCTCTCGGCCTCGCACGTCGAGTCGCTGTGCGGCTGGTCGGCGTACGAGGGCTGGATGTTCACCGGCCGGTTCACCACGGTGGTACGCGGCGGCCAGGTCGCCTGGGACCTGGCGCGAGGCACCCAGGGCGAACCCCTGGGCCGCTGGCTACCCGGCCCGCCCCCGGCGACCTCGGACCTCCCGGCAGAGGACACCCCGCCCCTCGAGCGGACCCGCGAACTCGAAGGGGCGACCCGATGAACGCCGACTCCCCGTCCGCCCCGGTCCTCCCCACGGAGGAGACCCCGGCCCCTGTGCGGTCCCGCGAACTGGAAGGAGCGACCCGATGAACGCCAGCTCCCTGCTCACCGCGTCCGCGAGGACCCACCCGGCCCGGCCCGCCTCGGCGCCACGAGCCTCCGCACCGCGGGGCGGCTCCCCGGCGACCGGACCCGCCGCCCCGGCCCGGATGGCGCCGGGCGACATAGCGGCCGACGAGTTCCGTTCCGCCATGGCCTCACTCGCGGCTCCGGTCACGGTGGTGACCTGCTACGACGCCACGGGCACCCCGCGGGGGCTGACGGCCAGCGCGGTGTCCTCCCTCTCCCTGGACCCGCCGCTCATCCTGGTCTGCCTCGACCGGAACTCCCGTACCCACGACGTGCTCGTCTCCGCGGACGCCTTCGCGCTCCACCTGCTGGGCCCGGAGAACGAGGCGCTGGCGAAGCGGTTCGCCGGCCCGACCGACCAGCGCTTCGAGAACGTCCCCCTGTCCTCCGGCCCGACATCGCACCACGCACCTCAACTGGCGGACTGCGCACTGCGGTTGACCTGCACCCGGTACGAGGTCATCGAGGCGGGCGACCATTCGATCCTGGTGGGCCGGGTCACCGCCTCCGACTGCCTGGGCAGCCCGGCCGGCGGCCTGGTCTGGCACCACCGCGGCTTCGCCCACGCAAAACCGGCCGAGACCACCCCCTGACCGGCCCGACGGGCTACGCCCGCACAACGTCGAGGGCCCCCGCAACTCGCTGCGGGGGCCCTCGACGTATCGCCCGGTGAGAGCAGGGGCGGGGGATGCGGGACGCGAAGGAGGCCGCGCCGCACGCCCGGTGCGCGGCGCGGGACGTGCCGGGGAACCCGGAGGAATTCAGGCGCCGCGTGCTCGCAGGATGTCTTCGACGCCCAGGAGGAAGGTCTCGGCGATCGGCTTCGGGTCGGAGAGGCAGCCCGCGGCCATGGCGCCGTCGCGGAGCATGACGAGGTGCCGACCGGCCCCATCGGCGGGCTGGTCGCCAACCTGTGCCAGCAGTTCGGTGACGGTCTCCAGGAACCACTGGCGGTGAGCCAGGACGGCCTGGTGGATGGGGTGGGCGGGATCGGCGTACTCCGCCGCCGCGTTGAGGAAGGCGCAGCCGCGGAAGCCAGGGCTCTGAATGCCTCCGGTGATGAACCGGGCGACAGCCCGGACCGCGTCGGCCGCGGAACCCTCACGCGACCGCGCGACCTCGACGCCCGACCGCATCCCGCGATCGGCCTGGTCGAGGTAGGCGAGGACGAGCTCTTCCTTGCCGGTGAAGTGCCGGTACAGCGTGGCGCGGGTGACCTGCGCCTCCGCGATGATCCGGTCGACGCCGACGGAGTGGATGCCCTCCGCGTAGAAGATCCTCGTCGCCGTGTCGAGCAGCCGGGCCCGCGCCGCCGACGTGCTGCCCCTTCCCGTGCCTTCGCTCATGCGGCCAGATTACCGCACGCATGAGGGAGAACGTTCGGTCTTGACAGGGCGGCCCTCGCTGCCTTCTCATGGTGAATGAGACCGAACGTTCTCCCTCTCCCGTAGCGGGCCTCCGGTGCCCAGCCGACCGCTGTGAACTCGGTTTTCCTGAAAGGACCTTCCATGGACACCCTCGTCGGTACCCCTCCCACCACCAGCGTCCCCACCACCCTGCGCAAGCTGTACTTCCTGCGCTTCGCGTTCGCTGCCGTGTGGGCCGCCCTGCTGTTCGCGACCGCCGACAAGCTGGGCGCACTCGCCGTCACGCTGCTGGTGATCTATCCCTTGTTCGACATGGCCTGCGCGGTCGTCGATATCCGGGCCGCCCGGATATCGACGAGCCGACCGGCGCGCGCCCTGTACGCGAACATCGCGCTCAGCGCCCTCACCGGCATCGGCCTCGCCGTCGCGGCCACCTCCGGCATCCCCGCCGTCCTGCGGGTCTGGGGTGCCTGGGCGATCACGGCAGGCATCGTCCAACTCGTCGTCGGCATCGCGCGACGCCAACTCGGCGGCCAGTGGGCGATGATCGCCAGCGGCGGCATCTCCACGCTCGCCGGCGCCTCCTTCATCGCCCAGGCGGGCAAGGACGGCGCCTCCCTGACCAGCCTGGCCGGTTACGCCTTCCTCGGCGGCGTCTTCTTCCTCGTCTCCGCGCTCCGCCTGCGCGACGAGCGCGGCCGGTAGCCCGACGACCGCGCCGTACGGCCGGAACCGGGCGAGCGGCCCGGGCTCGCCCCGGGTGGCATCCTGCACCCATGCGAACCGGAACCGGCCTGACCGAGAAGAACCTGCGGCGGCTCCTCAACGAGTGGGATCCGATCGGCGTCGCCGACGAGGTGTCCGACGAGTACGACTGCATGCTCGCGCCGCTCCTCGGGAGGCTCCGCCGTGGTGCGGACCAGGCGGAGATCGCCGCGTTCCTGCGGACCGAACTGGTGGAGCACTTCGGCCTCACCCCCATACCGTCGGAGCCCGAGGCGGTGGCCACCCGCTTGACGGCCCTGAAGGCCGAGGACGCATGAGCGGCGAGCGAGAGGCCCGGACCATGGCGGAGAAGACGGCCCAGGGCAGGGATGACGGCGTCGGCAGCGGACCACGCCCGCCCGCTGAACAGTCCGCACAGGTCATCCTGAGCAACGAGCCCGGCTCGTTCGCCCGGGGCGTCCTGGCCGACCGCCATCCTGCGTTGATCCAGCAGGTACGGGAGGCCTTCCCGTACGGCCCCCGCCAGCACGAGGCACTCGACGCCCTGCTGGAGCAGAACAACAACGGGGTGATCGAACCGCTCGCCCCCTCGGAGCCCGACCATGAGCAGTGGTCGGTCTGGGGGCGGGGACTCTTCGGGCGATCGTGGTTCGACGCCCCGTTCCTGTGGGCGGAGAGCTACTTCTACCGCAGGCTCCTCGGCGCCACCGGCTACTTCGGGACGAGCCCGTGGCGGGGCGTCGACCCCTTCGCCCCCTTCAAGCAGGCCGAGCTTCGCGGCACGGCGGTGGACGAGGAACTCCGCGCCCTGGACGCGCTCGCCGACGTACCGGCCGACGAGCGAGCCACGGCCCTGCTCCACGCCTCGGTCTGGGGCAACCGAGCGGACCTGGGCTTCCGCGTCACGGAGGGGGATACGGCATCCGGTACCGCTGCCGATGACCTGGTCGCCGACGACAGCCCTCTGCTCTGGCAGCTCCTGCCCGCCGGAGCCGACGCCACGGTCGCCGTGGTGGCGGACAACGCGGGGCGGGAGCTGATCCCGGACCTGATCCTCATCGACCACCTGCTCCTCCACCGCCATGCCGAGCGGATCGTGCTCCACGTGAAGCCCTACCCGTACTACGTCTCCGACGCGATGACGGCCGACGTGGTCGACTGCCTGCGCCGCCTGGTGGAGGCACCCGGCGAGGCGGGCCGCATCGGAAGCCGCCTCTGGGACGCCATGGCGACGGGGCGCCTGGAGATCCGGGCCCATCCGTTCTTCTGCGCCCCGCTGCCGTACGAGGAGATGCCGGCGGACTTGCGGGCGGAGTTCGCGGCGGCCACCGTGACGGTCCTGAAGGGCGACCTCAACTACCGCCGCCTGGTGGGCGATCGGACGTGGGACGCGACGACACCGTTTGCCCACCGCACGGCGTACTTCCCCGGTGCGGTCGCGGCGCTGCGCACACTGAAGTCCGACGTGGTGGTGGGGTTGGAGCAGAAGACGCTGGACGCTCTGGAACGGTCCGGCGCCGCTTGGCGTACGAGCGGTACGCAAGCCTTGATCCAGGTCCGAGGGGAGACCGGCCCCCCACGCTGAACCGCGAAGGCCCCCGCAGCAAGCTGCGGGGGCCTTCGACGTATTGCCCGGTGAGAGCAATGGCGGAGGATACGAGATTCGAATTCGTGAGGGGTTGCCCCAACACGCTTTCTAACTGTTCGTGTGGAGGTACACCGCTGGCCAGAGGTGTTTTGGCCAGTTGAGCAACTCTCGTGGGACTGGGGCGTGAACGGGGCTGGGCAGGCGTGAATGAGACTCGAACTGAGACCACGCTCGCGCCGCCTTGTTGGGTAATCGCTGACGCCTCCGTGAGCGCCGCGGATAGCGTGGATGCCCCGAAGTAGCCAGCGGCCCCGCTGACAGGAGCGCCGGAGTGGTCGCCACAACCGTGAGACTCCGGTCCGGGGACCGCGCGTTGTCCGTCGGGCCGGAGCGGCGCCTGACGTGGTGAGCAGTTGGGGGTGGCCGCTATCTCGGCCGCGATGGGTGCTCGATGGGGGGAGACAGCTCACCGTCACCCTCAAGGGCTGCAGGCCTTCGAGCAGCGGTGTGCACGCGTAGGGGGCTCGTGCCTTCCTGCAGCGGCCCTTGTGCTGGTCGGCGGGACGGCGCACTGATGCTCCAGTGCGGAGATTGAGAGGCTGTCCCGTGGCTACGAATGGTCCGCGGCCTCCTTTCCGGTCGTGGGACGCCGCTGCCGACCAGTCGCTCCGAAGCGCCTCAGACGCCGGAGAGCAGCGCTGCGCTCACGGCAGTGACTGCTGGCAGCAGCATGAGGACGGCGCCGTGTACGCATCTGTTCTTGGTGCGGGCGATGCGGCTGGTCACTGTCAGGGCGCGGAACAGGCGGGGGTGCGGATCGGAGCTACTGAGGAGGAGTCCCGACGACAGCTCCGCACGCTTCTCCGCCCGGACCACGTCCTCGTAGTAGGCGAGGATGCGGGAGCTCTCCCTGATTCTCGGTCCGTGGCGGGGCAGCAGCGCCGCCAGCAGGAACAGCAGGGCTACCGTCGTGGTGACCGCCGCCGTCCACCACAGTGGGTGGGGCCAGAAGGTGCCGGGCGGGCGGCGGATCAGGAGGAGTCCGAGCAGCGATCCCCCGGTGGCGAGGAGGACGGCGGCCTTGCCGTCCGCCCGCCCTATCTCAATGTGGTTCTGGGCGATCAGCTCGCGTGCCAGTTCCACCACGTCCCCCGGCTCGGCGCCGTGCGACGGGCGGCGGGCGAAGGGCAGGCGGGGGATCACCGGTGATCCCCATACGGGCCGTTCCCGTCCTCCGCCGCGTCGGTATGGCCGATTCTGCGGAGAATCTCGTCGCCCTGCGAGACCCCCACGTCACTCAGGACACGGGCCAGGTTGACGCCGACGAAGCCCCGGTCCTCAGGTGTCAGTGACTGAAGCGTCGCCGCGAGGGTGCGTTCCCAGCCGTCCCGGTCGGAGAGGAGCTCGCGGTGAGTCACTGTCCAGTCGAGCACGTCCCTGGCCTGTTCCGGTTGGTGCAGGAGCCAGAGGGCGGCCAGCCCGACGGGACCGCCCGCGACAACCTCCCGATAGAAGTGGTACGCCGCACGGTGGGCTTCGCCGAAGCCCGGCGGAAGGGTGGGCCCCGCACCGGTGCCGGGGGTAGGCAGAAGCGCGGCCGGAGGGTCCAGGAACCAGTACGTGAGGCCGGACCCGTCGATCACCTGTGGCCGGCCGGGCGGTTCGACCTCGGTCGTACCGAGGTGGGGTGGGGGTTTCCGCAACGGGTCGGCGGTGCCGGGCAACGTGGCGTTCTCGCTGATGTGGCCGACCACCAGGTGTCGGGCCCGTTCCTCGGTCACCCGGTTCCTCGCCGCGACGACCGGGTTGGTGATCTTCCAGACGACCTCGTAACGGGCAGGGGGTTTCGGCGGCCGGCGCGGGATGTCGACCGAGATCCGCCGCTCCGCGAGCGAGACCCACACGATGTCGAAGAAGTCTCCCTGACGCACCGCGCGCGCTGTCGGCCGCGGATAGCCCCAGTAGTCGCCGCCGCGGGGCGGCACCATTCCGTCGGCCCCGTCCTCTGCGAGGAACACCAGGGCGCGGTCCTCCGGGGAGCCGAGGCGTAGGCGGAACAGCTGCCAGGACGGCGAGGAGTTCAGAGGCGTGATGAGTGGGCCGGTCATGAGGCGAACCCTTCTGCGGGGGAGGCCGTACGGACGCGATGGCGGCGCAGGGCGAATCGCATGACGCCACGGTGGCTCCGGGCCGTGCCGGAGAGTGAAGCGAGGAAGCGCGAGAAGGCAGTCCGATGCCGTAGGTCCGGGTCGCTCTCGATCAGGGACAGGCCCGCCGCTGTCGCTTCGTGAGTGGCAGGGTCGTCCAGGGCTGCGACCACGAGGTCGAAGGCCAACTCGGGGTGGTTCAGGAGCAGGTCGGCGAGACTGACGCGCCGTACGCCCGGCGCGCCGGGCCGTGGGAAGACCGTCTGGCTCATCGATTCGATGACATGTACCGCCATGGCGTGACGCTGTGTGCCCGGCTCGGCCCCCTGCCACTCCCGCAGGCAGTCGAGGACTGGGGCGTGGTTGACGTCCTCGGAGAGAAGGGTGCTGAGAGCGAAGGACACCGCGGTACGCAATCCACGCTCCAGCTCTTTGTCCGACTCGTCCAGTACGGCGTCCAGGAGTTTCAGAGCGACGGCGGGCCGGGCCAGGCCGTAGCTGCCGGCGCAGGTCTCGGCCACGGTGCAGCGGAGGGTGACGAGGGTGGCCCGGCTCCATTGCCGTAACAGGTCCCGTACCGCGCCCGTGAGAGCGGGGTACTGGACCATCTCCCCGAGCGCGTAGGCCACCAGGCGGCGGTGCCAGCGCTTGCCCGACGCGGCGAAGGGGTGCAGTTGGCGCAGAGTGTCCGGGCCGGTCGCGTGGGCCAGTACCTTCCCGATCGCCTGACCCGCCGGCAGTTCGATGCCGGAGCGGTGGGGGGACTCGTCCAAGGCCCTCCACAGCAGGCCCGCCATGCCCTCGTAGTCCAGCCACAGGCACCGGAGCAGGGCGTCCGACCGGTGCTGGCCGGAGAAGACGACCGGCTGGACCGGATAGCGCCCGAAACGGGGCGGCAACAGGCGCGCACCGACGGCCGCCAATCGGTCCTCGAAGGGCGGTCCGAGAACGTCGCGCCGCGTCTGCGGCCCTTCCGGGGCCAGTCCACGCGTATCGGTACGCTCCGGCCGCCCGGCGGTGACCGGTGCCGGGCCGCCGCGTTCGTCGATGTGGCGGCGGAGAATCGCGCTGAACTCCTCAAGAACCGTACGGTCCTGTCCCGACAGCAGCGAGATGGCAGCCATCAGGGAGAGACTATCGGCCCGGTGGCTCGATTCCGCCAGCGCTTTGCGGGCCGCCGTGGGACTGCCGGTTTGCAGTTCGTCAAGGACGGAAGCGGCGGGCTTCCCCGACACGACGAGGTCGCGCAGCCCCTCCGCCAGGTCGACACCGTCCCGGGGCAGCGGGTGAGCGTGCAGATAGCCGGTGAAGTCCGGGGAGGCCAGGTGTCCCAGTGTGTCAGCCCTCTGTTCAGGGGTGAGCTCACCCGCCTCGGCCATGGTCTTCAAGCGTTTCGCGGCCACCTCGGCCGACGGCGGAGGGCGGTGCACGACCTGCCAGGGCACCGTGTCGCCGGGAAGCGCCAACTCCGCCCGCACGGTGACGATCAGATGGGCGCCCGATCGACGTAGCAGCGCGGCCAGCGCGGTGAGCGCGACTTCGCCGAGCGAGGCGGCGGCCGCCGGGGACAGACCCTGGAGCAGATAGCCGCACCCCTTCTTGGGGCGCCAGCGTGAGAGGTCGTCCGATGAGTCCAGGCCGGTGATGCCGCCGACTCCGTACCGTTCTGCCAGCAGCGCGAACGCGGCGGTGCTCGCGCCTGTGCCGCTGCCCGCTCTCAGTATCAGGATGTGGCAGTCCAGCATCTTCCGGCACTGTGCGTAGGCCGGTGGTTCGACGAATCCGCGCAAGCGGGCGTGGACATCGTCCGCAGGGTACGGGCCTTCCCGCAGGCGAGGTTTGACGATGTGGTCCGTGGCGGTCTCGTCGAGCGGGGCGCCGATCATCACGGTGACGTCGCCGGCGATTCCGCCCATGACCGCCATGCCCTGGTCCAGCCGCTGCTGGTTGTCGCGGTAGGAGTTCCTCGGACCCGGTCGGCCGTCGGCGTCCGGACTGCCCGGCTCAGGAGAGGTGTCCGCGTCGGCGCTCACCGGTGGTCTCCGGCTTCGCCGACCCGCTTGTCGCCCGCCACGTTGTCGCCACCGCCCCAGTGCTGGTTGGTGCCGCGGTACGAGGTGGAACCGCCGGTGTACGTGATGTCCCGTCCGACGCTCCCCATCACGGCAGCGCCCTCAGCGACATGCTGCGTGTTGCCGCTGTAGTGCGTGCCGGGCCGCGCCACCGGGTCCTGTTCCTGATCGGTGGATGCGTCGGCCGGTACCGCGGATTCCTCGCGCGGTCGCACACCGGCCTGCACGAGGTTTCCGGACGGCGACGGGACGTACAGCCATGCCCGCTGCGCGAAGTTCTTTCCCTCCACGGTGGCCGGGACCTCCACACAGCGGTCGGGGTGCAGCCGGGTGTACGCGCCGAGCACGACGTCCTCGTAGACGCGCTGGGAGATGATCGCGGCCAGGTGGGTGACCTGCTCGCTCGCCGCAGCCAGGATGGCCTTGACCGGACGGGAGTCCAGCAGCCGGTGCGTGTCGTTGCGGGCGGTGCCGTTGCCGTCGCCGGCACCGCCCGCGTCCGGCAGCGGCCCGACGTGGACGCTGGCCCGGAGCCGGATACGAGGGCCCACGCACTGCCTGTTGTACGCGCCGAGGATGTCGTCCAGCACTTCCAGGAACGGCCAGAGGACAAAGGGCAGCAACGCCGGATCGAAGCCGAACGCCACGCCGTCCCCGGTGTTGGCCGGAAACCGCTTGGAGTCGCGCAGCTCGTAGAGCCCGGCTCGCTCCAGCGCCTGGTCGACGAGTTCGGGGATCAACTGGCTCACCGGACCGTGCTGCACGGCGGGGAGACCGGTGAAGTCCTTTGCATCGACGGCAAGCAGGGCGCGGTAGGGAGGAAGTGGACGGCTCTCGGTGTACGGGGCGGGAACGGGCGTGGACATGCGTGATCTCCTCGCGGACGGTGGGACGGTGACGAAGCCGGTGGTCGGCTGATTCGAGGTTCCGTCGGTTCCGTCCGTCCGACTGCACAGCGCAGGGCACTCCGCGGGTGTCGCACGTCACAGCGAAGGCGTGCTCAGGCGACGGTTCCCGCTCCCGGCGCGGGCGCGTTCATTCCGCCGAGGACGGAGAGAAGGACGAGGCGGGTGTGGTCCTCGGTGCGGCTGTCGCCCAGTCGCGGAGCGTCTTCATATCCTTGATGACGATCACTCTGCGGGCAGTCTCCACCGCGCCGGACTCTCTCAGCCGTTGTAGTCCAGTGATGACCGCATTGCGGGTCACTCCGATCGCCTGGGCGATCTCCTCCTGGCTCAGGCCGGTCAGCCGTACGACGCCCGATTCGGCTCCGGGCGCGGTGAGTTCGGCGAGGCGCAGGAGTGCCCGCGCCAGCCGGACGACCAGCGGCAGGGTCAACAGTTCGGTGCGGTGGACGTCGGACTCTCGCAGTCGGGAGAGAGCCTGGCGCATCAAGTCCATGATGAGACCACGCTGTTCGATAAATCGGCGGAACCGTTCCGCCTCCAGCACGACAGCCGTGCAGGGGGTGAGCGCGACCACTTCTGCCATGCGTGGCGTGCCGTTGAAGACGGACACCTCGCCCAACAGGTCGCCCGGCCCCCGGAAGGCCAGCCAGGTCACGACTCCGCCCGGTTCCCGGTACACGACCTTGGCGAGGCCGTCGGTGAGGGCGAGCAGGTGCGTTCCCGCAGAGCCCTGTCTCAGCATCACGCTGCGTTCGCGAAAAGCGCGGGTCACCCCATGGTCCCGTAGCTCGCGCCATGCCTCGTCCGACAGCACCCGTCGCCTTCCCCGTCCCGTCCTGTACGCGGGCCCGCCCTGCCCCGTACGCGACCTCTTGAGTCGCCCGCCTCCACGAGTTCTACGTCGGCCTGACCGTTTCCGCTGCGGTTCGGGCGAACTTGTCCGATAACGGCTGTCGCCTGAGCACGGGCTGCTGGGTCGGACGATCACGCCCCGGAGACGAGGCGCGGGATGCCGCGGAAGACTTGCCCGGTGTGCCAGGACCGGTGGCACGCCGCGACCGGGCTCGTGCCCGGCTGGGGGCCGGTCAAGGGGCGGCCCGCCAGCGCTGTCACATGCTCGCGCGCCGCCGGGCTTCGTCCGACGAACTCTTGCGACACCAGGATGCGGTGGCCTTCGCCGACGCCGAGGGCGCCCTTGTCGAACAACTTGTGATGCAGCGCGCACAGGCACAGACCGTTGTCGACGTCGTCCGGGCCGTCGAACGCCCACCAGCGCACGTGCGCGGCCTCCAATCCGACCGGCACCACGCCGATTCTGCCGTCGTAGCCGCAGAAAGCGCACTGGTACTCATAGGCGGCCAGCACCATCTCCCGCATCCGCCGGTTTCGTTGCCGCCGCCCGGCCAGGAGCGGTCCGGACTCCGGCGGCTCCAGCCTCAGCCCCACCGCCTCGCGGAGCTCGCCGTGGAGCGACGGCGGAAAGTGCTGATCGAGCAGCACCCGGGCGATTCGGCCGAGCAGCGACGGCTCGCGTCGCAGGGCTGCCCGCGGCTCCGGCACCAATCGCCCCGCCGCGCCGGTCGCCCGCAGCTCCAGCACCCCGGTGCCGGGACTGCCGGGCCCCCGATCGGTACGTACTTCCCATACCCCGTCGCTGACCAGATGGTGGAAGGGGTAGGCGGGCGTCGTCCTGTTGGCAGGCCCGTACTCGGCAAGCAGCAGCTTCAGATCTTCCTCCACCACGCTGTACCGCAACTCGCCGTCGGAATCCTCTTGGAACCGGCCGAGGGCGTACAGGAGCAGCAGGGGCTTGTGCGGAGCCCGTATCCCGTTCCCGGTCCATTGCCTGAGCTTCGCCGCGCGTTCGAGCCAGTCCATGACCGGCGATCGTAGCGACGTCACCGGGAGGGGAGCGGGTGGCCGACCGCGACTGGAGGGGCGACACAAGCAACGTCGAAGGCCCCCGCAGCAAGCTGCGGGGGCCTTCGACGTATTGCCCGGTGAGAGCAATGGCGGAGGATACGAGATTCGAACTCGTGAGGGGTTGCCCCCAACACGCTTTCCAAGCGTGCGCCCTAGGCCACTAGGCGAATCCTCCGCCGCAAACAATACAAGACGTTGGAGGGTGCTCGCGAACCTGATCCCTGGAGATCGTCCGGCGAGGGAGCGCAGGTCGTCCGGTGGGGTGGGCGGGTGGACCGGAGGGGGTGGGGATCGGTTAAGGTGGGCGTCAGCCCCTCACGTGGCGCTATCTGACTGAACTCCCCCAGGGCCGGAAGGCAGCAAGGGTAGGTTGGCTCTGGCGGGTGCGTGGGGGGCCCTTTGCGTTGGCCGGTGAGGTGCCCGTGGGGCCGGGTGTCAGTGCGCCCCGATAACCTCGTAGATGTGTCGTCCCTTGCGCTGTACCGCCGCTACCGCCCCGAGTCGTTCGCCGAGGTCATCGGTCAGGAGCATGTCACTGACCCGCTCCAGCAGGCCCTGCGGAACAACCGGGTCAATCACGCGTACCTGTTCAGCGGGCCGCGTGGTTGTGGAAAGACGACCAGCGCGCGCATCCTCGCCCGCTGTCTTAACTGCGAGCAGGGGCCGACGCCCACCCCGTGCGGGGAGTGCCAGTCGTGTCAGGACCTCGCGCGCAACGGGCCGGGGTCCATCGATGTGATCGAGATCGACGCCGCCTCGCACGGTGGTGTGGACGACGCCCGTGATCTGCGGGAGAAGGCGTTCTTCGGGCCCGCCTCCAGTCGTTACAAGATCTACATCATTGACGAGGCGCACATGGTCACCCCGGCCGGGTTCAACGCCCTGCTGAAGGTGGTCGAGGAGCCGCCGGAGCACCTCAAGTTCATCTTCGCGACCACCGAGCCCGAGAAGGTCATCGGGACGATCCGGTCGCGTACGCACCACTACCCGTTCCGGCTCGTGCCCCCGGGGACCCTGCGCAGCTATCTCGCCGATGTCTGCGGCCGGGAGAACAGCCCCGTCGAGGACGGCGTCCTCCCGCTCGTCGTGCGCGCCGGTGCCGGGTCCGTCCGTGACTCCATGTCCGTCATGGACCAGTTGCTCGCCGGTGCGGGCGACGACGGTGTGACCTATGCCATGGCCACCTCGCTCCTCGGCTACACGGACGGCTCGCTGCTCGACTCGATCGTCGACGCCTTCGCCGCCGGTGACGGGGCCGCCGCCTTCGAGGTCGTGGACCGGGTCATCGAGGGCGGCAACGATCCCCGCCGGTTCGTGGCGGATCTGCTGGAGCGGCTGCGGGATCTGGTGATCCTCGCCGCCGTTCCCGACGCCGGGGAGAAGGGGCTCATCGACGCCCCCGCCGACGTCGTCGAGCGGATGCAGGGCCAGGCCTCCGTCTTCGGCGCCGCCGAGCTGAGCCGCGCCGCCGACCTGGTCAACGACGGCCTCACCGAGATGCGCGGGGCCACCTCGCCGCGCCTCCAGGTCGAGCTGATCTGCGCCCGGGTCCTGCTGCCCGCCGCCTTCGACGACGAGCGGTCGATGCAGGCCCGGCTCGACCGGCTGGAGCGCGGGGCGTCCGCGGCTGCCGCCTCCTTCGCCGCTCCGCCCGCCGCCGCGGCGCCCATGGGGTACGTTCCCGGCCCCGAGGCCCAGAGCCACGCCCCGGCCCCGGCCGCCCAAGCCCCTGGCGCCCAAACGCCCGCCGCTCCGGACGCGGCCCGTGCCCCTGTACGGGCCGACGCACCCGCCGCCCCGCCCGCGCCCGACGCCTACGCGCCGCCCGCCCCGCAGCCCCCCGCCGAGGCGCCCGCTCCCGCCCAGCGGCCCGGGTCCTGGCCCAGCGCCGGTGGTGGCGGGGACCAGGCCCGTCGCCCCGGCGGCTGGCCCACCGCCTCCGCCCCCGGCAGCGGACCGGCCCAGGCCGCCGTGCCTGCCGCCGCGTCCGTCGCCCCCACCGCCCCGGTCCCCTCGGCTCCCGCCACTCCGGCCGGGGGCGAGGGCGGCCAGAGCATGGCCCAGGGCGCCGCTCAGGTGCGGAACATGTGGCCCGACATCCTGGAGGCGGTCAAGAACCGCCGCCGCTTCACCTGGATCCTGCTCAGCCAGAACGCCCAGGTGAGCGGATTCGACGGGACCACCCTCCAGATCGGCTTCCTCAACGCGGGCGCCCGCGACAACTTCGCCAGCAGCGGCAGCGAGGAGGTCCTGAAACAGGCCCTCGTCGAGCGGTTCAACGCCCAGTGGCGGGTCGAAGCGGTCGTCGACCCCTCGGGCGGCGGCGGAACGTCCCCGTCCGGCGGTGCACGCCCCGCCCCGCAGTACCAGCCGGCCCCACCGCCCCCCGCCGCCCCGGTCGCGTACGAACCCCGGCCCCAGCACTCCGCTCCGCAGCAGTCCTCCGCCCCGGCCCAGCCGCAGCAGAGCCCGCCGCCCTCGCCGGGCCCCGGGTCCTCCCAGAACCGGGAGGCCGCGCCGCCCGCGCCGGAGGCCGCCCACCGTTCGTACGGGGCGGAGCCGCCGCGCCCCACGTCTCTTGAGGACGACGTTCCGGAGGACGATGATCCGGATCTCGTGGACTCCGCCCTGTCCGGCCATGACCTGATCGTCCGTGAGCTGGGCGCCACGGTGATCGAGGAGTTCACCAACGAGCAGTGAGCCGGAGGTAGGGGCCCGCGCCCCGCCCCCCCGCCTCACGCCCCGCATCTGCTGTTCCCCGCGCCCGCGCCTCACGCCCTGCGTCTGCCGTTCCCCGCGCCCCATGACCGCGTCCGTGCCTCACGCCCTGCGTATGCCATGCTGCGCGCCCCGCCCCATGTCTGCGCCCCGCGCCCCGCCCCATGGCGCCAGGCCTCTCTCGTTCCTCGGTCCTCCCTTCCCGGGGAACGGCCCCCCGGGGAACGGCACCCCCCGGGACCCACCGCCCGTACTCCCGGCCCCGCGGGTCTCCCCGGACTGCGTCCGCCGGTGGCCGTCCGGGGCTCCGCCCCCGGCGGCTAGGCTGCATCCCGTGAAGGTCCTCGTCATCGGCGGCGGCGCCCGCGAACACGCCCTGTGCCGCTCTCTGTCCCTCGACCCCGACGTCACCGCGCTGTACTGCGCCCCCGGCAACGCCGGCATCGCGGAGGTGGCCGAACTGCACCCGGTCGACGCGCTCGACGGTGACGCCGTCGCGCGCCTCGCGGCCCGGCTGGACGCCGGGCTGGTGGTCGTCGGCCCGGAGGCGCCACTCGTCGCCGGCGTCGCCGACGCCGTGCGCGCGGCGGACATCCCCTGCTTCGGCCCCTCCGGCGAAGCCGCGCGGCTGGAGGGTTCCAAGGCGTTCGCCAAGGACGTCATGGCCGTCGCCGGGGTCCCCACGGCCCGCAGCTACGTCTGCACCACCCCCGCCGAGATCGACGAGGCCCTCGACGCCTTCGGCGCCCCGTACGTCGTCAAGGACGACGGCCTCGCGGCGGGCAAGGGCGTCGTCGTCACCGAGGACGTCGACGTGGCCCGCGCCCACGCGCTCTCCTGCGACCGCGTGGTCATCGAGGAGTTCCTCGACGGCCCCGAGGTCAGCCTCTTCGCCATCACCGACGGCACCACCGTGCTGCCGCTCCAGCCCGCCCAGGACTTCAAGCGCGCCCTGGACGGCGACGAGGGCCCGAACACCGGCGGCATGGGTGCCTACTCCCCGCTCCCGTGGGCCGACCCCAAGCTGGTCGACGAGGTCCTGGAGACCGTCCTCGAGCCGACCGTCGACGAGCTGCGCCGCCGGGGCACGCCCTTCTCCGGGCTGCTGTACGCGGGTCTCGCGATCACCTCGCGCGGCGTGCGGGTCATCGAGTTCAACGCCCGCTTCGGCGACCCGGAGACCCAGGTGGTCCTCGCCCGGCTGAAGACCCCGCTGGCCGGTGTCCTGCTCGCCTCCGCCAACGGCA
Source organism: Streptomyces sp. NPDC101181 (assembly GCF_044767975.1). Taxonomy (NCBI): domain Bacteria; kingdom Bacillati; phylum Actinomycetota; class Actinomycetes; order Kitasatosporales; family Streptomycetaceae; genus Streptomyces; species Streptomyces sp. NPDC101181. The sequence continues at coordinate 110,478 of NZ_JBIWOX010000007.1, read as the reverse complement.
CCCTCGACGTCCTCCCGCCGCTGAACTGGCGCGAAGACGCCGCCGTCACCGTGGTCATCGCCTCGCACAACTACCCGGACACCCCGCGCACCGGCGACCCGATCGACGGCCTCGCGGAGGTCGCGGCGCAGGACGCACCCGACGCGTACGTCCTGCACGCCGGGACGCGCGCCGAGGGCGACGCGGTCGTCAGCGCGGGTGGCCGGGTGCTCTCGGTCACCGCGACCGGTAAGGACCTCGCGGCCGCCCGCGAGCGCGCTTACACCGCGCTCGGCCGTATCCGCCTGGACGGGTCCCAGCACCGTACGGACATCGCTCAGCAGGCCGCCCAGGGCTGAGCCCCGCCGCCCGTCCGTCCGCCGTCCCGCCCCCCAGGGCCTGACCGGCTCGCAGCCCCTCCGTCCGCTCTCGTACGCCACCGGCGTGCGCCGTGGACGCGAGGGGCTGCCCGCTGCGTCGGCTCGCCCCGATACTGGCCCTGCGGCCTCCCCTCGGCCCTGCATGGGGCCTGCATGGGGCCTGCATGGGGCCTGCCCCATCGTCGCGAACACGTCAGCAGCTTTACCCAAAGCCATTCCATCGGGTGACGACTGGGCCATCCGGATGACGGCCGCCGAAGCCCCAACTAGGGTGCGGCGCAGGCGTTCCGGCACTTGGCCCACCGGCATTGCGATGTCAGTGGCGGGTGCCACAGTGGGGGAGTGAGCAACACCGCCGCGAAGGCCATGAGGGCCGAGAGGGCCGTGACGAGGGCAGAGGGGGTGACGTCCGGTCGTGTCAGGTATCGATGTGGGTGAGGAGCTGGGCACGCGGGCCGCGCAGGCCCGAGCGCTCGCCCTGCTGCGTATCCGCGGCAGGGCGCTGGCCGTGGCGATCCTGCCCGCGGCCGTGGCCGTCGTGCTGTTCGCCGCGGGCGCGCAGGGGCATCTGAGCGGCCCGGTCTGGGATGTGGTGCGCTGGGCGGTCCTCGGTGTCGCCGTCGTCGTGCTGCTGGTGAGTGTCCTGGTCGCGGTCTCCGTGGCGCGTGCCCGGCCCGCCGTGAGCCCGACCGTCCCCGTGCCGGAAGAAGGGGCCCCCGACCTCTACCGACTGGTCCGGGACCTCGCCGACCGGCTCGACGTCCCCGCCCCCTCCGCCGTGGCGCTCACCCCGGACTGCGACAGCTGGCTGGAGGACCGCACCCACCGCACCCACCGCACCCACCGGGCCCACCGCGCGGCACCCGGTGCGTCCCCGGCGGGGCAGGACTCCGGGCCCGTCCTGGTCATCGGCTCGCCGTTCCTGTGGTGGATGCGGGTCGCCGAGCTCCGGGCCGTGCTCGCCCCCGTCGTGGCGGGCACGGGTGCCTCGGCTCATCCCGACATAGCCGCCGCCCGCCGCTTCGTCCGGGGGCTGGACGCCGCGGTCGCCGACTCCGCGACCCCCGGCCGGGGCGCGGTCCGCCGGGCGCCGGGCGCCTTCGTCGGCTGGGTCGCCAGGCTGCTGCTCCGCGCCTGCCGGGGACATGCCGCCGAGATGGAGCGCTGCGTGGCGACGGCCGCCTCCATGCGCGCCCAGACGGTCGACTACGGGCTGCGCATCGCCGCCCAGGAGCAGGTCGGCCTGGCCTACGCGGGCTGGGACCGGCTGCTGACCCGGGTCGCGCTGCCCGCCTGGCGGATGGGGCGCTGGCCCTCTCGGCTGGACGCCGGGGTCGTCTCCGCGCTCACCGAACTCTCCCGCCGCGACCGGCTGGCCGACGGCTTCGCCTCCCGCCTGGGGGAGCGCCCCGCCTGCGATCTGCTGGAGGAGCCCGGTACGGCCGACGAGGCGGTGTCCCTGCTCGCGGCCCGGCTCTTCCACGGCGGCCCCGCGGAGAGCGGCCCCGACTGGGCGCCGGTGGACTGGCAGCAGTATCCCGACGAGGTCGTCGACCGGAAGTGGCGCGCCGAGGCCGCGCGGCTGCACCGGGTCCTCGACACCCTGGGCGTCCCTCCGGCCTCCGCGACCGACCCGGCCGTTCCCACCCTGGCCCGGGTCATGGAGCACCTGGCAGGTCCCGGTGGTCAGGGCGGCCCCGGTGAGGCGCTCGCCGCGGGCATCGACGCCGCGGTCGCCCGCGAGGAGGTGGAGGCCCCCTCGGCACGGCACCAGCAGCCCGCCGACGACGATCCCCTCGACCTCTGGGGCCCCGGCCCGCTGCCCCTCTTCCCGCTCCAGCCGCCGCGTACGGGCACGGAGCTGCTTGTCGACCACGTCGCGGCGATGGTCTGCTGCGCGGCCGTCGACACGGCGGGCGCCGCCCCCGGCCTGGACTGGCTGGACGGCCCGGCGCTCCTGGTCGACGGGGAACGCCGGTCGGACCTCGCGACGCCCGTCCTCAGCCTCGTGGAGGACGGTGATCCGGACCCCTTGCGCTCCTGGCTCGCCGAGGTCGGCGTCCGTACCGACAAACCGGTCAGGCTGGTGTGAACGGATGCGGGCGGCCGAGCCCCGCGTCCCGCCCGGCGGGCCATCGTCCTGATCGGCGGGCCACGCGCCCGCTGACCGGCCCGCACGCGCTCCGCTGACCCTGCGCCCGCACGCGCTCCGCTGACCCTCCGCCCGCCGCACCACGTCACTCCACACCGCACCCACAGCGGCCCGAAACCAGCCCTCATCCCGCCCTCGGAGCACGGAATCGGAGGCTTGTGTTCCGTTCTCGTCAATTCACGACGAACGGTGACGGGCTGCATGCGTTATGTGATGTGCTGGGGATCGGCGCTGTCATCCGGCGCATCGGAGTTGTCCGGGGGACGCGAGGGAGGGGCGCGGCATGGGGGCGGAGCAGATTCGCCGGTGGGAGTCGGGCGCCCTCGCGCACGCGGTGAGCGACCCTTTCGGACAGGGCCCGCTGCCCTGGCTGCGCGGCAGTGAGAACTACTTCGACGACACCGGTCAGGTCGTCCCCTGGTACGCGGACCCCGCGCTCGGCCGCGGTGCCGGTGGCGGCACCCGTACCGCGGACGACGTACGCAGACAGATCAAGGGTTTCGTCTCGCCCGGCGCGGCCGCTCCGGGCGAAGCCATCGACTTCCACATCACCGTCGACCCGCCCCAGCAGTTCTCCGTCGACGTCTACCGCATCGGTCACTACGGCGGTGACGGCGCGGCCAAGATCACCACGAGCCCGCGGCTCTCCGGCATCGTCCAGCCCCCGCCGTTGGCCGCCGACCGGACCGTCTCCTGCCACCACTGGTGGATGTCGTGGCGGCTCCAGATCCCGAGCTACTGGTCGGTCGGCGCGTATGTGGCCGTCCTGACCACCGCGGACGGCTACCGCTCGCACATCCCCTTCACCGTTCGCCACGACCACCCCGCCGACCTGCTGCTCCTGCTCCCCGACGTCACCTGGCAGGCGTACAACCTGTATCCGGAGGACGGCCGCACCGGCGCCAGCCTCTACCACGCGTGGGACGAACAGGGGCGGCTGCTCGGTGAGGAGGACGCCGCCGTCACCATCTCCTTCGACCGCCCGTACGCCGGGGCCGGCCTGCCGCTGCACGTGGGGCACGCGTACGACTTCATCCGCTGGGCCGAGCGCTACGGCTACGACCTCGCCTACGCCGACGCCCGGGACCTGCACGCCGGACGCGTCGACCCCAGCCGCTACCGGGGCCTCGTCTTCCCCGGACACGACGAGTACTGGTCGCTGCCGATGCGCCGGGCCGCCGAGCGCGCCCGGGACTCCGGCACCTCGCTCGTCTTCCTCTCCGCCAACACCATGTACTGGCAGGTGGGTCTCGCCCCCTCCGCCTCCGGTGAGCCCGACCGCCTGCTGACCTGTCGCAAGCGCCGGGGGCCGGGCAAGTCCGCGCTGTGGCGCGAGGTGGACCGCCCCGAGCAGCAACTGCTGGGCATCCAGTACGCGGGCCGGGTGCCCGAGCCCAGTCCGCTGGTCGTGCGCAACGCCGAGCACTGGCTCTGGGACGCCACCGGCGCGGTCGACGGCGACGAGATCGAGGGTCTGGTGGCCGGTGAGGCCGATCGTTACTTCCCGCGTACCAGCCTGCCCGAGCACGACAACCGCATCCTGCTCGCGCACTCCCCGTACGAGGACTCCGAAGGCGCTCTCCGCCACCAGGAGACCTCGCTGTACCAGGCGCCCTCCGGCGCGCTCGTCTTCGCCTCCGGGACCTTCGCCTGGTCTCCGGCGCTGGACCGCCCCGGCCATGTCGACGCCCGCATCCAGCAGGCGACGGCCAACCTCCTCGACCGCATCTGCAAGCGCGACTGAACCCGCACCCGCGATCAACGGTCACCCCGCACCCGACCCGACGCCCCGCACCCGCACCCGGCCCGCCGCCCCGACGCCCCGGACCTGCCCCGGCGCCCCGCACCCGGCCCGATGTCGACAGACTCCGCCGACCTGACCCCGTACACGCGGCGACAGGCCCCGCCGAGCCCCGTGCGCGTTCCGCCGTCTCCGTGCGCGACAATCGGAAACCGCTCCTGGATCAATCTACGCGGAGGCACCGTGTCCGGTTTTGTAGAAAAGCCCGAGCCCGTATCGGTTCCGGGCCTCACCCACCTGCACACCGGCAAGGTGCGTGACCTGTACCGGAACGAGGCGGGCGACCTGGTCATGGTGGCCAGCGACCGCATCTCCGCGTACGACTGGGTCCTGCCGACCGAGATCCCCGACAAGGGCCGCGTCCTGACCCGGCTCTCGCTCTGGTGGTTCGACCAGCTCGCCGATCTGGTGCCCAACCACGTGATCTCCACCGAACTGCCCCCGGGCGCCCCGGCGGACTGGGCGGGCCGCACCCTCGTCTGCACCAACCTGCGCATGGTTCCGGTCGAGTGCGTGGCCCGCGGCTATCTGACCGGCTCCGGGCTCGTCGAGTACGAGGCCTCCCGCACGGTCTGCGGCATCGGTCTCCCCGAGGGGCTGGTCAACGGCTCCGAGCTGCCCGGCGCGATCTTCACCCCGGCCACCAAGGCGGCCGTCGGTGACCACGACGAGAACGTCAGCTACGAGGAGATCGCCCACGCGATCGGGGTGGAGCAGGCCGCCGAGCTGCGGCAGACGACGCTCGACGTCTACCGCCGGGCCCGGGACACCGCCCACCACCGAGGGATCATCCTGGCCGACACCAAGTTCGAGTTCGGCTACGAGACCACCGAGGACGGCGGCGAGCGTCTGGTCATCGCCGACGAGGTGCTGACCCCGGACTCCTCGCGCTTCTGGCCCACCGCGACCTGGCAGCCGGGCCGCGCCCAGCCCAGTTACGACAAGCAGTTCGTCCGCGACTGGCTCACCTCGTCGGCCTCCGGCTGGGACCGGGCGAGCGAGACGCCGCCCCCGGCGCTGCCGCCGGAGATCGTGGACGCGACCCGCGCCAAGTACATCGAGGCGTACGAGGTGCTGACCGGCGCGAGCTGGTAGCCGGGAAGCCCGCCCCGGGCGCGGGAACGCGGAAGGCCCGGTCCGTGAGGACCGGGCCTTCCGATGCGGAGCGGACGACCAGGTTCGAACTGGCGACCTCAACCTTGGCAAGGTTGCGCTCTACCAACTGAGCTACGTCCGCAGTGCGCCGAAGCGCGCTGCCTACTATACCCATCCTCGCTCGCGGGCGAGACGCACCGCCGTGTGCCGGTTCTCCGCCCCGATCTTGCTGGCGGCCGAGGACAGATAGTTGCGTACGGTCCCCTGGGACAGCGACGCGCGTTCGGCGATCTCCGCGACCGGCGCCCCGTCCGCGGCCAGTTCGAGCACCTCGGCCTCCCGGGCGGTCAGCGGGGAGTCCCCCGCGGAGATGGCGTCGGCGGCCAACTCCGGATCGACGTAACGGTTTCCGGCGTGGACGGTACGGATGATCTCGGCCAGCCGCCGCGCGCTGACGGTCTTCGGCACGAACCCGCGTACGCCGGCCGCCAGCGCCCGCTTGAGGTGGCCGGGGCGGCCGTGGCTGGTCACGATCATGGTGCGGCAGTCGGGGAGTTCCTTCCGCAGGGATGTGGCGACCTTCACACCGTCCGCTCCCGGCATCTGGAGATCGAGGACGGCGACATCGGGCCGGTGGGCGAGGGCCATCGCGAGCGCCTCGGGGCCGCTCGCCGCCTCCGCCACCACGATCAGGTCCTCCTCCAGGGCCAGCAGCGCGGCCAGCGCTCCGCGGATCAGGTGCTCGTCGTCGGCCAGCAGGACCCGCAGGGGCCGGCCGGAGCCTTCGGTGGTCATCGCTCCTCCGTAACCGAGGTAGGGGTGATGGTCATGGCCCCCCATGCGGGGACCGTGCGAACGCCGCCACCGCCGGCGGCGCTCCGGGCAGTGCCTCTACGGACAGTGCCTCTCCGGACAGTGCCTCTACGAACCCCGCCGATGGCGGCGCTCAGGGCAGTACGTCTCCGGGCAGTGGCACGTCCATGGGTCCCGCCACCGATGCTCCGGGCAATGGCACGTCTACGGGTCCCACCGCCGATGCTTCGGGCAGTGGCACCTCCACGCGTCCCGTCGCCGCGCGCGGCGCGGAGTTCGGTCATCGTTCCTCCCCGAAGAGTGAGCGGCGGGGGCGGGGAGCCGTCACCGGGACCGTCGCGGTGACCCGGAACAGGCCGTCGCCGACCGGTCCCGCCTCCAGCGTGCCGCCCAGCGCGGCCAGTCGTTGGCGCAGTCCGGTCAGGCCGGAGCCGCCGGTGTCCGCCGGGCCGAAGGTCTGCGGGGCGTCGGTGACCCCGTCGTTCTCGACCTCCAGCGCGACCGCGTCCCCGGTCGTGGTGAGCCGGATGACGCAGCGCGTGGGGTCGCCGTGCCGCAGGACGTTGGTCGCCGCCTCGCGGACCACCCAGCCGAGGGCCGCCTGGACCGAGGCAGGCGCGCCGACCCCGGCCGGACCGTCGGCGCCCAGCACCGTGCAGGTGATCCCGGCCGCCTCCAACACGCCTTTGGCGCCCAGGAGTTCGGTGGGGAGGTCGGCCTCGCGGTAGCCCCGGACGACATCGCGGACCTCCTGCTGGGAGGCGCGGGCGATCCGCTGTACCTCGACCATCTGGTCCACGGCCGTCGCGTTCCCGCGCTGGGCCAGCTCCACGGCCAGTTCGCTCTTGAGCGCGATCACCGACAGGTTTCGGCCGAGCACGTCGTGCATGTCCCGGCCGAACCGCAGCCGTTCCTCCGCCACCGCCAGCCGGGCCTGCATGTCCCGGGCCTCCTCCGCCTGCCACATCACGCTCATGCTCCAGGCGCTGGGCCGGACCGAGGCGAGCACCAGCAGGACGACGACGGTCATCGACACGGCCGCCCCGACCAGCAGCCCCACGGGTACCCCGAAGGCCACCAGCAGCGCCACCAGCACCACCGTGAACGCCGCGCTGTGCAGCAGGTAGGTGCGGACGGGCACGAGAAGGACGTACGGGATGGCGAACGCCAACGGGACCTCCAGCACCAGCAGGGCCAGCCCCGCCTCCTTGAGGTCGCCCGTCGTCGCGAGCGCCACCAGCAGGCCGGTCAGCGCCCCGAGCAGCACCGTCGGCAGCCGCAGCCGCTGCCTGGGGAAGGGCGCCGTGCCCCGGTGGTGGGCGAAGGCGGCCCCCAGGTTGCGGTTGCTCAGGGCGCACTGGGCGATGTTCACGGCGAAGAACGCCGCCGCGAGGCCCGCCGCCACGGGCCCCTCGTCCAGGACGGGGAGCAGCGGCAGCAGGCCCCAGGAGATGAGGAAGACCCAGGGGAGCCCCCAGAGCGTCGCCTGGGTGTACAGGTCGATGCGCTGGAGCTTGGTGCGCTCCTGCCAGTCGCGCCGCCACTTCCGCGCTCGACCGATCACCTCGTCCAGCTCCCTCATGTCGTCCCCGCGGCCGCTTCGCCGCTCAGCCCCGCGGGTCCCATCGGAACCACCGCTGCACAGCAAACACCGCGAACGCGGTCCAGGCCAGCGCCGCCACGACGGCGGTGATCAGGTCGCCGGTCTCCACCCCGCCGAGCCAGCCGTGCCGTACGAGGGTCATCACGCCGGTCAGCGGCAGCAGCTCGAAGGCGGTGGCCAGCTTGTCGGGGAAGACGTCGAGCGGGACGAAGATCCCGGAGGCGAAGAGCGAGACGAAGAACAGCGGCAGCGTGGTGAGCTGCGAGGTCTGCACCGTACGGGTCACCGCGGAGGTCGCGGCGGCCAGCGCGGACATCATCACGAAGCCCACGAGCAGGCCCAGCAGGAACAGCTCCGGACGCTTCGGCGCACTCAGGTCGAAGGCGATCGCGCCTGCCACGACGAGCAGCACGCTCTGGAGGATCGCCAGGGCGACGGAGGGCAGCGCGGTGGAGATCAGGATCTCCCGGTCGGTGACCTCGCCGGTACGCAGACGCTTGAGGACGAGCTCCTCGCGCCGGGTGACGTAACCGGTGACGAGGTTCATGTAGACGACCTGGACCAGCACGATCCCGATGCCGCCGGTGAGCGCGGCGCCCGCGACGGAGAGCCCGGTGCCGCCCAGGTCGATCTGCCGGAGCGAGGCGCGGATCGAGAAGATCATCACGATCGGCAGCACCAGGGCCAGGAAGATCGCGGACCGGTTGCGGATCAGCAGGATCAGCTCGGCGCGGGCGAGCGCGTTCAGCCGTCGGAAGGAGGCGGACCAGCCGGTGGGGGACGGGGTCCGCCCAGGGGCCGGGCGCCGGTCCGCGAGGGTGGTGGGCGTGGTCATGCCGTCACCTTCTTCGTCTCGTTCGTCGTGCCGTCGGTGGTGCCGTGCGCGGTCCGGCCGGAACCGGCGTGCCGCCCTCCGGCCCGGCGCGGGTCCTCCGCCCGGGAGCGGAGCTGGGTGTTCGCGATCTGGAGGAACGCCTCCTCCAGCGATGCGGAGCGGGCGTCGAGCGCGAGCAGTTCCACGCCCGACTGCTGGGCCCAGCCGAGGAGTTCGTGCAGGGTCTCCTGGAGCGTGGAGGTGCGGATCTCCACCCGCTGACCCTCCGCTCCGGCCCGCAGCGTGAGCGGGAGGTGCCCGGCCGGTACGCCGTCGGGGAGGGTGAAGCGGATGCGGGCCGGGTGCGCCGCGGTGACCTCGGCGGTCGTCCCGGACGTCACGATCTGCCCCTGGTGCATGATCGCCAGCCGGTCCGCGAGCGACTCGGCCTCCTCCAGGTAGTGCGTGGTCAGCAGGACGGTCGTGCCGGACTCCCGCAGGGCCCGGATCAGGTCCCAGGTGTCGCGCCGGCCTTCGGCGTCCAGCCCGGTCGTCGGCTCGTCCAGGAACAGCACCTCGGGCCGGGAGGTGAGGGCCAGCGCCAGGTCCAGGCGCCGCTTCTCGCCGCCGGACAGCTGCTTGACCCGCACCCCGGCGCGGCTGCTGAGCCCGACCATCTCCAGGGCCTCGGCGGCGGGACGGGCGCCGGTGGTGCACGCCGACCACATCTGGGCGGTCTCCAGCACGGTGAGGTCGGAGGGGAAGCCGCCCTCCTGGAGCATCACCCCGGTCCGCGGCCGGACGGCGGAGCGCTCGCGGAACGGGTCGTGGCCGAGGATCCTGATGGTCCCGGAGGTCGGCAGGGCGAGGCCTTCGAGGAGTTCCACGGTGGAGGTCTTGCCCGCACCGTTCGTCCCGAGGAGGGCGAACAGCTCACCGCGGGCCACGGAGAAGGAGACGCCCGAGACGGCCTCGAAGCCGTCCTTGTAGCTGCGGTGAACCCCGTCCACCGCGATCACCGTCTCCGCCGTCGCGGCTCCCGCGGGCGCCGCCGCCGGGAGCGGGCCACCGGCGCTTCGGTCGTTGAGAAAGTCGTCGCTGGTCATGTTCTCAGCGTGTCCCCGGACCGGGTCCGCGGGCAGTGCGCGCTGTCACCGCTGCTCATGACAAACGTCATGGGCTCCAGGAGAACGGCGAAGGCCCCGATCGGCGGGCGATCGGGGCCTTCGACTCTGAGCGGACGACCAGGTTCGAACTGGCGACCTCAACCTTGGCAAGGTTGCGCTCTACCAACTGAGCTACGTCCGCGTGCGACCACTCGGCTTTCACCGGTGGAGCAGGCACTACCCTACCTGATCCAACGGAGTGGGCCCGGAGAGGTCGTGCAGAGCGGGTGACAGGAATTGCACACTGCGCCTTCCCCCTGGAAGGGGGATGTTCTACTACTGAACTACACCCGCACGCTGCTTCGGGATCCGGCTTTGCGGCCTCGCCCCTCGGCGTGCTCCAGACTCTAGCCGACCTGCGGGGGTGTCGCGCAAGTCGGCTCCCGGCGGGTCCCGCGGAACGGACCTCGGGGAGGGTGTGCGCGGCGCGGCGCACGCCGCCGCGCACCGCGTCCCGCCGGGCCGGACGCCCCGTCGCGCGGAGCCCCGCACCCCGTCTCCCACCGCACGCGCCCCGCCTGACGGAGCGTCCGCCGCCGGGGCTCCGGGGGCCGGGGATCCGGACCTTGGCCCCGGAGCCCGGCGGTGGACGCCCGGGGGCCCGGACCCTGGAGCCCGGCGCCCGGCAGTGGACGCCCGGTGGCCGGAGCCCGGCGGTGGACGCCGCGCTCTCAGTCGGACGCCTGGAACGCCTCGTAGACCTTCTTCGGGATGCGGCCGCGGGCCGGCACCTCCATGCGGTGCGAGCGGGCCCAGGCGCGGACGGCGGCCGGGTCCGGTGCGAGGGCGGTGTGCTGGAAGGCAGCGGGCGTCCTGCCGTGCTTGGCGGCCTTTGTCTGCTTTCGGCCGGCCGCCATGTAAGGCGCCAGGGCCTTGCGCAGTTTCTTCGCGTTGGCGGGATTGAGGTCGATCTCGTACGTCTTCCCGTCCAGGGCGAAGGTCACCGTTTCCGCCGCTTGTCCTCCGTCGATGTCGTCGGAGAGTGTCACCACTACGCGCTGGGCCACGGATTTCGGTCCTTTCCTACGGCATCGGCGCGTATCGCGTGCGCGGAGGCCGGCCTTCCGGCTGTCAGGCGGGCGGAGGCGGATCGACGTGCTGTCGACTGTTCCGTTGTCCCCGGGCAATGCTGCATTCCCCGGTAATCATTTGTACAGCGGTGGGTGCCGCATTGTGAAGCCCCGGCAATTGCCTCCGCGTGTCCGTGTGCAATCCGTGTGCAATCCGGGCGTGATTTTTTTCCGTACATTTTCCCGTGCGGTGTCGCGGTCGATATCCCGGCGTGATCGGTCGGCATCCCCGTGAGGTCCTGGCCACCCGATATCTACCCGCGTAGAAATTTTGGGCAGGTACGCTGAGGGAACCCGCGGGGGTCTGGGGAACCCCCCGGAGAGACAGCCGCACCACACCACCACACCGGGAGTGCCAGTGGCACGCGTCGTAGTCGACGTCATGCTCAAGCCCGAGATCCTCGACCCGCAGGGACAGGCGGTGCAGCGCGCACTGCCCCGTCTCGGCTTCGAGTCGATCGCGGACGTCCGTCAGGGAAAGCGTTTCGAGCTGGAGGTCGAGGGGCCGGTCGACGACGCCGCCCTCGCCCGTATTCACGAGATGGCCGAAACGTTCCTCGCCAACACCGTCATCGAGGACTTCGTCGTGAAGGTGGAGGAGAAGTGACCACCCGTATCGGCGTCGTCACTTTTCCCGGCACCCTCGACGATCAGGACGCCCTGCGGGCCGTGCGGATCGCGGGCGCCGACCCCGTACCGCTGTGGCACCGCGACAAGGACCTGCACCAGGTCGACGCGGTCGTGCTCGCCGGTGGCTTCTCCTACGGGGACTACCTCCGCGCCGGGGCGATCTCCCGCTTCTCGCCGGTGATGGAGACCCTCATCGAGCAGGCGAAGGCCGGGATGCCGGTCCTCGGCATCTGCAACGGATTCCAGATCCTGACCGAGGCGCACCTGCTTCCCGGCGCGATGCTGCGCAACAACCACCTGCACTTCATCTGCCGCGACCAGCGGCTGCGGGTGGAGAACGCGCGGACCGCCTGGACCGCTGACTACAGCGACGGCCAAGAGATCAGCGTCCCGCTCAAGAACATGGACGGCCGCTACACCGCCGACGAACGCACGCTGGACGAGCTGGAGGCCGAAGGCCGTGTCGCCTTCCGCTACCTGGACGGCAACCCCAACGGCTCGCTCCGCGACATCGCGGGCATCACCAACGCCGCGGGCAACATCGTCGGCCTGATGCCGCACCCGGAGCACGCCGTCGAGCCGCTCATCGGCACCGGCCGCACCGACGGCCTCGGTTTCTTCACCTCGATCATCAAGAAGCTGGTCAACGCATGAGCCTGGACACGGTCAAGCACGCGGCCGAAACCCCGGACGCCGGGCAGCCCTGGAAGGAGCTCGGCCTCAAGGAGGACGAGTACGCCCGGATCCGCGAGATCCTGGGCCGCCGCCCCACCGGCGCCGAGCTCGCCATGTACTCCGTGATGTGGTCCGAGCACTGCTCGTACAAGAGCAGCAAGGTCCATCTCAAGCAGTTCGGCGAGAAGGTCCCCGCCAACGACGCGATGCTCGTCGGCATCGGCGAGAACGCGGGCGTCGTCGACGTCGGCCAGGGGTACGCGGTCACCTTCAAGGTCGAGTCGCACAACCACCCCTCCTACATCGAGCCCTACCAGGGCGCGGCCACCGGCATCGGCGGCATCGTCCGCGACATCCTCGCGATGGGCGCCCGCCCGGTCGCGGTCGTGGACCCGCTGCGCTTCGGCGCGGCCGACCACCCCGACACCAAGCGCGTGCTGCCGGGCGTCGTCGCGGGCATCGGCGGCTACGGCAACTGCCTGGGCCTGCCCAACATCGGCGGCGAGGTCGTCTTCGACTCCTGCTACCAGGGCAACCCGCTGGTCAACGCCGGGTGCATCGGCGTGATGAGGCACGAGGACATCCACCTCGCCCAGGCGTCGGGCCCCGGCAACAAGGTCATCCTGTACGGCGCCCGCACCGGTGGCGACGGCATCGGTGGCGTCTCCGTGCTGGCCTCGGAGACCTTCGAGGCTGCCAATCCCGACGGGGTCACGGCCAGTCGCCCCGCCGTCCAGGTCGGCGACCCCTTCCAGGAGAAGCTCCTCATCGAGTGCACCCTGGAGATCTTCAAGGAGAAGCTCGTCGCGGGCATCCAGGACCTCGGCGGCGCCGGGCTCTCCTGCGCCACCAGCGAGCTGGCCTCGGCCGGTTCCGGCGGTATGCGCGTCGAGTTGGACACCGTGCCGCTGCGCGACTCCTCCCTCTCGCCCGAGGAGATCCTCATGAGCGAGTCGCAGGAGCGCATGTGCGCGATCGTCGAGCCGCGGCACGTGGACCGCTTCCTGGAGATCTGCGAGAAGTGGGACGTCATCGCCACCGTCATCGGTGAGGTCACCGACGGCTCCCAGCTGGAGATCTTCTGGCACGGCGAGCAGATCGTGGACGTCCCCCCGCGCTCGGTCGCCCACGACGGCCCGGTCTACCAGCGCCCGTTCGCCCGCCCGTCCTGGCAGGACGCGCTCCAGGCGGACGACGCGGGCAAGCTCGCCCGCCCGGCGAACGCCGCCGAGCTGCGCGAGCAGGTCCTCAAGCTGGTCGCCTCCCCGAACCAGGCCTCGAAGTCCTGGATCACCGACCAGTACGACCGCTTCGTGCAGGGCAACACCGTCCTCGCGACGCCCGAGGACGCGGGCATGGTCCGCATCGACGCCGAGTCGAACCTGGGCGTGGCGCTGGCGACCGATGGCAACGGCCGGTACGCCAAGCTCGACCCGTACACCGGCGCGCAGCTCGCGCTCGCGGAGTCGTACCGCAACGTCGCCGCCTCCGGCGCCAAGCCGCTGGCCATCTCGGACTGCCTCAACTTCGGTTCGCCCGAGGACCCGGACGTGATGTGGCAGTTCGCCGAGGCCACCCGCGGTCTCGCGGACGGCTGCCTGGAGCTGGGCACCCCGGTGACCGGCGGCAACGTCTCGCTGTACAACCAGACCGGTGAGACGGCGATCCACCCGACGCCGGTCGTGGCCGTGCTCGGCGTGATCGACGACGTGAACCGGCGTACGCCGGTCGCCTTCGCGCAGGAGGGCCAGCTCCTCTACCTGCTGGGCGACACCCGTGAGGAGTTCGGCGGCTCGGCCTGGTCCGAGGTCGTCCACGGCCACCTCGGCGGACTGCCGCCGAAGGTGGACCTGGGGCGCGAGAAGCTGCTCGCGGAGATCCTCATCTCGGCCTCGCGCGACGGCATGATCGACGCCGCGCACGACCTGAGCGACGGCGGTCTGATCCAGGCGGTCACCGAGTCCTGCCTGCGCGGCGGGAAGGGCGCCCGGCTGGTCGTCCCGGACGGTCTGGACGCGTTCACGTTCCTGTTCTCCGAGTCGGCGGGGCGCGCGGTCGTCGCGGTCCCGCGCAGCGAGGAGCTGCGCTTCACCGACATGTGCGGCGCGCGCGGCCTGCCCGTCGCCCGCATCGGTGTGGTGGACGGCGAACAGGTCGAGGTACAGGGCGAGTTCAGCATTCCGCTGAGCGAGCTGCGTACGGCGCACGAGGCGACGATCCCGGCGCTGCTCGCCTGAGCCCGGTCGCGTCACCGCGCACGTCCGAAGCCCCCGCCCGGGTCCTCCCCGGCGGGGGCTTCGGCTTTCCCGCGCGCACTCTTGATGGAAATTACGTCATTACGTAAAGTCGGTGTCATGGAGCGGGATCTGGAGCAGCGCGTGGCCGGGCTGGAGCGACGGCTCGCGGCGCTGGAGCGGCAGGACCGCGAGCCGCCCCGACTGGGCGACGGCGGCTTCTGGGCGCTGGAGGGGCTCAAGCGGCAGCTCGCCGACGTCGGGGAGGCGGCGGCCGACGGCGGTGTGCTCTACGCGGGTTCGGTCCGGCTGCCCACCGGTGAGAGCTACGAGTGGCAGTACGGCGCCCTCACCGAGGCCCTGCTGGACGGGGACGAGGAGCAGAGGAACGACGGCGGTGGGGGGAGCGGAGCGAACGAAGGTGGCAGGGGCGGCAGTTGGGCGCAGGCCGCCGAGTCCCTGGCCGCGCTGGGCCACCCGGTCCGGCTCCGGCTGCTCCGCGAGATCCTCGGCGGCGTCCGTACGCCCGCCGAACTGGCCGCGCTCGACGGGATCGGCACCACCGGCCAGATCTACCACCACCTGCGCCAGCTCACCGGCACCGGCTGGCTGCACGCGGCCGGGCGCGGGCGCTACGAGGTCCCGGCCGCCCGGGTCGTACCGCTGCTGGTGGTGCTGACGGCGGCGCGGCCCTAGACCGGGACGCGACGACGCGACGGCGCGCCGGGAAGCTGGACGCGGCGACGCGGCGACGCACCGGGAAGCGGGCCGGGCGGCAACGAGGGACCGGAAGGCCGGAACCGGCCGGCAAGTAACGACAACAGGGGGAGACACCATGTCCGTTCGCCGTGCGGTGGAGAAGGCCCACCGGATCTCCTGGCTGGTGCTGTTCGCGCTGGTGGCCGCCGAGGTGGTGACCGATCTGCCCGGACCGGGGTGGGCGACCACGTTCCTGCCCGCGGCGGTCGTCGCCGCGCTCCTGCTGACGACGACGGTGCTCCAGTCCAGGGCCGCCGCGCCCCGGGGCGGGCCGAGGGAGCCGGTCGAGGTCGGCCCGCCGGTCACCGGGCGGTGGACGGCCCTCAACAGCCCGGCGGACAAGACCCCGAGCCACGGGACGCACGCCTACGGGCAGACGTACGCGATCGACATCGTGGCCGAACCGCGCACGCCGGACGGTGAGCCCCCGGCCCGGCCCCCGTTTCGCCTGCTGTGGCCGCTGGCCCGCCGCAACGACCGCTTCCCGGCCTTCGGCGAACCGCTGTTCGCGGTGGCCGACGCGACGGTCGTCCGGGTGGGCGACGGCCAGCGCGACCACCTGAGCCGCACCTCGCTGCCCGCCCTCGTCCTCCTCCTGCTGATCGAGGCCAACGTCCGCTCGGTGCTCGGCGTCCACCGGGTCCTCGGCAACCACGTGGTCCTGGACCTGGGCGGTGGTACGTACGCGGTCTACGCCCACCTGCGGCGCGGCTCGGCGGCGGTGGCGGCCGGGGACACCGTCCGGTCCGGCCAGGAGATCGGGCGGGTGGGCAACTCCGGGAACACCACCGAACCGCATCTGCACTTCCACCTCATGGACGGCCCCGACCCGGACGCGGCCCGGGGCGTCCCGTTCACCTGGCGGGGCGTCGGCGTCCCGGCCGACGGGGAGGCGTTCACCGTGGACGCCGGTGTCAGTGGTGCCCGTTAGTCTCGCCCCATGCCCCCGGCCAAGAAGCGCCCGCGCGCCTACGACCACCTCAGGACCCGCACCGCGGTCCTCGCCCAGTTCGCCCATGTGCGGGACGCCGTGGCCGCGTTGACGCCCGAGCAGCTGGAGAGGCCGACCCGGCTCGGCGACTGGACGGTGCGGGAGGTGGCCGCGCACGTGGCGATGGGTCTGGGCAGCGTGAGCCGGTTCCTGGCCCTGCCGGAGCCGCCCGGACCGGGCCCCGGCCTCACCCTCCTCCGGTGGCCCTCCGTCACCGCGGCGCACGCCGCCCGGATCAGCGAGGACGTCGAGGGCCTGGCGGCGGACCGCCCCGATCTCACCGCGGTGTACGAGGAGGTGGAGGCGGCCTTCCGCGCGGACGTCCCGGCCTCCGGCACGGGTGAGCGGCTGATCCCGACCCGGGTCGGCACGATGCGCCTGACCGACTTCCTGGTCACCCGGACCGTGGAGCTGACCGTCCACACGGACGACCTCAACGCGGCGCTCGGGCTGGAGATCCCGTACGACCGGCAGGCGCTGGCCGCCTGCACGCGGCTGCTCGCGGACGCCCTCGCGGACCGGGCGCCCGGCGGCTCGGTGGAGGTGCGCGTCCCGCCGTTCGCGGTGGTCCAGTGCATCGAGGGCCCCCGGCACACGCGGGGGACCCCGCCCAACGTCGTGGAGACCGGCCCGCTGACCTGGCTCCGGCTCGCCACCGGGCGCACCCGGTGGGCGCGGGCGCTGGCGGACGCCGAGGTCAGCGCGAGCGGTGAGCGGGCCGATCTCGACGCCCTGCTCCCCCTGATGGGCTGACCGCGGCCACCGCCGCGGCACCCGGGGGAACCGGATCGGCCCCTCGTACCGTCACATCGCCATGCGCACACAACGTATGGCAGTCAGCGTCAGTGCCCTGGCTCTCCTCACCCTCGCCGCGTGCGGTACGGAGCCCGGGTCCGGTTCCGGCGACGGCGGGGACGCCGTGCAGAGCGATGTGCCCGTCACGGGGGTGGCGTGGACCGTCGACTCCGTCACGGTCGGCGGGAAGAAGACCGAGGCGCCCGAGGGGTCCCGGATGGAGATCGACCCGAAGGGCCGGGCCACCGTGAGCTTCGGTTGCAACCAGATCAGCGCGGACGCCACCGTCAAGGGCGACCGCGTCACCCTCGGCAAGCCCGTCGCGACCCAGATGGCCTGCGACGAGGAGACCGGCACGGTCGAGCAGGCCGCGCTCCGCGCCATGGACGGCGACCTCACCGCGAAGCTCTCCGGCGAGAAGCTCACCCTCACCACCGAGGGCGGCGACACCCTCGCCCTGAGCGAGGAGAAGCCCGCCGACCTGGTGGGCACCCGGTGGGCGGTGAAGTCCCTGCTCAGCGGCGAGAGCACGGTCTCCGTCCCGGCCGGACTGCCCCCGGAGCGGACGCCGCACCTCACCTTCCGCGAGGACGGCACCGTCGAGGGCAACTCCGGGTGCAGCTCCCTCCAGGCCAAGGCCGCGGTGAAGGGCGACACGATCACGTTCGGCCCGGTGGCCGGGACCCGCAAGATGTGCCCGAAGGCGGAGATGGACACCGAACGCGCCGTCCTCGCCGCCCTCGACGGCACGGTGACGTACACGGTCAAGGGGCAGACGCTCACGCTCACCGGCTCCGGCGACCAGGGCATCACCGCCCAGGCCGCCGACCTGGAGGCGCAGCCCAAGACCCCGCGGCAGCACGGCTGAACCCGGGTCCACGACCCGGGCACGAGCGCGGCCGGCCGTACTTCGCCCCCCCCGAAGTGAGCGTGGCCGGACCCGGCCCGGGGGCCGGTGCTCCGCCCGCGTGGTGTGAGGCTCACCACGAAATGAGCGTTCGGCCGACGGCCTGTCGCGGTGCCCGGGGCGATCACCGATCGCCACGGCGGGGCGGTCCGCGCCGGGTCGCCGCCCGCCGCCCGGCGCGGGGTCCGACCGGCCGGTAACCGGCCCCATCGCCGGGCGGCGGGCGTCGGACACCGGCCGCGGCGGTTCCGGCCGGCCTGCCGGTGATCACCCTGGGTGACGGGGCGAAGCCCCGCGAAACGCCCCGCCGCCGTCGGCCCGCGACGCGTTCCCCGTGCTCCGCCGTACCTTCGCCGACCGGCCCCGAATTCGGACCAGTGGTCGATCTCGCCTACACTCGGTGCCGTGCCCCGTGGTGATGGACGACTCAACCACGACCTGCTCCCCGGAGAGAAGGGCCCCCAGGACGCTTGTGGCGTCTTCGGTGTCTGGGCTCCGGGCGAAGAGGTCGCCAAGCTCACCTATTTCGGACTGTATGCCCTGCAGCACCGCGGACAGGAATCCGCGGGCATCGCAGTGAGCAACGGGTCCCAGATCCTGGTCTTCAAGGACATGGGACTGGTCTCGCAGGTCTTCGACGAAACGTCTCTGGGTTCCCTCCAGGGCCATATCGCGGTCGGTCATGCCCGCTACTCCACCACCGGCGCCTCGGTGTGGGAGAACGCGCAGCCGACGTTCCGTGCCACCGCGCACGGCTCGATCGCGCTCGGCCACAACGGGAACCTCGTCAACACCGCCCAGCTCGCGGAGATGGTCGCCGACCTCCCGCGCAAGGACGGCCGCGCCACCCAGGTCGCCGCGACCAACGACACCGACCTGGTGACCGCGCTGCTCGCCGGGCAGCGCGACGAGGACGACAAGCCGCTCACGATCGAGGAAGCCGCCGCCAAGGTGCTCCCCGACGTGAAGGGCGCGTTCTCGCTCGTCTTCATGGACGAGCACACCCTCTACGCCGCCCGTGACCCGCAGGGCATCCGCCCGCTGGTGCTGGGCCGCCTGGAGCGCGGCTGGGTCGTCGCCTCCGAGTCCGCCGCGCTGGACATCTGCGGCGCCAGCTACGTCCGCGAGATCGAGCCGGGCGAGCTGGTCGCCATCGACGAGAACGGTCTGCGCACCTCCCGATTCGCAGAAGCGAAGCCCAAGGGCTGTGTCTTCGAGTACGTCTACCTGGCCCGCCCCGACACCGACATCGCCGGGCGGAACGTCTACCTCTCCCGGGTGGAGATGGGCCGCAAGCTGGCCGCGGAATCCCCCGTCGAGGCGGATCTCGTCATAGCGACCCCGGAATCCGGCACCCCCGCCGCGATCGGGTACGCGGAGGCGAGCGGCATCCCGTTCGGCGCCGGTCTGGTCAAGAACGCCTACGTCGGCCGGACCTTCATCCAGCCCTCGCAGACGATCCGCCAGCTCGGCATCCGGCTCAAGCTCAACCCGCTGAAGGAAGTCATCAAGGGCAAGCGCCTGGTGGTCGTGGACGACTCGATCGTCCGCGGCAACACCCAGCGCGCGCTGGTCCGGATGCTCCGCGAGGCCGGAGCCGCCGAGATCCACATCCGGATCTCCTCGCCGCCGGTCAAGTGGCCCTGCTTCTTCGGCATCGACTTCGCCACCCGCGCCGAGCTGATCGCCAACGGCATGACCGTCGACGAGATCTGCACCTCCATGGGCGCCGACTCGCTCGCGTACATCTCGATCGACTCGATGATCGAGGCCACGACGATCGACAAGCCGAACCTCTGCCGCGCCTGCTTCGACGGTGAATACCCGATGGAGCTGCCGGATCCCGAGCTGCTCGGCAAGCAGTTGCTGGAGACCGAGCTGGCGGCGGGTCCCGCGGCGACCGCCGCGGCCGACGCGGTGCGCCGTCCGTGACCCGGACCGGTCCGCGCCCCTTGCACCAGCCCCGTATCTCCACACGAAAGATCCCAGGCCATGTCTGAGACAACAGGCGCTTCCTACGCGGCAGCGGGCGTCGACATCGAAGCCGGTGACCGCGCCGTCGAGCTGATGAAGGAGTGGGTCAGGAAGACGCAGCGCCCCGAGGTCGCGGGCCTCGGCGGCCTCGGCGGGTTCGCCGGACTCTTCGACGCCTCCGCCCTCAAGCGCTACGAGCGCCCGCTGCTGGCCTCGGCCACCGACGGCGTCGGCACCAAGGTGGACCTGGCGCGCCAGATGGGCGTGTACGACACGATCGGCCACGACCTCGTCGGCATGGTCGTGGACGACCTGGTCGTCTGCGGCGCCGAGCCGCTGTTCATGACCGACTACATCTGCGTCGGCAAGGTCCACCCCGAGCGTGTCGCGGCCATCGTGAAGGGCATCGCCGAGGGCTGCGTCCTCGCGGGCTGCGCCCTGGTCGGCGGCGAGACCGCCGAGCACCCCGGCCTGCTGGGCCCGGACGACTTCGACGTCGCCGGAGCCGGTACGGGCGTGGTCGAGGCCGACCGGCTGCTCGGCGCGGACCGTATCCGCAAGGGTGACGCGGTCATCGCCATGGCGTCCTCCGGTCTTCACTCCAACGGGTACTCGCTCGTGCGCCACGTGGTCTTCGACCGGGCCGGCTGGTCGCTGGACCGCCAGGTCGAGGAGTTCGGCCGCACGCTGGGCGAGGAGCTGCTGGAGCCTACCCGGATCTACTCCCTGGACTGCCTCGCGCTCACCCGCACGACCGAGGTGCACGGCTTCAGCCATGTCACCGGCGGCGGTCTGGCGAACAACCTGGCCCGGGTCGTCCCGGACGGGCTGCACGCCACCGTGGACCGCTCCACCTGGACGCCCGGCGCGGTCTTCGACCTGGTCGGCCGGGCGGGCCGGGTCGAGCGGCTGGAGCTGGAGAAGACGCTGAACATGGGCGTCGGCATGATCGCGATCGTCCCGGCCGACTCGGTGGACGCCGCGCTGACGACGCTGGCCGACCGGGGTGTGGACGCCTGGGTCGCCGGTGAGATCACCGACCGCGGCGACCACGCGACGGGCGCCGAGCTGACCGGCTCGTACGCGCGCTGAGGGCTGTCCCGTAGCCGGGAGCGGACCGGGCCGCAGGGGGTCTGTCGTGCCGCCGATGCGCCCGGTAGGAACCGGCGGCACGCCCACCCCACCGGCGGCAGGGGGATCCGGGCCGGGACACACAGAACCCGGCCCGGGGCAGGCCCGGACCGGGTTGTTGTGTCAGCGCGAAGTCAAGCGCCGCGGCGCTGGGACGAGGGGCCCGACTGGTCGTCGTGGTCCTCGTCGTCATCCTTGTTGTAGCGATCCGCGTACTGTGCGTACGGGTCATCTTCCTCGTCGTCGTCCTCGAACGGCTCCGCGTTCGGTGGCTGACTCGAAGGCGATGCGCCCAGCTCATTGGCCAGACGCGACAGGTCCGTCCCGCCGCTGCTGTACTTCAGCTGGCGGGCGACCTTGGTCTGCTTGGCCTTTGCCCGGCCGCGCCCCATGGCTCGACCCCCTCGGTGACGGGGCTCGACGGCCCCAGAGTCTTGACACGCGTTCATGTTTCAGGACGGACTCTCGGCTGAGAGACCGCGCCCGTAGGGCTTTAACGGTACCTGCTTCCGTGGCCATACGGTACGCCGCCCGCGTCCTGGTCCCCGGCACAGGACCAGTGAGGAGCCCCGTCCCCGCTGGTCAACTGCGATTTTAACCTCTTGTGGAGGTACGACCCGCCGACCGGCGTGAGTCTTGTCTCGCCGGCCGGCGGGGGACGGGCTCCGACCGTCAGCGGCCGCGCGCCTCCGCCATCCGCTGCTCGGCGATCCGGTCGGCCGCCGCAGCCGGCGGAATCCCGTCATCTTTCGCACGTGCGAATATTTGCAGCGTGGTGTCGAAGATCCTCGCCGCCTTCGCCCGGCACCGCTCGAAGTCGAAGCCGTGCAGCTCGTCGGCGACCTGGATCACGCCACCGGCGTTGACCACGTAGTCCGGTGCGTAGAGAACCGACCGGTCGGCCAGGTCCTTCTCCACACCCGGGTGGGCGAGTTGGTTGTTGGCCGCGCCGCACACCACCTGCGCGGTGAGCACCGGCACGGTGTCGTCGTCGAGCGCCCCGCCCAGTGCGCACGGCGCGTAGACATCCAGGCCCTCGGTGCGGATCAGGGCGCCGGTGTCCGGCGCCACGGCGACCTCGGGGTGCTGGGCGGTGATCCGGCGGACCGACTCCTCGCGGACGTCGGTGATCACCACGCGCGCCCCGTCGGCGAGCAGGTGCTCCACGAGGTGGCGGCCCACCTTGCCGACCCCGGCGACGCCGACCGTGCGGCCGCGCAGCGCCGCCTCGCCCCACAGGTGCTGGGCCGAGGCCCGCATGCCCTGGAAGACACCGAACGCGCTCAGGACCGACGAGTCGCCCGCGCCGCCGTTCTCGGGGGAGCGGCCGGTGGTCCAGCGGCACTCCCGGGCGACGACGTCCATGTCGGCGACGTAGGTGCCGACATCGCAGGCGGTGACGTAGCGGCCGCCGAGCGAGGCGACGAACCGGCCGTAGGCGAGGAGGAGTTCCTCGCTCTTGAGCTGCTCCGGATCACCGATGATGACGGCCTTGCCGCCGCCGTGGTCGAGCCCGGCGAGCGCGTTCTTGTACGACATCCCGCGCGAGAGGTTCAGCGCGTCGGCGACGGCCTCCTCCTCGGAGGCGTACGGGTAGAAGCGGGTGCCGCCGAGGGCCGGGCCGAGGGCGGTGGAGTGGAGGGCGATGACGGCCTTGAGGCCGCTGGCACGGTCCTGGCAGATCACGACTTGCTCGTGGCCCCCCTGATCCGAGTGGAACAGGGTCTGCAGTACGTCTACGTGCCCGCTGGTCACATCGGTCACTGTGGTGACTCCCAAATAACACGAAGCGGCGGAGGCCCTCCTAGGGGTGGGGAGGACCCCGGACCGACCGGCACGGCCGGTCCGATGGGCACGAGCGTAAGTCCTCCGTACGGGCGTGGATCCGCCCCGTGCAAAGGATCACCCGCAGGGGGTGTCCGGCCGTGGCACGATGCGCTGCATGTCGGTGGTGTCTTCGGTGCTCGTCCCTTACGCGTCCTACCTCCGGGTCTACGAGCCGCTCGCCGCGTTCGCCGAGCCCGAGCGGAGTCACTGGGCGCGCTACGCACAGCGCGCGGACCTCCCCACGGCCCAGGACGAACTGCGCCGCTCGCTGGCCGACTTGGTGCCGACGCCCCCGGTGGGCGTGCCGGTGCACGAGAGCGGTGACGCCTTCGTGGCGGAGCTGTACGGGGCGGTCTGCGTCTGTCCGTGGCGGACCCGGCTGCGGGGCTGGCTGGCCCTGGAGGAGCTGGGGGGAATGTTTCCGGCCAACGTGCTGGACGCCCTGCTGCCGTCGGTGGTGCGGGGTCAGGCGCGGGCGGACCACGAGCGGTGGCAGGCCCGGCACCCGGACGCCCGGCCGTGGATCCGCTCCACGGTGTGGCAGGTGCCGGTGCGCTGGTTCGTCCTCTTCCAGGACGACGAGCGCGAGTACACGGCGGCGAACGAAGCCGGGGCCGAAGCCGGGGAGGGCGGCGGTCCGGTGCTGCGCTACCGCACCCCGATGGTGGAGGCCCGGCGGCGGCTGGCGCGGGCGCTGCGCACGCTGCGCGCCAACATGGCCGAGGGCCCGCTGACCGACGGCCTGGTGGACGTGGGCCGCTGGCTGGAGGACTTCCACCCGCACTCGCTGGTCGAGCTGGACTACGGGGGCCTGGTGCACGCGCTGCCGGCGGAGCTGCTGGACGCGGACCGGTCGGCGGCCGATGTGGCGGAGGGGCTCGCCGCGCTGCGGGACGGCGACAGCGAGGGGGCGGGCGCGGCCTACGCGCGGCTGGCGGAGCGGTGGCGGGCGGTCCGGGACCGCCAGTTCACCAATTGACGTGAAAAGACCCACAGCGGCATCAACAGGACGGAACCGGGGCATCCTTCATCCAGGACGGACGGCCGGACACGATCCGGCGGAAGGAGCGGAAGGAGGTGACCCGAGACGGAGCCGACGGGTGGTGAACCCCCGTTCGGCGGGGCGCGTGGTGTCGATTGACGTCGCGTGAGGGGAGTGGGACGGGAGCGTACGCGACCGGCTCCAGGACCTACGTCCCGAACCGGGCCTTTGTCTCAAGCGTGATGGACAGCACTAACAGGGCCCTTGCGCCTATCCCTGCTCCTCATGCCAAAATAGGACAAGGAGTCCGGGGAGGGCTCCTTCTGTCCAAGTAAGGGCAGAATGCTCAGCATTGCACGCTATGGGGGGTCTGATGACTCCTGATCGCTCTGTGACTGATCGTCACTGTGGCGTGACTGTCCGCTATGGCATGGTCCATCGGCTTCCGTCGCTGATGAACACCTGGGAGGGCAATTCCATCGGTTTGGCCGACGTGGCTGGACGGATGGTGTAGTTGTAGTGCCGAGGACAAGCCGTTCGTCCTATAACCGACTCGGCCCGCGTCCGCCATTTCGGGCAACGCGGGTCAAGGTGCAGAATTTAGAGGAAAGAACCGAGATGGTTCGGTTCTCCCGAGGAGGCCGCTCATGACCGCTCGCACCCCTGATGCCGAGCCGCTGCTGACCCCGGCTGAGGTTGCCACGATGTTCCGCGTGGACCCGAAGACGGTCACCCGTTGGGCCAAGGCTGGCAAGCTCACGTCCATCCGCACGCTCGGTGGACATCGCCGGTACCGCGAGGCAGAGGTCCGCGCACTGCTCGCGGGTATTCCGCAGCAGCGCAGCGAGGCCTGACACACCCCTGTCGCGCAGGCAGCACCAGGCAATTACCGCAGTACACAGCAGTACAGGCAGTACGCAGGACCGCTCCACCATCGGGCAGCTGCCGGGTCCCCCAACCCCAGCCGCCCACCCACAGCTCCACTCGACGGACGCCTGCCCCAACGGGCGTCATATCTGTGTTCCACAGGTGCGTCGCATCGATCGCGCTGGACTCCGCCGGGTCCAGCGCGATCTTTTTTGTGCCCCCCGCGAGGCTTCCCGGCCGGTGCTCCCCGGGGGCCTCGTCAAGCTCCTCCGGGCCGCTCCGGGACGGCCTTGAAAGGCCCTCGCGGGGGCGCTCCGTGGCCTGGTACGGACCACAGCAGAACCGGGCGGTCGGTCGGCTTCAAGGCGCCGACGGGGGCGTTCGTGGGTCTGTGAGCGAGTCTGTGCGGGAGTGTGCGCGAGCGTCCCGGACGCGAGGGGACAGCCCCGGACGGAACGGTCGCGCCAGCCGTTCGCCCCAGTGCAATTGCACATATTAAATTCACTACTTGTAGGGGAGGCGTAAGATCCCCCGGTCTGAAAATTTATTCGGTGACTACCATCACACTGCACGATGCTTGCCAACTTCCAGCGTGCCACCCTGTGAACGCGGAGTCACCCGGGCGATGGTCATGGACCGGAGGGTCTTTCGGCCTTGTCCCGGCCGTCGGCCCTGTCGGCCCCGTCGCCTTCGTCCTGAGACGTCTGCCCGTTCGGGCGGCGGTCGGCGTCCTGTGAGGTGGCGAACGGGCCTGAAGGCGCGCCCTGTCGGCCCGCCTCGTCGCGCTCGCGCCGCTCCTCCGGCTCGCCGGGCTCCATGGCGAGGCGCAGGAGGCGGTGGCAGACCGCGCAGCGCCGGGTGAGGTGGCGATAGCCGGAGGCGGCCGCCAGATGGGCGCGCAGCAGCGCGCGGGTCTCGTGTCGTGCTGCGGACGCGGACATACGAGCCACCTCCCGGTGAGCCCGGCCGTCCCTCGCCGTGACCGGCGCCGGGGAGCGCCGTGGAACCGAGCGCCGGGGGGCGCGGTGAAACAGGGGCGGCCTCTGTTCCTCCGGAGTACCGGCGGCGCGAGCCGCAGTCAAGACCGGCGGTGACTCCCGACCGGTGGGTCGTTCCCCGGGGCCCTGTTCCCTGGTCCCCGCTTCCGGCTTCCGTGCTTCGTGCTCCAGCCTCCGTGCTCCGGACGCGCGAAAGCCCGGATCGAGACGATCCGGGCTTTCTCCACTGCGGTCCTGACGGGATTTGAACCCGCGGCCTCCACCTTGACAGGGTGGCGAGCACTCCAAACTGCTCCACAGGACCAGGTTTTCGCTGCTTGCCTCGCGGCTCGCTGCGAAACCAGACTGTACAGGAGGGATGAGGTCCGGGTCGACTTCACTCCTGGTGGTGACTCCGTCACCGGCAGCCCGGTCCGAGGCCCCGCCCGGAACTCCGCCCCGGGCCCCGCCCGGAGGCCCCGGACGCGGGCCCGCCTCAGGGCGCCAGCGCGTCGATCGCCTTCACGATCCGCTTGTCCGAGACGGGGAACGCGGTGCCCAGGGCGTGCGCGAAGTAGCTGACCCGCAGCTCCTCGATCATCCAGCGGATGTCGAGCGCCTCCTGCGGCACCGGCCGCCCCTGCGGGAGCTGTTCGAGGAGCCAGGCGTACTCGTCCTGCATCTCGTGGACCTTGGCCATGCGCGTGGTGTCCCGCTGCACGGCCGTCGGCATCTGCTGGAGCCGCCGGTCGGCCGCCACGAGATAGCGCATCAGGTCCGGCAGCCGGCGCAGACCGGTGGCCGTGACGAAACCGGCCGGCACGAGCCGGGCCAGCTGGTTGTGCACGTCCGTGACGTTGGCGAGCAGGGTGGGGCTGGTGGTCGCCTTCAGCCTGCGCTCACAGGCCTGCCAGGCGGCCAGCACCTGCCGCACCTGGTCGATGGTGCGCACGGTCAGGTCCACGAGGTCGGCGCGGACCTTGTCGTACAGCGTCCGGAACGCCTTCTCGTCCCAGGCGGGCCCGCCGTGCGCGGCGATCAGCCGGTCGGCGGCGGCAGTGGCGCAGTCCTCGAAGAGGGCCTGCACCGAGCCGTGCGGATTGCGGGAGAGGGCCAGCTTCTGCTGGTTGCTCAGCCGGTCGGACGCGAACTTCGCCGGGTTCACCGGGATGTTCAGCATGATCAGCCGCCGGGTGCCGCGCCACATCGCCTGCTGCTGCTCGGCCTCGGTGTCGAAGAGGCGTACGGCCACGGTCCCGCCCTGGTCGACGAGGGCCGGATACGCCTTCACCGGCTGCCCCGCGCGACGGGTCTCGAAGACCTTGTCCAGCGTGCCGATCGTCCAGTCCGTGAGGCCCGAGCGCTCGATGGACTCGCCGGAGGGGCCCGCGGTCGCCGCGGCGGCCTGGGAGAGCGCCTGGCGGGCCTTCGGACGCAGCCGGAGCTTCAGCGCCTCCAGGTCCTTGTCCTCGGCGACCCGGCGCCGCCGCTCGTCGACGATCCGGAACGTGATCTTGAGGTGGTCCGGGACCCGGGACAGGTCGAAGTCGTCCGCGGTGACCGGCACTCCGACCATCCGCTGGAGCTCCCGCGCCAGGGTGACCGGCAGCGGCTCCTGGAGCGGGACCGCCCGGTCGAGGAACTTCTCCGCGTAGTTCGGGGCGGGGACGTAGTGCCGGCGGACCGGCTTCGGCAACGAGCGGATCAGCTCGGTGACGACCTCCTCGCGCAGCCCCGGGATCTGCCAGTCGAAGCCCTCCGCGGTGACCTGGTTGAGCACCTGGAGCGGTACGTGCACGGTCACACCGTCCGCGTCCGCGCCGGGCTCGAACTGGTAGGTCACCTTGAACTTGAGCTTGCCCTGCCGCCAGGAGTCCGGGTAGTCGTCCTTGGTGACGGCCCCGGCCTTCTCGTTGATGAGCATGGAGCGCTCGAAGTCGAGGGCGTCCGGCTCCTCGCGCTTCTTCTGCTTCCACCAGGAGTCGAAGTGCGCCCCGGAGACGATGTGTTCGGGAATCCGCTGGTCGTAGAAGTCGAACAGGGTCTCGTCGTCCACGAGGATGTCGCGGCGCCGGGCGCGGTGCTCCAGCTCCTCGACCTCGCCGAGCAGTTTGCGGTTGTCGTGGAAGAACTGGTGGTGGGTGCGCCAGTCGCCCTCGACCAGGGCGTTGCGGATGAACAGGTCCCGCGAGGCCTCCTGATCGATACGGCCGAAATTCACCTTGCGCTGGGCGACGATCGGCACCCCGTAGAGCGTGACCCGTTCGTATGCCATCACCGCCGCCTGGTCCTTCTCCCAGTGCGGTTCGCTGTAGGTGCGCTTCGCCAGGTGCTGGGCCAGTGGTTCGATCCACTCCGGCTCGACCTTGGCGTTGACCCGCGCCCACAGCCGGGAGGTCTCCACCAGCTCCGCCGACATCACGAACCGGGGCTGCTTCTTGAACAGCGCCGAGCCGGGGAAGATCGCGAACTTGGCGCTGCGCGCGCCCAGGTACTCGTTCTTCTCGGTGTCCTTCAGCCCGATGTGCGACAGCAGCCCGGCCAGCAGCGAGGTGTGCACCGCCTGCTCGGGGACGCCCTCGTCGGCCTTGGGCTCCTGGACGGTGATGCCCATCTGCTTGGCCACCGTGCGCAGCTGCGCGTAGATGTCCTGCCATTCGCGGATGCGCAGGAAGTTCAGGTACTCCTGCTTGCACATCCGGCGGAACGAGGACGAGCCGCGCTCCTTCTGCTGCTCGCGGACGTAGGCCCAGAGGTTCAGATACGCCAGGAAGTCGGAGGTCTCGTCCTTGAACCGGGCGTGGTTCTGGTCGGCCTGGGTCTGCTTGTCCGCGGGCCGCTCGCGCGGGTCCTGGATGGAGAGCGCGGCGGCGATGACCATGACCTCGCGGGCGCAGCCGTTCTTGTCGGCCTCGATGACCATCCGGGCCAGCCGCGGGTCGACCGGCAGCTGGGAGAGCTTGCGGCCCAGCGGGGTGAGCCGCTGCCCCTTCTTCCCCTCCCCGGGGGCCTTCTCCGCCTGTTCCAGCGCCCCCAGCTCCTGGAGCAGCTGCACACCGTCGCGGATGTTGCGGTGGTCCGGCGGGTCGATGAACGGGAACTTCTCGATGTCGCCCAGCCCGGCGGCGGTCATCTGGAGGATGACGGAGGCCAGGTTGGTCCGCAGGATCTCCGCGTCGGTGAACTCCGGCCGGGTGAGGAAGTCGTCCTCGGAGTAGAGCCGGACGCAGATGCCGTCCGACGTACGGCCGCAGCGGCCCTTGCGCTGGTTGGCACTGGCCTGGGAGATCCGCTCGATCGGCAGCCGCTGGACCTTGGTGCGGTGGCTGTAGCGGGAGATCCGGGCGGTGCCCGGGTCGATCACGTACTTGATGCCGGGGACGGTCAGCGAGGTCTCGGCGACGTTCGTCGCGAGGACGATGCGGCGCCCGGTGTGGCGCTGGAAGACGCGGTGCTGCTCGGCGTGCGAGAGGCGCGCGTAGAGGGGGAGCACCTCGGTGTGTCTGAGGTTGCGCTTGTTCAGCGCGTCCGCCGTGTCCCGGATCTCGCGCTCCCCGGAGAGGAAGACCAGGACGTCTCCGGGGGCCTCGTGGCCCAGTTCGTCGACGGCGTCGCAGATCGCGGTGATCTGGTCGCGGTCGGAGTCCGCCGTGTCCTCGTCGGCCTCTTCGAGGAGGGGCCGATACCTGACCTCGACCGGATACGTCCGCCCGCTGACCTCCACGATCGGGGCGTCCCCGAAGTGGCGCGCGAACCGCTCCGGATCGATCGTCGCCGAGGTGATGACGACCTTCAGATCGGGGCGGCGGGGCAGCAGCCGGGCCAGATAGCCCAGCAGGAAGTCGATGTTGAGCGACCGCTCGTGGGCCTCGTCGATGATGATCGTGTCGTACGCCAGCAGCTCGCGGTCCGTCTGGATCTCGGCGAGCAGGATGCCGTCCGTCATCAGCTTCAGATACGTCGACTCCGGGTTCACCTGGTCGGTGAAGCGGACCTTCCACCCGACCGTCTCGCCCAGCGGCGTCTTCAGCTCGTCCGCGACGCGCTCCGCGACCGTGCGGGCGGCGATCCGCCGGGGCTGGGTGTGCCCGATCATGCCCCGGACCCCGCGCCCCAGCTCCATGCAGATCTTCGGGAGCTGCGTGGTCTTCCCGGAGCCGGTCTCCCCGGCGACGATCACGACCTGGTGGTCGCGTATCGCCTCCAGGATCTCGTCCTTCTTCTGGCTGACCGGCAGCTCTTCCGGGTACGACAGGTCGGGCAGCCGGGTCGCGCGGGCCGCGAGCCGGTCGGCGGCCTTGCCCGCCTCGGCCGCGATCTCGTCCAGCACGGACTGACGGGCCTCGGGCTTACGGATGCGTCGGGCGCCTTCCAGGCGACGGCCGAGGCGGTTCGCGTCGCGGAGCGAGAGCTGTCCGAGCTGGGACTGGAGATCGGCGAAGGAAGTAGACATACGGATCCCAGGATCTCACCCGGGCCCGTGGAGTGGCGACCTCATTTCGTGCGGACCGCGTCACGCGGCACGTACCCTTTCGGGCAGTCGAACGCTCAGCCCACCGCCCCGGTGCGAGAAAGGCCGGTCCCCTCCCGTGTCCCGTAGCCAGTGGTGGAGCCTGACGGCGCTCCTCGCGGTCGTCATGGGGCTGCTGTGCGGACCGGCGGCAGGTGCGGCTCCGGCCTCGTCGGACGCCGTGAGGGAGGCCGCCGCGGTGAGCGTCGCCGCGCTGCCGGTCACCGCCGTACCGGTGGACGCCCCGCCCGCCGCAGCCGCGATCCACCCCGCCTCCGGGGCCGTCGCGGATACGGACTCCGGCATTCCGGGGTGCGGGGCGCCCAGCGGCCACGACAGCGAGCCCGCCCTCCCCTCCCGCGCCCGCGCCGCGCACGACCAGGCGCCCGGCCTCACGCCGTGGGGGCTGCCCGCCGCGACGGGCGCGCCCCGGGCTGAGCCGCCTGCGGCGATACCGAGCCGGGCGCCGGTCCCGTCCACCCCGACCCCGGTCGAACTCTCCGTGCTGCGGGTCTAGAGGGGCGCGCGGTCCCGCACCTCTTCACCCCTTGCCCCGCTTCTCAGCCTTCCGCACGGAGTGCTCCATGCCCACGCCCAGGAAATCGCAGCCGAACCCGAAGTCCCCGTCCGCCGCCCCCGCCTCGCGCAAGCCCCTGCTCTACGGCGCGGTGGTCGTCCTCGCCGCCGGGCTCCTCGGCTTCGCCTCCTACCAGGCCACCTCGCCCGACGACCCCGCCAAGGAGTCCGCCACCGGTCCGGCCGCGGAGGTCTCCGCCGGTCCGGACGCGGGCGTCTACCCGGAGCTGGAGAAGCTGGCCCGCCGCGACGCGGACGACCAGCTGGCCGTCGGTCGCCCGGACGCCCCGGTCGTCCTGATCGAGTACGCCGACTTCAAGTGCGGGTACTGCGGCAAGTTCGCCCGGGACACCGAGCCGAAGCTGATCGAGAAGTACGTGAAGGACGGGACGCTGCGCATCGAGTGGCGCAACTTCCCGATCTTCGGCGAGGAGTCCGACACCGCCGCGCGGGGCGCCTGGGCCGCCGGGCAGCAGGACCGCTTCTGGGAGTTCCACGCGGCCGCCTACGCCGAAGGGGCCAAGGAGAAGGGCTTCGGCGAGGAGCGGGTGAAGGCGCTCGCCGAGGAGGCCGGGGTCGGGGATCTGGGCCGGTTCATGAAGGACCTCGACGGCGAAGCGGCCCGTGCGGCGGTCAAGGAGGACCAGGAGCAGGCGTACGGGATCGGCGCGACGTCCACCCCGTCGTTCCTGGTCAACGGCCGCCCGATCGCGGGCGCGCAGCCGGAGGAGACCTTCACCCGGGCCATCGAGGCCGCCGCCGAGCAGGCGAAGGCGAAGACGGCCGGCACCGCGGGCAACCCTGCCGAGGGCTCCGGCACGTGACCTCCGACATCGGCTACTTCGCGGCGTTCCTCGGCGGGCTGCTCGCCCTGGTCAGCCCGTGCAGCGCGCTGCTGCTGCCCGCCTTCTTCGCGTACTCCGTCGACTCCGCCTCCCGGCTGCTGGCCCGCACCGGCATCTTCTACGCGGGACTCGCCACCACCCTCGTCCCGCTCGGCGCGGCCGGTTCCTTCGCGGGCCGGCTGTTCTACGGGCACCGGGACGCCCTGGTGACGGGCGCGGGCTGGCTGATCATCGCGCTGGGGGTGGCGCAGATCGCCGGCCTGGGCTTCGCGTCGCGGCGGATCGCGGAGATCAGCGGCCGTATCCGCCCCACCACCGCGTTCTCCGTCTACGCCCTGGGCGCGGTCTACGGCCTGGCCGGATTCTGCGCGGGCCCGATCCTCGGCAGCGTGCTGACCGTCGCGGCGGTCAGCGGCAGCCCGGTCTACGGGGGGCTGCTGCTGGCGGTGTACGCGCTCGGGATGGCGATGCCGCTCTTCGTCCTCGCCCTGCTCTGGGAGCGTTTCGACCTCGGCCGCCGCAGCTGGCTGCGGGGGCGGACGGTCCGGCTCGGCCGCTTCGAGCTGCACACCACCTCCCTGCTGTCGGGCCTGTTCTTCGTCGCCCTGGGCGCGCTGTTCCTCGTCTACGACGGAACGACCGCGCTGCCGGGCCTGCTCGGGGTCGACAGCTCGTTCGGGGTCGAGCAGTGGGCGCAGAGGCTGGGCGCGCGGGTCCCGGACGGGGTGCTGCTGGGGGCGGTGGTGCTGGTGGCGCTGCTGATCCTCGGCGTACGGGCCCGGCGGCGGCGGGGGGACGCGGGGGAGGCCCCGGAGCAGGGCGTTCAGTAAAGTTCCGGACGACGTCCGACGCCCGCCGGACGACGTTCTCACCCTCCCCCCGTGGGCTGGAGCCCCGGCTCCGGCTCCACCCCTGTGAACCATGAGGTCCCTTCACGTGCCTGCCCAGCCCGCCCCGCCCAGGTACCCCGTCGCGGTCGTCGGGATCGGCGCGGACGGCTGGCCGGGGTTGTCCGGCCCGGCGCGGGCGGCGCTCGCCGAGGCGGAGGTGCTGATCGGCGGGGCGCGTCAGCTGGGCCTGCTGCCGCCGGAGTGCGCGGGCGCCCGGGTGGCCTGGCCGAGCCCGCTGCGCCCCGCCGTACCCCGGTTGCTGGCCGAGCACGGGGAGCGCCGGATCGCGGTGCTGGCGAGCGGGGACCCGATGTTCTACGGGATCGGCCGGGCGCTCGCGGAGGAGCTGGGGGCGCGGCGGCTGCGTGTGGTCCCGCACCCGTCGTCGCTGTCCTACGCCTGCGCCCGGCTCGGCTGGCCGCTGGAGACCACGGAGGTGGTGACGCTGGTGGGCCGCCCGGTGTCCCGGCTGGCCGCCGCGCTGCACGAGGGGCGCAGGCTGCTGGTCCTGAGCGCGGACGCGGACACGCCCGCCACGGTCGCCGCCCTCCTGACCGACCACGGCTTCGGCCCGAGCCGGCTGCGGGTGCTGGAGCAGCTGGGCGGCGAGGCGGAGACGTGCGCGCAGGGCACCGCGGAGACCTGGCGGCGGCCGCCGGGGGACCGGCTCAACGTGATCGCGGTGGAGTGCCGGGCCCGGCCGGACACCCCGCGCCTGGGCCTGCTGCCCGGTCTCCCGGACGAGGCGTACGAGCACGACGGCCAGCTCACGAAGCGCCACGTCCGGGCGGCGACGCTGGCGGCCCTGGCGCCCGCGCCCGGGGAGCTGCTCTGGGACGTGGGCGGCGGGTCGGGGTCGATCGCGATCGAGTGGATGCGGGCGCACCCGACGTGCCGGGCGGTGAGCGTGGAGCAGCACCCGGAGCGGGCGGCGAGGATCGCGCGCAACGCGGAACGCCTGGGCGTCCCGGCCCTGGAGGCGGTGACCGGGAAGGCCCCCGCCGCCCTGACCGCCCTGGCCGCGCGGGAGTCTCCGGACGCGGTGTTCGTCGGCGGCGGCCTGACGGCGCCGGGCCTGCTGGACGCGTGCTGGGAGGCGCTGCGCCCCGGGGGCAGGCTGGTCGCGAACACGGTGACGCTGGAGTCGGAGGCGCTGCTGGGGGAGCGGCACCGGGCGTACGGGGGCGAGCTGGTGCGCCTGGCGGTGGCGCACGCGGTGCCGGTGGGCGGGTTCACGGGCTGGCGGCAGGCGATGCCGGTGACGCAGTGGTCGGTGAGGAAGCCCGTGGGGGCGCAGGCGGACCGGGACGACACGTACAAGGGAGACGACGCATGACCGTGTACTTCATCGGAGCGGGCCCGGGAGCGGCCGACCTGATCACGGTGCGCGGCGCCCGTGTCCTGGCGACCGCCCCGGTCTGCCTGTACGCGGGCAGCCTGGTCCCGGTGGAACTGCTCGCGGAGTGCCCGCCGGGCGCCCGCCTGGTCGACACGGCGAACCTGGACATCGACCGGATCACCGCGGAACTCCTCGGGGCCCACGCGGACGGGCACGACGTGGCGCGCCTGCACTCGGGCGACCCGTCGGTGTTCAGCGCGGTCAACGAACAGATGAAGCGCCTGGACGAGGCGGACGTCCCGTACGAGGTCGTCCCCGGCGTCCCCGCGTTCGCCGCGGCCGCCGCCTCCCTCAAGCGCGAGCTGACCGTGCCCACGGTGGGCCAGACGGTCATCCTGACCCGGGTCGCCCAGCGCGCCACGGCGATGCCGGAGGGCGAGGACCTGGCCACCCTGGGCCGCAGCGGCGCCCTGATCGTCCTCCACCTCGCGGCGGGGTACGTGGACCGCGTGGTCGCCGAACTCCTCCCGCACTACGGCCCCGACTGCCCGGCGGCCGTGGTCGCGATGGCGTCGCGGCCCGACGAGATCATCCTCCGCGGCCCCCTGGCCTCGATCGCCGGCCAGGTGAAGGCGGCGGGGGTGATCAGGACGGCGGTCATCATGGTGGGCCGCACCCTGGGCGCCGACCAGTTCCGCGACAGCCACCTCTACGCGGTGGGGCGGGAGCGGGATCCGGGCGCGGGGACGCCGTAGTCCGTCAACGGACGGGGTGACCGGGCGGGTCTGCCGCAACAGGCCGCGTACGCTCGCGCGTTGACCGGTGGCGGTGGCGGTGGTCACGGCCGCGGGCCGACGGGTTCGGTGAGCCGCTGCCGGCGAGCGGGGCTCCGGACGTGCCGGTGCCCGGCGGCGGGGTCGCTGCCGGGCACCGGGGGGGTGTGCTGGGGGCGCCCCGCGGGGGCGCCTGGAGGGGGGCCGGGTGGTCAGCCCTTGATCTCGATCTCGCCGTTCCTCGGCGACGGGGGCGTGGTCGAGGGGGCCGGGTCCGTCTCCGGGGCGGCGGAGGCGGGCGAGGTGGCGGAGACGCGGGACTTCAGGCTCTCCAGGACCGCCGAAAGGTCCACGCCCGTCGTCGAGTTGAGCAGTTCCACGCCCTGCGCGACGTTGTCCGTGACCGTACGGGCCAGCTGGCTCGCGCCGTCCGTGGAGATGACCGTCATCTTGTCGATGGCGCTCAGCGGCTCGGAGGCCTTCGCGACGACGTCCGGGAGGACCTCGACCAGCATCTGGAGGACTGCCGCGTCGCCGTACCGGGCGAACGCGTCGGCCTTCTTCTGCATGGCCTCGGCCTCGGCGGCGCCCCTGGCCGCGATGGCCGCGGCCTGTGCCTCACCCTCGATGCGGACCGCGTCGGCCAGCGCCGAACGGTGCAGCTTCTCGCCCTGACCGGTCAGGCGCGAGCGCTCCGCGTCCGCCTCGGCCTCCTTGACCTGGGCGACGCGGCGGGCCTCCGCCTCCTGCTCGGCCTGGTAGCGGGCGGCGTCGGCGGGCTTGCGGACCTTCGTGTCCAACTCGCGGTCGGTCAGGGCCGCCTGGCGCTCGGCGACCTTCTCCTGCTCGGTGAGGACCTCCTGCCGGCGGGCGGCCTCGGCGAGCGGACCGGCGGCGTTGGCCTTGGCGGCCGCGGCCTCCGTCTCGGCCTTGATCTCGGCCTGCTTCAGGTAGTACGTCCGCTCGGCGACGGCGATCTCCTCGGCCGCCTTCAGCCGGGCCTGCTCCGACGCCCGCCTCGCGATGGCCTCGGCGATGTCGGCCTCCTGCTTGGCGCGGGCGGCCTCCGGGCGGCCGAGGTCCTCCAGGTAGGAGCCCTCGGTGGTGATGTCCTGGATCTGGAAGGCGTCCAGGATCAGGCCCTGGCCGGAGAGGCTGGCCTCGGCCTCCTCCGCGACCTGCCCGGCGAACGCGGCCCGGTCCCGGATGATGTCCTCGACCGACATCCGGCCGACGATGGCGCGCAGCGCGCCCGAGAGCACTTCCTGGGTGAAGCCGACGATGCCGTTCTGCTGCTGGAGGAAGCGCTGGGCGGCGGCCCGGATGGAGTCCTCGCTGCCGCCGACCTTGACGATCGCGACGCCTTCGAGGTTGGACTTCACGCCCCGCAGCGTCACCGCGCCGCGCACGGCGATCGGGATGTGCCGGCTGGACAGGTCCAGGGTGAACTTCTGCTGGACGAACGGGACCACGAAGACGCCGCCCCCGACGACGACCTTCTGACCGCTGTTGTCGATGCTGATGCGCCCGGTGACCGGGTCCGTGGACTTCTTGCCCCGGCGGCCGGTGATGATGAACGCCTCGCTGGGCCCGGCGACCTTGTAGCGGGTGATGACGACCAGGCCCAGCAGGACCAGGAGTACGACGATGCCGATGACGGCGATGGCGACTGGACTCATGAGACGTGTCCCCCCTGCCCTCCCGGTGGGGGACGGCGGATTGCGGATGTGCGGTGGTGTGCGGCGCGTGCGGTCGGTGACGTGGGCGGGGCGGGCCGGGGCGGTGGTGCTGGTCAGCGCTCCACCGGGCGGACCGCCACCGATGTGGTCGACAGCGTCTCCTCCACCCAGACCTCCGTCCCGCGCGCCACCGGACCGGCGGACCGGGCCGCGTACTTCACGGGCTGGCCGCCCAGGCGCAGCAGCACCTCCCCGTACCCACCGGCCGGGATGGCCGTCACGACGGAGCCCGGTGAGCCGACCAGGTCGGAGGCGCGCGGGGTCGTGTGCGTCTGGTCCCGCATCAGGGCCTTGCTGAGTTTCCAGGTCAGCCAGGCCGCCCCGGCACCGGCCACCGTACCGACGGCCGTCGCCCCGAGGGGGCCCGCGCCCGTCGTGCCCAGCGTGATGGCCCCGCCGAAGCCGAGCATCGAGAGGAAGCCCGCGATCACCGGCAGCGAGAGCAGACCGTCGAAGAGACCGTCCACCACCCCGTCGAGCAGTCCTTCGAGCAGACCGTCGAAGATCAGCGACAGGACCAGCAGGACGATCCCCGCGATGCCGAGACCGAGAAAGAAGGTCATGCGATCGCTCCCCCTGCCTGCGGAGATCCGTGGAGATCCCGCGACGTCCCCCGTGTGCGCTCTGTCGATCCACCGGGATCGTCGCATGTGCGACGCGCTCCGGTCACTGCCGGATTCCGGCAATCTTTACGCGTTTTTAATGCCGGACAGCCGGTCGGTGAGCGTGGAGAGTGACTGGAACGTCGCTCCCAGCAGCGCCACGTGCTTCCACCGCAGCACACCGTCCGGCCCGATGAGGAAGACCGACCGCCGCACGCCGATACCCGGCGCGGCGACCCCGTACGACCGGGCGATCTCCCGGCCCTCGTCGGCCAGCAGCGGCATACGCAGGTCGAAGGCGCGGGCGAACGACTCGTGGCTGTCCACACCCTGTGGACTGATGCCCCACACCTCGGCGTCGAGGCCCTCGAACGCCTCCATCCCCGAGGAGTAAGCGCACAGCTGCTTCGTGCAGACCGAGGTGTTGTCGCCCGGGTAGAACGCCAGGACCAGGGAGCGGCCGCGGGCTTCGGTGAGGCGGTAGTCGGCGCGGGCGAAGGTCTCGCCCGACAGGACTCCGCCCGGGAGCGTGAAGTCCGGTGCCTCGCTGCCGACGTGAGGTGCTGTTGCCATGGTCGCTCCTTGGGTGCCGCGTACGTGGACGGTCCCGTGACCGTACAGTTGACGGCGCTTCCTGCGGCACCGTCCGCCTCAGCACCCATCCGAACGGGCCGCCGCGCCGAATAAGGGTGACGCCGCCTACGGGCGACGGGGCATCGCGCCCGCATCAGGACCTGGAGGTACGTGTGTCCCAACGACCGCCGTCGGCCGTGGTTCTCGTCCTGCACGGGGGCCGGGAGAGCGGTACGGGACCCCCGCCGCCCGGTCCGCTCAACCTGCCGCGCCTGCGGATGCGGCCCTTCGTCCACGCCCTCACCCGGGCCACCCGCTCCACCCGCCCGTCCGGGGACGGCGGCCCCGTTCTCGTACGGCAGGTGAGGTACGGCCACCGGGGGTGGAACGGCGACCGCGCCGACCCGCTGCACGACGCCGTCGCCGCGCTCGACGCGCTGCGCGAGGAGGCGGAGGCGGCGTCCGGGGCGGGCTCCGCACCGCCCGTCGTCCTCCTCGGGCACTCCATGGGCGCCCGCGCCGCCCTGGGCGCCGCCGGGCACCCCCTCGTGCGGGGCGTCGTCGGGCTCGCGCCCTGGTGCCCGCCGGGCGACCCGGTCACCCAGCTCGCGGGGCGCGACGTCGTCCTCGTCCACAGCGACCAGGACCGGATGACCAGCCCGCAGGCCACCCAGACCTTCACCGCGCGGGCCCGCCGCGCCGGTGCCCGGACCTGCATGATCACCGTCCGCGGCGGCGACCACGCCATGATCCGGCGCGCCCCGGACTGGCACCGGCTCACCACCGAGCTCGTCACCGGACTGCTCGGTTCCGGCAGTCTGCCCGGCCCGGTCGGCGCGGCCCTCGCCCTGCCGCCCACCGCCGACCCCGCCGACGGCACCCTCGACCTCGACCGGCTGCGCGCCGCGACGTCGGAGGCCGCCTCCACCTCCCGCTGAGGTCCGGGCGCTCTTCGCGGCTCTCCCGTACCGCCCGGCGGCCCTGCGGATGCGCCGCCCGGGGCCGCGACCGACGATGGAGACAGCTGAAGGCGGCTGAATCCAGTCGGCAAGCAGCCGGAGGCGGCCGGAGACGGCCGGAAACGGCTGGGGCAGCGGTGAGCCGACCGTTCCGACGGCGTAGTCCGGTGCGGACCGGCTCGGCGGACACCGGGTCAGCACGGCGATCAGGGCGGGAGGAATGCTCTTGCAGGCCGAAGGGTGCGCCGACGGCATGCCGTCCTCCATCGACCCCGCCACCGTCGCGGCCCTGTTCGACGGCAACCCGGCCGGAGTCGCCGTCCTCGACCACCACCTCCGCTACACCTACGTCAACCCGGCCCTCGAACGGCTCAACGGCCTGCCCGCCGCCTCCCACCTCGGCCGGACCTTCTCCGAGGTGCTCCCCGAACTGCGCGGGCAGGCCGCCGCCCTGCGCGACGTGCTGGCCGACGGCAAGGCCCGCGAGGAGACCATCAGCGGACGGACCTGGGCCGCCAGCCTGGCCGACCAGCGGTTCTGGCGCGCCACCTACCACCGGCTCGAAGCGGACGGGGCGGCCTGCGGGCTGATGGCGATCGTCGTGGAGATCACCGACGTCGCCCGCCAGCGCGAGGAGCTGGAACAGGCCAGAGGGCACGTCGCCCTGCTCAGCACGGCCGCCGTCCGGATCGGTACGACGCTCGACATGGACACCACCTGCCGGGAGGTCGTGGACTTCGTGGTGCCCGCCTTCGCGGACGTCGCCGCCGTCGACGTCCTGCCGCCCGAGGTCGGGCACTCCGTACGCCGCCCCGGCCCCGGCGTCCTGCGGCTGCGGCGCGCCGCGCTCCGGGGCGACGGCGACCTCGACGAGCAGGTGCAGTTGTTCGGGCACTCCGGGGAGTACGTGGACTTCGCCCCGGACTCTCCGGTGACACGATGCCTCGCCGAGAACGAGCCGGTCCTGGACGACTGGACGGGCCGCGACGAGGGGCGCGGCGCCGCCACCGCGGAGCGGATCGCCGCCTTCCGGACCCTCGGGCTGCGCGAGGCGCTCGTGGTCCCGTTGACCGCCCGGGGGCATACGCTCGGCGCGCTCAGCCTCGTACGGGCCGAGGGCTCCCCGGCCTTCACCGACCAGGACGTCGTCGTCGCCCGCGAGGTCGCCGTGCGGGCCGGGGTCTCTCTCGACCACGCCCGCCGCTACGACCACGAGCACAGCATCGCCCGTGAACTCCAGCGCTCCCTGCTCTCCGAGCCGCGCGGGGCCCACCCGCACGTGGAGGTCGCCACCCGCTACCTCCCGGCCGACACGGGTGTCCTCGTCGGCGGCGACTGGTTCGACGTCGTACCGCTCCAGGACGGCCGCCATCTCAAGGCCATGGGCGACGTGATGGGGCACGGCGTCGAGGCGGCCGTCGCGATGAGCCACTACCGCTCGCTGCTGCGGCTGCTGGCGGGGGAGGACCTGCCGCCCCACCAAATTCTGGAGCAGCTGGACGCCATGGTGGAGCGGTCCGGGCTGGACCGGGCCGCGACCTGCCTGCTGGCCGTCGTCGACCG
Organism: Streptomyces sp. NPDC101181; assembly: GCF_044767975.1. Lineage (NCBI taxonomy): Bacteria > Bacillati > Actinomycetota > Actinomycetes > Kitasatosporales > Streptomycetaceae > Streptomyces > Streptomyces sp. NPDC101181. The sequence continues at coordinate 70,487 of NZ_JBIWOX010000007.1, read as the reverse complement.
GTTCGCCGGGGTGTGCGAGGTGGCCAGCGCGGGCCATCTGCCGCCGGTGTTCATCGACCCGGGGGAGGCCGGGGCCCGGATCGTTCCGGTGCCGGTGGGGCCGCCGCTGGGCACCGGGTTCGGCGGCTACCGGACCGCGTCCGTGCCCTGCGGGCCGGGAACGGTGCTGTTCATGTACACGGACGGGCTGGTGGAGCGCCGGGGCGAGGACATCGACACGTCCGTACGGCGGCTCGCCTCGCTCACCCTGCCGCCCAGCGGGCGTCTGGACGATCTGCTCGACCAGGTCCTCGACCGGTTCGGCGACGACGCCGAGGACGACATCGCCGTCCTGGCGTCCCGCATCCGGGAGGGACGGCCGGTGCTGCGGGCGGCGCAGGCACCGGGCTGACGGGCGGAGCGGAGGGGTGGCAGAGCGGCGGGGCGGCAGAGCGGCGGCCGTGCCGCCCTCCCCCCCCGCCGAGGTGGAGGCCGCTCGGGCTGTGGAGGTCGTTCAGCTGGTGGGGACCGCTCAGGCCGTTTCCGGGGTGTCCCGCTTACGGTTCCGCAGCTGCCGCAGGACGAGCGCGGCCGAGGTGATCAGCGGCAGCAGCCCGGCGACCGCGTCGGCGGTGTTCAGCTTGTCGTGCGAGCTCTTGGCCCGGCGGACCTGCTTGGACGCCCGGACGACCGCGAGGGCGCTGCTGCCCAGGCTCAGCAGGAGCCCCGCCTTGCCGGCGCGCAGGCCCTTGGCGGGGAGGGAACGGTTCTTCGCCATCGGGGTACCTCCAGGTGCGGGGCGCGCTCCGTGTGCGCCACCCGGTCCACGTAACCGGGTCCGCCCCGCCCCCGCAAACGGACGCGGGCGGCGGGGCGGACCGGGGGCGGCCGGGGGAGGGATCACCAGCCCGTCCAGAGGAGGTGGTTGATGAGCAGGGCGGGGACCACCGACGCGACCAGCCAGTACCGCGCCGTCCGGGCGGGCAGCAGCGCCGCCGCCGGTACCAGCCACAGCAGGAACGGCTGCCAGATGCGCTCGGTCTCCGCCTTGCTCATCCCGGACAGGTCGGCGGCGAGCAGCGCGGCCAGTGCCGCCAGGACCAGCACGGCCAGCCGCCCGGCGGACGCCCGGCCACCCTCCGGCGCGTCGGCTTCTCCGTCGGCCCGGCCACCCTCCGGCGCGTCGTCGTCTGCCCCGGCCGGGACGCCCGCCCGTACCGGTTCGCCCGCCCGCACCGGGTCGCCCGCGGACGTCATTGTGGCCGTCGCCGTGGGGGTCGCAGACGGCTTCGGCGACCCCGTGCCCCCCGGCACCGACCGGCCGCGGCCCAGGGCCCGCAGGGCTCCCGGGGCCAGTGCGGCCGCGCGGCGCAGGCCCGCGACCGCCGCCAGGCCGGACGCGAGGACCGCGCAGGCGAGGTTGGCCCAGACCCAGTACGCGTACGGGCGCACGCCACCCGCGCCCTGGTAGTAGCGCTCGACCAGCAGGTGGTAGGCGGTCCACCAGTTGAACCCGGCCAGGGTGAAGGCCGCCGGGACCACCAGCGCCCCGAGCAGGAACGGCACCACGGGACGGGCCGTCCGGGTGAGCGCCAGGACCGCCAGCAGGACCGCCGCCATCAGCCCCAGCCCGTAACTCAGGTAGCAGGTCCACCCGAACAGCAGCCCCCCGCCCGCCGCCGCGGCCCCCGGGAAGCGGACCCGGCGCGTCGCCGCCAGGGCGAGCAGAGCCACCGACCAGGCGGCCACGGCGGCGAAGTACCCGTCGGCGGAGACGCCCGCCCAGACGGCCGCCGGGGCGAGCACGAGGAAGGGCGCGGCGCGCCGGGCGTACCGCTCCCCGGCGAGGACCCGCACGGTGATCAGCGCGGCCAGCACCGCCGAACTGCCGACCACGACGCACCAGACGGCGGCCCACGTACCGCCGCCGAGGCCGACGCGGTCCAGCCAGACGAAGGTCAGCGTCGCCCCCGGCGGGTGCCCGGCGACGTGGGCGGGCCAGTTCCCGGGCTCGCCGATGACGATGTGGTCGGTGAAGCCGCGCAGGGCGGCGGGGATGTCCTCGAAGCGGTCGATGACCCGCAGGTACTCGTGCTTGGTGGTCAGCCGCCGCTCGACCCCCCGGAACCAGCCGTCGATCAGCGCCATGGCGAAGACCCAGACCGTCGAACCGGCCCAGGACGCCGCGAGGAGCGCACGCCAGGGAAGCCGGGCGGCCAGTACCGGGCCGTAGGCGACCGTCAGCACCGCCACGGTGAGCGCGGCCGGGGTGCCGGGCCCCAGGTGCGGGTCCCAGGAGGCCAGCAGGGGCGGCCACTGGACCTGAAGGGTGCCGGTCCGGTTCTGTACGGCGTGACCGATCAGGACGGCGGCGGTGACGAGGAGCGCCCCCGCCGCAGCCGCTGCCAGGTCCAGGCGACCGGCCCGCCCCGCGCCGGGGACCCGCGGCCTGCTTCCGGCGGTCCGGGGCGGGGCGGCACCGGCGTCCTGGGCGTGCGCGACGGTCCCGGCGTCCTGGGCGTGCGTGACGGTCCCGGCCGGCGGGGGGTCTCCGGGGCGGTCCGGGTCGCGGGGAGTGGTGGGGGCGGAGTCCTCGGTCTTCACCTCTGGCACGCTACGGACGAAGCGCCGCGATCCGGTGGTGCGGCGGGGCCGCGTCACGGAACCGCCGGTTCGGGTGCCGCCGCCTGGTGGAACCGTCGGCCCGGGTGCCGCGGGGCGGTGGAGCTGTCGGGTCGGGTGGCCGCCGGGCGGGAGAACCGTCAGCTCCGGTGCCGCCGCTCGGCGGACGTCGGGGGTCCGGCCGGAGTCGTAGCCGCCCGGACGTGGGGGCCGCGGCTTACCGTCGGCCCATGTCCCGACGCCGCCCGTTCCGCTCCGCCGCGCGGTCTGCCCACGGATCCCCGCGGCCCCCGCTGTCCGCTCTCCGCACGCCCGCCGACCCCCGGTTCTGGCGCAGTCCGGTGCGCGGCGCCCGGTTCACCGCCGTCCTCGGCCTGGTGCTCCTGGCCGGGCTCACCCTGGTGACCGTCACCGGCCTGCTCTCGTACGCCGCGTACAACCCCGGTCTGGCCCCGGTCAACGACAAGACCCCGGGCAGGGGGCTGCTCGGGTTCTACCTGTTCGACTGGCCGACCGGCCCGCACTGGCTCTACCGGCTGACCCAGGGGCTGCACGTCACGGTCGGCATCGCGCTCGTGCCCGTGCTGCTGGCGAAGCTCTGGTCGGTCATTCCGCGGTTCTTCGCGCTGCCGCCGGTCCGGTCCCTCGGCCACGCCCTGGAGCGGATCTCGCTGCTGCTCCTGGTGGGCGGGGCGCTGTTCCAGGTCGTCACCGGCCTGCTCAACATCCAGCTGGACTACATCTTCCCGGGCTCCTTCTACACCCTGCACTTCTACGGCGCGTGGGTGTTCCTGGCCGGGTTCGTCACCCACGCCGCGCTGAAGACGCCGCAGGCCCTGCGGGTGGTGCGGTCGGGCGGCGTCCGCCGCTCCGCCCCGGCCGCCGACGGCGCGGCCGGGGCGGGCACCCGTACCGCTGCCGGACGCGACGCCCTCGCGGCCCCCGATCCGCTGCCTGCCACCATCTCGCGGCGCGGGGCCCTCGCGCTGGTGGGGGCCGGGTCGCTGCTCCTGCTGCTCACCTCGGCCGGGCGCAGCTTCGACGGGCCGCTGCGCCGCCTCGCGCTCCTCACCCCGCGCGGCGGCACGGAGCAGGGGCCGGGGCCGAACGCCTTCCAGATCAACAAGACGGCCGCCGCCGTCCGGATCAGCCCCGCCGACACCGGGGAGCGCTGGCGGCTGACCGTGCGCGGGCCCGCCGGTGAACTGCGTTTCTCCCGGGCCGAACTGCTGGCCATGGAGCAGCACGAAGCCGCGCTCCCCATCGCCTGCGTGGAGGGCTGGGCGACCTCCGACCAGCTGTGGCGCGGGGTGCGGCTCTCGCACCTGGCGGCGCTCGCCGGGTTCCCGGAGCGGCCGCCCGCCGTGTTCGTGGAGTCGTTGCAGCGCGCCGGTTCCTTCCGCCGGGCCGCGCTGCGGGACAACCAGGTCCGCGACGACCGCTCGCTGCTGGCGCTGGAGGTCAACGGAGCCCCGCTGTCCCCCGACCACGGCTACCCGGCCCGGATCATCGTGCCCGCCGCGCCCGGCGTGCTGAACACCAAGTGGGTCGAGACCCTGACGTTCGGAGAGCTGTGATGTCCACCCGAGCGGTACCGCCTCTGCCGCCCGGCCCCTCGCCGGGGCGCCGCGCTCCCCGCCGCTTCTCGCCACGCCGTTTCTCGTCCCGCCGTTTCTCGCCGCGCCGTTGGTACGGCGAGGGCCCGCTCCACGCACTGCTGCTGGCCGCCACGTTCTGTCTGGCCGGTTACGCGGGCGTACGCCTGCTGGACGGCGACACCGTCGGGGTGCTGCTCTGGTTCGCCGGGTCGGCGATGCTGCACGACCTGGTGCTGCTCCCGTTGTACGCGGGGGCCGACCGGGCCCTCGCCGCGGCGCTCGGGCCGAGGCGGGCCCTGGTCAACTTCGTGCGCGTACCGGTGTTCCTCTCCGGGCTGCTCCTGCTCGTCTGGTTCCCGCTGATCACCCGGCGGACGGAGCGGCGCTACGAGGCCGCCGCGGGCACCACCCCGGACCTCTATCTCTCCCACTGGCTGCTGATCAGCGGTGCGCTGTTCGCGCTGTCCGCGCTCGGGCTGCTGGTACGGGCGGCGCGCTCGCGCACCGGACGGCGGGGGCGGCGCAGTGCGACGAAGGCGCGGCCGTCCTCGCTCCACTGACCTTCCGGGCGCCAGCCGCACCCCTCGGCGTACCGCAGCAGCGCCGGGGTGCCGATCCGGGCCCAGGGGAAGGGCCGGTCCGCCGGGTCGGCGCCCCGCCCGTCGTCCAGGCGGACCTGGACGCGCTCGTCGATGTCGAGCGGTGAGGTCTCGGCGATCAGCAGTCCGCCCGCGGCGAGCAGGTCCGCCGCCCGCTCCAGCAGGGCGGCCGGGTCGCCGCCGATGCCGATGTTGCCGTCCACCAGCAGGAGCGTCCCCCAGCGTCCCTCCCCGGGCACCGGGTCGAAGACGCTGCGGCGCAGGGCGGCGCCGCCGGTCCGCCGGGTGCGGGCCACCGCCGCCGCGCTCACGTCGATGCCGAGCGCCCGGTGCCCGAGCGCGGTCAGCTCCGCCACCAGCCGTCCCGGACCGCAGCCGATGTCCAGCACCGCGCCCTCGCAGCGGTGCAGGGCGGAGAGGTCGGCGGCGCCCGCCCGCGCGCACCAGCGTTCGACCTCCAGGGGCAGCAGCCAGCCGTCGCTGCGGCGGAGGAAGAGCGGGCCACGCCCGGTGCGCAGGGCGTTGGCGTAGGGATCGGAGCCCCACGTGGCGCCCCGGCCGCCCTCCGCGCCGCCCGCCTCGGTCCCGGCGTACCGCGGCGGCTCCTGGGCGGCCGTGTCCGTCGGGGGCAGTGTCGTACTCATCGCACCCCCGCCCCGGTCAGCCGGCCGAGCACCTCGGCGAAGGCGCCGTCCGGCGCGGCGGCGGCCACCGTGTGGGCGTCGGCCGCGGTGTCCACGTCGAGCAGCACGGGCAGATCCCGTACGGCGAGAGCGGCCTCCACCAGGCGGCGCCGCTGCACCGCCCCGGTCCACGGGACCGACATCGGCACCCCGCGCAGCAGGTCCGGATCGGGGCGGGCCAGGCCCAGGGCCCAGAACCCACCGTCCTCGGCGGGGCCGAACCAGGCGTCGCACCCCTCCCAGGCATCCGGGGCGAGGGCCGGGGCGAGCAGCGGGGCGGTGAGCTGCGGGGTGTCCATGCCGACCAGGAGGGCCGGCCCGGTACACCCGGCGAAGGCCGCCGCCAGCCGTTCGTCCAGGCCGCCCGCGCACTGCGGGACCACCTCGATCCCGGGCGGCACCCAGGGGCCCGGCCGCCCGTCGAGGACCAGGACGCGCCGCCGGGCGGGCAGGGTGAGCGCGGTGCGCAGGGTGTCCGCGAGGGAGGCGGCGGCCAGTTCGGCGGCCTCGGCGGGGGTGAAGGGCGGACACAGCCGGGTCTTGACCCGGCCGGGCACCGGCTCCTTCGCGATGACCAGCAACTCCGTGGGACCGTACGGCGGCGGCGCGCTCATCGGACCGCCTCCGCCCGGTGCGCGGCGGCGGACGGCACGGGCCGGTCCAGGGGCGGTTCCCGCAGCACGCCGCGCATGTCGCGCACCGCGTGCCAGGTGCCGCGCCAGGTCCCGGTCACCTTCGACCGGCCCGTACGCGGCAGGTAGGGGACGTCGCTCTCGGCGACCCGCATCCCGGCGTCCGACGCGCGGACGACCATCTGGAGCGGGTAGCCGCTGCGCCGGTCGGTGAGGTCCAGGGCCAGCAGGTCGGCGCGGCGCCCCGCCCGCAGCGGGCCCAGGTCGCGCAGGCGCAGGCCGGTGCGGCGGCCGAGCATCCGGGAGAGCGCCGCGTTCCCGGCGCGCGCGTGCGCGGGCCAGGCGCCCCGGCCCTCGGGGCGGCGGCGGCCCAGCAGCAGATCGCACTCGCCGTCGGCGACGCGGCGGACGAACCCGGCCAGCAGCGCGGGGTCCAGTGAGCCGTCGCAGTCGCAGAAGCAGACGAACTCGGCCTCGGCGGCGAGCAGTCCGGCATGGCAGGCCGCGCCGAAGCCGCGCCGGTCCTCCGTCACGACGTGCGCGCCGAGGGAGCGGGCGACCTCGGCCGAACCGTCGGTCGAGCCGTTGTCGACCACGATCGCGCGCCAGCCCGCGGGAACGCGGCTGAGCACCCAGGGCAGGGCGGCGGCCTCGTCGAGGCAGGGCAGGACGATGTCGGCGCGCGGTACGAGGGGAGCGGCTCCTGGTTGGACCGCTGGTTGCGGGGCGGCGACTTCCGGGTGAAGGGCAGAGGGATCGGTCACCCGCGCCACCCTACGGAGACAATCGCGGCATTCCGGGCTTCCGCTGGCTATGAATCCGAGACGTCGGCCGGATGGCGGCGACCGGTCCGCCTCCGCGCCCCGCGCCGGTGCGTCTTCGGCCCACCCCGGTCGCGTCCGGTGCGCCCCCGGCCCCGGCCCTCGCGCGGCATCACCGCGTCACCCGCCGTTCACTCCGCGGCCCGGCCGGCGTCGCCCCGTCTTGGGACCGTCCTCCACGAGCCATCCGCGTACGGGACGCGGGTACGGAGGGACGTCATGAACCGATCGAGTACCGGCCTGCCGCCGCGCGGCGCCCGGCTGTTGTCCGCCGCGCTGTCCGCGGCCCTCCTCGCGGTGGGCACGGTGGGCACGGTGGGAGCGGTGGGCACGGGCGCGGCCGCCGCCGCACCGGGCCCGGCGCAGCCGTGCGCGGGGAGCGGTCCGCTGCCGCGCGTGTGCGCGCAGCCGGGCGAGCTGATCGACGTCACCCTCGGCGAACTCCACCCGACCCAGGCCGTCATCGGCTTCGACCAGGTCTTCTACAAGCTCAACCGCTACGGGAGCGACCGGGACGAGGCCGCGGGCGGCGTCAACAAGCGTTTCGACGACTGGTGCGAGACCAACGGCCAGGGCGAGGCGGCCTCGGCGGGGCCCGGAGCGCGGCTGGACGACCCGGCGAGCTTCACCTGCACCGTGCCGCTGGGGCAGGAGACCGCGGAGTCGCTCGCCCCGATGAAGACCGCGGTGATCGGCCCCGGCGGCGCGCTCTACCTCACCGACGGGCACCACACCCTGACCTCCTTCCTGGAGGGCCCGGACGGCTCGGCCCGGCTGCCGATCCGTCTGCGGGTCACCGACAACCTCAGCTCCCTGTCCACCGCCGCCTTCTGGCAGCGGATGACGGACGAGAGGAAGGTGTGGCTGCGCGACGAGGACAACCGGCCGCTGACCGTGGAGCAGTTGCCGCAGCGGCTGGGCCTCACGCACTTCCGCGACGACCCCTACCGCAGCCTGGTCTACTTCACCCGCGACATCGGATACGAGGTCCCGGACGGGGCGACGGAGTTCCTGGAGTTCTTCTGGGGCTCCTGGCTGCGCGGGAAGCACGACGTGTCCGCGTACGACCTGACGGCCCCCGGCCCCTACCTCGACCTCGTCAAGGACGCGTCGAAGTCGATGGCCGCGCTGGCCCCCGAAGCGGTCGTGGACGACGGGAAGACCGCCGCGCAGCTGGGCCGGATCGATGAGTGGAACGGCGGCAAGAAGGAGACGGGCGGCGAGTTCGCCAAGCTGGGCAAGCCCCTGACGGACGCCAAGCCGGGCAAGCTGGCCGAGGCGCTCGCCTACCGGTCCGGGGTGGTGCGCGCCCCCACGTGCACGGCGAAGGTCACCGGCGTACGCACCGGCCCGCTCACCGTCCACACCGGGGTGACCTGCGTGGACCGCGCCACCCTCCGCGGCCCGGTCACCGTCCGCCCCGGGGCGGCGCTCGTGCTGACCGGCTCCACCCTCCGGGGTCCGCTCCAGGCGGACGGCGCCGCGGCCGTCCACGTATGCGGGTCGAGCGTCACCGGCCCGCTGGCCGTCAGCCGGACCACCGGGCCCGTCCGGTTCGGCGGGCCGGGCTGCACCGCCAACGAGGTGACCGGGGCCGTCGTCCTGACCGGCAACACCGGAGGCGTCCACTCCGCGGGCAACACGGTCACCGGCCCCCTCGTGTGCGCCGCCAACCGCCCGGCCCCCGACGCCACCGGCCGGGCGAACGCGGTCCGGGGCCCGCGGACGGGGCAGTGCGCGGACCTCTGAGCCCGCCCCCGCCCGGGGCGCGCTCCGGCGCACCCCGGGCGCCGAGGGAGCCCAGGGGCCCTCGGCTCGGCGCGCGGTCGCGGACGTCGTGCCCCGGTGCCGTGACCTGTGCCGCCGCAGTGACCTGAGCGCCCACCGGCGGCTACGCGCCCACCGACAGGGACGCCTCCGCCGTCTGTGACGCGCCCACCGTCTGCGGCGCCTCCGCCGTCTGTGACGCTTCCGTCGGCCGCCCGGCGCCGGGTCCGCGCAGCTCCGCCCGCGCGAACTCCGCCATCCCCTCCGCGAAGCCGACCCGGGGCAGCCAGCCCAGGTCGGCGCGCAGCCGCTGGGAGTCCGCGGTGACGTGGCGGACGTCGCCGAGCCGGTACTCGCCCGTCACCACCGGGGCCGGACCACCGTGCGCGGCGGCCAGTTCGGCGGCCATCTCGCCGATGGTGTGCGGGTCGCCGCTGCCGGTGTTGTACGCGGCGAAGGAGGTGGCCGGGCGCTGTCCCACCGACTCCAGGGCCACCAGATTGGCCGCCGCGACGTCCCGCACGTGGACGAAGTCGCGGCGCTGGCGGCCGTCCTCGAAGACCCGGGGCGCCTCGCCGCGGGCCAGGGCCGAGCGGAAGAAGGAGGCGACCCCGGCGTACGGGGTGTCGCGCGGCATGCCAGGCCCGTAGACGTTGTGGTAGCGCAGCGACACCGCGCGGCCCCCGGTGGCCCGTGCCCAGGCGGCGGCCAGGTGCTCCTGGGCGAGCTTGGTGGCCGCGTACACGTTGCGCGGATCGGCCGGGGCGTCCTCGGAGACCAGGCCGGGCGTCAACTCCGCGCCGCAGTCCGGGCAGTGCGGCTCGAAGCTCCCCGCCCGCAGGGCCGCCTCGGGGCGGGGGCCGGGGCGGACCGTGCCGTGGCGCGGACAGGCGTAGTGCCCTTCGCCGTAGACCACCATCGACCCGGCCAGCACCAGGTTCGCCACCCCGGCGGCGGCCATCTCCGCCAGCAGCACCGCCGTACCCAGGTCGTTGCAGCCCACGTAGTCCGGCGCGTCCGCGAACTCCTTGCCCAGGCCCACCATCGCCGCCTGGTGGCAGACCGCGTCCACCCCGGCGAGCGCCGCCGCCACCGTCTCCCGGTCCCGGACGTCCCCGACGAGCAGCCCGGCGTCCCGGGCCCCGGCGGCCGCGCCGGCCGGATGGGCCGAGGGCAGCAGGGCGTCGAGCACCACGCTCTCGTGACCGGCCGCGTGGAGTGCGGCGACGACATGTGACCCGATGAACCCGGCTCCGCCGGTGACCAGTACGCGCATGGCGGCCACGGTAGAAGCCGACGGCCGCCGGGCGGGTGAGGACGCGGCCGTGTCCCCGGACCGCAGGACGCCGCGGGCCCAGGACGGCCCCGGACCGGAGGACAGCGCGGGGCCGAAGGACGGCCCCGGACCGGGGGACAGCTTCGGGACCAGCATTGCGCACAGGCCACCCCTCGGGCCGGCGGACGCACGCCCCGCACGCCCCCTACGGCCGCCGACCGCCCGCAGACGGCCCCGGACCCGTCCTCAGACGGGCCCCCGCCGCCCTCAGACGAACACGTACGCCACCGTCGTCGCCGCGCCCAGACCCGCGCCCGCCACGGTCTGGGCGACGGTGTGGTAGCCGAGCGCCACCCGCGACCAGCAGACCGCCGTCGTGGCCAGGCCGGCCAGCAGCCACCAGGGGGAGTGGACCACGGCGAGCAGGGCGACGACCGCCGAGGCCACCGCCGAGTCGACCGAGATCTTCCACACCGTGTTGACGGCCAGCAGCCCGATGGTCATCACCCACAGCGCCAGCATCGCGACCAGGATCCCGGTGGGCGCGTTCCCCGCCACCATCACCACCGAACCGGTACCGATCGAGCCCAGGATCACGAAGAAGATCGGTGCCCGTTTCGTACGGTCCACGACATGGCGGTCGCCCCAGGTGCCGCGCCCGCGCTCCCACTCGATGTACCCCGCCGGGATCAGCCCGGCGCAGAGCGCCCCGAGGAAGCCCCAGAGCAGACCGGACCAGGCGCCGCCCGCCGCCGCCAGGCCGATGCCGAGCATTCCCGCCAGCAGGACGTTGCGCGGCTGGAGGACGTCGGTGACGGTCCGCGCCACGGTGGCCGTGCCGGAGGCCGTATCCGTGCCGCCGGTCGTCTCCGGGGCGTCCGCCGTGTCCCCGGCCGTGGGCGTGCCGGTGGCCGCGCTCGTCGTCGGGTCGTCGGTGGCGCTGCTCATGCGGTCCTCTCCGTCGTACGGGACAGGGCGGCCGGGTCGGCGGCCGCCGTGAGGAGGGCGCGGGCGCGGGCCTCGTCGACCGTGCGGTAGGCGGCGGCGACCCGTACCAGCCGGGCCACCTCGCCGTCCTGGTCGGCGGCGTGCTGGGCGGCGACCGTCGCGGCGGGCCCGGCCGGTGCGCCGGAGGTCTTCGCGAGGAGGGCCGCCTTGATCCAGTACGCGTCGGCCAGGGCCTCCGTGCTCCGGGTGCCGGAGGCGGCGGACGGCCCGGCGGCCTGTTCGGCGGCGGCGAGCAGCCCGTCGGGGACGTAGTGACGCAGCTTCTCCACCGCGTCCGCGATGTCGGCGGCCCAGCGGTCGACCCGCAGGTCCGCCGGGACGTTGAACCGGGTCAGCTCCCGGGTGAGCGAGGCGGGCGGGTCGAAGGGCTGGTCGGGGAAGGCGGTCATCAACTCGTACCAGAGGCCGTGCAGGCGGACCTGGGCCCGCCACAGCCGCGCCCGCCGCGCCCCGGCCGCGAAGGCGGGGATGGACGCGCCGAGGGCGAAGAAGGCGAACAGCACCAGCTGCGCGGCCTCGGTGACCTGGTCGAAGCGGAGCGCGAACGCCTCGCTCGGCTGGTCCACCACGCTGATCCACAGGAACAGCGTGCGGCTGACGGTATAGCCGACGCCGATGAACATCGCGAAGGTCATCATCCCGAGCCCGACGCGCAGATGGCGGCGGCGGGCGTCGAGGGTGGCCAGCGCCCACTGGAAGGCGCAGACGGCGGACGCGGCCCCGAGGTAGAGGTAGAAGACGCTCATGTAGAGCGTGGCGCCCCACTCACCGGCGTGGTCGGAGACGAAGCGGTCCGAGGGCTCGGAGCGGTCGACGACGGTGAAAAAGAGGACGGTCAGCAGGATCAGGGTGGCGACGGACGCCTTGGCCGCCAGCCGCTGCACGAGCCGCGCGAACCGTACGTGGCGGGGGACCGCGCCCTCTTCGGGGTAGCTGCCGTAGATCGCCACGATGTAGCTGAGGATGGCCAGAATCGCCACGGTCGCGGTGTAGTGCTTGATGAGCACGGCGAGGTCGGTGACGGCACTGTTGTTGAGGCCGATGCGGACCGCCTCGGTCTTCGTCCACAGCGCGATCGCGAATCCGGCGTAGCAGCCCCACAGGGCCCGGCGTCTGCGGTCCTCCTCGTCGCCCCACAGGGCAGCGGGCATACGCCACAGGGCAACGGCCGTCATCAGGCCGGCTATCAGGTAACCGGCGAGATCGAGGGGGGTCACGGCGGGGTCCGTCCTCGGGGTCGGGGTGTGCGGAGCCGGAGCCCCGCGAGGGGAGGGGTGGCACGTGTCAGGCGTCGCCGGACCGTCTTCCGGGGAAGAGGCCGCGCCGCCGGTGGGCCACCGGGCGGGACAGGGAGTTGTCCAGCCGCCCCACCATGTCATCGGTGGTGAGGTCCCGCGCCATCCGGGGGATCAGGGAGGCACCGAATTCGGCCATGCGTTCGTCGTGGGTGTCGTACTGCGCGCGGGCCTGGACGGTGCCGCCGCCGGAGGCGAAGGACGCGGCGGCGGCCGGGGAGATCATCCGGGCGATCAGCGCGGTGTCGAACACCGGCAGGAGGGTGCGCAGCTGCTCGGCGTCGAGCGTGGTGCCGTGGTCGAACCACTCGTGGCACAGCTCGTGCAGGATCACGTGCTGGGTCTGGTACGCGGTCGGCCTGCGCCGGTAGAGGACGAGGCTGGTGCCCTCCGCCTTCAGGCGCAGCCCGCAGGCGGCGTTGACCCGGGCGAGGCGGTCGGGCATCTCGTGCAGCCGGATCGTCCGGCCGCGCGCCGCCTCCATGTTCGCGACGAGTCCGTCCAGCGAGAAGGGAACCGGGAGGGGCAGGTCGGCGAGCCCGGCCTCGCACTCTTTCCGCAGTTTCCGCAGGGACATGACGAAGACGCTACGCTGCCGGGCCCGCCGGGCGGTGGGTCGCGGCGGAATCTTTGCCACCGCTCTCCGTTCCGGGGCCGTCGCCGTCCTCCTTCTCGCGGGCGGCGTCCTCCAGCAGGGACAGGGCGAACTGGAGCAGTTCGGGCGGGAGTCCGTCGTCGTCCAGCCCCCGCCCGGCCACTCCGGTGATCTCCCCGGTGCGCCGCTTGGCCAGGAACTGGAGCCCGGCGACGACGTCGTCGACGACCTCGGACTCCTCCTTGAAGAAGCGCCAGTCCACACCGAAGCCGAGGCCGAGGGCCTTGAGGATGTCCTCGGACGGCTGGGTGACCTTGCCCGCGAGGATGTTGGAGAAGTAGCTGTGCGACAGCGAGCCGCCGCGGTCGCGGACCAGTTCGGCGAAGACCCGGCCCGAGATCTTCTGGCCGGGGAAGGTCTTCTCGACCATGTACTCGACCTTCTCCCGCAGGGAGCCGAGGCGGGGCAGCTCGTCCGGGGCGACGGGGGCGGCGGGGGCGATGGGCTCCGGACCGCGTTCGTCGCCGTCGGCCTTGGCCATCCGTACCTCCCGATCCCTCGGAGTCGGAAACTGAGCTTGCGTAAACACTCTACGTCACTGTTAACTCGAAAAAACACGGGCAGGGGACCACGAGGGGAGTCCCTTGCCCGTGGCACATCCTCCCGCGCCCCCATGTGGTCCGGGGCGGCTCCGGCGCGGCCGGGCGGGCCCTCGCGCCGCCCGTGGCGGGCTCCGGACAGGGGTGTAGCCCTTCACGACGGGGGATGCGTGAAGGGCTACGCGTGCATTATGACCCCGCCGTCCGTCCGACGACAACTGACCGGTCGGTCAGTGGCTCTCCACCGTCCGTGCACCGCCGCCGTCCGGGGTGCCCGAATCTGTTCCGGCGGCGATAGACATGCCCATCCCCGCCGATTAGGATTTCTTGTGCGGTCACGCGAAACAGCGGTACGCGGCACAGGGGCACCCCGCAGGCGTACGGCGCCCGGCTCCTTCGGTGCCGCGTGACGGAAGAGGTGCAGATTGCCCCCGGAACCCCCCTCGCGCGCCACCGACCGTCTCGATGACGACGACTACCCCGCCTACACGATGGGGCGGGCCGCCGAGATGATCGGCGCCACGCCGGGTTTCCTCCGAGCGGTCGGCGAGGCCCGGCTGATCACCCCGCTGCGGTCCGAGGGTGGCCATCGCCGTTACTCCCGCTACCAGTTGCGCATCGCCGCCCGCGCCCGGGAGCTCGTGGACGCGGGCACGCCCATCGACGCCGCGTGCCGCATCGTCATCCTGGAGGACCAGCTCGAAGAGGCGCTGCGCCTCAACAGGGAGCTGCGCGAGCGGGCCGCCCGGACCGGCGGTTCCGCGAAGCGGCGCTGACGGCGGCGCGCCGCCGACCGGAAGATATCTGCTTTCGTCGGCACAGGATTTCGCGCAATGTTCCACGAGAGTTTTATGTTCCGGCCCGACCGGTGATATAGGGCACCCCTTCTCGCGGTGCCTCCGTGCTAGTGTTGATCGTAGTTGCAGTCGTGGTTCCCAAAGACTTCAAATGCTTCGGCCGATCCCATGTCGGTTCGTGCATTTCTGTATTTCCGGTGTTATCTCCGGACGGGGTAATCATCGCGGCGACGTGGGGCCCGCACGGTGCGGGTCCGCGGGTTCTGCCCCTAAGGAGATATGACATGGCTACTGGCACCGTGAAGTGGTTCAACGCCGAAAAGGGCTTCGGCTTCATCGAGCAGGACGGCGGCGGCGCCGACGTCTTCGCCCACTACTCCAACATCAACGCCTCCGGCTTCCGTGAGCTCCAGGAGGGCCAGAAGGTGAACTTCGACGTCACGCAGGGCCAGAAGGGCCCGCAGGCCGAGAACATCACCCCCGCCTGATCGCTCAGGCCGCACGACGCAGCTGGGGCCCGCACCATGGGTGCGGGCCCCAGCTCGTTGTCTTTTCCGGCGGCCGGTCGTGATCCCGCCGCCGTCTCCGCTTTCTCTTTCTTTTGTCATTTCATCGGCTCGTTCTTGCGATTCCTGGTGCCGTTCGCGGCCGCTTCCCATCAGGGAATCCCTCGATACGTGCCCGGCCGCGCGCCCATCGAGGAAAGGTTCCCCATGAATCGCGAACGCACGCCCCGCTCCGGCGGCTCCGGTGGCTACGGCAGGACCGGCAACTCCGGCAGGACCGGGAGCTACGGCAGGCCCGGTGGCTCCGGCAGGTCCGGGGGCCCCGGCGGCTCCGGCAGGTCCGGGGGGCAGGGCCGGCGCTCCGCCTCCGGGGTGAAGGGCGAGTTCGCGCTCCCCGTGACCGTCACCCCGGCCCTGCCCGCCGTCGAGACCTTCGGCGAACTGGAGATGCCCGCACCGCTGAAGGCGGCGCTCGTCACCGAGGGCATGGCCGTGCCCTTCCCGATCCAGGCGGCCACCCTGCCCAACGCGCTGGCCGGCCGGGACGTCCTGGGCCGCGGCCGCACCGGCTCGGGCAAGACGCTGGCCTTCGGGCTCGCCCTGCTGGCCCGCACGGCCGGCCGCCGCGCCGACGCCAGGCGCCCGCTCGCCCTGGTCCTCGTCCCCACCCGGGAGCTGGCCCAGCAGGTCACCGACGCGCTCACCCCGTACGCCCGGTCGCTGAAGCTGCGGCTGGCCACCGTCGTCGGAGGGATGTCCATCGGCCGGCAGGCCGGTGCGCTGCGCGGCGGCACCGAGGTCGTCGTCGCCACCCCGGGCCGCCTCAAGGATCTGGTCGACCGCCGCGACTGCCTGCTGGACCGGGTGACGGTCACGGTCCTCGACGAGGCCGACCAGATGGCCGACATGGGCTTCATGCCGCAGGTCACCGAACTGCTGGACCTGGTGAAGCCGGAGGGACAGCGGATGCTGTTCTCGGCCACCCTGGACCGTAACGTCGACCTGCTGGTGCGGCGCTACCTCAACGACCCGGTCGTGCACTCCGTCGACCCGGCCGCCGGTGCGGTCACGACGATGGAGCACCACGTGCTGTACGTCCAGGGCGCCGACAAGTACGCCACCACGACGGAGATCGCGGCCCGCGACGGCCGCGTCATCATGTTCCTGGACACCAAGCACGCGGTGGACCGGCTCACCGACCACCTGCGGCAGAGCGGGGTCCGGGCGGCGGCGCTGCACGGCGGCAAGTCCCAGCCGCAGCGCACCCGCACCCTGGAGCGGTTCAAGACCGGGCACGTCACGGTCCTGGTCGCCACGAACGTCGCGGCGCGCGGCATCCACGTCGACAACCTCGACCTCGTGGTCAACGTGGACCCGCCCAGCGACCACAAGGACTACCTGCACCGCGGTGGACGCACCGCCCGCGCCGGGGAGTCCGGCAGCGTCGTCACCCTGGTCCTGCCCAACCAGCGCCGCGAGATGACCCGGCTGATGGCGGACGCCGGGATCACTCCGCAGATCGCCCAGGTCCGCTCCGGGGAGGCCGAGCTGAGCCGGATCACCGGGGCCCGGAAGCCCTCCGGCGTCCCGCTGGCCGACGCCGCCACGCCCAAGGAGAGCGGCGGCCGCGGCGGCGCGTTCATGGGCCGGGGGACCCGGCGCGGCGGCGGGGACGGGGCCCGGAGCCGTCGCACGGACCTGCCCACCCGCGAGGCCCGCGCGGCCGCCGCACAGCGCCGCGCCAACCGCGCCGCGTGACCCGTATCCGCGCCGCGTGACCCGTATCCGGGCCTCGTGACGCCCTTCGTCCACGCCGGGTCCCCTCACCCCGGGGGACCCGGTCGCGCGGCGGCCCCCAGGTGATCGGCCCTTCCGCCGTCCCGTCGCTCAGGTCCTGGGCGGCGGGACGGCGGTGCGCTGCCGGGCCCACGCCATGCGGGGTTCCAGCAGGGGGCGCAGCAGGCGCCGTACGGGGGGTGTGCAGAGCAGGGTCATCACGGCGATCGCGCCGAGGGTGACGGTGACGGTGCCCAGGGTGGTGTCGAAGAAGGGGTCGTCGTAGAAGCCCCCGTACTTCAGGCCCCGGACGACGAAGCCGTGCAGCAGGTATCCGTACAGCGTGCAGGTGCCCAGGGCGGTCATCCAGGTGCGGCCCTTCGGCACCCATGCCAGGAAGCAGGCGCCCAGCACGATCGCGGCCAGGAACAGCAGCACGGTGGCGGCCGGGCCCGTCCACTCGGCGGTGTCCATCTCCTGGGCGCTGTTCTTGCGGAAGAACCACGAGGTGGAGGTCCGGGGCACCAGCCAGTACGCCACCAGCATCCCGGCGGCGCACACCGGCACCGACACGAAGCGCACCCACGGGCGGCGGATCAGCTCGAAGTGCTGCGGGCCCATCCGCAGCCCGAGCACGTAGAACGGCAGGAACTGAAGAACGCGCTGGACCTGGAGGCTCCCGTCGGCGGCCGGGGAGAGCGTCGCCAGGGCGGCGATGGCGAGGGAGACCAGCACCGGGAAGCGCACCGCCTGCCACACCGGGGTGGACAGCCGCCAGAAGAACAGGGCGGGCAGGAACCACAGCAGCCAGTACGGCGAGAGCAGCGACAGGGCGAAGTCCGGCTTGTCCGCGGCCCGTTCGAAGAGCGTGTAGAGCACCTCGAAGAGGACGTAGGGCACCAGCAGGCTGGTGACCAGCTTCCACACCCGGTCGGGACGCAGTTCGAAGTTACGGGAGAAGTAGCCCGCGATCAGGATGAACACCGGCATGTGGAACGTGTAGACGAACGTGTACGCGGCCTCCACCAGGCGGCCGCCGGGCAGCGGCTCCCAGGCGTGTCCGACGGCCACCAGCACGATCGCCAGGTACTTCGCGTTGTCGAAGAAGTGGTCCCGGCCCTCCGGCGACGGTTCGGGGGTCTCCGGGGCGGCGGCGGCCGCGGTGGGGAGCGGCTGCTCGGAGGTGAGGGGGGAAGGCATCCTGACACCCTAAAGTGTGGAGGCGTTCCCTCCACCCGGTGTGTTCCGCATCACTCGGTTCCGGGCGCGCGGTCCTGACGGGACGTCACCTTCTACGGCCGGGAGTCCTCCGCCGCCTGCCGGGGCTCTTCCGCGCCCTCCTCGGTCGGTACGCACAGCACCGGGACCGTCGACATGTGCAGCAGCTTGTGCGGGGTCGAGCCCAGCAGGGCCCCGCGCATCGGGCTCTCGCCCCAGGTGCCGACCACGATGACCCGGCCCCGGTGCCGTTCGGCGGCGTCCATCAGGGCCTGGGCCGGTTTCTCGTCCAGCACCTCGACCAGGGCGGGCACACCCGCCGCCTCCGCCGCGGTGAGGGCGTGCTCCAGGCCGGTGCGCCCGGCCTGCCGGATCGCGTCGTGGTGGCTGCGGTACTCGGCCCCGTCGCGCAGGCCGGGGGCGGCGGCGCCGTAGACGAGGACCAGCTCCTCGCCGTACGCCGCCGCCACCTCGATCGCGATGCGCAGGGCGCGGGCGGCGCCGGGGGACTCGTCGTATCCGAGGACGACCGCCATCTCAACGCCCCTTTCCGGGACCGGGACCCGGACCGGGGGAGGAGCCGGGACCGGGGTCGGAGGGGCCGCGATCAGGGTCGCGACCGGGGTCGGAGGGGCCGCCGGAGCCGTTCGTCCCGTCCGTACCCGTACCGCCGAAGTCGCCCGGCCGGGTGACCGTGGCGTGCACCAGGGCCGGGTCGGGGACCGAGGGCCGCTCCTGCCAGAACACCGCGTCGCGCAGCCGCCAGACGACCATGATGACCACGCCGACCAGGGAGATCACGATGCCGATGACGAGCGGCGGTCCGAGCCCGAACCAGGAGGTCCCGCTGTAGGAGTTGGCCGGGTCGGACATGTCCGCCACCGACCGCACCAGCAGCCAGGTCAGCAGCCCGGCACCGACCACCGGCCCGAGGCCGATGAGCGCGAAGTTCCGTACGCTCTCGGTGAGATGGCGCCGGTAGTAGACCGCGCAGGCCACCCCGGTGAGCGCGTAGTAGAACGCGATCAGCAGGGACAGGGCGGTCAGGGAGTCGAAGAGGGCGTTCGTCGAGATCTGGTTCACCACCAGGTACCAGGCGATCGCGATGCCCGCGACCCACCAGGTGCTGACGTCCGGGGTACGGAAGCGGGGGCTGATGTGCCCGAAGTGCCGCGGCAGCGCCTGACGCCGGGCCATCGACAGCGCGGTCCGGGACGCCGGGATGATCGTGGTCTGGGTGGAGGCGATCGCCGAGGTGGCCACGGCCAGCAGCAGGATCCAGTCCCAGCCGCCCAGCACGTCCCCGGCGAGCTGGGCGAAGACGAACTCCTCCTCGCCCGCGTTCTCCGCCAGGAACGCCGTACCCGCGAAGGCCACCACCGCGAAGGCGACCGACAGATACGTCACCAGGAGCACCACCGTGGACCACAGGCCCGCCCTGCCGGGTGCGCTCGCCGAGTCCTCGGTCTCCTCGGTGAGGTTGACCGCGGACTCCCAGCCCCAGTAGATGAACACCCCGAGCAGCAGACCGCCGGTCAGTGCCGCGCCGCCCGCGCCGAACGGGTTGAGCCAGCTGCCGGAGGGCTCGATGGAGTCGAAGCCGGTGGTCCCCGCGTACACCCGGTACAGCGCGACCGCGACGAAGACCAGCAGGAACGCGACCTGGAGGAGGATCAGGGCGTTCTGCACCTTCGCCGACAGCTCGGTGCCGATGACGCAGACACCGGTCATCACGATGATCAGCAGCACGGTCAGCAGCTGCCGTACCAGGTCGTTCTCCACCCAGCCGTCCAGCCCCACCGCCAGCAGCGTGAAGCTCACCGCCACGTCGGCCAGCGAACCGACCACCAGGACGCCGGTCATGGTGATCGCCCAGCCGCCCAGCCAGCCCGCCCACGGGCCCATCGCCCGGGTCACCCAGGAGAAGGTCGTGCCGCAGTCCTGGTCGACCTTGTTGAGGTAGTAGAACGCCGAGGCGATCAGCAGCATCGGGACGAACGAGGCGAACATGACGCCCGGGGCGTAGATGCCGACCAGGGCCACGATCGGGCCGATGACGGCGGCCAGGGAGTAGGCCGGGGACGTCGCGTTGAGGCCGATGACGAGGGCGTCGACGAACCCGATCGCGTTCGGCTTCAGACCGACCGGCGACGCGTCCTGCTCACGGTCCTGGGCCATGGTTCCTCGATCCGGGGATCCGGATTCCTCGTCCGGCCGGGCGCTTCTGCGGGGAGTGGGGGCGGGCGGTGATCCGGATCTCATCGTAAGAAGACCTGCCGGAACCCGCATTCCGGGCGTAACGGCACGGCTTCGGTACGGTCGGCGCCGGTCCTCGCCTCTTCCGTACGGCCGGCTTCGCGACGGTCCTCCCACCGCGGGCCGGAGCGGGCCCCGGGCCGGAGCGGGCCCCGGTCCGGCCCGGGGTCACCCGATCGGCCCGCCCCTCTGCGAACCCGGAGGTCAGGGCGCAGGGTGGAGTCCATGTGGTCCCGCCGACTCGTCCTGGGCGTCCTGGTCCTGCCCGTGGCCCTCCTGGTGTTCGGGGACGGCGCGGCGGTCCACGCACCCCGCACCGAGCCGGTCACCGGGCCCCGGCCGCCGCGCGGGCTGCCGCAGCCCGCCCTGGTGAGCCGGCACGCGTGGCACGCGGACGAGGGGCTGGTCCGGGAGCGGCCGCACTACACGGGGGCGGCGAAGGCGCTCTTCGTGCACCACACCGGCAACCCCAACGACTACGACTGCGCGGACGCCCCGCGGCTGATCCGGGCCGTCCAGAGCGAACACGTCGAGCAGGACGGCTGGGACGACATCGGCTACAACTTCCTGGTCGACCGCTGCGGCACGATCTACGAGGGCCGGGCGGGCGGGGTCGGACGGGCGGTGCTCGGCGCCCACACCAAGGGGTTCAACACCGACACGGTCGGCGTCGCGGCCATCGGCAACTTCGGGGAAGGCGCCGAGGTCCCGAA
This sequence comes from Streptomyces sp. NPDC101181, assembly GCF_044767975.1. Lineage (NCBI taxonomy): Bacteria > Bacillati > Actinomycetota > Actinomycetes > Kitasatosporales > Streptomycetaceae > Streptomyces > Streptomyces sp. NPDC101181. The sequence continues at coordinate 49,747 of NZ_JBIWOX010000007.1, read as the reverse complement.
GCCGATGATGGACGCGCTGGTGCGGCTCGCCGCCTGGAAGCTCCGGCCCGGCGCGGACCCGCTGGGCCGGATCGACCTGGTGTCGACGAACGACGAGAGCCGCTTCGACAAGGGCCAGGTGGCCCGGCTGCATGTCATCTCCGGGCACCGCGACAGCTACGAGACCCGCTGCCCCGGCGAGGCGCTGTACCGGCTGCTGCCCGAGTTGCGGGAGCGCACGGCGAAGCGGCGCGCCACGGTGCCCGGACACTCCCAGGCGGCCCGGCTGCGGCCGTACGTCTGAGCCGGACGAGGGCCCGAGACCGCCTAGCGGGCGACGAACTGCGTGAGTATCGCCTGCACCTCGTAGATGTCGACGCCCTTGGTGAAGGTCTTCTGGAGCGGGGTGGCGTTGCCCGAGATCCAGATCTTCAGCTCCGCGTCGAGGTCGAACGTCCCGGCCGTCTCCACCGAGAAGTGGGTGATGCTGCGGTACGGCACGGAGTGGTACTCCACCTTCTTGCCGGTCAGGCCCTGCTTGTCGACGAGGATCAGGCGCCGGTCGGTGAACAGGATCGTGTCGCGGATCAGCAGGAACGCGGCGTGCACCTGCTCGCCCTGGCCGAGCAGCCGGGCGTAGTCCTGGTGGGCGGTGGCCGGGTTGATCGTGTGCGCGTTGCCGAACAGTGCCATGGTTTCCCGTCTCTCCGTGCTGCCGGTGGTGTCCGTCGTGCCGGGCGTCCGAGCCGCGCCCGGTCCGCACCGTCGACCGTCGTAGGAAGTACGTGTGCGGTGAGGCTCTGGTTCCCGCGGCCGGTCGGCCGACACCCCCGGGCGGACCCTCCCGGCGCACTCCCCGGCCCGGTCGCCCCTACAGCGGCACCGCCGTCACCTCCGTCGCCTTCACGCTCGTCCAGACCGCCGTCCCGTCGGCGACGCCCAGTTCGGCGGCGGCCTGCGGGGTGATCTCCGCGATCAGGTCCGGGGCCTCGGGGGAGGTGATCAGCAGGCGCAGCCTGCTGCCGCCCGCGGTGATCTCGCGGACCGTGCCGGGCCATACGTTGCGCGGGGAGCCGGTGGGCCGCTCGCGGTGTACGGAGACGGCCTCGGGGGCGATGACCGCGAGGGCGTCCGTGCCCGGGGGGAGGGGCTCGGCGACCACGACGTGCCCGCCGCCCACCGGCTCCAGGCCCTCGGCGGTGGCGGTCCCCGGCCAGGCGTTGCGGCCCAGCATCCGGGCGACCCACGGGGAGCGCGGGTGGCGGGTGACCTCCGCGGGCGGCTCGTCCTGGAGGACCCGGCCGTCGTCCAGCACCAGGACCCGGTCGGCCAGGGAGACCGCCTCGACCGGGTCGTGCGTGACGATCAGACAGACCCCGCCGAACTCCGCGAGGTGCCCGCGCAGGGTGTGCCGCACCCGGGCCCGGGTGCTCTGGTCGAGGGCGGCGAGCGGTTCGTCCAGCAGCAGGAGGCGCGGGCGGGCGGCCAGTGCGCGGGCCAGGGCGACCCGCTGGGCCTGTCCGCCGGAGAGCTGGCCGGGCCTGCGGTGGGCCAGGTGGCCGACCCCGAGCCGGTCCAGCCAGCCCTGGGCCTCGCGGCGGGCTCGGGCGCGGGGCACGCCGTGGGCGCGGAGCCCGTACGCGGTGTTGGACAGGGCGCTCAGGTGCGGGAAGAGCGCCCCGTCCTGGGGGACCCAGGCGACGCCCCGGCGGTGCGGGGGGAGCGCGGTGACGTCGGTGCCGCCGAGGCGGAGGCGGGCGTGGGCGCGGGGGGTGAGGCCGAGGAGGGCCCGCAGCAGCGTCGTCTTGCCCGCGCCGTTGGGGCCGACCACGGCGATGGTGGTGCCGGGGCCCGCGTCCAGCGTGAGCCGGGTGAAGCCGGTGACGTCGGCGTGCAGGGACCAACGCTCCTGGGCGGCGGGTTTCGCCGGGGGCTCCGGCGCGGGCGGTTCGGGCAGGGCGGCGTCCGCCCCCGCGGGCTCCTCCGGGCGCGGGGCGGCGGGCTCGCGGTGGTCGCCCGGGGTGCCGGTCCACCGGCCGCGCAGCGCGATGAGCACGGCCATCGCGATGGCCAGGAGCAGCAGCGACACGGAGGTGGCGGCCTCCGGGGAGTCCTGGAGCAGCAGATAGACCTGGAGCGGCAGGGTCTGCGTGGTGCCGGGGAGGTTCCCGGCGAAGGTGATGGTCGCGCCGAACTCGCCCAGCGCCCGCGCCCAGGTCAGCGCCGCCCCGGCGATCAGCCCGGGGGCGACCATCGGCAGGGTCACGGTGAGGAACACCCGTACCGGCGAGGCTCCGAGCGAGGCCGCCGTCTCCTCGTACCGGGGGCGCAGCCCGCCCAGCGCGCCCTCCAGCGAGATGATCAGGAACGGCATCGCGACGAAGGTCGCCGCCAGGACCGCCCCCGAGGTGTGGAAGGGCAGCGTGATGCCGAAGGTGTCCTCCAGCCACGGCCCGAGCAGCCCGCGCCGCCCGAACGCCAGCAGCAGCGCCACCCCGCCGACCGTGGGCGGCAGCACCATCGGCAGCAGTACCAGCGAGCGCACGACCGCCTTGCCGGGGAACGGGACCCGGGCCAGCAGCCAGGCCAGCGGCACCCCGAACAGCAGCGAGAGCCCCAGCGACCAGAGCGAGACCAGCAGGGAGAGCCGCAGCGCCTCGGTGGTCGCCTCGGCGGTGAGGTGCGCGCCCAGTTCGCCCCAGGAGGTGCGGACCAGGATGCCGACGAGGGGCAGCATCAGGAACGCCACGGCCAGCAGCGCGGGCACCGTCAGCAGGAGAGGGGCGCGCACCCCGGGCGTTCGGCGGCGAGCCGGTCGTTTCATGGGTGACCTCGGGGGACGGTAAGGGGCCGGGGGACGGCAGGGCCCGGCGGGCCGTAGGACGGGACGGTCCGCCGGGTGACGGTACGGCGCGCGGGCGACGGTACGGCGCGCCGGGCCACGGTGTGCCGGGCCCAGGTGCGGGTTACGGCTGCTGGAAGCCCGCGCCCTGGAGGATCTTCTGCGCGTCGGGGGTCGAGAGCCAGGCGACGAACGCGGCGGCGGCCTCGCTGTGCTCCGACGTCTTCAGCGTGGCGGCCGGGTAGGAGGCGATGGCGTTCTCGGCGTCCGGAATCTCGACCGCGTCGACCTTGTCGGGGGCGGTGGCGGCGTCCGTCTTGTAGACGAGCCCGGCGTCCGCCTCGCCGAGCGAGACCTTGCTGAGGACGGCGCGGACGTTGGGCTCCTGGGAGACCGGCCGGACCTCGATCTTCTGCGCGTCGAGCACCTGCTGGCTGTAGCGGCCCACGGGGACCTCGGGGGCGGCGAGGACCACCTTGAGCTTGCTGTCGGAGAGGTCCTTGAGACTCTCGACCTTCTCCGGGTTGCCCTCGCCGACGGCGATGACCAGACGGTTCTTGGCGATGACGGTGGGCTTGCCGGTGTCGGCCGTGAGTCCGTCCATCGTCTTGGTGTCGGCGGTGACCAGCGCGTCGGCGGGAGAGCCCTGCTTGACCTGGGCGGCCAGCTCCTGGGAGCCCGCGAAGGAGAACGTGACCTTCGTCCCCGGGTTCTCCTTCTCGTACGCCGCCCCCGCCTCCTTGAAGACGTCGGTGAGCGAGGAGGCGGCCAGGACGGTCAGGTCGGCCTTGGGGGCGCCGGAGGCGGAGGAGGTGGCCTGCGCGCCGCTGTCGTCGTCCTTCTTGTCGTCGTTGCCGCAGGCGGCGAGCGGGACGAGGAGGGCGGCCGTCAGGGCGGCGGCGGCCGCGCGGCGGCGGGTGATCGGGAGAGACATGAGGGCGAGGCTCCTTGGATGCGTGCGCGGTCGGCGGGTGCCGTCCGGGCGGGTCTGCGGGTCTGCGGGTCTGCGGGACGCGCCGGGAGGGCGCGGGTGGTGCCGGGGGTGGTGCGCGGGGGTGGCGCCGGGGTGCCGAGGAGGGAGGGGCGGCACGGGAGGAGCTGGGTCCGCCTTCCCGGGGACCGGGCGGCTCGCGGGTGCGCGTACGTCGGCCTGTCCGGTGGGCGTAGGCCGTCCCGCTCAGGTGCGGTCGATGTGCACGCTGGTCGACTTCACCCGGGCCGTCGCCTGCATACCCACCTCCAGGCCGAGCTCCTCCACCGCCTCCCTGGTCAGGAGGGAGACGAGCCGGTGCGGACCGGCCTGGATCTCGACCTGGGCCGCCACGTCGCCCAGCTTCACCGCGGTGACGATGCCCGGGAAAGCGTTACGGGCCGAGGTGTAGGGCGCCTCGTCCTCGCCGCCCGCGCTCTGGCCGACCTCGATCGAGAAGGCGGCCAGCGCGCGACCGTCGATCAGACGCCGCCCGGCCTCGTCGCGATGGGTCGCGACCCGGCCGGCGTCCGCCCAGCGGCGGGCGGTGTCCGGGCTGACGCCGAGAAGTCGTGCTGCCTGGCCGATTGTGTAGGACTGCATGCGCACCACGCTAGGCCACACAGGCTCGCATGTGCGATTCTCTGGACGATGTTCCATCGCAGATGCGAGGGGCGTTGGAGGAACGCACAGCGCACGGAGCTGCACGCGCCGAGCTCGACGTCCGGAGCGGAACGCGGGGAGCTGGGCGCACGGAGCCGGACGCATCGAGGCGCCGGGGTACGCGAACGGGCCGCGCCGGTGGTCCCGGTCGCGGCCCGTCGAGGAGGCCCGTCAGTCCGTCGATGCCGCCCGTCAGCCCGCCGGGCTCGTCCCCGGCATCTCACCCACGGTGGTCGTCACGTCGACCACGGAGAACGAGGCGCCCTGCGGATCGCTGAGTTCCGCGAACCGGCCGAACGGGCTGTCCTCCGGCCCGAAGCGCAGCACCCCGCCGCGCTCGGTCGCCTTCGCGACCGCCGCGTCGCAGTCCGGGACCGCGAAGTAGAGGTTGACGTACGACGGCACCTCGGCCGGGTAGTCCTCACCCATCGCCACCCGGCCCAGCACGGTCTCGCCCTGGACGTCGTACATGACGAAGTCCATGGACGCGTCGTCGATCTTCTGTGCCGTGTAGGGGAAGACCGCCCGGTAGAAGGCGTCCACCCGCCCCGGGTCCCGGGTGGAGACCTCGCCCCAGCAGTAGCCGCCGGGTGCGCCCATCTCCGTCTGGAAGCCCTCGTGCCGGTTCCCCTGCCAGATGCCGAAGACCGCGCCGCCCGGGTCGCGGGCCAGCGCCATCGTGCCGAAGTCGCCGATCGGCATCGGCTCCATCAGCACTTCTCCGCCGTTCTCCCGCACCCTGACGGCGGTCGCGGCGGCGTCCCGCGACGCGAGGTAGAGGCACCACGCGGACTGCCCGTCCTCGCCCGGCATGGGCGGAGCGACGGCGGCGGCCGCCTTGCCGTCCGCGTACGCCTGGGTGTAGCCGCCGAACTCCGTCGCGGCCTCACCGAACGTCCAGCCGAGGACGTCCCCGTAGAAGCTCTTCGCGCCCTCGATGTCGGCGAAGCCGGCGTCCGCCCAGCACGGGGTTCCTTCGGGTTGTACAGCCATCGCGCTGACCCTCTTCCGGTCCTGATCCTGTTCCTGAGTCGTGGTCGAGGTCCTGGTGGTCGCCCCGGGGACCACGCTAGTCAGCCCCCGCCCGGCCGCGCGCCGAAGGAGGACCGGAGTGGGCCGGGCATCGCGGTGGGGAAGGCTTTCCCATCGCTTTGCCCGGCCATTGCCCAACCGCTTACTCGGCCGGTTTACCGTCAGGTGTCTGATCCACCGTCTTGTCGGCCTCCCCGTCGGACGGCGGTGGACGACGAATACTGAGGACGACCGACGCCGTGAGGATGACCACGATCACCGCCAGGCTGACCGGCGACGGAATCTCCGGGATGGAGGTGCTGATCATCTTGTGCGAGGCCTGGAGCAGCAGCTTCACGGCGATGAAGGCCAGAATGACGGCGAGGCCCGTGCTGAGGTAGTGGAAGCGGTCCAGCAGTCCCGCGAGCAGGAAGTACAGCGCCCGGAGCCCAAGGATGGCGAACGCGTTGCTCGTGTAGACGATGAAGGCGTCGTCGCTGACCGCCAGTACGGCGGGCACGCTGTCCACGGCGAAGATCAGGTCAGCCGCCTCGATCGCGGCGACCACCGCCAGCAGCGGGGTCGCGACCCGCTTGCCCTCCTCCTTGACGATGAAGTGCGTCCCGGCGTACTCGTCCCGCACCGGCATGATCTTCCGCAGCATCCGCACCGCGAAGCTCGTGCTGGGGTCGAAGTTGTCCTCGTCGTCCTTGAGGATCTTGTACGCGCTCCAAAAGAGGACGGCGGCGAACAGGAACAGCACGAAGGTGAATCGGTTCACCACCGCGACACCGGCCGTCAGGAAGATCGCCCGGAACACCAGGGCGCCGATGACGCCGAAGAAGAGCACCCGGTGCTGATACTCCCGGGGCACCTTGAAGTACGCGAAGATCAGCGCGAAGACGAAGAGGTTGTCGACCGACAGGCTCTTTTCGAGCAGCCAGGCTGTCGTGTACTCCGTCCCCGCCGTCGTCCCGAGGACGCCGAACACAACTCCGCCGAAGATGAGCGCGAGGCTCACCCACAGCACGCTCCACCAGGCGGCTTCCTTGAAGCCGATGACATGTGCCTTGCGGTGGGCAAGCAAGTCGACTGCGAGGGAGACGACCACCGTTACGGCGAACGCCACCCACAGCCAGATCGGTACATCCACGCCCGAGACCTCCCCTATCGATTGTTACGAGTGTGACGGGTCGGGTCCGTGAGTGCGAGGGGATGTGACCTGACCGGTCGCCGCGACCGGTCGGGTCGACTCCGGGCCGGGCAGCGGCGGAGAGGCGTCCGGGTAGCTGCCGCACCGGGGCTGAACTGGGGTTTCGTCCTGGGTAAGGGCGCTCCGGGCGGCGTACGAGCGTCTCACCGGGTCATTCAATCTTGGTCCGATTTTCTCTTGCGTGACGACCCGGTGGAGGCGCGGACCTCCAGGGACCAGGCATGGTCGCGGACGGTGTCGGCGGCCGCGCGGCCCGCGAGGATGTCGCAGAGCAGCTCGGCACAGGCGCGGCCGTACGCGGCGGGGCGCAGGTCGACCGCGGTGACAGCCGGGTCGGCGCCCCGGGTGGCGGTGCCGTCCACGCAGGACGCGACGAGCAGGTCCGCACCCACCTCCCGGCCGTGGGCGGCCGCGGCGCGCAGGACGCCCGGGGCGGAGCCATCGGGGGCGCAGATCACGGCGTCGACGGCGGGGTCGGCGGCGAGCAGAGCCCCGGTCGTCTCCTCGGCCTCGGCGGGGGTGGCCGCGAACGGCACGGTGCGCAGGGCGACCTCCACGCCGTGGGTCCCGCCCCAGGAGGCGGCGGTCGCGCGCAGCGCGGTCGCCCAGGCGGAGGTACCCGCCGGGGCCAGCAGGGCGGGACGCCGGGCGCCGCGCTCGGTGACATGGTCGAGCAGAGCAGTCAGGGAGGCGGCGTTGTCGCAGACCACAGCGCCGCTGGGGCCGGTGACGGGGCCCAGGTAGCGCTCGCCGGTCACCACGGGGACGCCCGCGTCGAGCAGTCCCGGAACGGCCCGGTCGCCGACCTCCGGATCGATCACCAGCAGCCCGTCCACCCGCGAGGCGATCGGTCCGCTCGCCGCGCCCGCAGGCGCCAGCAGCACCACGTCGAGCCCTTCGTCCTGTGCGCGCGCCACGGCCCCGAAGGCGAGGTTCATGTAGTAGTCCAGCCGGGTCGCCGTCTGCGGCAGGTGCAGCCCGAGCGCGCCGGTGCTGGCGCGGCGCAGCCGTCGGGCGGCGCTGTTGGGCCGGTAACCGAGCTCCTCCGCCACCGCGCGGACCCGGTCCCGGGTGGCCTCCGCGACCCGCCCCGAGCCCTGGAGGGCGTCCGACACGGTGCTCTTGGAGACCCCGGCGGCGCGGGCCACGTCGAGCAGGGTCACGGTCCGGGGGTTCACGGGAGGGAAGTCTAGACGCGTGCGGGGGAGACCGGACCGGGGCTTGCCGGAACGTTCCGGCAGGGTTAGATTCGGTGCGCGGTGCCGGAACGTTCCGGCGCTGTCTGTCCTCGCATCCGGTCGGCGTGGCTTCCGCTCCCTCCCCTCTCGTCGCGTCCCTTCCGCCCCCGCGCCGCCGCACCCACGACCCGCCCGTCCGCCACCCACCGCCTGCGTCTGCCCCCGGGGCCCTGGTCCCCCGCCGCCGCACCCACCTTCCCTGGAACTGGTCATGCGTCTGATCACCGCGTACAACCCGCCCGCCTCCCCGACCCGCACCCGCCCCGCCGAGCGCGCGCCCCTGCGGGTCGCGGCGGTCCAGCAGCGCTGGCACCGCGACCCGGCCGAGCACCGCGCCGCGCTGCGGGAGGGCATCCGGCTGGCGGCGGCCGAGTGCGCCCGGGTGGTGTGCCTCCAGGAGCTGACGCTCTCGCCGTACTTCGCCGTGGTCCGCAGGGCCGACCACCCCGAGCCCGCCGCCCCGGAGGAGCTGCTGACCGGCCCCACCTTCACGTTCGCCGCCGAGGCCGCCCGCGAGCACGGGGTGTACGTACACGCCTCGCTGTACGAGAAGGCCCCGGCCCCCGGTGGCGAGGACGACGGCCTCGGCTACAACACGGCCATCCTCGTCACCCCCGACGGCACCCTCGCGCAGCGCACCCGCAAGACGCACATCCCGGTCACCGAGGGGTACTACGAGGACGACTGGTTCCGCGCCGGACCGGCGGGCGACGACGCGTTCCCGCTGGTGGAGGTCGACGAGGCCCGCCTCGGGCTGCCGACCTGCTGGGACCAGTGGTTCCCGGAGCTGGCCCGCGCCTACTCGCTGGCCGGGGCCGACGTCCTCGTCTACCCGACCGCCATCGGTTCCGAGCCCGGCTTCCCCGGCTTCGACTCCCAGCCGCTCTGGCAGAAGGTGATCACCGGCAACGCGATCGCCAACGCCACCTTCATGGTGGTGCCCAACCGCATCGGCGCCGAGAACGGCCTGTCCTTCTACGGGAGTTCCTTCATCGTCGACCCGTACGGCCGCGTCCTCGCCCAGGCGCCCCGCGACGAACCCGCCGTCCTGGTCGCCGATCTCGATCTCGACGCCCGCCGCGACTGGCTGGAGCTGTTCCCGTTCCTGACGACCCGCCGCCCGGACGCGTACGGCCCGCTCACCGAGGCCCGCTGAATCCGAGCCGACCGCCGGGAGCGGGAGGGGCCGCCCCGGCAGCCGACAGCCGGGAGCGGGGGAAGGGGCGCGGGACGGAGAGGCGGGGAGACGGGGAGGCGGGGGCGGACCCGGAAGTCCCGTTGGCCCTGCCCCGACGCCGGGCGTTCGGCGACGCCGGGTGCGCGTACATGTCCGACGAGGCGCGTACCCAGCCCGGGGCGCACCCCAGGAGGCGTCGGGAAATCCATTGGCGCCGCCGGAATGCCCCTGGTTAGCTTGCGGCTTGTCCTGCTGTTCCGCCGTCCCGTCCTGGCCCAGTGCCGTGAAGAGGGTGTGTTGATGACCCGGCCCGCGCCGAGCGCGCCTCGCCGTACCGCGTAACCGTCCGTCGCCGGCGCTGCCCGCCGTACGGCCCGCAGCCACCGCCGCGTGCCTTCCCGGGTCGCCGCCGGACGCGTCCTCCGGTGCTTGATCTCCCTGCCGTGCCGTTCCGCGATCCGCGACGGCCACGGGTTTTGCCGACGAGGCTGCTCGGCCTGCTCTTGCTGTCATGACCGACTTCTCAGCAAGGAGCACCAAGGGTGTCCGACAACACCACCAACTCCACTGGCACCACCACCACTTGCAAGACCGACATTGGCACCACCAGCGCCACGTCGGCCATCAGCACCTTCGCCTGCGCCTGGTGCGGCCTGACCGTGTCCGCGTACGCCTCCGACGGCGTGGCGCGCAACCACTGTCCGTCCTGCCTGCACTCCCGGCACGTCCTCGACCAGGTCGAGGGAGGCCCGAGCGACTGCGAGGGCCGGATGTCCGCGATCGCCATCGCTGTGCTCCGTACCGGAGACTGGAGGGTGATCCACCGCTGCGTACGCTGCGACGAGCTGACCTCGAACTCGGTCCGTCCCGACGACAACCAGCTCGTCCTGATGCGCACGGCGGTCCGCCCGCTGGCCCAACCCCCTTTCCCGCTCGAAGCGTTCGGATCGCTCTGAAGGGGGGCTCGTCATGTCGCGCAACAACAGCCGGGGGCGCCGCCGCCCTCAGCGGCACAAGGACGTCCTGCACACGCGGGGCGGCCACCGGGCCAACGACTTCCGGTGCGTGTCCTGCCGTCTGGACGTCTCCCTGGACGCCCCCGGCACCGCTCACCGCAACCACTGCCCCACCTGCCTGGCCAGTCTGCACGTCGACCGCAGACTCCCCGGCGACCGCGCCTCGGACTGCCACGGCCGGATGGAGGCCCTGGGCATGTCCGTCCGCCCGGACGGCGAGTGGCTGATCATCCACGAGTGCGCCACCTGCGGCCGGCTCAGCGCCAACCGCGTCGCCGGGGACGACAATCCGCTCGCCCTGGTCCGCCTGGCCCTCAGACCCCTGGCGGACCCCCGGACCGCGGGCCGCGCCCTGCTCACGCTGTGAGCGGGGTGCGGGGGCACGCTCGCGGTCCGTCGTGCGGGGGGAAGGAGGTCGGGGCGCGGTCGGCCGCCGCGGTTTCCGGTGGTTGACGCCGCTCCGCTGGGCGGGGGCGCGGTCAGAGCCGGAAGAGCACTCCGCGCCAGGTCCACCCGGCGTCGAGGACCGCCTGACGCAGGGGGTCCTTCATCTGCCGGGTCTCGAAGCGGGACGTCTCGACCCGCTGGGCGCGCCCGTCGGGCCCTGTCTCCTTCCCCCACACCCGGTAGACCGCGTTCGCCGGGCCGCGGGAGCGCTGCCCGAGGACGTGCTCGGTGAGCGAGACCTCCCACTGCTCGTCGACGGCCCGCACCTCGTGCTTCGCCGCGTCCAGGCGCATCCGGGTCCAGAGCCGTACCCGCAGTTCGGGGAGGCGGCACTCGGCCACCAGGTCGCCCTCCTTGCTGGTCCCGTTGCGTACGACGAAGGGGACGCCCGGCCCGTTGAGCGCCAGCAGCGCCGACCGGACCTCCGGGGCCGTACGCGGTGTGACGCCCTTCTCGGGGTGCCGGGTGCCGAAGTAGCCGTCCAGGAGGCCCATCGCTACGCTCCCGCCCCGGTGTCCGGGCGCACCGTGCGGACGAACTCCTGGAACTCCTCCAGGACGTCGTCGTGCTGCGCGGCGGTGGCGGTCAGGGCCAGCCGGATCACGGCCCGCCTGCGCGGGGCGCGGGCGTCGGGGAAGGACAGGAAAACCTGTGACTGGACGAGGTCGTGCCGTGTGCCGTCGACGACGGCCGGGAAGGCCAGCCACTGCGTCAGGGCGGGCGCGTCGGCGGAGCCGACTTCGCGGCGGCGGGACACCTCGACCGTCCCGACGGCCTCGCGCAGGCGCTGCGCCGAGGCGTCGGCCAGTCCGGCCAGGGTCGCCGACTCCGGCGGGACCTCTCCGGCTACGGTGATGTTGGCGGTGAACCCGTGGTCCGCGTGCGGGTGCACCGCGGCGAAGGCCACGCCCGGCGCCTCCATGCCGTCCGGGGGCGCGGCGGGCCGCCAGCCCTCCGGCAGGCGGAACTCGATCGGCACCGGCAGTGTCGTGGCCATCGCGGGCCCTCCTCGTCCAGCTTGTCCAGGGAAGTCCATCAGGGCAACCAGCCGCCGACGGTGTCCTTCAGCGCGCCCGCGGTGTCGCCCAGGGCGTCGACCCCGTCCCCGATGCCGTTCCCAACCGCGTCGGCCGCGTCGCCGACGCTCCTGGTCACCTTGTCCGGGTCGACGGTGAACTCAAGCCCCAAGGACCCGCCGAGGGCGGGGGAGAGCCCCAGTTTGCCGCCGATCTTGTACACGCCGTCGTCGTTCTTCTCGACGCCCCACTTGGCCTCCGCGCCGGGACCGGCCCACCCCTCGGCCGTGGCGCCGAACCCGATTCCGGCGACCTCGCCGCCTCCGGCCACGGACCCCTTCGCCCCGGCGAAGGCCTTCGCGTTGACGACGACGCCGTCCTTGCCGGCTTTGAGACCGGCGTTCGCCTCCGCCCCGGCGAAGGCCTCGGCCCGTCCGTAGACACCGGCGTAGGGTCCGTACTCGCCCCGTCCCTCGGCGAGTCCGCGGAGCCCCGCGGACGCTTCCGCCCGGCCGACGAGGCCCGCGTCGGTGAAGCCGTAGTTCGCGGTGGCCCGAGCCCCTCCGTAGCCGTCGGCGACCCCGGAGAGCTTCCAGTTCCCGTGGGCCGCCGTTCCTTCGGCGCTGAGGTGGAAAAGGTCGGCGGCGGCTTTGACCGAGCCCTCCTTGCCGTACTTCGGGCCGGTGACCTTGAACTCGGCGCCGGGCCCCTTCGCGGAGGCCGAGCCCTCGGACGTCCAGCCGTCGGTCCTCGTCCCGGCCCGGTCCGGCTTCCGCGCCCCGGCCTTCGCCAGGTCCCCCTCGGCATGGGCGTTGAAACCGTTGAGGGTGGCGTCGCCGCCCCCGCCGAAGGCGTCCTTGTTGCTGTCGACGACGACGGCGGCGAGGGCGGTGCGTACGGCCCGGTCGGCCTCCGTGAGGACCTCCACCCGGTCGTCGACGTGCTGCTGCCACCGCGTGACAGCCTCACGGATCACCCTCTGCCCGTCGGGATCGTGGTGGTACGCCCTGCGCTCGGAGTCCGTGAGCCGGTCGTGGTCGAAGGCGACGCGGCCCTGTTCGGACACGGACATGCCGGCCGCGACCGCGTCGTCGCGGGTGCTCCTGAGCTTCCGCCGGAGGCCGGTGAACTGCTCGTGGGCGTCCCGCAGCAGGCTCGCGGTCGCCTCGGCCTGGATCCGGGCCGCGGCGTACTCGTAGCGGGTCGCGGCGAAGTTCGTCCGGGCCACGCCCGCGCTCAGCCCGTTCCAGTCCGGGCCCAGGACGACCTTCTGGACGGCGCTTCCGTAGCGAGTCTCGATCTTTTTCAACTCACGAGCCATCGCTTCCCACTTGGCGGCGGCCGCCGTCAGCAGGTCCAGGTTCGTGGTCATGATCTCGTAGTAGGCCGGCATCGCGTCCCCCGCCCCTACAGGCCGTTCAGCCCGGACTGCGACAGCAACTGGTCCCGCACGCCGGTGTCGTTGCGCGCGAAGAGGCCCGAGGCGCCGCGCAACGCGTTCTTCTCGGACGCCAGCCGCCCCATCAGGGTCGTCACCTGCTTGTCCCACGTGTCCGCGACGGTCTTCAGCCCGGCGGCCGTCTCCCAGCCGTCGAAGCCCTTGCGAGCGGTCTCCGTGGCGCTGTCCGCGTGCTCCCCCGTCTTCTTCGTACGGGGCTCCAGCTCGGTCTCGATGTCCGCTGCCGCCGCCTTCTTCCGCGCGGGCGACGAAGCGAGGTCCGGTGCGCCGCCGCCCCCCGCGCTTTCGCCCGCGCTCTCACGGCTGTTGCCGCCACCGCCCGCGCCGGACGGCTCCGGCGGAACGCCGTTCAACCGGGTACTCGCCGAAGAGCCCGCGCCCTCCGCCGACGCCCGGCGCCACTCCCGCTCGAAATCCGTTGCCATGCCGCATCCCCCTGTCAGCGGAGTGTGATCATACGGTCGAAGGAGACGCCGGCCCGTGGCAGGTGCCACGATGCGTATTCATGAGCACAGAGAGCGCGCGGACAGAGAGACCACCGGCGGGCAGCCGGCTGCTCGTCGTGGACGACGAGCCCGCCATCCTCGACGTGCTGGCGACCTCGCTGCGCTTCCTCGGATACGAGGTGGCCGAGGCGACGACGGGGCGCGCCGCGCTCGCAGCCGTACGGGAGCACGCCCCCGACCTCGTGCTGCTCGACGTGATGCTGCCCGATCTGGACGGCTTCGAGGTGGTGCGTCGGCTGCGGCAGGGCGGCTCGGACGTGGCGGTGGTCTTCCTGACCGCCCGCGAGAGCGGGGCCGACGTGGTGGACGGGCTCGACCTGGGGGCCGACGACTACATCACCAAGCCGTTCCGGCTGGCCGAGGTCGCCGCCCGGGTACGGGCGGTGATGCGCCGCGGCGAGGGCAGGAACGCGGGCGCCACGCTGGTCTGCGCCGACCTGGAGGTGGACACGGACACCTACGAGGTGCGGCGCGCGGGACAGCGGGTGGACCTCTCCCCGACCGAGTACCGGCTGCTGTGCCACCTGCTGAGAAACCGGGGCAAGGTGCTCACCCACGCGCAACTCCTGGAGCACGTCTGGGACTTCGGGGAAGGTGACCCGGGCGTGGTCAAGACGTACGTCTCCTACCTCCGCCGCAAACTGGACTCCCTGGGACCGCCGTTGATCGAGACCCGCCGCGGCATCGGCTACACCCTGCGCGAACCGGACGACCGGTGACTCCCCCGACTCCACGGCCGTCGGCTCCCCGGCCCGTGACGTCCCAGCCGGGGGACTCCGAGCCCGTGGCCCCCCGGCCTGCGGCTTCCCGCCCCGCGGCGTCCCGGCGGCGGACCGTACGGCTGGTCCTGCGGCCCCGCTCGTTGCGCGGGCGGTTGCTGGTGGCCGTCCTGGGGCTCGCCGCGGTCGTGCTGCTCGCCCTGGACGCGGTGGTCTACGGCGCCCTGCGCGGCTATCTCCTCGACCGTACGGACACCACCCTGCGCGCCGTACGCCAACGGGTGGCGCAGCAGTTGAGCGAGCCCGGCGCGGAGGCGCGGCTCGGCAACGACGTCCGGCTGCTGGGCGCCTCGGAGTTCCACCTCCAACTGCACCGGCCTGACGGGCGGGTACGGGAGCTGGCGCCGGGGCTGCGCGATCCCTCGGACCCCGCGCCGAGGATCCCCGACCCGCTTCCCCGGCCCGGCGGCCGCGAGCCGGTCACCGTGGGCCCGACACGGCCCGGGGGACCGGAGTACCGGATGCTGACGCAGCGCGTTCCGGGGCGCGGCGTCCTCGTCGCCGCCGTACCGCTGGACCAGGCCAACGGCACCCTGCGGCGGCTGCTGATCATCGAGGCGGCCGCCACCGGCGGGGCCCTGGTGCTGCTGGCGGGGGCCGGGTTGTGGATCCTGCGCCGAGGGCTGCGGCCCTTGGAGGAGATGGCGCACACCGCGGACACCATCGCCGCCGGACGCACGGCCGTCGAGGTCGGCCCGGCCGACGAGGACACCGAGGTGGGGCGGCTCGGACTGGCCCTGAACACGATGCTGGCCCGGCAGCAGGCCACGCAGGACCGCCTGCGCCGGTTCGTCGCCGACGCCTCCCACGAGCTGCGCACCCCCGTGACGGCCGTGCTCGGCTACGCCGACCTGCACCAGCAGGGCGCCTTGGAGGCGCCCGAACAGCGCGACCGGGCGATGGACGGCATCACCCGCGAGGCGCTGCGGATGCGACGCCTGGTCGACGACCTCCTACTGCTCGCCCGCCTGGACGCCGTACCGGTCGGCAACCACCGCCCGGTCGACCTGGCCGCGGTCGTCCATGAGGCGGTGGCGGCCGCGCGCGCCGTCGACCCCGGCCGACCGCTCTCCGTGACGGCGCACGGGGGCGCGGCGGTGCACGGCGACGCGGACCAACTACGGCGCGTCCTGGACAACTTGCTGGCCAACGTCCGCAACCACACCCCACCCGGAACGGGAGCCCGGGTCACCGTCACCGTGCGGACGACCACCGCCCCGGACGCCACCCACGGGACCGCGCACGAAACCGGACCCGGCCCCAGGGGGACCAGGCCCGGACATCCGGGGACGGGGACGGGGTCCGGACCCCTGGGGGCCACGCCCGGACCGCCGGGGAAGGGTCGGCCGTACGACACCGGCGCGGCCGGGCCCGTGGGCGCACGCGTCACGATCGAGGTCGCCGACGAGGGCCCCGGTATCGCGGCCGAGGCGCTGCCGCAGCTCTTCGAGCGCTTCTACCGCGCCGCTCCCGCCTCCGGCGGCGACGGCAGCGGACTGGGGCTGGCGATCGTGGCGGCGATCGCGGAGGCGCACGCCGGCTCGGTCGCCCTCACCAGCGCGGAGGGGGAGGGCACCCGGGTGACGGTGACCCTGCCCCTCGACCCACCGCGCGACCGACGTGATCGGAAGTAGCCCGAGGCGGCTCAGGGTTGCTCAGGTCGGCTCAGGGCGTCTCAAGGCTGCTCAGGGCGGCCCGAGGCATCCCAGGACGATCCCGCGCCCCGGAGCACGGGACCTCCGCCCCGCACCGGAGCGAGAGACCTCCGCCCCGCGCCGGAGCGGGAGACCTCCGCCCCGCGCCGGAGCACGGGACCTCCGCCCCGCGCCGGAGCACGGGACCTCCGCCCCGCGCCGGAGCACGGGACCTCCGCCCCGCGCCGGAGCACGAGACGTCCGCCCCGCACCGGAGCTCGAGATGTCCGCCCGGCACCGGAGCACGACGCCTCCGCCCCGCACCGGAGCGGGTAGACCACCAACCCTCACAGGAACGCCAGGCTCCTGCTGTGACCGTCGAGGATCTTCTCGGGTTCGGTGTCCAGGACACCCCGCAGCAGGGTGGCGTACACGTCGCGGAAATCGGTGGTGGTGCGCAGGTCGTCGTCGGTCAGGTCGGTCAGGCTCGGCTGTTCACCGTAGAAGCCGCCCTTGACCGGCTCGCCGAGGACGAACACCGGCCCGGAGGTGCCGTGGTCGGTGCCCTGGCTGGCGTTGGCCCGGGGGCGGCGGCCGAACTCCGAGTAGACGGCGACGACGACCTTCCGCCCGGCCTGCGACTTCCGTACGCGCGCCAGGAAGCGGGTCAGGTCCTTGTCGAGCCCGCCGAGGAGCCGGGACTGGGTGGCCTTCTCGTTGGCATGGGTGTCGAAGCCGCCGAGGCTCACGCTGTAGGCGCGGGTCGACACCCCGGCCTCGATCGCCCGTGCCACGACGTCGAGTTGTGCGCCGAGTCCCCCCTGGCCACCCGCCGAGGCGCCATCGTCGGACTCGCCGTCGTCGCGGGGCTCGCCCGGATCCTGCGCCGGCGATTCCCGTGACTGCTCCGACGACTCCTGCGACTGCCCCGGTCCGGGCGAACCCTTCGGTCCCGGCGATCGCTCGCCGCCCGCGCCGAAGGACGCGGAGACCTTCACCAGATCGGACAGCGAGGCCCCGGCCCGCCGCAGCAGCGGGTGGGCGTCCTGCTGGACGCGCGACAGCGCGGTGCAGCGGTCCAGCCAGGCGTCCGGCAGCTTCTGGCCCCCCAGCCGTACGGCCGCCCCCGCGGTGGTCTCCCCGGCCATCAGCGGCGGCAGGGTGGCGCCCACGGACACGCCCTTCAGCGGATCGCCGTCCCCGGCCTGGTCCAGCCAGCGGCCCAGCCAGCCGGAGGGCACCGGTCCCGTGGGCGACGCGGTCTGCCAGATCGCCATGGACCGGAAGTGGCTGTGGTCGGGCTTGGGGTACGAGACGCCCCGGACGACCGCGAGGCGCCGCTCGTCCCAGAGCTTCTTCAGCCCGCCCATGCCCGGGTTGAGGCCGAGCCCCTCACCGAGGGGCAGGACCTCCTTCTCCTCGTAGGCGAGATCGCCGCGCAGGTCCTGGTAGTGCGAATCGGCCGCCGGTACGAGGGTGTTGAGCCCGTCGTTGCCGCCGTACAGGGTGACCAGGACGAGTACGGAGGCCTCGGAGTCCGGCGCGCCGGAGCCGGTCGCGAGGAGTTCGTCCACGCCCCACGCGGTCGCCCCGGCGGCGAGCGCGACTCCTCCGGCGACCCCGCTGGTGGTGAGGAACTTGCGTCGGGTCCAGGTGTCCACGGTCGCTGTCTCCTTCAGCTCAGTACAAGGTGTTCGGGGGCGGTCAGCGCGAGAGCGGTGACCTTGAGCGGGTCCCGGGCGGCGTCGCCGAGCGCCGTGCGGGTGGCTTCGCCCCACGCGGTGCCCAGCTTCCGGGCCAGCAGGTCGGGCCGTTCACCGGCGGAGGCGCGCTCGACGTCCCCCAGATCGGCCTGGCGTACGAGGCCCTCCGCGAACCCGATCCGCACCTGCGCCGCCGCCGTGGTCAGCCAGGCGGCACCGGCCGGCCAGCCGCCGACGCTCTCGGGCGCGAAGGGCACCTGGCCGAGCCCGACCAGCGTGCGGGTCAGCAACTGGCGCCGCGTCTTCTCCGGCAGCTTCGACGGCCTGACGCCCAACGCCCGCAGGCTGCCGACCACGTACTCGACCGGCTGCTTGACCAGAACGTTGTCGGCGTCGGAGAACGCGACGTCGGTGAACAGGGCCCGGAACATCGCGGCGCTGTCCCGCTGCTTGCCGTAGGCGGCGGTGACCCGCCCGAGAGCGGCCTCGTCGGGGCCCGACTCGCCGCTCACCAGCGCGCGCCACATGCGTTTGGCCACATGGGCGTGCGAGTCGGGGAGGCTCACCAGATGGTCCACGAGCGTCTGGGCGGTGAAGCCCGCCTTCACCCCGACCACGGTGCGCGGGGCCGGATCGTGCCTACGTGCCCGGAACCGGGCCTTCCAGGGGTTCTCGCCGCGGTCCACGGTCCATCCGGTGAGCACCGCTGCCGCCTGGCGCACGTCGGTCTCGGTGTAGTTGCCGACGCCGAGCACGAACAGCTCCATCAGCTCCCGGGCGAGGTTCTCGTTGGGAGCCTTCGCCGTGCTGCCACCCGCGTCCAGCCACAC
This sequence comes from Streptomyces sp. NPDC101181, assembly GCF_044767975.1. Lineage (NCBI taxonomy): Bacteria > Bacillati > Actinomycetota > Actinomycetes > Kitasatosporales > Streptomycetaceae > Streptomyces > Streptomyces sp. NPDC101181. The sequence goes on along the minus strand of NZ_JBIWOX010000007.1, from coordinate 31,264 downwards.
CATCAACGCGGGGTCCACGACCATGGCGCGGGCCAGCACGCGGAAGTCACCGCCGCCGAGCCGCCGCAGCGTCTCGTTCTGCTGGAGCATCGCCGCGCCGGACTTCACCTTCTGGATCGACGTGGCCCAGTGGTTGTGCCACAGCAGGGTGCGCTTCTCCTCCCACGGGTGCTCCGCCGCGACCATCCGGTCCAGCCACCAGAGCGTCAGCTCCTCCCGCTGCTCACGCAGAGCCTGCCGGTAAGCCTTCCGTACGGGGTCGGCCGCGCGCCCCTCCCCGTCGTCCCCCTCACCCGCGGCACCGGCCGACGCACTGGCCTCCGGTGCCGGGCGGGCGGAACCGGAGGCGTCGGCCCCCGGCCGGTCCTGCCCGCGCTCCTCCATCCGTTTCCGGCTCTCCGCGTTGCGCGGCGGCAACGGCCCCAACCGGGGTGCGGGAGTGGCCCCGACACCGTCGTCGGCCACCTCCCCCAGTACCCGGTCGAGGGTCGCGTCGAACCCGGCCCGCGCGGCGGCGTCCACCGCCTCCGCCCCGGCGTCGAACCCCGCGCGTTGCAGCAGGCGCGCGACCCGCGCCCTGGTGTCGAGTGTGCGTCCCATGCCCGAGAGCCTGCCGCCGCACTGTCCCGACCGGGTCAGCGGAGGGTGGGAACTCGGTGTGAGTCCTGCCCGGCCGGGGTCTCCTGGGCTGCCGCAATCTCCCGGACTGCCGCAATCTCCTGGACGGCCACGGTCTCCGGAGGCGATGGCCGATCGCGGGTGTCCGCTCAGAGGCGACCGTCGAGGAACTGCCATACCTCGTCGATGGTCATGGGTCCCGAACTGTGCGCCACTGCCGCCCCCTCCTTCAGCAGGAGGCAGGACGGGGCTCCGGTGATCCCGTATCGCTTGGTTGCCGCCGGGCAGCGCGTGATGTCGGTGCGGACGACCGTCAGGCGGCCCGTGCAGGCGACGGCGATGTCGCCCATGACGGCATCCATCACCCGGCAGGGCTCGATCGCCTTGGGCCAGGTCCCGGTGAAATACGCGAGAACCGGAACCGTACTTCTCCCGAGGATGAACTCGAACTCCGCGTCCTCACGAGGCCGGTGAACCAGTTGTGTCATCGGAACTCCTGACCTCACGTTGCGTACTCCGCCCCATCATCCCTCGCGTGGTGTGCCAAGTGGGCCCCGGCCGGTCGTCGGGAGGGGGTACGGCCGCCTCAGGACGGCGGTGGCCCCTGGGGCGACCGGACAAACACCGCCCCTCCCACGACGACCGGAAAGCCACTTCCCGGCTCGTAGCGGCTCGGCACCAGGAACGAGCACGATCTCCGGACGCTCGCGGAGCCGGCAGCCGGTAGCCGACGGGCGACGGGCGACGGGCGACGCGTCAGCGGACCCGGGGACCGACCGCCAGCGTCAGTTCGAGGACCCGCTGTGGTGACGCGAGATCGGGAAACAGCTCCCGCAGCTGCGCCATCCGGTATCGGACCGTCTGGGGATGGACGAACAACGCCGCCGCGACCTCGTCCCGCCTGCCCTGGTGCAGCAGCCATGCCCGCAACGTCTCCTCCAGCCGTCGTGCGGTGGCGGCAGGCAGGGCCTGCAACGGTGCGAGGGCTCGGGCGCGCAGGTCCGCGAACGCGTCCGCGTCGGCGCTGAGCACCAGGTCGGGCAGGTGGTCCTCGGTGTCGCGGATGTCGGAGGAGAGGGAGCGTGCGCGCAGGGCTCGTGCGTACGAGGCGGACGCGTGGGTCCACGGCCGGGCCGGACCGGCCACGGCGTCCCGGTCGGTCAGCTGCCGGAGGAGACGTGAGCGGTCGGCATCGGGGACGAGGAGCACACCGGTGGCATCCGGCAGATCGTCGAGGACGAGGGTGTTCGGGTCGAGTGTCCGGTAGGCAGGCCGGGCCTGGGCGGCGGGCAGCAGGACGGCGGTCAGCGACACCGGAGGCTGCCACCTGGCCCGCTTGCCGGAGGCCAGCAGCACGTCCGGGCTCGCCCCGGCGAGGAGATCGCGGGCCAGGTGTTCCAGGTGGCGCTCGTGGGCTCTGCCCCGGGCGGCCAGTTCGTCGGCGTGGCCCGCGGCGCTCGCGGCGGAGAGCTCGTCGATGTAGGCGAAGGTCAGCTCGGCGAACTTGGCGACCTCGGCGGCGGGCAGACCCGCGGGTACGGCACCCGCCGCCAGACATCGCCAGGCGACCCGGGCGCCGACGCGGTAGGCGCTGAGCAGGGCGTCCATCGAACGGCCGTCGCGCACCTCGCCGCGGCCGAGCTCATAGGCTGCGTCCCCGGCGTCGCCGCCGGTGGCGTTCCCGCTCGCGAGGTCCAGGTAGTGACCCAGGGCGGTGCGGACGGCTCTGCGGATGGTGGCGCCCATACGGCCCGACAAGGCACGGGCGTAAGGAGGAACCTCCTCGATGATCGCCTGGACGACCTCGTCGGCGGTGGTCCTCAGTGCGCCCCGAAGGACGGTGACCGTCGTCTCGTCCAGGGTCAGTTCGCTGGCCCTGCGGATCGCATAGCTCATTTTTGTTCCCTGCGAACAAATCGGTCGGCCAGATTTACATCCTGTGGTCAGGACTTTACGCCTGGAGGCGCAGCAAGCTGGAGTCATGACGAGTGGAGCCCTCCGCAGCAGGGCGTGGAAACTGCTGGAGATGGTCACGACGCCGCTGCTGCCGTCGGATTACCTCGACCTGGTCAGCCCGCTGCGCGCGGGCGCTGACCTGTGCGGGCGTATCGAGGCCGTGCACTCCGAGACCGACGACGCCGCGACGGTCGTGATCAGGCCGGGGCGGGGCTGGCGCGGCCATACAGCGGGCCAGTACGTGCGGGTCGGGGTCGACGTCGACGGGGTCCGCCTGTGGCGTGCCTACTCCATCACTTCGCCGACAGACCGCCGGGACGGCCGGATCACGATCACCGTGAAGGCGATCCCGGACGGCAAAGTCAGCAGCCACCTGGTCCGCAGGGCGAAACCGGGCACGCTGATCCAGCTCGACCAGCCGACCGGTGACTTCGTCCTGCCCCGGGCCAAGCCCGCCAAGGTGCTCTACCTGACGGCCGGCAGCGGTATCACGCCCGTGATGGGCATGCTGCGCGACACCGAACTCGACGACGTCGTCATGGTCCACTGTGCGCCGCGGCCGCAGGACGTGATCTTCCGCGAGGAACTGCACCGCCTGGTCGTGGACGAGAAGCTTCGGCTCACCGAGGTGCACTCCGACACCGACGGCAAGCTCGACATCGCCCGTCTCCAGGAACTCGTGCCCGACTGGGCCGAGCGCGAGACCTGGGCCTGCGGGCCCGCGGGTCTGCTCGACGCCGCCGAAGAGCACTGGACCGAACGGGGCGTCCGGGAACGCCTGCACACCGAACGGTTCCGCCCCGGCATCGTCGTCGCAGGCGAGGGCGGCGCGGTCACGTTCAGCGCCACCGGCAAGACCATCGACGCTGACGGTGCCACGCCGTTGCTCGACATCGGCGAGGAGGGCGGTGTGCTCATGCCCTCCGGATGCCGGATGGGCATCTGCTTCGGCTGCGTCACGCCGCTCAAGGCCGGCGCTGTCCGCGACCTGCGTACCGGCGAGATCACCGAGGCCGAGCCGGGCGTCCTCATCCAGACCTGTGTGTCCGCCGCGGCGGGCCCCTGCGACATCGAACGGTAGGAGCACCGTGACCGCCATCGACCCCACCGCCCACCTGAGCGCGGAGCAGATCGAGGAACTGGGCCGCGAGCTGGACGCCATCCGCGACGAGGTGATCGCCGACCGCGGCGAGAAGGACGCCGCCTACATCCGCCGGGTCATCTCGGCGCAGCGCAAGCTGGAGCTGTTCAGCAGGGGTGTGCTGCTGTTCTCGATCTTCCCGCCCGCGTGGCTGATCGGCACCGCCGGGCTGTCCGTGGCGAAGATCATGGACAACATGGAGATCGGCCACAACATCCTGCACGGCCAGTGGGACTGGATGCGCGACCCGAAGATCCACTCCACCACCTGGGAGTGGGACCACGTCTCGCCGTCCGATCAGTGGAAGCACTCGCACAACGAGCTGCACCACACGTACACCAACGTGATCGGCAAGGACAACGACCTCGGCTACGGCATCATGCGCGTCGACGAGGACCAGCGCTGGCACCCCTTCCACCTCGGCCAGCCGCTGTGGAACTTCCTCAACGCCTGCTTCTTCGAGTACGGCATCGCGGCGTACGACCTGGAGCTCGGCAGGAACCTCACCAAGCGCCGCCGCAAGAACCCGGAGTTCCGCGCGCGGGCCAGGGCCGTGGGCCGCAAGATCCGCAAGCAGGTGCTCAAGGACTACGTGATCCACCCGCTGCTGTCGGGCCCCTCGTTCCTCACGACACTCGCCGCCACGTTCACGGCGAACCTGGTCCGCAACCTCTGGACCCACTCGGTGATCATGTGCGGCCACTTCCCCGAGGGCGTACAGGTCTTCGAGCGCCGGTCGATCAAGGGCGAGACCCGCGGCCAGTGGTACCTGCGCCAGATGATGGGCTCGGCGAACATCAGTGGCAGCAAGGCCATGCACTTCATGACCGGCAACCTGTCGCACCAGATCGAGCACCACCTCTTCCCGGACCTGCCGAGCAACCGGTACGCCGAGGTCGCGGTGAAGGTGCGCGCGCTGTTCGAGAAGTACGAGCTGGAGTACGTCACCGGCCCGCTGCCCAAGCAGGTGTTCTCCGCGTGGCACAAGGTCTTCCGGCTCGCACTGCCGAACAAGCAGCCCAAGGCCGTCACGCCGGACCGCGAACAGAACCTCGTCGCCGCCTGATTCCCCGGCCGTACCTCAACCTCTTGGGCGAGACCACCGCCGCGACATCCCCATCCACACGCCAGATATCCGAGGCCGGGACCGAGACCGCCGGTTCGATTCTCGACCCCGCCGACATGCCCCCAGTCCGAGTCCGACGCCCGCTTCCTCGCGATCGTTACGGACCTGGTCAGCACGCCCATCGAGCTGGGCACTCCCAATAACGCCCGCTATGCCACACGGGACCCGCTCGGGTTGGTCCCGGCGCCCAACGCGGTGGCGTATGTTCGTCATCCCATACTGGAGGACCATCTAGGGCTGGCGGGGGATCCGGAATGGGCCAACCCCGAAGATCTGCACTTCTCCCAGCGCACTGTCTCCCCGAACGACTGCGTGGAGAAGATGCGCGCCGGGGAGTGGGATTGGCGCCGCCTCGGAACAGCTCTGAAAGTCATGGAAGTTGACGGCCAACTGGCGTCGTAAGACAACCGGCGGCTGGCCGCGGCTTGTGAAGTGGGGCGGCCGGTAATTATCAAGCGAGTCGATCCGAATGCAGCACCCTGACGCGACGACCGGACGAACACGGGCGGAGCATTTCAAGAGGGCGCATGAGTTCCGGCGCGTAACAGAAATGAACTAGGAGAGCCGGTTCTCCAACGGGACTGTAAAAGAGGACACAGCATGTGCCCAACGGAAAGTGTAGGCCGAAATGGGCATGATTGAACGCCTATGGGAAGTTTTTCGGCTTCCCATCAGAGATGCTCTCTATTTTGCAGAAGGGGACTCTTATGATGTCGCCCTTGACTTGGGTGTACCGAGCGGTTTGAAGGTGCTTGCTCCGTTCGATCTCGATGAAATTCTGGAGAGCGATCCGTCCTGGGTTTCTTCGGTTGATGGGCTGGTCGCAGTAGACCTGGGGAGTAGGGGACTGTTGTGGGGCGGTGAGGGATCGTACGGGTCGGAGGGGTTCATTGCGCGATTGACTAGTGAACGTAAGCTCATCTGGGCAATTTTCTTGATGGAATCCAACCCATTTGATCGGATCCACCTATCCGGAAACGTGGCCACCTTCACTTCGACCGCAGGGCTGGAGGTCGCAGTCGACATCGACGATCCTCGACTCTGATCTCTGGACAGCTTGGTTCCAGGAGCGGGTGCCGAGGGCGTCGCTAAAAGGGTCGAGCCACTCCGCGGCAAAGGGCGAGCGGTGACGGGCCGGCCATCGGCAGAGTCAGTCCGGCCGCAGCGCCTTCCGACGCCCCTTCGCTGTGGGGCAGACGTCGCCCACAGATGCCCGCCCGAGCGGTCTTCCTCGCGAGGGTCGCAGCTGAGCACCTCTGGTTCAGGCGATATGGGGAGAGGTGTGCCGCGGGTTAGGGGAGCCTCGCGGCACGGGCTAAGAGGTCGAGAAAACAAATGGAGTCCGGGTCGATGATCAGGGCCTCAGCCGTGGAGCGGGTGACGGAAATTGAACTCGCGCTCTGAGCTTGGGAATCACAGGCCAACGGACGGCGCTCACCCCTTGAGTAGGGAGCTCCCCCCCCGGGAGCACGATCGTGACCGACGCTGGCCGCCCCGTGTTCACCGTTGTTGTCCGCTGCTTCTGGTGCTCTTCTGGTGCTCTTCTGGTGCGGTCTGGAGCGGGCTGGTCCGGTCCAGGCAGTGTGTGAAGGGCGCAACCGAAAAGACCGTGCCGAACTATGCGTAAATAATCCGGCTGGGTCACATCGGCTGGCCCTCCTATCAAAAGGCTGTGGTCCGTCGAGCCCATAGAGCGTTCAAATGGTCTTTTTCCTGGTCATACAGCCATTTCGGGATAGGCGGGGCACCTGCTGTAGTAACACGATAGTCCCCGTAGATCGCCAGGATTGTCCCCAGCTTTTGCTGCTTCAGTTCCTTTTCTGAAAGGGGAGCTAGGGATTCGAGGCGCGAATCGAGACGTTCGCTCTTCGCTTCGGCTGACTTCCAAGACCGAACCTCTGTGAACTGAGTAAGCGCCGCACCGGATGCTAGAGCTGCTACAAGCACGCGAGCGAGAATTAGACTGCGGTCTCCCGATGCCAGAGGAACTGCGATGAGAATCGAAGTGACTGTAAGTCCTGTAAATATCAACAGAATTTTAGTATAGTGGGCTGCCGCTCTTCTATACTGATGAGTATTCCAGAAGGAATTTTCTTGCAGGTGATCACAAAGCCTACGAAGGCCGATCGCCGAGTTACTGGCAAAGTAGTCTGGAGCCGCTGGCTCAGCTTCTTGTTGCGCAGGCCTGGGATCTACTCGGCTGAGCCACTTCTCAAGCTCGAGGCGTTCCTCGGTGCTCCCCAGCGCGTTCAACGAAAGTCCATGCGTTCTCCCTTCCTCGCCATCGCTGTGAAATTTTGCGGCCTTATCTCGGAAGCTCCAAGAGCAGATTTGCACCCCGAGAGCCAAAAGTGCGGGAACGTAAGTGTAGGGATTCGATATGAAGATCGACGCCGTACTAAGAATGAAGGTGGCGATAGGAAGCCTGCGACTCCATTTGTACCAGAAACTTGCCCTTTCCAGCTGTCCGTCTGCTAGACCGATGACCTCAAGGGATGAGGACTCAGAATTGCTCACCGAAAAGTCTCCCCCACAGTTGGACAGATTCCTTCTTATTTCCTGACTGCCAGCTCGAATAGGCTTCTTCTGCGACCTCCTTCGCCTCAATAAATATGGACATTTCTGGCAGCGGGCGGCAATTTGAGCCACCCATGTACTCGTACATGTCAATTACCGCTTGGGCCATTTCTGGCATCCTCATACTGAACGCTTGGCAAGCGGCGCTTTCGATTTCATATGATGAAATAGGATGGCCATTTGATTTACTCCACCACTTTATGAGCCTAATCAATTTCTTGAAATCATCACCAAGAACTGCTGCGGACTCTCTAATTCTCCTATTCTGTTCTTCGGGGGCGTACCTTTCCCATCCTTTTCGATTTGAACTGGAGATCCGGTACTCATCTTCGGATGCGCTGCTGATGCCCGTCTGGATTGCTGCCAGCACGTCTACTGTGACGCCGTCGGCGGTCCTGACGCGTGCGGCATTCTCGGAAACTTGGACTTGCGATTCTGTCTCGCGAAGGATGCCTGAAAGGGCCCTGACGAGATCGGCGGAGCCTGCTTGAGAGAGCGAATCTTCCTTTTCGATCACGGCTACGAGGTCTACATCTGAGTACTTTCGAATAGCCGTTTTTCTGGCCATGGATCCTGTGATTAGGCACTTTTGGATTTCTGGCCGCCGTTCCAGTTTTTGCGCCAGAAGCAAGCCTTGCTTGAGAGCCTCATGTCTTTCGCCGTCAGACAATGTAATTTTTCGAATAAAGGCGTTAAATCGATCGGAAAGTTCGTCAGCCATTTTGAAAGCTACATTCGATTCCTGTGGGAGTTCCAAGAGAAGTCTAGGCGGGATCCTAGTCTGCCCTGTAGAGGCGACGACGACAGCTGAATCGCTTGAAGCGCTGATCCCGTCGCTAGGACTCTTCAAGTTGGACTCGGACAGATGATCAAGGATGGTGCGGCGAGCTTCAGATCGTCACCGACTCGCCCAGCGCGGCCTGCCCGTGTGCGGCCACGGACAGCAGTGACGTCCAGGCCATGGAGTGACCCTGCGTGTAACGATTGTGTCACGTGAGTGATCGAGGGAGGGGTGCTCTGAGTCATCGGTCCGTAGCGTCAGCCCCAGACAGCAGCCGCTCAGCTCAGGCGCCTGTCACACCTCGGTGCCACTATGGACCTAGCCACTGGAAAGGGGTGTAGCTGTGACTACTGCTGTACGTGACGATAGTGCGCTGGAAGTGCGTATTGCTCCGACGTCAACTCGCCTCGATCTGAAGACTTACACCCAAATCCTGGGTGAAGTCAGAATGTCCTTGGAAGAGGTCGACCGTACGGCCTTGCCGGTTCGCAGTCCACGCCTCAAATGGGCTATCGATGATCTCACCATGGACCGGGAAGTGCGAATCGTCCTGGTCCCCTCTATTGTTCCGGCGAAGCGTTCTCCGCGATCTATTTCGACGCCTCTACATGGATTTGTTGATGGTGTGGAAATGCTTGCGGAGAGTCCGCGAATTCCCCCTTTCTTTAGTGAGCGCACTGTCGGTCGAGTGGGGCACATTGGAAAGCATATTAGCGGTGGGGGAGTAGAAAGCGTCGCAGTAGCCAGCCTCAGCGGGGAGCGTCACGCTGCCGTTGTTGATGAGGACACGGTAAAGAATGCACTACGCGCAGTCCTGCCGGCGAAGAGTGCCTTCTCTAGCGTGACGGGAACTTTGGATGTTCTTAGTCATAGCAAAGGTAGTTCGCCACGTGCTCTAATTCGTGACCCCCGTACGCGTCACGCCGTCCGAGTTGTAGCTCACAGCGATCACAGTGAGATGCTGCGGGAGGCCTGGGGGCGACGGGTCGTAGCGTCCGGAATTCTTCAGAGGAACTCAGAGGGGCAGGCGGTTTCGTTGCAGATGACGGGCCTTGATGTCCTCCCTGGTCATCTGAGGCAGATGGATCCTGCCCAAATCCTGGGCGTTAACCCAGATATGACTGGCGATCTGAGTACCGCCGATTACCTGAAGCAGGTGAGAAGTGCCTGAACCTTTGGTTTACGTTGACGCTGACATCTTTTTCAACGTAATTAAGAAGGAAAGAGGTCTTTGGCCTGCTTCTTACAAGGTTCTCCGTGCGGCGTATCGCGGAGACATTCAACTCGTCGCTTCAACCCTCCTTCTCGTCGAACTGAATGGTCACAAGGGAGACGTTGATGCGGTTGCGCGCGATCAGGTCGTTAATGAGTACCTCGACCGGCTGGATATTCAATGGGTCGAGGTCGACATACTCATAGGTAGGGAAGTGCGCCAATTGGCCTCGGAATATAAGCTCAGAGGGCCTGACGCCACTCACCTGGCAACGGCGGTTCGGATGAAGGCAGATTACTTCGTTTCCCGTGATAAGGCCTTCCCTTATGGTCGAACCTTGGGGATTACCCACGTTACGGCGCCACGTGAGCTTTGGGATCCCACGACGGATGACGCGGAGATCGACGGCCTTGCCTCCTCAGAGGTTGGCAGTTGATGGGACGGCGCGCTGGTAAGAGGTCGGCGGAGCGGCTTTGGCCGGTGTCCTGCCCGGTTTGGGGTCGAGCATGATCAGGGGGCCGTACGCTGGCCGGCAACTCGGGCAGGCTGTGATCCTGCCCGGAATTTGAACGAGTGGCCCCCTGGTCTTGCTCGACGCGGGACCCGAACCGGGGAGGTGGCTAAAGCCGTGGAGCCGACCGCCCCGGCCACAGCGGGTTTCTTCCCCACCATGGTGCTCGCTCCAGCCGCGCGACCGGCGTAGCCGGGGCCAGAGCGGGCCGAAGGCAGGAGCGTCAGGCCCCGGCGGTGAGCCGGGGAGCGCGCGGCGAGCGGAGCGAGTCGCCTTGATGAAGTAGGGAAAGTTCTACCGCGCTGGGAGCAGGTGCTTGCCGTCGTGGCTCCGGACGTGGGGGCCTGCCTCATCGAGGGCGTCCAGCAGGCGGATCGCGTAGACCTCGGACATGCGCTCGGTGATCTGTTCCGGGGTGAGCCACTCGACTGCGATCGACTCGTCGGACGTGCGCTCCGTGCCCCCGGAAGGCTTGCACCGGAAAACCATGGCGACGACGCCGCGGCTGGTGTTCTTGTAGACGCCCGTGAGTTGGGTGACCTCGACGTGGATGCCGGTCTCTTCCCAGACCTCGCGGCTGACCCCCTCCTCCGGGGACTCCTCCAGTTCCAACACCCCGCCCGGCAGCTCCCACTTCCCGTTGTCCGCCCTGCGGATCGCCAGGAGCCGTCCGTCCTCGCGCACCACCGCCCCCGCCACGGACACACTGTGCTTCGGCGTTGACGGGGCTTCTTGGGCGCTGTTACTCATGTACAGGAGCATAGGAGAGTGAGTAGGACGATGGGAACAGCAGTAGGAGGTGGCAAGTCCGTACCTCGATACGTTCAGATCGCCGACGAGATCGTTCAGCAGATCCGGGCCGGTGTCCTCAAGCCGGGTGACATGGTGCCGAGCGAGTCCGAGTTGGTCGACCGCTACGGCGTCGCCGGCGGAACGATCCGCAAGGCCATGGTGGAAGTCCGCGCGAGCGGCCTGGTGGAGACGCGGCACGGCAAGGGCTCCTTGGTGAAGGCCCGGCCCCCCGTGCGTCATCGGTCCTCGGACCGGTTCCGGCGCTCGCATCGTAAGGGCGGGAAAGCCGCCTACCTCGCCGAGTCCGAGCAGGCCGGGGCGACCGCCAAGGTCAGTGTCCTGTTCATCGGCCCCGCAGATGCCCCCGACGACATCGCTGAACGCCTCGGCGTCGATGTCGGGGACAAGGTGCTGGCCCGCCGCCGCCTCTACTTCCGGAACGGGACTCCGGTGGAGACTGCCACGTCGTACCTGCCGTGGGACGTCGTGAAGGACATCCCGGAGCTCTTCTCCGAGAACCCCGGCCCCGGTGGGATCTACGCCCGGCTGGAGGACGACGGCCACGTCTTCGCGGAGTTCGTCGAGACGCTCCAGGCTCGGCCGGCCTCCAAGGCGGAATCCTCGGAGTTGGCGTTGAGCCCCGGTGCTCCGGTCGTTCACCTCATCCGCGACGCCGTCACCGAGGAGGGTCGCGTGGTCGAGGTCTGCGACACACTCATGGCCGCTGACCAGTTCGTTTTCAGCTACCGCATCCCCGCCGCCGACTGACACGGGCTCAACTCACCTCAACCCGCTGCGACTTCTTCTTTGCGGCGGGTTGACTCATGTATAGGAGTGGTGCACTCTTCTTCATGTCACTCATATACATGAGTGACGGAGTCAAGCACTTCTAGAGGAGTGATCTCTGTGCGCGTGATCCCCGTCGACATGTCCGGCATGACGATGCTGACCGCCCAGCCCCCGCAGCCGAAGCTCAAGGACCGGAAGACCGGTCAGATCGCCGTCGACGTCGAGACCGGCAAATCGCTGATGACCGTCGGCATCCTCTTCGTCGGCCACGGGATGGCGGAGGTGGTCTCCGTCGTCGTGGTGGAGGACGACATCTCCGGCGAGCTGGCGACCGGTACCCCCGTGGCCGTCACCGGCCTGATCGCCAAGCCGTGGGAGAACGAGTTCAACGGCCAGAAGAAGCACGGGATCTCCTTCCGCGCTGCCGCCCTCACCTCGCTGGCGGGCTGAGCGATGACCGGCGGACACATTGCCGCGCTGGGTGCATTAGCGGTCATAGCCGTGGGCCTGCTGGTCCTGCGCCGCCTTCGGCCCGCGTGGTTCTGGGTCGTCTTCGCCGCCCCGGCCAAGCTCCTCCGCATCGCGGTCACGTACCGCTCGGTGATGGAGTCCTGTGGGTTGGACGAGCCGCCCTCCCGGCTCCGGCTGACAATCGCTGCGGCGACGCGACGGACACCTGCTCGGATGCTGACCCGGATCACACGAGTCCGGATCAACGCCAACGGGCTCGTACTGCGCATTCGAATGCGCCCCGGCCAGGAGGTCAGGGACTTCGAGACGGCGGGCGAACGGCTCCGCCACTCCTGGCGGGCGTACGCGGTGCACATGTCGCCCCTGCGGCCTGGGTGGCTTCAGCTCCGGGTCATCGGATACGACGTCCTCCGGCGGGTCGTGATGCCGGAGACGGGTTCGCCTGAGCTGCTGCGCGTCCCCGTCGCTCTCCGCGCTGACGGACTCCCGCACTTCCGGGACTACCGGGCCATCGCCCACGAACTCGTCATGGGTGCAACGGAGTCAGGCAAGTCCGTCTACCTTCGCGGGCTCATCGCCGGACTCGCTCCGCAGCCGGTCGCCCTCGTCGGCATCGACTGCAAATGGGGAGTGGAGCTCGCGCCGTTCTCCCGTCGCTTGTCCGCTCTCGCCTGTACTCCTGAGGAAGCCGCGGACCTGCTCGACGCCTTGGTGTCCGAGATGACCGACCGGTACGAGCTGATCCGGACGATCCAGCAGTTCGCTCCCGGCACCGGGCCCGAGGGAATCAGCTCGGATATCTGGGGCCTTCCCGAGGATCTGCGACCGGTGCCGCTGGTGCTGTTCGTAGACGAGGTGGCGGAACTCTTCCTCGCGTCGACCGCTGCCGACGAGAAGCGCCGGGATCGGATGGTCACCCAGCTCGTGCGCATCGCCCAGCTCGGCCGCGCCGCCGGTATCTACCTCGAAATCTGCGGGCAGCGCTTCGGGGCCGAACTCGGCAAGGGTGCAACGGCTCTCCGTGCTCAGCTCACCGGCCGGATCTCGCACCGGGTCAACGACGAGACCACCGCCAAGATGGCCCTCGGCGACATCAGTCCGCTGGCTGTCATGGCCGCCACCGCGATCGGTCCCGACCAGCGCGGGACAGCGATTGCCGGTGACTCCTCTGGGGGCTGGTCCATCGTCCGGAGCCCGCTGCTCACCCTCGACCAGGCCGTTGCCGCCTGTGCCGAGCACGCCCAGCTCACCCCGGACCTTCCCGGCCTCGCCGCCTTCCGCCCGCAGAGCACGCCCGTCTCGTACGCCCTGGTCCCCGACAAGGGCTGACCACCTCCGCCCCCGATCCCGAAGGGAGGGCCTGCCATGCGGTCATCGCTCCGCCTGGACGCCGTACTCGTCCAAGCCGTGATCGCCGGTGCACTGTCCTTCTCCCACCTCCATGATTTGGCCCAGGCCGCCGGGCAGAGCGGCTGGAAGGCGTGGGCTTACCCGGTCTCCGTGGACTTGCTCCTCGTCGCCTCCTGGCACCGGCTCCGCACCCTGCGGAACACCGACGCGCCCCGGCAGGCCGCATGGGTCTGGTTCACCGTCGCCCTCGCTGCCTCGCTCGGGGCGAACGTCGCCACCGCCGGACTGCTCGACCTGGCGGACGTGCCCGACTGGCTCCGCATCCTCGTCGCTGGTTGGCCGGCACTCGCCTTCCTCGGCGGAACGCTCCTGGCCCACTCGCCGGTCCCGATGTCGCAGCAGGACGAAGTGGCCCCGGTTCCGGATGAAGCCGATGAAGGGCGCGACCAGCCCGACCGCCCGGCGCCCGTGCGCGACCTGCCCGCCCCGCCCGAACCGGCGCAACCGGAGCTGGAAGCCATCGACCCGACCACCACCGCGCCCGCTCTCCCGGCAGTTCCGCCCGTGCCTCCGGCTCTCATCGCCCATGCCCGCAAGCTCGCCGACAGCCACCAGGCCGCGACGGGCCACGCAATCGACCGGGACACCCTCCGCTCCCGCCTGGGAGTCCCCGCCCCGATGGCCGACGCCATCGCCGCCCAACTCGCTTGAAGGAGGTGACTCCATGGCCCGCACCCGCTTCTGGGACGTCGACCGCATCGGTCCCGTCCAGATCGGCACCCACCGCGACCGCCACGGCCGCGACGCCCACGCCGCCGCCTGCACGGCCCCCGGCTGCGACTGGTCCGCCGACTACCTGAACCGCCCTTCGGCCGAACTGGCCGCCCGCACCCACCGCTGCAATGCCCGCTGATCACGGAGGAGATCACCGTCATGGACGTTCCGCTCTGGCTCGCCCTGGTCGCCGTCGGCGCTCTCGGCATCAAGCTCATCCGCCCGCCGCTGTGGCTGGTCGCCGTCCTCCTCTTCGGCGGCTACCTCCTCGCGGACAGCTTCCTCGCACCCGCCATCGACAGCTTCGCCAAGTAGCCAGCCCAGAAGGGAGAACCACCGTGCTCACGCCCAAGTACCCGCAGTCTGATACCCACACCTTCACCACCGCGAGCCCCAACGCCGTCTCGGCTGCAGCCCCGATCGAGCGCTTCCACCAGTCGGCCCCCGCCGTCGCGCCCACCCGGTCCGGAGTGGTCGACGCCGTCCGCGCCAACCCCGTGGTCGCCATCACCGGAACCCTCGCGGTCGGTGCGGTCGTGACTTCGATGCTCCTCGCCGTCGCCATCACCGCGCTCGCTCTGTCCGTCAGCGGTGTCGTGCTCCTGGTCCTCGTACGCATCCTCCGCCAGGAACTGAACCGCTGACCGGCCTCCGGGCGGTGCCACAAGCCGCCAAGCATCGCTGCCGCCCGGACGGCCCACACAACCCCTTCCAACCGCATCGAAGGAGAACCGTGGACACGCAAGCGCTCGCCCTCGCATTACCGCTCATCGGCTGGGCCTCCCACACCGCTCTGCTCACCCACCGGCTCGCCACCGCCCGCCGGGACCCGCTCACCGGCCTGCGCACCCGCGCCGGATGGACCGTCCTCGCCGAACGCGTCATCCGCCGGCACCGGGACGCCGTCGTCCTGCTGCTCGACCTCGACGACTTCAAGAACCTCAACGACACCCACGGCCACGCAGCCGGGGACGTCGCCTTGGCCGTCACCGCCGATCGCCTCACCACCTGGGGCGGCCGCCACGGCATCGCCGGACGCCTCGGCGGAGACGAGTTCGTCGCCATCGCCCGCCAGGCCCCGGACCTCGACAGCCTCCACCACCTCCTGCGCCAGCCCGTCACCCACGCGGGGCACCGGCTCCCGGTCTCCGTCTCGGTCGGCTCCTGCCGCCTCACGGACCTGCCGGTCCGCAGCCTCTCCGACGCGCTCGCTGCGGCTGACTCCGCCATGTACGCGGCCAAGGGTTCGACCGGCCGACGCGGGACCCGGCCGTTCTCGCACTGATCCAGCTCTGACCGGCCTCCGGACGGCGCACAAGCCGCCAAGCATCGCCGCCGTCCGGACGGTCCGGCCCCTTCCAACCGCAATCGAAAGGACCACCATCATGGCCCAGCACACCCCTGCCCGGACGCGCATCTGCCCGGACTGCGACGGCTTCCCCGCCGTCGCCATCGACACCGGGACACTCCTGGACGACGGCACCCGCGCCACCCTCAAGGTCACCTGCCGCCGCTGCCGGGGCACCGGCTCGACCCGCGCCGTCCCCGCCCCGGTCGTCCAGCGGGAGCACGCGTGACGGACACCGCGACCCTCGCGGGCCTCGACCCGGCCACCCTCGGCGATCTGCTGCGGGTGGCCGGGTCCACCGGCTTCGACCGCTGGCGGGACCAGGTCCGCCGTACCGGTGGCTGCTCCAACCCCATCCACCTGTCCGGCTGAACGCTCACCAAGGACAGGGCCACCGGCGAGGCCCTGCACCGCTACTCGACCAGCACCGAGCCCGGCGGACGGCTCCGCGTCGCCTGCGGCAACCGCCGTGCCTCCCGCTGCCCGGCCTGCGCCTGGACCTACTCCGCCGACACCTACCACCTGATCCGCGCCGGGCTCGCGGGCGACCAGGACAAGGACGTCCCCGCCACCGTCCGCGACCATCCGCGCGTCTTCGCCACGCTCACCGCCCCCTCGTTCGGCCCGGTCCACAACCGGCCTGACACGGGCCGGTGTCGTTGCGGCACGGCTCACGCCCAGGAGGACCACGCCCTCGGCACGCCGCTCGACCCCGACACGTACGACTACGCGGGAGCGGTCCTCTTCAACAACCACGCCGGGAATCTGTGGCAGCGCTTCTCCAACCGGCTCCGCCGCGAGATCGCTGCCCGCGCCGGGCTCACCCAACGCGAACTCAAGGAAGTGGCACGGGTCTCGTACGGCAAGGTCGCCGAGTTCCAGAAGCGCGGGGCCGTCCACTTCCATGCCGTGGTCCGCCTCGATGGACCGGACGGAGCTGATAGCCCGCCGCCCTCCTGGGCCTCGGTGCAGCTGCTCAGCGACGCGATCCGCGCCGCCGCCGCGCACGCCTATACGACCATCACCGTCCCGGCCGCCGCCGGCCAACCTGCCCGCCCGCTCCGCTGGGGCACCCAGCTCGACATCCGGCCCATCCGCGCCTTCGACGCCGGGACCGACATCACCGAACAGGCCGTCGCCTCCTACGTCGCCAAGTACGCCACCAAGGCCGCCGAGACGACCGGCACCGTCGACCGCCGCATCGGCAACCGCGAGGCTCTGGTCCTCCTCGACGTACCCGACCACCCGCGCCGCCTCATCGAAGCCTGCTTCGACCTCGATCCGCTCTACCCAGACCGGCGACTACGGGCCTGGGCCCACATGCTCGGCTTCCGCGGCCACTTCTCCTCCAAGTCCCGCCGCTACTCGACCACCCTCGGCGCGCTCCGTCAGGTCCGCGCGGACTACCGAGCCGCCCAGCAGCGCGAAGAACTCGGCCTGCCCGACCCCGACCAAGACCCGACCGTCCTCGTCCTCACCGACTGGCAGTACGTCGGACAGGGCCACGGCCCCGGCGAATCCGTCCTCGCCGCCTCGATCGCCAGAGACCTGCAGCTCAACCGAGAAACCGCCCGCGAAGCCCTCGTCATGGAAGGAGAACGGTCGTGACTGACCCCCTGCTCACCGTCGACCAAGCCGCCGAACGCCTCGGCACCACCGCCCGCTTCCCGCGCCGCCTCATCGCCGAACGCCGCATCGCCTTCGTCAAGGTCGGCAGCCACGTACGCATAAAGGAGAGCGTCCTGGCGGCCTACATCGAGGGCAACACCGTCCAGCCCATCCGCCGCCGCTCGCGCTACGGGAGGGCCGCCTGATGGGGAACGCGAAGGGAAGCCGCCGGCGCTTCGGTGCCGTGCGTCAGTACCGGTCCGGCCGCTGGACCGCGAGCTACCGGGGCCCGGACGGACAGGAGTTCCGTGCGCCCGAGACCTTCGAGACGAAGAAGGACGCCGAGGTGTGGCTCTCCCAGGTCGAGGCGGACCTCACCCGTGGCAACTGGCAGGACCCGGATGCCGGGGCGGTGAACTTCAAGGAGTACGCCCTCCAGTGGGTCGATGAGCGCGGTCTCTCCGCGACGACCGACGAGCTGTACCGGCGGCTCCTACGGCTTCATGTCCTGCCCACCTTCGAGGACCTGGACCTGGACGAGATCACTGCGCCCCGTGTCCGTACCTGGCGGACCGAACGGCTCTCGTCGACCGGGGCCGCCACGACCGTGGCCAAGTCGTACCGGCTGCTCAAGGCCATTATGGAAACCGCGGTCGATGACGAGCTGATCCGGCGCAACCCATGCCGTATCAAGGGCGCCGGGAAGGAGTCGTCCGCCGAACGCCAGATCGCCACTGTCGCCCAGGTCGACGCGCTCGCCAATGCCCTCGGCCCTCGGTGGCGGCTGATGGTCTTCCTTGGCGCGTACGGACCTATGAGGCCGGAGGAACAGGCCGAGCTGCGACGCAGGGATGTGGACCTGGACCAGATGACCATCCGCGTGCGCATGGCTGCCCCGGAGCTGACCACCGGCCGCCGCGCTCCCGGCGACACCAAGTCGGAAGCGGGTAAGCGCGTCGTGGTTCTGCCGGCCTTTCTCCGGACCGACCTCCGACGTCACCTGGACTGGTACGCCGAGAAGGGACCGGATGGGCTGCTGTTCGTGGGGGAGAAGGGCAAGCCGTTCCGCCGGTCGACTTTCGGGCGGAAGTGGCGCAAGGCCCGTGTGGCCGTTGGGATGCCGGACGGCTTCCGCTTCTACGACCTCCGGCACACGGGGCACACGCTCGCCACCCGATCCGGGGCCACCCTCAAGGACACGATGGTCCGGGCCGGGCAGTCCTCGGAGAAGGCCGCGATGATCTACCAGCACTCCGACCTTGAGCGTCAGCAGGAAGTGGCCGGCGGCCTGGACGATCTCGTGCGCGCCGACCGCGCGAAGGCCAAGGACAAGCCTTCTGGTGCGGATCTGGTGCGCGACGCCTGAAGTGGTCCAGACAACAAACAAGGCCCGGGTCGATGACCTGGGCCTTAGTCGTGGAGCGGGTGACGAGAATCGAACTCGCGCTCTGAGCTTGGGAAGCTCATGTTCTACCATTAAACTACACCCGCGAAGCGTGCCGATGATCACCGGCGCTGCACCGCTCATCACTCTACCCCATGTCAGGCCCCCGGCGAATGTGCCGCGGGGCCTCCTCGCCGTGCGTGCCGTATGGGGGGCGGGAGTTGGGGGCGTAGGTTGGGTGGGCGGAGTGCCGTGCGGTGTGGCGTCCTGTTCATCCCCTAATGTGGCTTTCTCGTCCATATGGAATTGGGGAAGGGACTTGATGCAGTCGATGGAGCGCACCCTCGTCCGCTGTGCCGACGGGCACGTTTTCGCTACCTCGTCGTTCCCGATGCAGCAGCTCGGGGCCGGTCGGATCGGGCCGGGGCGGTTGATCCGGTGTCCTCGGTGTGCCCGGTTGCGGCAGGCCGTGCCGGTGGCGTTCGAGAAGCGGTAGCAGCCGGAGCAGCTGGAGTAGTTCGAGTAGCTGGAGCGGGGATCCGGGGACGCCCTGGAGGCAGGGCGGCGGTAGGAGCGGCAGGGGTCGGAACGGTCCGTCGGCGCGTTGAGCGATGGCGGGCTGGGGCCGTGTGCGTGGTGGTCCGGTTGGGGTGGGGTCGGGCGTTCTGCGTATCCTCGGGGCGTGCTTCTCTCAGACAAGGACATCCGGGCCGAGATCGACGCCGGGCGAGTCCGTATCGATCCGTACGACCCTTCGATGGTGCAGCCGTCGAGCATCGACGTGCGGCTCGACCGCTACTTCCGGGTGTTCGAGAACCACCGGTATCCGCACATCGATCCCGCCGTGGAGCAGCCCGACCTGACGCGGACCGTCGAGCCGGAGGGGGACGAGGCGTTCATCCTGCACCCGGGCGAGTTCGTGCTGGCGTCCACGTACGAGGTGATCTCGCTCCCCGACGATCTGGCCTCGAGGCTGGAGGGCAAGAGTTCGCTCGGGCGGCTCGGGCTGGTGACGCACTCGACGGCCGGGTTCATCGACCCCGGGTTCTCCGGTCACGTGACCCTGGAGCTGTCGAACCTCGCGACCCTGCCGATAAAGCTGTGGCCTGGGATGAAGATCGGGCAGCTGTGTCTGTTCAGGCTGACCTCGTCCGCCGAGTTCCCCTACGGCTCCGAGCGGTACGAGTCGCGGTACCAGGGGCAGCGGGGGCCAACGGCCTCGCGGTCCTTCCAGAACTTCCATCGGACCCAGGTGTGATCAACCATGGCGAGTGACGTGCGGGAAAACCTGACCTACGAGGGCTTCGGGCGCGCCGTGCGCGAGCTGGCCCAGGCCGTCGCCGACGACGGGTACGAGCCCGATGTCGTCCTCAGCATCGCCCGGGGCGGCGTGTTCGTCGCGGGCGGGCTCGCCTACGCCCTCGACTGCAAGAACATCCACCTGGTGAACGTGGAGTTCTACACCGGCGTCGGGACGACCCTGGAGATGCCGGTCATGCTGGCGCCCGTCCCCAACGTGATCGACTTCTCCGACAAGAAGGTCCTGATCGCCGACGACGTCGCCGACACCGGCAAGACGCTCAAGCTGGTCCACGACTTCTGCGTCGACCACGTCGCCGAGGTCCGCAGCGCCGTCATCTACGAGAAGTCCCACTCCCTCGTGAAGTGCGAGTACGTGTGGAAGAAGACCGACCAGTGGATCAACTTCCCCTGGTCCGTCGAGAAGCCCGTCGTTCGGCGGGACGGGCAGATCCTTGACGCCTAGGTCAGGTCTTCCGCCCCTGCTCGGGTCAGGTGTCGCGGTCCTGCTCGGGGGCAGGTTTCCCGCCTCTGCCTGGTCGCAGCCGAAAGGCCCCGGAGCGCGCCGGCGCTCCGGGGCCTTCCGCTTCGCTCAGATCGTGCCCAGCTTGATGATCGACAGCAGCGCGATCAGCTGGATCGCCGACGCCCCCAGCGCCTTCGGCCAGGGCAGGTCGTGCGACTTGCTCACCATCGAGGTGAACAGCGCCCCGGCCGCCAGCCAGGTGAGCCAGCCCAGGATCTGGACCAGGGAGTTCTCGCCGCCCAGGAAGACGGCGAAGAGCAGGCGCGGCGCGTCCGTGATCGACATGATCAGCATCGACAGGCCCACCGTCGGCTGCCACGCGCCCGTACCGCCGAGCTGGCGGGCCAGGGTGTGGGTCACCGCGCCGAGGACCAGGCCGCCGATGACGAAGCCGACGCCGGTGAACAGGACGTACGGCACGGCCGTCGAGATCGTCGCGTTGATCGCCTCGTCGCGGGCCTTGTCGAAGCCGAAGATCGCGAGCAGGCCGTAGAGGAACGTGACGATCAGCGCCGGGCCCCAGACCGGGTAGTCCCGCATCTGCCAGAACGTCGGGCCGGGACGCGTCACGATGCCGGTCAGCAGCTCCTTCCAGCGCAGCTGCGGGCCCGCCGGCTGGGCGGGAGCGTGACCGGCGCGGTAGGTGTTGCCGTCGCCGTACGGGTCCTCGTCGACGCGGAACGCCTGCGTGTGGCCCGGGTTGTTGGCGTACGGGTCGTGGGGCGCGGGGTCCGCGTACGGGTCGCCGAAGTACTCCGGTTCGCCGTGTCCGCCACCCCCGTGGTGTCCGCCGCCGTGGTGATGGCCGCCGTGGCCCTGCCCGCCCTGCCCGCCCTGCCCGCCGTGTCCGTATCCGCCCTGGGCTTGCGGGGTGTAGCCGCCCGCGTTGTACGGGGCGCCCTGCGGGGCTCCGTACGGCGGTGGTGCGGCGCCGTTGCCGGGGCCGTCTCCGGCCGGCGGCCACGGCTGATCACCGTACGGCGGCTGTGCTGCCTGCCCTCCGTACGGCTGCTGCCGCTGCTGCTGCGGTTGTTGCGGGGTGCGGTTGTCCCGGCCGCGTCCGATCCTGAATCCAGCCACCCGTCGAACGTACCTGGTCCCCGGCGGTGCGGGGTGGGGGCCCGGGGAACCTGCCCGCCATTGCTGCCTAGCTGTGACATCCCCTAGGGGCCGTCGACGGGGTGGGAGGGCCGGTCTCAGGGGGAGTTCAGGGCAGGAACAGCGTCGTGGAGAAGACGGCCAATGGGCTCTTCGTGTTACCGGCCGGGTAGAGGGCGATCAGGTCCTGCCGCTCTCCCCGGGATGTCCGCACCACCGTGTCCGGCCTGCGGTCGCCGTCGTAGTCGCCGTGCGCCAGAAGGGTGGTGTGCGCGTCGCTCGGGTAGGCCGCCGGGTCCGTCGCGTTCAGCGGCGCGCTGGGAAGTCTCTCCGCCGTGAACGTGTACGGGCCGCCCCCGCGCGCCGGGCCCCGCGCGGAGCCGAGCAGCAGGGTGCCCCTGCCCGCCCGGCCGGGCTCATGCGGGCGGGTGGCGGCGACAAGGTCGTCGTAGCCGTCCCCGTCGGTGTCCTCCCGGGGTTCGGGGGCGTAGAGGTACGGGCCGCCGCCGGGCAGCAGTTCCGCGCCGCGCGACGCCCCGGCGCGGGTGAAGGGGCCGGTCAGGAACGTGACCTGTCCCGCGCTCGCGGTGACCGCGAGGTCGCTCCGGCCGTCGCCGTCGAAGTCGTCGCACACCGGCCGCTCGGGCCACTCGGTGCCGGATCGGGCCGTATGCGGGATGCGAAGGGTGACCGCCGTGCCGGTCAGGCCCTCGGGCGAGCCGAAGAGGATCTGGAGAGGGACGGGCGGGGCGCCGACGCCGTTGTACGGGGGGTCGGTGGAGACGATCAGGTCCGTGAACCCGTCCCGGTCCAGGTCGCAGGCCGCCTCCGACTCGAACGCGACGGGCAGCGTGTCGCCGGACTTCGCCGCGTTCGCGCGGGCGCTCAGCAGCTGCCGGGCGGCCGGGTCCAGGGGGCGGTCCGCGGTGCCGTAGACGATGCCGATGCCCGCGTCGTCGCCGTGGCTGTCCTTCGGGGCCTTGACCAGGTCGTCGATGACCAGGTCGCGGTGGCCGTCGCCGTTGAAGTCGTACGGGACGCGGCTGCCGGTGCCGCGGGGCACGGGGATGCGGGGGGTGCCCGCCGGATAAGCCGATGACGTGGCCGGGGACTCAGCGTGCGCCTCGGCTCGCGCTTCCGGTGGGGTGTCACCGTTCTTGCCGGAGAGCCCGGCGGAATCGGTGGACCTGCCGGACTCCGCGGACTTGCCGGACTCCGCGGACCCTGAGGAACCCGCGGGCCGGGGGGACTCGGCGGGCCCGGAAGGGGGCGGGCTGGTGCCGCAGGCCGTGAGCGTCAGGAGCAGGGCCGCGCAGGCCGTGGTGGTGAGGGCGGTGAGCGTCGGACCGGCGGCCGTGGCCCGTCTCTTCTGGTGCGTGTTGCGTGTGCGCACGGGCCGCCCTCGTTCGTCGGTGGGTGCTCTGCCGGTCTGCCGGTCTGCCGGTTCGCCCTCGGCTCCTGGCCCCGGCTTTCTGCCGTCTGCCGGTTGCCGTGTCCGCGGGGGCGATCCGGTTCGGCCGGGGCGGCGGTTCCCGGCCGCCCGGTTCGGGCTGGTCCGACGCCCGCGGTCCCGGGCACATGATGCTCCAGATGCCTCGTCCCGTACATGGCCGGGCTCACATGCGACCGCCCCCCCCGGGGGATACGTAGCCGGACCGGGCCGGAAGTCATTGCCGGGCCGGGCCCGGCGCCACCACGCGGAAGCGGCCGGTCCTGCCCCCGAGGCAGGTCCGGCCGCTCATCGCGCTGGCGCGTTACGTCACTGTGCCGGTTCGGGCTCCGGTGCGTCCACCCCGTCCGGCTGCCCGGACGGGTCGACGGGCGTCTTCACGGACTCCAGGAGGAGCTGGGAGACGTCCACGACCTGGATGGACTCCTTGGCCTGACCGTCGTTCTTCTTGCTGTTGACCGAGTCGGTCAGCATGACCAGGCAGAACGGGCAGGCGGTGGAGACGATGTCCGGGTTGAGGGCGAGGGCCTCGTCGACGCGCTCGTTGTTGACGCGCTTGCCGATCCGCTCCTCCATCCACATCCGCGCGCCGCCGGCGCCGCAGCAGAAGCCGCGCTCCTTGTGGCGGTGCATCTCCTCGTTCCGCAGGCCCGGGACCTTCGCGATGATCTCGCGCGGCGGGGTGTAGATCTTGTTGTGACGGCCCAGGTAGCACGGGTCGTGGTAGGTGATCAGGCCCTCGACCGGGGTCACCGGGATCAGCCTGCCCTCGTCGATGAGGTGCTGGAGCAGCTGCGTGTGGTGGATGACCTCGTACTCGCCGCCGAGCTGCGGGTACTCGTTGGCGATCGTGTTGAAGCAGTGCGGGCAGGTCGCGACGATCTTCTTCGACGACTTGGGCTTCTTCGTCTCCGGCTCGACGTTGCCCTCTTCGTCGAAGGACTCGCCGTACGCCATGTTCAGCATGGCCACGTTCTCCTGGCCGAGCTGCTGGAACAGCGGTTCGTTGCCCAGGCGGCGGGCGGAGTCGCCGGTGCACTTCTCGTCGCCGCCCATGATCGCGAACTTGACGCCCGCGATGTGCAGCAGCTCCGCGAAGGCCTTGGTGGTCTTCTTGGCCCGGTCCTCCAGGGCGCCCGCGCAGCCGACCCAGTACAGGTAGTCGACCTCGGTGAGGTCCTCGACGTCCTTGCCGACGATCGGGACCTCGAAGTCGACCTCCTTGGTCCACTCCACGCGGGCCTTCTTGGCCAGACCCCAGGGGTTGCCCTTCTTCTCCAGGTTCTTGAGCATCGTGCCCGCCTCGGACGGGAACGCGGACTCGATCATGACCTGGTAGCGGCGCATGTCGACGATGTGGTCGATGTGCTCGATGTCCACCGGGCACTGCTCGACGCAGGCGCCGCAGGTGGTGCAGGACCACAGGACGTCCGGGTCGATGACGCCGTTCTCCTCGGCCGTGCCGATCAGCGGGCGCTCGGCCTCGGCCAGGGCGGCCGCGGGCACGTCCTTCAGCTGCTCCTCGCCGGCCTTCTCCTCACCCTCCATCGTCTTGCCGCCGCCCGCGAGCAGGTAGGGCGCCTTGGCGTGGGCGTGGTCGCGCAGCGACATGATCAGGAGCTTCGGCGAGAGCGGCTTGCCGGTGTTCCAGGCGGGGCACTGCGACTGGCAGCGGCCGCACTCGGTGCAGGTGGAGAAGTCGAGGATGCCCTTCCAGGAGAACTGCTCGACCTGGGAGACGCCGAAGACCGCGTCCTCGGCCGGGTCCTCCCAGTCGATCTCCTTGCCGCCCGTCGTCATCGGCTGGAGCGCGCCGAGCGCGACCTCGCCGTCCGCGTTCCGCTTGAACCAGATGTTCGGGAAGCCGAGGAACCGGTGCCAGGCGACGCCCATGTTGGTGTTGAGCGAGACCGTGATCATCCAGATCAGCGAGGTGCCGATCTTGACCATCGCGGTGAAGTAGATCAGCGTCTGGAGCGTGGACAGCGACAGGCCCTTGAACGCCAGGACCAGCGGGTACGACACGAAGTAGGCGGCGTCGTAGCTGTCGACGTGGTGGATCGCGCCTTCCAGGCCGCGCAGTACGAGAATCGCCAGGCCGATGGTGAGGATGACGTACTCGACGAAGTACGCCTGCCAGGCCTTCGAGCCCGCGAACCGGGACTTGCGGCCCGCCCGGGAGGGCAGGCTGAGCAGCCGGATCGCCATCAGGATCAGGATGCCCACGACCGTCATCAGGCCGATGAACTCGATGTACATCTCGAACGGCAGGAAGCCGCCGATGACCGGCAGCACCCAGTCGGCCTGGAAGAGCTGCCCGTACGCCTGGGCCAGGGTCGGCGGCAGGGTCAGGAAGCCGATGGCGACGAACCAGTGGGCGAAGCCGACGATGCCCCACCGGTTCATCCGGGTGTGGCCGAGGAACTCCTTGACCAGGGTGATCGTCCGCTGCTTGGGGTCGTCGGTGCGGCTGCCTGCGGGTACCGGCTGTCCGAGACGGACGAAGCGGTAGATCTGCGCGACGGCTCGGCAGATGAGCGCAACGCCGACGACCGTCAGCACCAGCGACACGATGATCGCGGCGAGTTGCATGAGTAGGGCTCCTCGGGCCTGCGAGAGCGGGATCCAGTGACGTACGACTGCCCACTACTACTAAGCAGTAACTTTTATGGTCTGTGCTGACACTATCCACTGAGCCCACCCCGCTGTAGCCGGGTGGGCGGTGATCTGTGTCGCTCAGGTGTGCCTTGGTCGTGCCTCGGTCCGCGCGTCGGCCGGACGGGTCCTCGGGAGGGCCGCCCGCAGGGTGCTGCGTACGGCTTCCGCCAGAATCGCCAGGTTCAGCGCTACTCCATGGTGCTCCGCGTAGTGCTGGTCGAGCAGGGCGGGGTCGTCCCAGGGCAGGTTCGAGCGGGCCCGCACCTGCGCCAGGCCGGTCAGTCCGGGCCGCAGCTCCTGCCGCCACCGCCGCGCCCCGGGGTGCGCCGCCCGGGGGTCGCCCGGGGCCAGCGGGGCGGGGCCGACGAGGGCGAGGTCGCCCCGTACGACGTGGGGGAGCCGGGAGAACAGGTCGAGCCGCAGCCTGCGGGTGCGCAGGCTGCGGAGTGCGAAGACCCTGCCGTCCAGGCCGCTGCGGGGGCGGTGGTCCCAGGCGCCGCCCGGAGTGCGCCGGGCGGTCAGGGCTAGGGCGGCGAGGGCCACGGCGGGGGCGGTCAGCGCCAGCAGGACGGTGCCGAGGGCCAGGTCCAGCAGCCGTTCCGCCGTCACCCGCGGCGTGACGCGGTCCGCCAGGCGCTCGGCCCGGTCCGTCAGGCCGGTGAGGCGGGCGGCGGGGCGGGAGGGGAAGTGGCCGCGGGTGGTGCCCGGGTTCGCCGGACGGCGCGCGGAGGTATGCCGCCGGCGCGGTGGCACCTGGGGTGGCGGCGGCTGCGACGGCGGGGCGGCCGCTGGGGGTGTGGCTGCGGTCGCGCCTGCGCCCGCGCCCAGGGACGAGTCCGCGCCCGGGGCCGAGTTCGCATGCGCGGCCGTACCCAGGGATGCGTTGGTGGGTACAGCCGTACCTGCGGACGTGTCCGCGTGCGTGGCCGGTGGTGCGGGCTGCGGGGGGACCGGGGCC
Source organism: Streptomyces sp. NPDC101181 (assembly GCF_044767975.1). Classification (NCBI taxonomy): domain Bacteria; kingdom Bacillati; phylum Actinomycetota; class Actinomycetes; order Kitasatosporales; family Streptomycetaceae; genus Streptomyces; species Streptomyces sp. NPDC101181. The sequence continues at coordinate 4,836 of NZ_JBIWOX010000007.1, read as the reverse complement.
GGTGTGCTCCGGGGGCTCTGCAGGGTCTGGTCCCTCCGCTTCGCCTTCTCGTTCTTCCGCTGTCTGCTCTGTCGTACGCGCCGCTTCCTCGCGTTCTGCATCGCGCGCCCACCCGGGGTTCGAGGGTCGATGGTGTGACGATCCACGGTGAAACCGCCGTTCGCGGACGGTGTGACCGTCTCGCGGCATTTTGTGACAGAACGATCCCACGATGGGACGGTGGGGCGGGTGGTGTGCGCGGGATGTGGGGGGCGTGGCGTGTGCCGGTGCGTCCATGTGGTGCCCGGGGAGCGCCCGCGTGAGGCTCGCACCAGCGCGGATGTGTTCCGTATAAGCACTTAAGTTGAGTCTGCTCGACTCAGGTCTGTTGACTCGGGGAGCGGTGTCGTGCATTCTTGAGTCAGATCCGCTCAAGTAGTCAGTTGGAGGAATTGAAATGGCACGTGCGGTCGGCATCGACCTGGGCACGACTAACTCCGTCGTCAGCGTTCTGGAAGGCGGCGAGCCCACCGTCATCACCAACGCCGAAGGCGCCAGGACCACGCCGTCCGTCGTCGCCTTCGCCAAGAACGGCGAGGTGCTCGTCGGCGAGGTCGCCAAGCGCCAGGCGGTCACCAACGTCGACAGGACCATCCGCTCCGTCAAGCGCCACATGGGCACGGACTGGAAGATCGACCTCGACGGCAAGAGCTTCAACCCGCAGCAGATGAGCGCCTTCATCCTGCAGAAGCTGAAGCGCGACGCCGAGTCGTACCTGGGCGAGAAGGTGACCGACGCGGTCATCACCGTCCCGGCGTACTTCAACGACTCCGAGCGTCAGGCGACCAAGGAGGCCGGTGAGATCGCGGGCCTCAACGTCCTGCGCATCGTCAATGAGCCGACCGCCGCCGCCCTGGCGTACGGCTTGGACAAGGACGACCAGACGATCCTCGTCTTCGACCTCGGTGGCGGCACCTTCGACGTGTCCCTCCTGGAGATCGGTGACGGCGTCGTCGAGGTGAAGGCCACCAACGGCGACAACCACCTCGGTGGTGACGACTGGGACCAGCGCGTCGTCGACTACCTGGTGAAGCAGTTCGCCAACGGGCACGGCGTGGACCTGTCCAAGGACAAGATGGCTCTCCAGCGTCTCCGCGAGGCCGCGGAGAAGGCGAAGATCGAGCTGTCGTCCTCGACCGAGACCACGATCAACCTGCCCTACATCACGGCGTCCGCCGAGGGCCCGCTGCACCTGGACGAGAAGCTCACGCGCTCGCAGTTCCAGCAGCTGACCTCGGACCTGCTGGACCGCTGCAAGACCCCGTTCCACAACGTCATCAAGGACGCGGGCATCCAGCTCTCCGAGATCGACCACGTCGTTCTCGTCGGTGGCTCCACCCGTATGCCCGCCGTCGCCGAGCTCGTCAAGGAGCTGACCGGTGGCCAGGAGGCCAACAAGGGTGTGAACCCGGACGAGGTCGTCGCCATCGGCGCCTCGCTCCAGGCCGGTGTCCTCAAGGGCGAGGTCAAGGACGTCCTGCTCCTCGACGTCACCCCGCTGTCCCTCGGCATCGAGACCAAGGGCGGCATCATGACCAAGCTGATCGAGCGCAACACCACGATCCCGACCAAGCGCTCCGAGATCTTCACGACGGCCGAGGACAACCAGCCGTCCGTCCAGATCCAGGTCTACCAGGGCGAGCGCGAGATCGCGGCGTACAACAAGAAGCTCGGGATGTTCGAGCTGACCGGTCTGCCGCCGGCCCCGCGCGGGGTGCCGCAGATCGAGGTCGCCTTCGACATCGACGCCAACGGCATCATGCACGTCGCCGCCAAGGACCTCGGCACCGGCAAGGAGCAGAAGATGACCGTCACCGGCGGCTCCTCGCTGCCGAAGGACGAGGTCAACCGGATGCGTGAGGAGGCCGAGAAGTACGCGGAGGAGGACCACGCCCGCCGCGAGGCCGCCGAGTCGCGCAACCAGGGCGAGCAGCTCGTCTACCAGACGGAGAAGTTCCTCAAGGACAACGAGGACAAGGTCCCCGCGGACGTCAAGACCGAGGTGGAGACCGCCGTCGGCGAGCTGAAGGAGAAGCTCAAGGGCGAGGACACCGCCGAGATCCGTACGGCCACCGAGAAGGTCGCCGCCGTCTCCCAGAAGCTGGGCCAGGCGATGTACGCCAACGCCCAGGCCGAGGGTGCGACGCCGGGCGCCGAGGCTCCGGGCGACGCCCAGGGCAAGGCCGACGACGACGTCGTCGACGCCGAGATCGTGGACGACGAGAAGGACACCAAGGACACCAAGGGCGGTGCGGCGTGACCGAGGAGACTCCGGGCTTCGAGGAGAAGCCCGACGTCCCCTCCGGCGCCACCCCTGATGACGCCGAGCCGAAGGCCGCCGACCCCTCCGAGGAGGAGGCGGCGGCCCCGGCCGGGGACACCGACCCGACCGTCGGTCTGACGGCCCAGCTGGACCAGGCCCGCACGGCGCTCGGCGAGCGCACCGCGGACCTCCAGCGGCTCCAGGCCGAGTACCAGAACTACCGCCGCCGCGTCGAGCGGGACCGGGTCACGGTCAAGGAGATCGCCGTGGCGAACCTCCTGTCCGAGCTGCTTCCCGTCCTCGACGACGTCGGCCGCGCGCGGGAACACGGCGAGCTGGTCGGCGGCTTCAAGTCGGTGGCCGAGTCGATGGAGACCGTCGTCGCGAAGCTGGGCCTCCAGCAGTTCGGCAAGGAGGGCGAGCCCTTCGACCCGACGATCCACGAGGCCCTGATGCACAGCTACGCGCCGGACGTCACCGAGACGACCTGCGTGGCGATCCTTCAGCCGGGGTATCGCATCGGCGAACGCACCATCCGCCCCGCGCGGGTGGCCGTGGCCGAGCCGCAGCCGGGCGCCACGCCCGCCGCGGCGAAGGAAGAGAAGAAGGCAGACGACGAGGAGAGCGGTGGCACCGAGGAGGCCTGACGGTGATCCGTCCGGCCACCACGGCGCACACCGACCGGCCCGGCGGCCGGCCCACGGGCCGGCCGCTCGGCCGATCGTCCGGAAGGAGGGACGTCGATGAGCACGAAGGACTTCGTCGAGAAGGACTACTACAAGGTCCTCGGCGTCCCCAAGGACGCCACCGACGCCGAGATCAAGAAGGCGTACCGCAAGCTCGCCCGGGAGAACCACCCCGACGCCAACAAGGGCGACACCAAGGCGGAGGAGCGCTTCAAGGAGATCTCCGAGGCGAACGACGTCCTCGGTGACGCCAAGCGGCGCAAGGAGTACGACGAGGCGCGCGCCCTCTTCGGCAACGGCGGCTTCCGCCCCGGCCCCGGTGGTGCGGGCGGCAACTTCAACTTCGACCTGGGCGACCTCTTTGGCGGCGGCGCACCGGGCGGCACCCAGGGCGGCGCGGGCGGCGGCTTCGGCGGCGGGGGCGGTCTCGGCGACGTCTTCGGCGGGCTGTTCAACCGGGGCGGCGCGGGCACCCGCGTCCAGCCGCGGCGCGGCCAGGACATCGAGTCCGAGGTGACGCTCAGCTTCACCGAGGCGGTCGACGGGGCCACGGTCCCGCTGCGGATGTCCAGCCAGGCGCCCTGCAAGGCGTGCTCCGGCACCGGCGACAAGAACGGCACCCCCAGGGTCTGCCCGACCTGCGTCGGCACCGGCCAGGTCTCGCGCGGCAGCGGCGGCGGCTTCTCGCTCACCGACCCCTGCGTCGACTGCAAGGGCCGGGGCCTCATCGCCCAGGACCCCTGCGAGGTGTGCAAGGGCAGCGGCCGGGCGAAGTCGGCCCGGACCATGCAGGTGCGCATCCCCGCGGGCGTCTCCGACGGCCAGCGGATCCGGCTGCGCGGCAAGGGCGGTCCGGGCGAGCGCGGTGGTCCGGCGGGCGATCTGTACGTGGTCGTCCACGTCGGCGCCCACCCGGTCTTCGGCCGCAAGGGCGACAACCTCACGGTCACCGTGCCCGTCACCTTCGTGGAGGCGACGCTCGGCGGCGAGGTGAAGGTCCCCACCCTCGGCGGCCCCCCGGTCACCCTGAAGCTTCCCGCCGGCACCCCCAACGGGCGTACGATGCGCGCCCGGGGCAAGGGAGCGGTGCGCAAGGACGGCTCCCGCGGCGACCTGCTGGTCACCGTGGAGGTGGCGGTCCCCACCTCCCTCGGCGAGGAGGCCAGGGACGCCCTGGACGCCTACCGCGAGGCGACCGCGGACGAGGACCCGCGGGCGGAACTGTTCCAGGCTGCGAAGGGAGCATGAGATGGACGGCCGTCGACGCAATCCGTACCAGCTGACCGACGAGACACCGGTGTACGTGATCTCGATCGCGGCCCAGCTGTCGGGGCTGCACCCGCAGACGCTGCGCCAGTACGACCGTCTCGGCCTGGTCTCCCCGGACCGTACGGCCGGGCGCGGCCGGCGCTACTCCGCCCGCGACATCGAACTGCTGCGCACGGTGCAGCAGTTGTCGCAGGACGAGGGCATCAACCTCGCGGGCATCAAGCGGATCATCGAGCTGGAGAACCAGGTGACCGCGCTCCAGCAGCGCGTCGCCGAACTCTCGGCGGCGGTGGACGGCGCGGCGGTGGCCATGCAGCAGCGCGAGGCCCAGGTGCACGCCTCCTACCGTCGCGATCTGGTGCCCTACCAGGACGTGCAGCAGACCAGCGCGCTGGTGGTGTGGCGGCCGAAGCCGAAGCAGTGAAGCGGTAGGGGCGCGGCGGACGCGGCCCGTACGGGGGAGAGGTACGGGGGCGGGGGGGGGGGGGCGGGCGGGCGCGCGCGCCGCGCCGCCCGCCCGGCGGGCGCCCGCCCCCGGGGACGGCTGGGGGTTGGGTGGGGGGTACCGCGGGCAGGGCC